>NZ_CP072113.1:0-633880 GCF_017654605.1 Yimella sp. cx-51
GATTTATCGATCCGACACGCCGAGGAGCGCACACAAATCTCGGGGGTCGGTTGCGGTCCGGCGAGCGATGTTGTTAACGTCATCTCTTCAGGTGTCAGGTTACTCACAGACTGTGCATATACCTGTGGATATCCGTCGTACCATGTTCGCCGGTCATCGTCCGGACGCAGCACGGCACCGGAACGCCACACGCGGACGAGCTTGAAGTCTGTCGCCTGCAATGAAGGGGAGTTCCCGCCTTGAGTGATGCCCAGATCGACCTCGCACATGTGTGGCACGCCACTCTTCTGGGCCTGGAAGATTCGGGAATCCCACCGCGTGACCGCGCCTACCTGCGCATCGCTCGACTGGTCGGCATCATCGGCGAGACCGCCCTGCTGGCCGTTCCCTACGAACACACCAAGACCTTCGTCGAGACCACACTGAACGAACCGGTCTGCATCGCCATGGCCCAGGAACTCGGTCACCCGGTGCGTTTGGCAGTCACGGTCGACAGTTCACTGGCGGTCGTCGAGACCCAGGACGACGAGGGTCCGTCGCTGGTCGAGGCCGAGGTCGACGATCAGACCTTCGGGCAGACCGAACTCCAGGTCGCGACGCCGCCGGCTCGCACCGTGACCGTCAACGAGTTGGACGACGCCCGCCTCAACCCGCGCTACACCTTCGACACCTTCGTGGTCGGGCAGGGCAACCGGTTCGCGTGCGCGGCCGCACAGGCGGTGGCTGAAACCCCGGCCCGCTCCTACAACCCGCTGTTCGTCTACGGCTCATCCGGCCTGGGCAAGACCCATCTGCTGCATGCCATCGGCAACTACGTACGCAGTTACTACCCGCAGTTGCGGGTGCGCTACGTGAACTCCGAGGAGTTCACCAACGACTTCATCAACTCCATCCGCGACGAGACGCCGCAGGCCTTCCAGAAGCGCTACCGCGACAACGTCGACGTGCTGCTCATCGACGACGTGCAGTTCTTCCAGGGCAAAGACGGCACGCAGGACGAGTTCTTCCACACCTTCAATGCGCTGCACAACAGCCAGAAGCAGATCGTGTTGTCCAGCGACCAGCCGCCCAAGAAGCTCAACGGCCTGGAGGATCGTCTGCGCTCCCGTTTCGAGTGGGGCCTGACCACCGACGTCACCCCGCCCGATCTCGAGACGCGCATCGCCATCCTGCGGCGCAAGGCGGACGCCGAGCGCATGCAACTGCCGGACGACGTGCTCAGCCTCATCGCCGACAAGGTCGCCACGAACATCCGTGAGCTCGAGGGCGCGCTGATCCGGGTGACCGCCTATTCCTCCGTCTCCAAGCAGCCGGTGACGGTCGAGAGCGCCTCGCAGGTGCTGAAAGACCTCATGGTGGGCAATTCCGCAGGTCAGATCACCATCCCGTTGGTGATGGACACCGCCGCCGAGTACTTCGACGTGACGGTCGACGACCTGTGTGGCTCCTCCCGGTCGCGGGCCTTGGTCAACGCGCGCCAGATCGCGATGTACATCTGTCGCGAGCTCACCGACGAGTCGCTACCCCAGATCGGACGCCACTTCGGTGGACGCGACCACACCACGGTGTTGCACGCCGACCGCAAGATCCGAGAACTGATGGGCAGCAAGCCCCAGCTGTTCGACCAGATCACCGAGCTCACCTCGCGGGTGCGACGCGCCGCCAACGAGCTCGGTCGCAGCTGATTCGCCGACCTTTCCACAGCATTTTCCCCACCTGGGGGTACTCGGCAGTTGTGTACTGATCCAGGGATGACCTGCGTCCTGCCAGGCAAACCGCGGCTGAACGGCGACTGCCAGGTCGAGGTCCGAGGGTCCATAGCAGGTCTGTTTGTCCACAACCTGGGGATCATCCACGTGTGGACGCCTCCGACCTTCCCCGGCGAGCGCAGATTCGACTGTGCACACCCAATCTGTGGATAAGAGGCAGTTTTTGTGGATAAAGCTGATGGTTGTCCACAGAATTGGCAGTCGGAGTGTGAACGAATTCCTGTCATCCACAGGCGAGCCGACGAACTGACATTTCATCCACAGCCTTCTGGACATCCCCGAACCGGCCGTGACCAGCGCAAACAACGGTCATCCCCAGAACTCACAACTGCTACTACGACGATCAACCATTGATGAAGAGATCCTCCACGTGTCCGATCACAGGGCATCGGTTGTGCATCCAGGGGTAGGCCAGGCACTGCGAATCCACCCCTCGACCGAGGGTGCCTCAAGGCGGTCGCTCGGATACTCTCGCTCTGCGGTGGTGTGACTACCATTTGCGCACGACGTACGGCGTGGAGTGTTGACATGATCGCTTCGACACCCCCGGTCGTCCGAGCCGAACTCGATCGAAGGAAAACCACACGTGAAGTTGCAGGTCGAACGCGACGTCCTGGCCGAAGCCGTCACCTGGGCTGTGCGCGGACTGTCCCCGCGTCCGCCCGTGCCGGTGTTGTCGGGTGTGTTGCTGGAAGCCACTCCCGAGGGCCTGACGCTCTCCGCCTTCGACTACGAGGTGTCGGCCAAGGTCACCGTCCCGGCGTCCGTCGACGAGCCCGGCACGGTGCTGGTGCCCGGCAAGCTGCTGGGTGACATCTCCCGCTCGCTCAAGAACAAGCCGGTGACGCTCACCGCCGACGGTCACAAGGTCGAGGTCGTGTGCGGCACCAGCCGTTTCGCCCTCCCGCAGATGCCGACGGCCGACTACCCGACGCTGCCGACCGCGCCGGAGGCGTCCGGTTCGGTGGCCGGCGATGTCTTCACCACCGCCGTCAGCCAGGTGGCGATCGCAGCCGACAAGTCCGACACGTTGCCGATCCTCACCGGCGTCCGCATGGAGATCGAGGGCGAGAAGGTCACGCTGCTGGCCACCGACCGCTACCGGCTCGCGATGCGTGAATTCGTCTGGAACCCCTCCGCTACTGACGCTTCGCACGTCGCGCTGATCCCCGCCCGCACCCTGGCCGACACCGCTCGTGCGCTCGGCGCCTCGGGTTCGGTCAACCTCGCGCTCGGCACAGCGGCCGGCGGTGAAGGCCTCGTCGGTTTCGAAGCCGGCCAGCGGCAGACGACCACCCGCCTGCTCGACGGCGAGTACCCCAAGGTCACCTCGATCTTCCCCACCAGCGTCGACACCACCGCGGTGATCAACACCGCCGAGCTCGCCGAGGCGGTCAAGCGTGTGTCGCTGGTCGCCGAGCGCAACACCCCGGTGCGCCTGCGCTTCACCGAGGGCCAGGTGACGATCGAAGCCGGTCAGGGCGATGACGCCCAGGCCAGCGAAGCGGTGGAGGCCGACCTGACCGGACCCGACATCGACATCGCCTTCAACCCGCAGTTCCTGCTCGACGGCCTCGGCGCCATCGGCACCTCGTTCGCCCGGCTCTCCTTCACCCAGCCCAGCCGCCCGGCGGTGCTGTCGGGTCAGGCCGAGCAGGACGGCGAGGCCGACGAGAGCTTCCGCTACGTCCTCATGCCCGTGCGTTTCGCCAGCTGAAGACCGCACTCACCCACTTCTAAGGAGCCAATGTCATGCAGATGGGCCTGATCGGTCTCGGCAAAATGGGCGGCAACATGCGCGACCGCCTCAAAGCAGCCGGCCACGACATCGTCGGATACGACACCAACCCCGAGATCAGCGACGCCAAGGACCTCGCCGATCTGGTGAGCAAGCTGGACGCACCCCGCACAGTGTGGGTAATGGTGCCGGCCGGCAAGATCACCCAGTCGGTCATCGATGAGCTCGCGGAGTTGCTCTCCGAGGGTGACCTCGTCGTCGACGGTGGCAACTCCAAGTTCACCGACGACGCGGCGCACGCCGAGATGCTCAAGGAGAAGGGCATCGAGTTCGTCGACTGCGGCGTCTCCGGTGGCATCTGGGGCAAGGACAACGGCTACGGCCTGATGTGCGGCGGCGAAGACAAGAACGTCGAGCGCCTCATGCCGATCTTCGATGCGCTGCGCCCCGAGGGCCCGCGCGAAGAAGGCTTCGTGCACGCCGGCGCCGTGGGTGCGGGCCACTACGCGAAGATGGTCCACAACGGCATCGAGTACGGCATGATGCACGCCTACGCCGAGGGCTGGGAACTTCTCGAGGCCAAGGACATCGTCACCGATGTCGAAGGCTGCTTCCGCGCCTGGAGCCGCGGCACCGTGGTCCGCTCCTGGCTGCTCGACCTCATGGTCAAGGCGCTGGAGGAGACCCCGCACCTCGAAGGCATCAGCGAGTACTCCACCGACTCCGGCGAAGGACGCTGGACGCTGGAAGAAGCGATCAACCTCGCTGTGCCGATGCCGGTGCTGGCGTCCGCGTTGTTCGCGCGCTTCACCTCGCGCCAGGAGAACTCCCCGCAGATGCAGGCCGTCGCCGCGCTGCGTGGCCAGTTCGGCGGCCACGAAGTGATGAAGTTCGGCCAGGAGCCCTACCGCAAGGCCAAGGAGGGCCAGGCCGAGGTCAGCCCGGCCGCGGAGAAGAAGGACACCTCGGGTCAGGCGACACCTGGCGCCAGTGCCTCGGACAACTGATCACTTCCGTCGACTGACACACGCGGCGTCCGGGTATCGACCCGGACGCCGCGCTTCTTAGACGTTTGTTTACCATCTGTGCCACACCCCAGGGGAGGACACGGAATTGAAGAACATTGCACGCACGGTCGGTCTGCTCGCGGTCGTCGGTATGACCACGTCCTGTGGCTTGATCGGTGGCGAGGATGAGAAGAAGGAACAGCCGGGTGTCGGAGCCACGCAGACCATCGAGGCGAAGTCGAACGGCGTGAAGTACGAGATCACCCTCGACAAGGTCGAGGACGTCACCGGCTCGGTGCCGGAGAAGGAACTGCCCGACTCGGCCAAATCAGGCTCGATCTTCTACGTGCACTACACCGTCAAGCGTCCGGACGCTTCGCAGAAGATGGCCAGCGAGGTGGGCTCCTGGACCGGCACCGCGAAGAACAAGGACATCAAGGTGCGCTTCGTGCGGACGATCCTCGGTGACTACGCCGGCTGCGACTCGCTCACCTCGCGCACGTCCAAGGACCAGAAGGCGCTGGAGTACAAGGCGTGCGCGCCGCTGGTGACCGAGACCAAGGACACGCTCACGGAGGTCGCCACGGATGCGCCGACCGGCATCTACATGAAGAAGAAGAACGAGGAGCGCCGCGGCACCTGGTGGACCGTCACCCCGGTGAAGGCCACCGCGCCGTCCTCGTCCAACTGATCACGCGGCCCGCGCCCGATCGCGGAAGCCGTCCGCGGCTACGCTGACGCGCGTGTTCGTACGCCACCTCAGCCTCATCGACTTCAGGTCGTATCCCGAGGCTGAGGTGGCGCTTTCACCGGGCATCACGACCTTCGTCGGGCTCAACGGTCAGGGCAAGACCAACCTCGTCGAGGCGATCGGATACCTGGCCACACTCGGCTCACACCGGGTGGCCAATGACGCACCGCTGGTGCGCGCCGGAGCCGAGAAGGCGTACGTGCGAGCCGCGGTTGTGCGGGATGGCCATGAGCAACAGCTCGAACTCGAGATCAACCCCGGACGAGCCAACCGAGCACGGTTGGGACGCGCCGCCTCCACGCGTCCGCGCGAAATCCTCGGCACGATCCGCACGGTGTTCTTCGCACCCGAGGATCTCGCCCTGGTCAAGGGTGATCCGGCCACCAGGCGACAGTTCCTCGACGACCTGCTCGTGGCGCGACAACCGAAATGGGCCGGTGCGCGGGCCGATTACGACAAGATCCTCAAGCAGCGCAATGCCCTGTTGAAGTCAGCCCGTCAGGGTTACGACCGCGGCGCGCTGGAGGCGACGCTGCCGGTCTGGGACGAGCATCTTGCTGCCGTCGGCGCCAATCTCATCTATGCCCGGCTGCGCCTGCTGCACGACCTGCGGCCTTTCGTCGCACAGGCCTACGATGAAGTGAGCGCCGGTCAAGGGGATGCCGCCCTCACCTATCGCGGATCGTTGCACGTGAAACTTTCCGAGTCGATCGCCTCCGGTGACGTGCCGACGGTCGAGGAGATCACCGCCGGCATGCATGAGACCTTCGCCGAGGTGCGCCGGCAGGAGATGGACCGCGGCATCACGCTCGTCGGCCCGCACCGTGACGAACTGGTGCTGCAGCTGGGCGATCTGCCCGCCAAGGGTTATGCCAGTCATGGCGAATCGTGGTCGTTCGCGCTCGGTATGCGCCTGGCGGCGTTCCAGTTGTTGCGGCACGACCTGGGCACCGATCCGGTGCTGGTGCTCGACGACGTCTTCGCCGAGTTGGACGCCGGTCGCCGCCGGCGCCTGGCAGACATGGTGGGCGATGCCGAGCAGGTGTTGATCACTGCGGCCGTTGCCGATGACGTGCCGGAAGCCTTGCAGGGCAACCGTTTCGAGGTGACCAAGGGTGTCGTGGCACCCGCCTCGTCCCTCGGAATCGGCAGCGATGGTGGCCAGCACCCCGCTGGCGACCAGACCTGACCCGGCTGGACCGGTCGGCTCGGGTCGGACTGCGCTGTGCTTGACGAGCTCGGGCTCGGCGCGTGGGTCAGAACGGTAGACCGGGCACGTCGGCCGGCACGATCAGCAGACCGGCGATGCGGTCCCACGGATCCCAGGCCACACGGCCGTGCCAGGTGCCCGATTCGCACACCAGCGCGGTGACGCCGATGACCTGCCCGGTTGCCTCGTCCGTGGTCAGCGGGGTGTGGTCGGGGGTGCGGATCTCCGTGCCCTCGAAACCTCGCAGCACTCCGGTGGAACGCTCGGCCGCTGCCCAGGTGGCCTCGAGATCGGCCACCTGCAGCACCGCGGCGGCGTGCCGCGTCATCCGCTCATGCAGTCGCGCGGCGTGACCGTCGGCCAGATGTCGGAAGACGTCCTCGGTGAGGGTCCGCAGTGATGTCAGTGGGCGCGCCGGAGGCGGCTGGTCGCCGTCGACTTCCGACGGCTTGCCGAATCGCTTGAACACCGCCTGCCGAGACATGCCCAGCACGTCTCCGATGGCTTGCCATGACGCACCTTCCCGGCGCGCCTCGGCGACGGCTTCATCGAGTGCGATCCGCGCGTGTTCCAGTCGCTGGTCGGCCACCAGCACGTGGTGGAGCGGATCGGTCATGCATCCCGTCCGGCAGCTTTGTAGGCCTGAGCACCTTTCATGGCAGGAATGATCGCACCGGCGATGATGAATCCGACCGACCAGAAGGTGTTCTCTTTGGTCAGCAGGCCCATGAATGCCCCGATGACGACGGCGATGACGCCGGCAGTGGCGTAGGCCTTGGGATCGACGACTCCGCGCTCGGTCTTCCTCAGCCAGGTGCCGGCGGAGAGCATCACCCAGAGTATGAACGCCAGCAGCGCACCCATGATCGGGTAGGCCCACCACACGTCGCCCTCCTTGCCGCTGGTGAAGTACATGGCGACCGCGGTGACCACAGCGAGCACGCCGCCGATGGCGAGGTTCTTCGGCTGTCGATTCATGTCTCCACTCTGCGTCGTGCGGTCGCGTATGTCAACATTTGGTTGACAAAATGGCGGTGATGCCGAGCGGGTGCTGCTGACAGCGGCTGCTGCTGATGACGTACTGGAGTCGCCTGAGCAGCAATCACTTTCGAAATGGCGAGGCGCATGGTTTTGCCGGTGAGCAAAGAGGCGGTCCAAGCAGGCGAGGACACAGGCGCGCAGGCGACGCCGTGGCAGATGTTGAATGATCGTTTCAGGATGTGAACGCAACCCATCCGGCACTGGCGTCGTCCGAGACGCCGAATAGAGTACCCAGGAAAGCTGGGGGCCTTCGGGGATACACATATGGCAGGACTGCAGGACTTGGGACTCACGGCGGTGGAGGACGGCCTCTACCGCCACTGTCTGAGGCACCCTGGTGGCCAGTTGGACGAAGTGCATCTGCTGTTGCAGGTGAGCGAGGACGAGGTCGAGCGCGCTCGCGCGGGCCTGGTGGGGCACGGTGTGCTCGACGACTCAGACACTCCCACACCAGCCGATCCGCAAACGGCCGTCGATCGGTTGACCGACGCACGGCTGCGCTGGCTGCAGGACCAGATCCGGCAACTCGGTCGCACCCGACACCTGGTGGAGGATCTACAGAAGTTGACCGGTGACGCACCCGAACCGGCCCCCTCGATCGAACGCCTCACCGAAGTGGTTGACATCCGCAACCGCCTGGAAGATCTCGCCTTCTTCGCGCGCGACGAGATCCTGTCGATCGAGCCGTACCAGAAGCTGTCTCCGGCGAACATCGAGCACGCCCGCCCGCTCGATCTGCGGTGCTTGCGACGTGGGGTGAAGTTGCGCAGCATCGTGCTCACCTCGGCCCTGGATGATCCGTCCACCGCCCGCTACCTGCGCGATCTCGCCGAACGAGGTGCCGAAGTGCGCACGGTCGACAACACCCAGGAACGCGTCCTGGTGTACGACCGCACCACCGCGCTCGTGCCTGCCGTGCCCACCGACACCAGTCGTGGCGCGCTGCTGTTGCACGACCCGGCCCTGGTCACCAACCTGATCGCCCTGTTCGATCAGGTGTGGGCGGCGGCCACCCCGATCGACGAAGCCACCGTGACGACCGGCACCCCGGTGCTGACCCCCACCGAACTCCAGGTTCTCGAAAGCATGTGTTCGGTGCGTAAGGACGACCTCGGTGCCCGCTTGGTGGGTGTCTCGGTGCGGACCTACCGTCGCCACGTAGCCGACGTGTTGCGCACGCTCGGTGCGGAGACACGTCCGCAGGCAGCCCTCGTTGCGCGTGAACGTGGTCTGGTCTGATCGGCTCGATCACCTGTTGGAGTCACCCGCCCATCATCGCGATCCGCCGGTCGAGCACCGCTCGCTTCAACGCTTCTCGCACGGGTTCGGCGAGCCGCGACTTCGCAGCGACACCAATCCGTCCATCCGTCACCCGGTCGAGCATCTTCGCCTCCGCGAGCAGTTGCTGTTGATTTGCTGCGCCGTCATCGGCTGGTCCGGACTGCCAGCGCTGCAGGATGGCATCCCGCTCAGCCCGCCCCTGCGGGGTGAGTGAAGTGTGCGAGGGTCGCAGGAAGCCGCCTTTTGAGTGCACGATGGCACCCGCGGCCACCAGTTCCTCCAGCGCCGCGTCGAGGGTCTCGCGTCCCTTCTTGCCGACGGCGGCACGCCAGGACGGCCGGTCGCCGAGCGTGGCGGCGAACCACGTGGCGGGAGGCGGGACAGGACCGTTCACCACTACCTCCTCGCCGTATGGTTCGACGGCGCCTTCGCGCACCAGTTCATCGAGGCCGAAGGCTCGCACGATGGGTCCGATGCGCTGGACGTCCTGACGGCGTCCGTCGGAAGGATTGGTCAACAACAAAGTGGCGACCGCAGCAGCGGAGAGATTCATCGGAGCACTCCTTGTGATCGGGCAATCTTGGCGGCGATGATCCCGAGTGCGGCTTCCACACCCGGTGGATATCCGGCTGCACCCAGGACGGTCCCGGCTGCGATGCGGCGAAGGTTCTTCATGTCGTTCTCCTCTGGACTGGGTCCTGCTCGGATTGCTGGCTTCTTCGAGTTCTGTTGTCCGGTGGTGTTCTCCGGATGTCCTCAACACTCGTCGCGAAACAAGCCGCAGAACAGGCCATTTCCTGGCATCGATGTGCAGATGCGGCCGCGCGCGTGACATGAAGTGGACAGCGACGGGGGTGGTGTTGAACCGGGGAAACCCAAGCGTGAACAAGGCCGCTGAGCGGGTCTCCCGACCGTGGCCTTGTCGAAAGTCGTTGTCTTCCAACGAAACTCGCACGGTCACGGTCTTCTGGGCAGGGCGACCTGGAACAGCGCCCGTACGCTGATGCGGTGACCGATCAGCCGACGCCGGGCGAGAAGGGCGACACAGAGCCCGAGCTCGATCCGTTGGACGCCGCGCGTGAGGCACTCTCGCGCGCCCGTCTGGCGGCGCGCGGCAAGGGGTTGCGACCGGGTCAGCAGCCACGCGTCCGGAGAAAGTACGACATTCCGCGCGATGACGGCGGTCGCGACCCCGTGGGCCTGGCCGACCAGATGGAGCGCCTACTGGTCGAGCGCGGGTGGCGGGTCGACGTCGCAGCCGGCTCGGTGCTCGCGAAGTGGCCGCAGATCGTTGGACCAGATGTCGCATCCCACACGCACGCAACAGGATTCGAGGACGGCGTGCTCACCGTCCGCGCCGATTCCACCGCATGGCGCACCCAGCTGAGCTACATGACCTCCACGATCCTGGCCCAGATCGAGGCAGAGATCGGCGCTGACATCGTCACCGAACTGCGCATCCTCGGGCCGAGCGCACCGTCCTGGAACAGGGGTCTGCGCAAGGTGCACGGCGGCCGTGGACCGCGCGACACCTACGGCTGAACCGACCGATGCCATCCGGTCGCTACCTGCTGGCCGGACCGTGCGCAAGTGGCGGAAGTTCAGGCTCTTGCGCAGGTGGATTCCGGCTGACCGGACGTCCTTCGCCGCCATAAAATCGATCACAGGGTTTGCAAGGTCGGCACCGATGTTGGACGGTGGTCGGTGGTGTAGGTGGCCCGGGAGGGTCTTCGGCGCCAGCCAGGAAAGCGAACGAGAGGCAGGACAGACCGGTGAATCATCCGAACAGGGAGTTCGACCGGAACGACAGTTTCGACTCCTTCTTCCGGCCCTCCGGCAACGACCGGATGGACGACGTCACCGATCCCGGCGTGCCGGGTGCGCGCGTCCACGACCACGACACCATGGCCGCTCCGATGCCCGGGGCTCAGTACTACCAGCAGCCCTCGCAAGGCTCAGGTCATGTCGAGCCGCCGCAGGAACCGCACCGCAAGAACTCCGCGCTGCTGCCACTACTGGTGCTGGGCGCGTCCTTGCTCGTCCTCGCCGTGGTCGGTTTCGTGTTCCTCACCAAGGGTGATGCGCCGAACGACGCCGCGCAGCAAACCCAGTTGCCGACCCAGACCGCGCCCGCTGACTCCAGCAGCAATGCACCGTCCAGCTCCTCGAGTTCGACGTCCAGTTCGTCGAGTTCGACGTCCAGTTCGTCGAGTTCGACGTCCAGTTCGTCGAGCTCGTCCACCAGCCTCAGCTTCGCCTCGTTGCCGGCCGACCAGGGTGAGAACTGCTCCTCGGTCTACACGACGTCCAACGCGGTGACCTGCGGCTTCGCCGACCGCATCCTGGCGCAGGCGCAGAACATGCCGGACAACACGATGGACCGCCGGTTCAGTGTGACCAGCCCGACCACCAAGACGGCCTACCCGATCACCTGCAACCGGCCGAGCGGGCAGTACATCACCTGCACCTGGCCGGGTAACAGCGGCACCGGTTACATGTACATCCTGCCCAGCAACTGAGCGGCAGTCGGGTGCCGAATCGCGAGTTGGGTGTGAGAGCGGGAGGTAGAGCTCCCGCTGGGCACCGGGCCCACGGGTACACACCCAACTCGCCTGAATGGCTGATCCGTTTTAACCGTTCACAGCGGCTCTGACACCCCGGGCGACGTGTGGGGAGTCAGAGCCGCCCCTGTTCGTGGCTCCTATCCACCGTTGAGCGCGTCTGAGGCGCGGATCGTCGCACCCGCGGGGTAGACTTTCCAAGGTTTGCGTCAGGTCGATTCGAGGAGCACTGTGACCGACAGTTCGCAGCAGGACAACGGCGATCAGCACGAGGTCACCGAGCCGGTGATCATCGACGGAGAGGTCGTCTACGACGCCTCCGCGATCCAGGTGCTGGAGGGTCTGGAGGCCGTCCGCAAACGTCCGGGTATGTACATCGGTTCGACCGGTGAACGTGGTCTGCACCACCTGGTCTGGGAGATCGTCGACAACGCCGTCGATGAGGCGCTGGCCGGTCACAACGACCGCGTGCTGGTCACCCTGCGCGCCGACGGTGGCGTCGAGGTGACCGACCACGGACGCGGCATCCCCACCGGCATGAACGAGCAGTACGGCATCAGCACCGTCGAGCTCGTGCTCACCCAGTTGCACGCGGGCGGAAAGTTCGGCGGCGGCGGGTACAAGGTGTCCGGTGGTCTGCACGGCGTCGGTTCCTCGGTGGTCAACGCGCTCTCCACCCGCCTTGATGCGCAGGTGCGGCAGAACGGCCGTGTGTATGAGATGTCCTTCCGGCTCGGTGAGCCCCAAGGACCCCTCACCGACGTCCGCGCCATGGAGGCCGACGAGCCGACCGGCACCACGATCACCTTCTGGGCCAGCGAAGACATCTTCGACACCACCACCTACGACTTCGAGACGTTGCGCTCGCGGTTTCAGCAGACGGCCTTCCTCAACAAGGGCCTGACGATCTCGCTGACCGATGAGCGGCGCGCCCATGAAGACAGCGACGACGAGGGTCTGGACGATCTGAAGGAGATCGGCGAGGACGCCTCCGATGCGCCCGACAGCGCGGACGCCAGCAAGGACAAGAAGCGCACCGTCACCTACCGCTACGACAACGGTCTGCTCGACTACGTCAAGCACCTCAACTCCTCCAAGCGCAACGAGCCGGTCAACGACGAGATCATCGCGTTCGAGACCGAAGACACCTCGCGCATGCTCTCGGTCGAGATCGCGATGCAGTGGACCACCTCGTTCAGCGAGTCGGTGCACACCTACGCCAACGCCGTGAACACCCACGAGGGCGGCACCCACGAAGAGGGTTTCCGTGCGGCGATGACCAAGCTGGTCAACGACTTCGCCCGTGAGCAGAAGCTGCTCAAGGAGAAGGACGACAACCTCACCGGCGACGACATCCGCGAAGGCCTCACGGCGGTCATCTCGGTGAAGCTGGGCGAGCCGCAGTTCGAGGGCCAGACCAAGACCAAGCTCGGCAACTCCGAGGTGAAGGGCTTCGTCCAGGCGGCCGTGCGCGACGAGTTCGGCCACTGGTTGCAGGCGCACCCGAATGACGGCAAGAACATCGTCCGCAAGGCGATCCAGGCCTCCGCTGCTCGCATGGCTGCTCGCAAGGCGCGCGAGGCGACCCGTCGTAAGGGCCTGCTCGAATCAGGCAATCTGCCGGGCAAGCTCAAGGACTGCCAGAGCAACGACCCCACGATCTCCGAGGTCTACATCGTCGAGGGAGACTCCGCCGGCGGTTCGGCCGTCCAGGGGCGTAACCCCTACAACCAGGCGATCCTGCCGATCCGCGGAAAGATCCTCAACGTCGAGAAGGCCCGAATCGACAAGGTGCTGGCCAACAACGAGGTGCAGGCGCTGATCTCCGGCTTCGGCACCGGCATCGGCGAAGACTTCGACATCAGCAAGGCGCGCTATCACAAGATCGTGTTGATGGCCGATGCCGATGTCGACGGCATGCACATCCGGACGCTGCTGCTCACGCTGCTCTTCCGGTTCATGCGTCCGCTGATCGAGGCCGGCTACGTGTATCTCGCACAGCCGCCGCTCTACCGCATCAAGTGGAGCAACCACGACCACGAGTTCGTGTTCTCCGACAAGGAGCGCGACGCCGCGCTGCGTGAGGGTCAGTCGCAGGGCTGGCGTCTGCCCAAGGACAACGGCGTGCAGCGTTACAAGGGTCTGGGCGAGATGAACTACCAGGAGCTGTGGGAGACCACGATGGACCCCGACCACCGCACCCTGCTCCAAGTGACGCTCGACGACGCCGCCGCGGCCGATGAGATCTTCTCGATCCTGATGGGCGAGGACGTCGAGAGCCGCCGGTCGTTCATCCAGCGCAATGCCAAGGACGTCCGCTTCCTGGACATTTGAGATGAACCAGCGGAGGTTGGCGCCGAGCTTGCGAGGGGCCGGCCACCCGGCCAGCCTGCCGACATCGTCCAACCGTCGCCCCAGACACGAACCACGTTTGCCGAAACGCCTTGATCGACAAGGAAACTGATGACTGACGTAACGCCCCCCGCGAGCGATCGGGTCGACCCGGTCGACCTCAACACCGAGATGCAGCGCAGCTACATCGAGTACGCCATGAGCGTGATCGTCAGCCGCGCGCTGCCGGACGTCCGCGATGGTTTGAAGCCGGTGCACCGCCGCATCATCTACGCGATGTACGACGGCGGTTACCGTCCTGACCGCGGGTACAACAAGTGCTCGCGCGTCGTGGGTGACGTGATGGGTCAGTACCACCCGCACGGTGACTCAGCGATCTATGACGCGATGGTGCGTCTGGTGCAGCCGTGGTCGCTGCGTTACCCGCTGATCGACGGGCAGGGCAACTTCGGTTCGCCGGGTAATGACGGTGCTGCGGCGCCGCGATACACCGAGTGCAAGATGGCGCCGCTGGCGATGGAGCTGGTGCGTGACATCGACCAGAACACCGTCGATTTCGAGCCGAACTACGACGGCAAGACGATGCAGCCGACGGTGCTGCCGGCGCGTTTCCCCAACCTGTTGGTCAACGGTTCGGCCGGTATCGCGGTCGGCATGGCCACGCAGATCCCGCCGCACAACCTCGGCGAGGTTGCCGCGGGTGCCACCTGGTTGCTCGACAATCCCGAGGCCAGCCGCGAGGAGCTGCTGGAGCGGCTGCTCGAGATCATCCCCGGGCCCGATTTCCCGACCGGTGCGTTGATCCTGGGCAAGAAGGGCATCGAGGACGCCTACCGCACCGGCCGCGGTTCGATCACGATGCGCGCGGTGGTGAATGTCGAGGAGATCCAGGGTCGTCAGTGCCTGGTGATCACCGAGCTGCCCTACCAGGTCAACCCCGACAGCCTCGCCGAGAAGATCGCCCTGCTGGTCAAGGAGGGCAAGATCGCCGGCATCGCCGACCTGCGCGACGAGACCTCCGGCCGCACCGGTCAACGCCTGGTCGTCGTCCTCAAGCGCGACGCCGTGGCGAAGGTGGTGCTGAACAACCTCTACAAGCACACCCAGCTGCAACAGAACTTCAGCGCCAACATGTTGGCCCTGGTCGACGGCGTCCCGCGCACCCTGCCGATCTCCGCCTTCATCCGCCACTGGGTCGACCACCAGATCGACGTCATCGTGCGGCGCACCCGTTGGCGCCTGGCCCGGGCAGAGGAGCGTATCCACATCCTGCGTGGTTACCTCAAGGCGCTCGACATGCTCGACGAGGTCATCGCATTGATCCGTCGCAGCCCCACCGTCGAAGAAGCCCGCACCGGGTTGATGAGCCTGCTCGACGTCGACGAGATCCAGGCCAACGCGATCCTGGAGATGCAGCTGCGGCGCCTGGCGGCCCTGGAGCGGCAGAAGATCCAGGACGAGCACGATGAGTTGCAGCGTCAGATCGACGACTACAACGACATCCTCGTCAAGCCGGAGCGGCAGCGGCAGATCGTCAAGGACGAGCTGGCCGAGATCGTCAACAAGTACGGCGACGAGCGCCGCAGCCAGATCGTGCCTTTCGACGGCGACATGTCGATGGAAGACCTCATCCCGGCCGAGGACGTCGTGGTCACCATCACCCGCGGCGGTTACGCCAAGCGGACGAAGGTCAGCGAGTACCGCGCGCAGCGTCGAGGCGGCAAGGGCGTGCGCGGCGCGACCCTGCGCGGCGACGACGTGGTGGAGAGCTTCTTCATCACCAGCACGCACAACTGGCTGCTCTTCTTCACCAACAAGGGCCGCGTCTACCGCGCCAAGACGTATGAACTGCCCGAGGGCAGCCGGGACGCCAAGGGTCAGCACGTTGCCAACCTGCTGGCTTTCCAGCCGGGTGAGCAGATCGCCGGCGTGATGGCGTTGACCGATTACGACGCGGCGCCTTACCTGGTGCTCGCCACCCGCAACGGTCTGGTCAAGAAGACCCGCCTGACCGAGTACGACTCCCCGCGTTCGGGTGGCCTCATCGCGGTCAACCTGCGCGACGGCGACGAGCTTGTCGGCGCCGGCCTGTGCAGTGCGGACGACGACATCCTGCTGGTCTCGCGCAAGGGCCAGTCGGTGCGCTTCCACGCCACCGACGACGCCCTGCGTCCGATGGGTCGTTCGACCTCCGGCGTCACCGGCATGAAGTTCCGCGACAACGACCACCTGTTGTCGATCTCGGTCGTCGAGCAGGGCAGTGACCCCGACCTGTTCGTGGTGTTCGTCAATGGCCTCGCCAAGCGCACGGCCGCCTCGGAATACCCGGTCAAGGGCCGCGCCACATTGGGCGTGAAGGTGGCCAACATCTCCGAGCGGGGCGGCGAACTGGTCGGCGCGCTCACCGTCGACGACGGCGACGAGGTGCTCGTCGTCATGGAGAAGGGCAAGATCGTCCGCTCCCGGGTCGACGAGGTGCGCCGCACCGGACGCTCGACCCAGGGCGTCCAGTTCGCGACGCCTGACAAGGGTGATGCGATCGTTGCCGTGGCACGCAATGCCGAGAGTGACGATGTGGTGGAGGAGGTTGTAGGTTCGAGCGAGTCGTCCGACGCGGACGGCGCAACCGCAGTGACCGACGCTGTCGAGAGCACGAACGGCGCCACGGAAACACCGGGCGCCGAGGAACCTGGAGGCGATGAGTGAGCACCCCCACCGGTGGCAGGACCACCCAGTCGGCGGACTCCTCGGCCAAGTTGCCGGGCGCGCAGAGCCGTAACGCGACTCGTCGTCCGGCGGGTGCCGCTGGCCAGCGTCCGGCGACCCGGCCGGCGCAGCGTCCCGGGCGGGCCACCCCTCGCCGTGTGCGGCTCACCGTGTCGCGGGTCGACCCGTTCTCGGTGTTCAAGGTGTCGTTCCTGCTGTCGGTCGCGATCGGTATCGCGACCGTGGTGATGGTCGGCGTCCTCTGGACTGTGCTGGCCGGCATGGGCGTCTTCGACAACCTCAACGAGCTGCTGCGCACCCTTGACCGTGAGGGTTCGAGCTTCAATCTGATGGACTACATCGGCTTCGGACGGGTGCTGTCTCTGTCAGTATTGATCGCAGTGATCGACGTCATCCTGATGACTGCGATCGCCACCCTGATGGCGTTCTTGTACAACATCTGTGCCTCCCTGGTCGGTGGACTGCAGCTCACGCTGACGGACGACTAGGCACCGTTTTGGTGCCCCGTGCTCGCATGGGGTAACCTCGTCCGGCGTTGCCCTAACAGGCAACACGCCGAACGGCGGACGGGCCTATAGCTCAGTCGGTTAGAGCGCTTCCCTGATAAGGAAGAGGTCACAGGTTCAAGTCCTGTTAGGCCCACCACTGTTCGAAAACCACTCAAGGAGTGACACATGAAGAAGGCACTGATGGTCATCGCCGCTGCTGGCGCAGCTGCGTTCGCGAGCCAGAAGTACAAGCAGGGTCAGGTCGGCAAGGACATGTGGTCCAAGGCGTCCGACAAGCCCGGCGAGAAGAGCTTCGACGTCAGCGGCACGTCCAGCTGATGTCGTTCGGGTCACTCCTCGCAAGTGGCCCGACCTGGGGGTATGGCGCAATTGGTAGCGCACCTGCTTTGCAAGCAGGGGGTTAGGGGTTCGAGTCCCCTTACCTCCACAAACTGTGAAGACGGCCGACATCGTGTCGGCCGTCTTCACGTTTCCGGCAATGGAGCACTCGAACCCGTTGGATGCACGCCCGCTGCGAGACAGACCGGCAAGTAGTAAGGACGCGCGCGGGACATCGAAAGCGATCCCGTCCATTTCAGGCTCGTCCAGCTCCTGCTCCACTTGCACCATCACGGTCAGGACGAACTCGTCGGGGAAGACCACATCGACGAGCAGACCGCATTCCGTAGCCTGTCATGCGGCCAGCTGGTCGGGGAGAGGTTGCTGCGCGAGTGCGAGGAGATGATCCCTGAGTTCGGCCAGCGCCGTGCCACCGATCGGCCGCGCCAGGTAGCGGACCACTCGGTCGGGCGCGACGAGTTCGATGTCGACGTCGAACGTGCCCTACGCCGCGTCGAGCGAGGGCACTTCGACGATCGCCCACGCCGCGCCGGACGGGGAGATGATGCGCATGGTGTGAGGTTCGAATGCAGTCACGAGCAGGCCCTCCCCGACGTTGTCGCGATCGAATCCCGCGAACTCCAGCCTCGGCCGAGCGAGCACTTGGCCGTGTGAACCTGGCTGGGCAGCATGGATTTCATGACTTGAACCCTGCCAGATCTTGGCTGTCGTGTGATCTATTTGCTGACCGGCGCACCCGGAAACGTCACCGCTTCAGTTTGAATTTTCGGAATGAGTGGAGCACGACGTCTGGTGCATCGTGACGGTGTATTACTTGGAGGAGAACGGATCGGTTAGCTTGTGCCGCACCCGGCGGCCAGTCGATCCTCCGCGCTGACCTGGGTGGTCGAGGCGGAGGCCCAGCAGTCGGCTCAGAGCAAAGGTGTGCACGATGAACGCTCAGCGGCTGCTGGTGGCCGCACTTCTGTGTGCGCTGTCCGGATGTGGGGTGCCGATCGAATCGGGCGTCTACCGCAACGGCGACAGGTTGGTATTTGCCGTGAGCCAGTGCGACATGACTTGGGAGTTCACCACCTTCGAAATACGGGAGAACCTCAAGAACACTCCGGGTGGGCGGGTGCTGTGGAGGGTTTCGGCAGCTGAAACATCCGCGCGAGTGAGCCAAGTCGAGCACGGCCTGGTGCCGAGAGGATTTCGCGAAGACGTTCCTATGGCAGAGCTCGACGCGACGAAGTCGTACATCGCAGTGTGGGAGGGTGCAGCGTCTACCACGACCGCGTTCGTACCGGCGGATGTGAAGGCTGACGAAGTGCTGGACCAAACCGGATCGCATGTTTCGTTGGACGACTGGCAGCGTTGCGAACGTTGAGCCCGTCGACTTGGAGTAACGAGCGGGTGAAGCTGAATTTCGTCGCCTGTTGCCCGGGAAATTGCGGCTGCTGATCTCACGGGACGCGCGCCCTAGGCTGGGAAGGCGGCTGGCATCTCGGTTGAAGACCTAACACGGTCTTGATCAACGAAGGAAATGAAGACAATGACCCTGACACTCGACGCGATTCTCAGCAGTGCCGGAATGCCCGATCCCCGCCTTCCCGAATGAACACAACCCAATATTTCGGTGGGTAAGCAGGAAAGCTGTGGGACTTGGCGGACTGTTGGCTCGTATAGGAAAGAATCTCCTCATCGGTGGAGTCTGCGTGAATGCCGGGCAAGCCGAGGTCCTCTTGTTCTCGCACGAAGGCATGGCGGATGGCCTGGGAGTCGGCCAAGTCGAATGCGAAGCGACATCCCGCGCACCCTCAGGTGGGTGTTAGGGCGCGAGTTGGGTGTCGGAGCGGGAGCCCTACCTCCCGCTGCGACACCCAACTCACGGGTACACACCCAACTCGATCGGCTGGACGTCCGGCGCAAGGCGAGTCGGACGACGCCCAAGCACCGCTGGGGGCGCGAAGTTGCGTTTGGACTGGCAGACGCCAACCGGACGTCCACCGTCCCGGATCAGTTCTTCCAAGTGGTGCTGAACATGGCCTTCACCGGGCCCGGCCCGTGGACCGACAAGGCGGCCGTGACAGTCGCGGGCACCACCTTCGAGAACACCGCCACTGTCCGTCGCTACTCCTTCGGAGGCAGCGCTTCGGGCAGGACGCCGGTGACGCCGACGTCCACTCCTTCGGCGACGACCTCGACTACTCCTCCGGTCACGACGTCCACCCCGCCGGTGGCCACGTCGACAACCTCGACGTCCAGCACGACGTCGAGTTCGAGCACCAGCACCCCGCCGGCCAGCACCTCGACGACCTCCACGCGGTCACCACCGGTCCGCCGGTCGTGACGGACGGTCCGAGGAGCACTGACGATTCGATCCGTTGCTGGGTCGGCGCCGGCGTCCTCTCGATGCTGATGCTGTTCGGGCTCTGCATCGCGCGGATCGTCGGTCGCACTCACTGAGATCGTCAGAACCGCGAACACAACCCGCGGACGAAGCGAGCACTGCTCGCGAGTCGCTTGATCCGCGAACTCTGCTCGCGGCATCCGCGGGTTGTGCGCGGGTTACCGCGTAGCGCGGTTGGGCACGCGGGATAGGTTGGCGAACGTGCCCGAAGGTCATGTCACTCACCGCATCGCCGGAATCCTCAACGAGCATTTCCTGGGGATGCCGGTGCGATCGACCTCCCCGCAGGGACGCTTCGAAGGTGCCGCCGAGATGGACGGACGCGTCTTCGAGCGCGCCGAGGCGTTCGGCAAGCACATGTTCGTCGGCTTCGAGGACGTCCCCGACCGGGTGAATATCCACCTCGGGCTGCTCGGGAAGTTCTTCTTCGCCGATGAGTACGACCCGCCCGAGACTGGCGCGATCCGGTGGCGCCTGTCGATCGACGAGCCGCCGTTCACGATGGACCTGCGCGGCCCGAATGTCTGCCAGCTGCGCAACCCCACCGAGGTCGAGAAGATCACCTCGGCGCTCGGGCCTGACCCGCTGCGGATCGACGCTGATCCCGAGAAGGCCTGGGCCCGCATTCACCGCAGCGGGTCACCGATCGCGGTGCTGTGCATGGACCAGAAGATCTTCGCCGGCGTCGGCAACATCTACCGTGCCGAGGCGCTCTACCGCCACCACATCGATCCGTTCATGGCAGGCAAGTTCCTACGGCGGGCCGAGTTCGAGGCGATCTGGAACGACTTCGTCCAGCTCATGCCACTCGGCGTGCGCGACGGCCGCATCGACACCGTCTACCCCGAGCACACGCCTGAGGCGATGGGACGTCCGCCGCGCGTCGACAAGCACGGCGGCGAGGTGTACGTATACCGCCGGTCGGGGCTGCCCTGCCTCGTGTGCGGCAACCCGGTGGCGATGCAGGAGCTTGCCGCCCGCAACCTCTTCTGGTGTCGCACCTGCCAGCCACGCTCGCGGCGCCGCGTCGTGCGCGACTGACCGCCGTTCAAAGCGACGGTTCCGCCGACCCGGGGCGATGGCTCACCGATGTAGGCGCTGAGAGTTCCTCGTGACCTCTTTGGTCGAACCTCGAAGTCGAGGGGCCAAAGTGTCGTGTAGCGGGGGATGCATAGCTGGAAGCGGTCGAATGCTCTTGTGAACGAGTGTTTCGACCAAGTCCTGGGCATCGGCGTTCTCGCCGCAGACCTGGCAGGGTTTCGTGCTGATGGCGCTGGTCGCCGCCCGCGATGTCGCCCTCACCAACTGATCGGACGCCCGGCCCGTGGGCAGCGACCGGCCCGCGGACGACCGGTCAGTTGGTGTGGACGTCCGGCGTAATCTGACGCCCATGTCCGTGACCAGAGCCGATGTGGCGGCCGCCGCCGAGCGGATCGACGAAGTGGTGGTGCGCACCCCGCTGCAGTACTGCGAGCGCTGGTCGACCGCTCTCGGCGCCACCGTCCTGCTGAAGCGTGAAGACCAGCAGCCGGTGCGGTCGTACAAGATCCGCGGCGCGCTCAACATCATCAGCCAGCTCACCCCCGAGCAGCGCTGGGCCGGTGTGGTTGCAGCGAGCGCCGGCAACCACGCCCAGGGTGTGGCTCTGGCATGCGCCGATCTGCAGGTCAAGGCGCGCATCTACCTGCCCACCAATACCCCGCGCCAGAAGCGCGACCGGGTGGCGGCCTTCGGCAAGGGATATGTCGAACTCGTCGTGGGCGGTGAGTCGTATGACGACGCCGCCGCAGCCGCGAAAGCTGACGCCGCGCGTACCGGAGCAACCCTCGTCCCGGCCTTCGACGACCCGCGCGTGGTCGCGGGTCAGGGCACGGTGATGGCCGAAGTGATCGACGAACTCAAAGACGTGCCGGACGTCGTCCTTGTGCCGGTCGGTGGAGGCGGGTTGCTCGCCGGAACCATTGCCGCTCTGGGAGATTCGCGCGTCCGTGTGGTCGCGGTGGAGCCGACCGGCGCGGCGAGCCTGAAGGCCGCATTGGACGCCGGAACCCCCGTCACGTTGGACGAACTCGACCGCTTCGCCGACGGCACCGCCGTGCGCCGGGTGGGCGATGTGCCTTTCCCGATCATCAAGGACGCCGCTCCGGAGATCGTGCTGGTCGACGAGGGTGCGATCTGCGTCGAGATGCTCGAGCTCTACCAGTCCGAGGGCATCATCGCCGAGCCGTCCGGGGCGCTGGCGCCTGCCGCTCTCGGCCAGATCGAGGTGGAGCGCGGCGACACCGTCGTGGTCATCATCTCCGGTGGCAACAACGACGTCTCCCGCTACGCCGACGTCGTCGAGCGCGCCCTCGTCCACGAAGGGCGCAAGCACTACTTCATGGTGGAGTTCTCCCAGGAGCCCGGCGCGCTGCGCCGCTTCCTGCACGACGTGCTCGGCCCAGACGACGACATCGCACTCTTCGAATACGTCAAGCGCAACAACCGAGAATTCGGCCCGGCGCTGGTCGGCATCGAGCTCGGTTCGGCCGACGACTACGAGCCGCTGCTGAAGCGGATGGAAGCCTCGCCGCTGCGCATCGAACACCTCCCGCCCGACAGCCCGCTCTTCGGCTTCGCTCTGTAGCTCCCGCGCTCACGAGTCCGTCAACCTACTGTTTGTCCGCGAGCCCACTGAGTACAGCCAGTAGGGTCACGCTCCATCAGTAGGTTCGCGACGGGTGAGGGGGGTGTTCGTGAAGCCGACCTCCACGGTTACCGCGCTCGCGGCCGCACACCACGGATCCTCCTGGGCCGTGGCCCGCGACGTGGATTCGCGCCCGATCGCCGCGCGGGAGGTCCGCTCCGCCGGGCTACGGGACCGCGCTCTGCGCGAACTCGAGACGCCTGGGTCCGACTGATCCCGCGATCAGACGATCTTGTACTTGTTCCAGAAGGTCGCGAGGCTGCGTCCGGCCACCCGCTCGGCGATCGTGCGGAAGTCGTACCGGGTGATGTTCTGGTACGCCTTCTCGGCGGCGAGCGCCCGCAGGAAGGCGGTGTGCCGCGGCGCCTGCCACTGCAGGTAGCTGCCGTCCATCTCGCGGCGTAGTTCACGCATCACGCCGTACGCCGAGTTGTAGTAGGTCATGCTCGTGATGTTGTGCGGGCCGGCGGTCGCGGCGAGCGTCGACGGAGATGCGGTGTACTACGAGCGCAGACCGCCGTACTTCAGGTCGTAGTCGTTCTCCAGCAGCACCGCGAGGCCTTCGTGGATCAGCACGACGTCCTTCCACTGCCGCGCGGTGACGGAGTTACCGAACCACATGTGGGCGTTCTCGTGCGCGATGAACGACGGGCCGTAGGTGCCGTCGACCAGCGAGCGGCGGTAGATGCCCGAGCCGACGCCTTCGTGCGCGCCGACCGGCAGGACGCCGTACGAGGAGCCACCCGCATGACCCCACGGGTAGGGGCCGTACTGCGAGGCGAAGTAGTCGAGCGACTGCTTGGTGTGGGTGGCGAGGCGACTGGGCACCGAGCCCATCCCGGCGAACTGATGGAGCACCGGCTTGCCGGCGATCGTCCAGCTACCGGTCGTCTGCGCGAAGGGGCCGACGCCGAGCGATGGCTGGTACGCCGCCACCGGACGGCTGATGACGATTTTCGCGTTGCGCATCGTGCCGTTGCTGAAGGTGTAGTAGCTCGCTGATTCGCGGTGGCCGATGATGTGGTTGGACGCCGGCGTCGACACCGAGATGTTGTAGGTCGCCTTGGTGTCGAGGCGGTCGTTGCTCGGAATCCAGTAGATGGCACCGTCGGGCTGGCCACCGAAGACGATGAACGCGCCCTCCTCGTACACACCGTTGTGGTTGGACGACTTGCAGCGGGCGTTCGGGGTGTCGTTGTAATTCACCTTGACGGTGAACGTGCTGCCGCGCGCGATGCTGAAACCGCTGACGGAAATGCGACGCCACGAGGTGCGGGTGAAGGGCACCGCCCGGCCGTTGATCTGCACCGCTTCCACCCGCAGTGCGAAGTCGATGTAGAGGCCCGTCAGGTTGACCGATGCCGTGCAGTGCATCGTCGTCGCGCCGTACAGCCGGGCTGCAGTGGTGGGGTAGGTCAGCACCGTGTCGCCCACGTCGTAGTGCCGGACGACGTACCGGTTGTCGCCGTTGTAGGGCAGGAAGGAGTCGGTGGTGTCAGCCGCCGCGTGCGGTGCGCCGATCGCGGACGTGGCGGCTGCGGCGGCGACCGTGCCGGCACCACCGAGCAGCATGGTGCGCCGGGACAGGTGACTGCAGGAAGGCTGCTCGGACATCTCGGACCTCTTGTAACGAAAGAAATCAGACGGTCCGGTGTGGCTCCGTCGCGGATCAGCGATGACTGCCGATCCCCATCAGGCAGCGGTGCGCTGCGCCGAACCGTACTCGATTCTGCGCGTTTGCGCTGTCACTCGTAGTAGTACTGCGCGGCGCCGGGGTAGATCCACGACAGACCTTCCCGCAGCCGGTCGCGCCAGTCCTCCCAGGAGTGGCCGTCACGAGCCTCGCTGTACCGGACGTCCATACCCGTGCCGCGGAAGACCGGCACCATCGAGCGGTTGGCCACGATCAGCGGCTCGTAGATGCCGCACGACATGTACATCCGGTCGACCACCCGGGTCGGAGCTGCCCGGTAGCGGTTCATGAAACGCACCACTGGGTCGAACGCCGGACCACCGCCATGGGTGTTGCCGATGTCGGTGAAGACGAACGAACCCGATTGCACGACAAGCGAACCGAAGAAGCCCGGGTAGCGGTACGCCGTCGAGAGCGAGGCCACCGCGCCGAAGGACGCACCCATCAGGCAGCGTCCGGCCGGCGTGCCGAGCAGCGGCAGCTCCGACTCCAGGCGGGGGATGAGTTCGGAGTGCAGGAAGCGCGCGTGCTGGGCGCTGTTGGCGTACTCCTTGATGCGATCGCCGGGGTTGGTGAACGCCACGATCGTCTCGGCCATGTCGCGCCGGTGGATGAGGTTGTCGAGCACGTTCTTCATCGCGGCGAAGTTGAGGAAGTCGTCGCCGTCGTGCACCACCAACAGCGGATAACGCTGAGTGGCGTTGAAACGTGCGGGCAGGTAGACGCGGCAACGGGATTCGTGCCTCAGGGCACCGGCCGGTTGGATGACGTCGAGCAGTTCGCCGGGACGCGACTCGGGGTCGTACTTCGCCCATTCCGGCTCGGTGTAGCCGGCCGCCTGACAGACCGACGACGACCCGACCGGACTGTGGGCCAGCTTCGGGTTGAGCGGGTCGTTGAACCGCTCGTAGTGCTCTCCCCGCCGCACCTCGATCTGGTACTCCACCCGTGAACCGGAGGGCAATTCCATGATCGCGTACCAGAGCGTCGTGTTGCCGAGTCGCTTCATCGGCACACGGTCGGGCTGGCCCACGATGCGATGACACACCCACACCTCGTCCACCGAGTCGTGCTCCCCGCCGCGGAAGAGGAAGGTGCATTTCGCACCCTCGACGATCGGGACGGTCTGCCGCTGCAGGAAGCGGTCGATCCGCGCTTCGTCGAGCGGCTTGCGGTCACGCAGTCGGTTGATCGCCAGCTTGCGCATCGTCACCTCCTCGTGGACGCATGGCACCGGTCGCGTCGATCACCGACGCGTCAGCGGGCAGGGTGCCGTGCTCGATCACGACGCGGGCGCCCGGGTCGAGCGGCACGCAGATGCTCGGTGCGAAACGCTGCGCGAGCAGGCCCATGTTCTGCCGGTCACCGGTGCGCAGCCGCTGTTTGGCCGACGGGAAGACCGTGACACCGGTCAGCACCCCCAGCCCGTGATCGAACACCTCCGAGCATCCAGGGCCCCGCACCGAGTGCTCGTCGAAGAGCACCACCCGCGAGGTGATCGCCATGGCGCCGGCCGACCACGCGACGATCGGCAGGCGTCCGAACCCGGCCGGGTTGAGATTGAACAGGTGCAGCGCGTCGAGCAGTTCGATGATGTGACCGCCGGCCAGGATGATCGCCCCGGCATCAGCCAGCAGCTGCGCCACTTCGTGCCGGTGGCGGACGATCGCCGGACGCTCGTGTGGCGGGTACTTCGCGTAGAAACTCGCCTGGATCTCCCCGACCCGGGCAATGTGTTGCTTGTCCATCCCACGCAACACCTGGACGGCGTCAGCCACCGCGAGTTCGCGCAGGGCGGCCGATCCGGATGTGCGAGTGCGCAATTCGTTGAGGAACTGCACCGTGTGCGACAGCCCCAGTTGGTAGAGCTCCTGGAGTTCGAGCAGCTGCGCCCGGCGTTCGCGATGCGCGGCGGCGTATTGAGGGTCGTTCTCGAAGACCGACTGCATGCGATGCCACAGGTGCAGGTTGCGGCTGCGTCCGCGCAGGTGTCGGTCGAGTTCGGAGTCGTCCTTCTCCCGCTCCTGCCAGCCGGCCGTGATCGTGACGAAGGGCCCGCCGAGGTCGAGCGAAGTGACCAGCTTGTCGAGGTTGGGACGCCGCTGCGGCCCGAGCAGCACGACGGTCATGACGCGATCCCTGAGCGCGCGCGACTACGAAGCACGGACCTGAACTGTCCGGCCGATGTCGTCGAGGATGTCGCGCAAGGTGTCGAAGTCCCTGTGCCGTAAGCGCATCCACGCGTTGGCCATGTAGCCGGCCTCGATCGGCTGGGTGCCCTGGCCGTAGGGCAGGTGCTCGTCGATGAACAACGGACCGTACTTGCGGTGCACCTCCTCCACGCCGTCGATATGGGTGATGGTGCCGTCGCGGTCGGGGCGCAGCGCGATGATGCCGGAGGCGAACTGGCGGCTCGGCACGTGCCACACCTGGTGGTGCACGATCGCGTCGGCCCAGGCGCGGAAGATGTCGATGTCGTTACCGGCCGCGTAGAGGTCCCAACAGCCGACGCCCGGCGGGCGCGCGCCGATCTCGCTGAACCGCAAGCCTTTCGGACTGACGAAGTACTCCATGTGGGTGGCCGACGTCCGGATGCCGAGTGCTTCGTTGACGCGCTCGCCCAGCTCGCGCAGCTGCCCGTACAACTCACCTTCACCGATGCGATTGGTGGAGATGTACTGCGGGCTGATCCACCGCGTCCGCATCGCTTCGAGCACACCGGGGTAGTAGTGCGAGGCGAAGTCGAGCTTGATCTCGCCGTCGACACTGATGGTGTCGTAGAAGCCCTCGTGCCCCTCGATGAACTCCTCGACCGCGACCGACCCGGTGTGACCGAGGGTGTCGAGCACGGCGTCCAGCTCGTTGTCGTTGCTGACCTTGTGGGTGCCGGCCGCGCCCGCGCCGTCGCGCGGCTTGATGATGATCGGGTAGCCCTGCTCGGCGACGAAGGCCCTGATTTCTTCGGCGTTGGACGCACCGATGGACGCCGCGGTCGGCACGCCCGCTTTGCGCAGGGCTTCCTTCATGGCCGGCTTGTCGCGGCACAGGTAGGTGGTGTGCACCGACGTGCCGGGGATGCCGTGGCGCTCGCGGACGACCGCCGCGGGCAGGGTGTGCGACTCGATGGTCGCCTCGAGCGCGTCGATCCAGGCGAAGCCCTGGAAGTGGGTGACCGCGGCCGACAACTGGTCGACGTCGGTGACCGAACCCACCTGGTAGTAGTGGTCGATCCAGCTCTGGAGTTCTTCGTCCAGCCACTCCCACGGCGTCTCGCCGACCGCGAGGACGGTGGCGCCGACGGCCTTGAGGGCGCGCGGGAACTCGCGCTGGTTGCGCGGGAAGTTGGGTTCGACGAAGACGACGTTCACGCGGTCACCCTATGCGGTACGCGGCGGTAGGTCTGCGTGCTTGGCGGAGTGGGGAACAGCAAAGACCCCCGACCGCGAGGCGGGGGTCTTCGCGACCAAACGTCAGTGACGGGTGATGCCGTCGGTCTCCGAGGAGGCCGGGTTGACCCGCTCGGATGCTGCGTTCTGCTGGTTGGCGCGGACGACGGCCTGCGCACGGCGGGCTTCGTCCTTCTTCTTCTTGCTGGAGTAGACGAGGTAGCCACCCGCGCCCAGACCGGCGAGGCCCAGGACGATGAGCAGCTTGCCCGGCTTCTTCTTTTTCTTGGCGGCGGCCGGCACGACCTTCTCCACGAGGTCCTGGCCCTGCGGCGGCAGCGCGAGGTAGGCCTGGGTGCCGGCGTCAGCGGCGCGGTGGCCGGCCTGCTGCGCGGTGGCAGCGGCGGTGGCGATCGCGGTCTGGATGCGCGGCATCCACTCGTCCGAGAAGAGGTGGTGTGCTTGGTCGCGGGTGAGGCCGGCGAACTCCTGCACCTTGGGCGCGGCGTTCTCGCGGGCGGCCTCAAGCTTGGGAGCGGCGGCGTCCTTGGCGTCGTACGCGGCAGCCTTGGCGGCCTCGACCTTGGGCGCGGCGGCCTTCTTGAACGACTTCACCTTCGGCGCAGCGGCGTCCCTGGCGTCGTGCGCCGCGACCGACACGGCAGCCAGCTTCGGCGCGGCAGCCTCACGCGCGGCGTCGACCTTGGGTGCGACGGCGTCCTTGGCAGCGTCCACCTTGGGAGCTGCGGCGTCACGAGCTGCCTCGACCTTGGGTGCGAGCGCTTCCTTGGCCGCGTCGACCTTCGGTGCGGCTGCTTCGGCAGCGTCGCTCACGATGCCGGCAGCGGCGGCGAGGGCGCCCTTGGCCGCCGACTTCAGGTCGTCGGCGTGGCCCTTGGCCTTGTTTGCCGGGGAGGGGTTGATCCTCAACACGTACGTCTCCTTGTTCCCCCGCGAGTTCTGCGAGATTTCCCACGAGTAGTGATTCACGAGGGTCGACGCCCTCGGTCTGCATTCCAGCGTAACGATCCGGGGCGGTTCATGGTTCGCCGCTGGGCGACGAACTGGCCGCCCCGCCGCTCACGGTCGGTGAGTTGTTTCACAGCGTCCCGACAGTGACATCACAGTGACATCAAATGTGCCGTCAAATCCGCTCTTTGCGGAACCGTGGCGACCCGACCGGGCGTTGCCAAGACGTTCCGTCCAACGGAATCCTGCGGCTCGGTGTCACCGAGGCGGGCGCGCAGAAGCACTCTGACGAGGAGAACACTCATGGGTGCAGGAACTCTCGACCTGCTGCTGGTGGTCGCACTGGCGACCTACGCCTTCGCCGGCTGGCGTCGCGGCGGCGTCACCAGCCTGCTCGGCCTGGCCGGATTGGTGCTCGGCGGGCTGCTCGGCTTCCTGATCGCGCCGTTGATCATCGACCAGGTCACCATCACCACCACGCAGGCGACGCTCGCCAACGCCTTCATCGTGGTGGTCGTCGCACTCATCGGTCAGGGCTCGGTGGGCGCACTCGGGGCCAGGGTGCGGGCTCGCCAGCGCGACAAAGCGGTGCAACTCGCCGACTCCGCGGCGGGTGCCGTGGTGACCGTCGCGTCCGTCTCGGTCGGGGTCTGGCTGCTGGCCACCGCGGTGCAGCCGCTGGTGTCGGAAAGCAATTCACAGGCAATCTCGCAGTCGCGTGTCCTGGGCGCGGTCGATGCCGTGCTGCCCACGGGTGCCGCGGGTTGGTCGTCGGCGCTGCGGGACGAGATCGACCGCTCGGGTTTCCCACGCGTCTTCGAGGACGCTTCGGAGCCGGTCGCGCCGCCCGACCCTGGCACGACGACCACTACCACTCCTGCGGTCCAGCGAGCGGCGGCGTCGGTCGTCCGCATCCGCACCGCGCCGTCCGAGTGCAGCGGTCTGCAGACCGGATCAGGCTGGGTGCAGGCTCCCGGCAGGGTCGTGACGAACGCGCACGTCGTCGCCGGTTCCGGTCCGGTCACCGTGCAGGAGGGCGGACGCGGGGAGCGACTTCGCGCCACGGTGATCTTCTTCGATCCGCAGGCTGATCTCGCCGTGCTGGCGGTGAGTGGCCTGAAAGCGGCACCGCTGCCGATGACCACAGGCACGGTCGTGTCGTCCACGGACGCGGTCATCGCCGGGTATCCCGAGAACGGTCCGTACCGCGTCATCCCGGCGCGGGTCGGCACACAGATCATGACTCGCGGTGCTGACATTTACGGCGACCCTGGCGCCACTCGTGAGATGTATTCCGTTGCGGCACAGGTGCGTCCGGGCAACAGTGGCGGCCCGATGCTCACCACGGACGGGCGCGTCGCGGGCACCGTCTTCGCGCGGGCGAAGAACGACGTCGGCACGGGGTACGTGCTGACCAACGACATGCTCACCCAGCGCCTGCAGGCGACCCCGCCCACCGGATCGGCCGTACCGACCGGCGCGTGCACGCCGCGTTGAGCCGATGGCGGTGGAGGTCGTGAACAATCGAGCGTGCAGGTCGCGAACGCGATGAACGCGGTGCCTAGACTCGGACGCATGAATGCAACGCTGCACACCAATTTCGGCGACATCAACGTCACCCTCTTCGAGGACGACGCACCCAAGACCGTGAAGAACTTCGTCGGTCTGGCCACGGGCGAGCTCGACTACAACGACGACGCGGGCCGCTCGAACCCCACACCGTTCTTCGACGGGCTGACCTTCCACCGCATCATTCCCGGCTTCATGATCCAGGGCGGCTGCCCGCTGGGTCAGGGCGTCGGTGGCCCCGGCTACACCTTCGACGACGAGATCTCGCCCGACCGCAACTTCAACGCCCCCTACATGCTGGCGATGGCCAACGCCGGCAAGCGTGGCGGCAAGGGCACCAACGGCTCGCAGTTCTTCATCACCGTTGCGCCCACCACCTGGCTGCAGGGCAAGCACACCATCTTCGGTGAAGTCGCCGACCAGGACAGCCGCGACGTCGTCGACAAGATTGCCGCCGTGCAGACCGGTGCGATGGACCGTCCCGTCAACGACGTCACCATCGAGAAGGTCACCGTCGCCTGACGGCCCCTTCCCGAATGACCGACTTCAGCGCGCAGCCCACCTGTCCCCGGCATCCGGGGCAGGTGGCCTACGTGCGTTGTCAACGCTGTGATCGTCCGACCTGCCCGGCCTGTCAACGGCCGGCGCCGGTCGGCATCCAGTGCGTCGAGTGCGTCAAGCAGGAGGCAAAGGCCAACCCCCGCGCGGTGCGTCGCCCCTCGGACGAACGGCCGCTGGTCAGCTACACGATCATCGGCATCTGTGCCCTTGTCTGGCTGGGGCAGTTGGCCACCAACAAGATCACGGACGACTTCTTCTTCGCGCCGGTGCTCGCCGACTCCGAGCCATGGCGCTTCCTGACGGCGGCCTTCCTGCACGATCCCGGCTCGCCGATGCACCTGTTGTTCAACATGTACGCCCTGTGGCTCACCGGGCAGTACCTCGAACCACTGCTCGGACGAGCACGCTTCCTCGCGCTCTTCCTCATCTCCGCGTTCGGCGGATCGGTCGGCTTCGAGTTGCTGGCCACCGTCCCGGCACTCGGTGAGACCAACTGGTGGCAGGGCACCGTCGGCGCCTCAGGTGCCGTCTTCGGACTCTTCCTCGCCGTCGTCGTCATCAACCTCAAACTCAAGCGCGACATCTCCTCCATGGTGATCGTGCTGGTGATCAACGCGGTGCTGTCGCTGGTGATCTCCGGCATCGCCTGGCAGGCCCACCTCGGTGGCGCCATCACCGGCGCCGCCTGCGCGGCTGTCCTCAACGGTCCCCGCAGGTTCCAGTGGGCCGGTCTCGCCGCGATCACCGTCGGGCTGGTCGTTCTGGCCCTCATCGGCCTGCAACTGGCCCCTGAGCGTCCTGTACTCGGCTGGCCCTAGGGCTCGAACGCCTGTTCGGAGTTACACCGGTGTGGTTTTACACAGCTGTGGACAACCATGTGCATAACCCGCCGAGTTATCCCCAGGCGGTGCACATGTTGTGGAATGTGACTCCTGTGACTCGTGATTCCGATCGTCTGGCCCAGGCGTCCGGGCCGGAATACACATACGCGGCGGGTGCAGCGGGCTGACCCACACTCCGTCGGAAGCCTCGGCCCACAAACCGGACGCAAATCACACGTTTTCGTCACAGAAACGTGCGATTTGCGTCCGGTTTGTAGCGCATGTGCGAAGAGGCGCCGCGTTTGCGCCAGCGGGCTGGGCGGGGTCGGACGGTGTTCAGCGCAGCCGGACGCGGGGGCTATTTGGCCGAAGACGACGGAGCGGACGAAGAAGTAGCCGAAGCGCCGGACGCCGGTGAAGACGGCGCGGACGACGAGAACGCCGCCTTCGCGTAGCGCAGCGTGCTGGAACCACCGAACGCTGGGAAGGTCTGCGAGGCGGAGGTCTTCACGTCGTAGCCGAGGCCGACGAGGTCGACGTACGAGCGGTAGTTGGTGACGCCGGCGTCATTCTCGAGCGCCAGTTTGAGTTCGGTGGTGTCGCCCATCGCGGTGATCTTGAAGGGCGGCGAATACACGCGTCCCTGCAGGATGAGGGTGTTGCCGACGCAGCGCACCGCGGAGGTGCTGATCACCCGCTGGTCCATGAGCATCATCGCCGTCGCACCGCCGCGCCAGAGCGCATTGACCACAGCTTGCACGTCCTGCTGGTGCACCACGAGCCAGTTGAGGTTGCCGCCCTCGGGCAGCGTCGACGGGTCGCGCTTGGAGTCGTCGAGAGTGACGGTGACGGTGCTGCCGGTCACCGCCGTGAATCCGGCCTTGGGGGCCAACGCGTCCGCCTTGGCGGCGATGGTCGCGGCGTTGTTGGATCCGCCGGAGGTCTTGCTGAGTGAATCAACCTGGCTTTGGAGCGATTTCACAGTTGCCGACTGCCTGGCCACGCGTTGGTTGGCGGCCTGCACCACCTGGGCCATGTCGCGCTGACCCGGACGCAGGTCGTTGCCCTTGCTGGCGGTGGCGCTGATGCCGAAGAGCAGACCGGCCGACACCGTGACCGCAGTGACGACGGCGGTCCAGGGTGTGCGGCGGGTCATCGATGAGCCTTCGTGCGGGGGTGACTTAGGCTCTAACCCTAACCGCCGTACCGACCGGGAGTTGATGTGAGCAAGTCCAACAAGCCGTCCAAGGGCACCTCCAAGGACATCGCCGACGGCACGAACGACGACCAGGTCGAGGAGACCGTCGTCGAAGAGGTCGGCGACGAGGAGTCGGACGGCAAGACGCTCGGGGTTGCGAAGAAGACCAAGGCCGAGCGGGACGCCGAGAAGGCTGAAGCTCAGCGCGAGGCCGAGCGCGAGACGCTGCGGCGCCGGCAGACGCCCCAGGCGGTGAAGCTGGACGGCGGCAAGAACCCCAGTTGGTGGGTGCCGACGATGCTCGGCCTCATGGTGATCGGCCTGATCTGGTTGGTTGTCTACTACCTGTCGTTCGAGAAGCAGCTGCCCCTGCCGGCGCTGGGTCAGTGGAACATGGGCGTCGGCTTCGCCTTCATCATGACCGGCTTCATCATGACCACCCGCTGGAAGTAGCCACACCCACCCGCGTCCTGCGCGCAAGAACGCTGACCCGTTCGGATAGCTCGCACCCATGAGGCTGGTGCACGATGGGCCGGTAGCCGAATCTTCCATCTGACTCAGTTGGTCGCACCGCCTGCGCTCCACGCGCACACCGGCAGCTCGCCGCTTGATCGAAGGACCCTGATGACCCGCATCCTCGTCGTCGACAACTACGACAGCTTCGTCTTCACCATCGTCGGCTATCTGGAGCAGCTCGGCGCCGAATGCGATGTGCGTCGCAATGATGCGGTAACCACCGACGAGGCGGCGGCGTTCGACGGTGTCCTGGTCTCGCCCGGTCCGGGGACGCCGGAAGCAGCGGGCATCTCGATGGACATGATCCGGGCCTGCGCCGAACGCTCGCAGCCAATGTTCGGCGTGTGCCTCGGCCATCAGGCGCTCGGCGTGGTTTACGGCGGTGTGGTCAGTCGTGCACCGGAACTGCTGCACGGTAAGACGTCGCAGATCGTGCACGACGGCACGGGCGTGTTGGCCGGCTTGGCGTCGCCGTTCACAGCGACGCGGTACCACTCACTGGCGATCGAGTCGGCGACCGTGCCAGACGAGCTGCTCGTCACCGGCCGCACCGAGAACGGCATCGTCATGGCTGTCCGGCATCGCAGCCTGCCCCTGCACGGCGTCCAGTTCCATCCCGAGTCAGTGCTGACGCAGGGCGGTCATCGGATGCTGGCCAACTGGTTGGCCGAGTGCGGCCTGACCGACGCCGTCCAACGTTCGGTTGGTCTCGCACCGCTGGTGCACGGCTCCATCAACTGAGCCTTCGGTCGTCTACTGCACTGACTCAGCTCGTTTCGACACCCGGGCTTTCGTTCGTCAGGTCCGGGTCTCAACGAGCGGGATGTGGACGCCGCGTTTGTGGCGACCGACGCGGCGCTTCTTCGCAGGCGCTGCTGTGGTTCCCGGCAGCAGTCGCTCGGCGGGGCGACCCGGACACAAACGCGGCGGTTACAGCGCCAAACGCGGCCCTTGTTTGCAGGTGCGGCAGTTGCAGCTACCGCGTGTGCACGCAAGGGCCGCGTTTGCGTTCTCGACGAGTGACCGCCACGCCCGGCGAAGAGGTCGCCTACGGGCTGGCGTTCGGTGGGGTCTGCGGCGTCGGCTGCACCGAGGTCGTGGGCGGCGGGCTGGAGGTGCTACTCGGTTCGCTGGTGCTCGACGACGACGTTGTCGAACTCGAGGTCGACGTCGAGGAGGAACTCGAGGACGACGACGAGCTGGACGTCGTCGGCGGCGGCGGGCTGACCGTCACCGTCGAGGAGCGGGTATAGACGTACAACTGCACCTTGGAATTGACGTCCACCATCTTCCCGGCGTCCGGCACCTTCTGCACCTTGTTCCAGAGGTTGGAGTCGGAGGTCGGCACCGAAACGACCGGTTGTTCGACCTGCAGATGGGCCTTGGAGAGCGCCGACTGGGCGTCGAAGAAGTCCATGTTCGTCAGGTTGGAGGGCACCTGCACCTTGCCGCTGGAAAGCTTCAGCTTGATGGTGGTCGTCGGGCTGACGGCCTGACCACCGGCGGGGTCGGTGCCGGTCACCTTGCCCTCGGCGTACTGGGTGTTGTCGACCTTGGTGGGGTCTTCCTCGATGTTCTGGAAGCCCGCCTGGCGAAGGATCGTGCGGGCTTCGTCGGCGCTCTTGTCGGTGACATCGGGCACCGATCTGGTGTTGGGTCCGGCCGAGAGGACGACGGTGACCACAGATCCCTCGGAGGCCTCCTGGCCACCCTTGGGTTCCTGATCGACGACGGTGCCGACCTGCGCATCGTTCGGCGAACTCTGGAAGCTCGGCACCAGCCCGGCGCCGCGGATGGCCTGGTCGGCGGCGGTCTGGGTGAAGCCCTGCACCGGCGGCACGGTCACCAGTTTTGCCTCGGAGGGTCCGTTCATCAGCAGGTAGCCCAGGCCCAGGATCGCCAGCAACGCGGCGATGCCGGCGGCCACCCACAGACCGGTGTGGCTGGAACGCCGGTCGCGGTCGGAGATCTCGCGCGTGTGGTCGCGGCGGGTCGGTGGATCGGCCGCCTTGGCCGTGCGCACCGCCGCGCCACCGGCAGCAGCGAGGCTGGCCGTCGCGGCGGCGGAGACGGGCGCTCCGGTGCGGGCGTCCTGCAGATCGGCGCGGAAGTCTGCGGCGGTCTGGTAGCGACCGTCCAGTGGCTTCTCCAGCGAGTGCATCGCGACGGCGTCCATCGGCTTGGGCACGGTCGGCTCGTAGGCCGACGGCGGAGCCGGGACGTCCGTGATGTGCTGGTAGACCAGGCTCACCGGTTCGCCGGTGAACGGCGTGCGGCCGCAGAGGAGTTCGTAGAAGACGCAGCCGGCGGAGTAGAGGTCGGAGCGACCGTCGACGGAGTCGCCCTTGGCCTGCTCGGGGGAAAGGTAGCGCGCGGTGCCGACGACGGCCTGCGCGGAGGTCATGGTGGCGCTGGCATCGGCGAGCGCGCGGGCGATGCCGAAGTCCATCACCTTCACCTGCCCGCCACGGGTGAGCATCACATTGGCCGGCTTGATGTCGCGGTGCACGATGCCGCGGTCGTGGGAGTACTCCAGCGCTGACAGGATGCCCTGGGTGATGCGGGCGGCTTCGTCGGGCGAGAGATGACCCTCGGCGTTCAGCACCTCGCGCAGCGTCTGCCCGTCGACGTACTCCATGACGATGTACGGGATGTCGACCTCCGCTCCGCCGGTCTCGACGTGGACGTCCTCGCCGGAGTCGTACACCGCCACGATCGCGTGGTGGTTGAGCCCGGCCGCCGACTTCGCCTCACGCCGGAAACGGGTGAGGAAGGTCGAGTCACGCGCGAGCTCGCTGCGCAGCATCTTGATCGCGACCGGCCGCCCGAGGCGGGTGTCGTGACCCAGATGCACCTCGGCCATGCCGCCGCGGCCGATGAGCTCACCGACCTCGTATCGGCCGCCGAGCAGGCGAGGGGATTCGCTCATCAGTTGATCTGTCCCGGTTCGGGGCCGGTGGTCGGGCTGTCACCCGAAGAACTAGGGCTGGGGTCGCTGGTCTGGCTCTGCTGACTGGGGTCGGACGGCGGCGGGTTGACCTTGCCGCCACCACCGAGCGCGAAGACGAGGATGAGGATGAGCACCAGCAGCGCGACACCGCCACCGATGGCGTACATCATCGTCTTGTTCTGGGCCAGGCCTGCTCCGCCACCGGCGGTGGTGGAGTGCGCGCCGGAGACGTGCGAGTTGCCCCCGCTGGACGGCTGTAGGCGCTGCTCGCGCCGCGTGGCAGGGGTGGACGACGCAAACTTCGCCGTCTGGTTCGGACCGGAACGGGTGCCGTGAGGGCCACTGGTGGGTGCGTTCGGTCCGTTCGGGTCGCCCTGGAAGGTGGCCGCAGCCGGGTGGCTCGCGGGAGGGGCCGCGGGGCCAGTGGGCGCGGGGTGGTGGTCGACCTCGCGGCGTCCGGGGAGTGCGCCGCCGGGAGCCGGTGAGTGCGGACCCGAATGCGGGCCGGAGCGCGGCCCCGGGTGGGGGGAGTTGGGGCCGGACGGGCCACCGGTCGCACCCGGCCCTCCAACACCAGGCTTCGGCGCGCGCTTGCTCGGGTCGAAGCCCATGCGTGCGGAGTCGGCGACGGCCTGCCGCATCGCGCGGGAGAATTCCGCGGCGGTGTCGGGCCGCAACGAGGGGTCCTTCTCCAGCGTCGCGAGGATGATCGCGCGCACCGGCGGCGGCACCTCCTCCGGCAGCGGCGGCGGCGGCTGGTTGACATGCGCCAGTGCCAGCGCGACCGGGCTGTCGTTGTCGAAGGGACGGCGGCCGGTGACCATCTCGTAGGCGATGATGCCGAGCGCGTAGACGTCGGCCAGACCGGTCACCTCGTGGCCGAGGGCGGCCTCGGGGGCGAGGTACTGAGCGGTGCCCATCACCTCTCCGGTCTTGGTCATCGCCGCCGAGCCGATGGCGCGGGCGATACCGAAGTCGGTCAGCTTCACCACGCCGTCGGAGGTCACGAGCATGTTGGCCGGCTTGACGTCGCGGTGGATCAACCCGTTGCGGTGTGCAGCGTTCAGCGCTGCAGCCGCCTGGGCGAGCAGTCCTGCAGTGTCGGCCGAGGAGATCGGCGCGTTCTCGGCGATGATCTTGCTCAGCGGCATACCGGGCACGTACTCCATCACCAGGTAGGCGGTGCCGTCGTCCTCGCCGTAGTCGTACACCTGCGCCACGTTGCCGTGGGTGAGCGCGGCCGAGAGTCGCGCCTCGTTGCGGAAGCGCTCGGTGAAGCCGATCTCGTCGGTGAGTCCGTCCTTGAGCAGTTTCAGGGCGACGGTGCGTCCGAGGATCTGGTCTTTCGCCTGCCACACCTCGCCCATGCCGCCGGCGGCGATGCGCTCGGTGAGCTCGTACCGGCCCCCGAGCGTGTCTCCGGTTCGGTTCATTGGCCAACCACCGCTTCCATCACTTGCCGGGCGATCGGTGCTGCCACCGATCCTCCGGACGCTTCTTGTCCGGCCGTGCCGCCGTTCTCCACGACGACCGCGACCGCGATCTTGGGGTCGTTCACGGGCGCGAACCCGGTGAACCACACGTCTGCATTGACGCCGGGAGCGGTCTCTGCCGTTCCCGTCTTGCCGGCGACCTCCACGTTGGGGATCTGCGCGAGGCGTCCCGTACCGGAGTCCACCACGGTCTTCATCATGTCCTTCAGTTGATTCGCAACATCGCCACTGATCGGTGTCGATAGCTGCGACGGGTCGGTCGAGGAGATGACGTCCAGGCTCTTGTCCTTGACGTTCTGCACCAGGTAGGGCCGCATCACCTTGCCGCCGTTGGCGATCGCGGCGCTGATCATCGCCACCTGCAGGGGCGTGACGCGCACGTCGTACTGACCGATCGCCGACTGCGCCAGCTGCGCCTGGCCCAGGTCGCTGGGGAAACGCGACGGGCTGACCGTCATCGGGATCGTCAGTTCCTGGCCGAAGCCGAACTTCACCGCTTGTTCGCGGACGGTGTCCTGCCCGAGGTCCATGCCGAGGCTGGCGAAAGCGGTGTTGCAGCTGATCTTCAGCGCGTCCTTCATCGACACCTTGTCGTCCGGTCCGCACGACTGCCCGGTGATGTTGGGCAGCGGCTTGGTGACGCCGGGCAGCTTCAGCGCGGCCGGGCCCTCGAGCTCGGAATCGGGCTGGTACTTACCGGAGGAGAGGGCGGCTGCGGCGGTGACGAGCTTGAACGTGGAGCCGGGCGGGTAGAGATTGCCGCTGATGGTGCGGTTGACCAGGGGCTGGCCGGGGGCGGCGAGCAGCCGCTTCCAGTTGGCCTGCACCGCGTTGAGGTTGTGCGAGGCGAGCTGGTTGGGGTCGTACGTCGGGCTGGTCACCATCGCCAGGATCGCGCCGGTCTTGGGGTCGAGCGCCACGACTGCTCCGCGCTGGTTGCCCAGTGCCTTGCGGGCGGCGTCCTGCACCTTGGCGCGCAGGGTGAGTTCGACACTGGCGCCCTGCGGCTGCTTGCCGGTGAGGATGTCGGGCAGTTGGCGGTAGAAGAGCTTGTCGGAGCTGCCGGAGAGCATGTCGTTGTATCCACGCTCGACGCCGCTGGTGCCGTAGGTGAAGGAGAAGTAGCCGGTGGCGGCGGCGTACTGCGTGCCCTTGGGGTAGGTGCGCAGCCACTTGAAATCGTTGTCGGTCGGGGTCGAGGTGGCGACCGCGTTGCCCTCGACCAGGATTGAGCCGCGCTCCTTGGCGTACGACGCCAGCAGGGTGCGCCGGTTGCCGGGCTTGTCGTTGTACTCCTTGGCCTGCACGAACTGGATCATCGTGCTGGCGATCAGCAGCGCGGCGAACATCGCCATGACGACGACGGAGAGACGACGGATCGGGGTGTTCATCGGGGCCCCCGCGAAGTGTCCGGAGGAGCGCAGCGGGGGAGGAACTTGGTGGGGGTATTCATCGAATCTTCACCACTTGGGTCATCTCGTCGGCCATCGCGGAGCTCTCGAACATCGGACGCCGCGCCTGGTCGCTGATGCGCAGCAGGAGGGCCACGATGATCCAGTTGGCCAGCAGCGACGATCCACCGGCGGCCAGGAAGGGCGTGGTGAGGCCGGTCAGCGGGATCACCCGGGTGACGCCGCCGATGACGACGAAGCACTGCAACGCCATCGAGAAGGCCAGGCCGGACGCGAGCAGTTTGCCGAAGCCGTCGCGGGCGGCCAGAGCGGTGCGCAGGCCGCGCTCGACGAAGAGGCCGTAGAGCAGCAGGATCGCCATGAGCCCGACCAGGCCGAGCTCCTCGCCGAAGCTGGCGATGATGTAGTCGGAGTTGGCGAAGTAGGTGATCTCCGGGTGGCCCTGACCGAGGCCGGTGCCGGTCAGGCCGCCGCTGGCCATGCCCATGAGGCCCTTGGCCACCTGGTCGGAGAGGCCCTGGGTGAAGGGGTCGAGCCAGAGCGTGACCCGCACCCGGAAGTGCGCGAAGAGCAGGTAGGCGGTGTAGCAGCCGACCAGGAACATCGTCAGGCCGATGATGATCCAGCTGCGGCGCTCGGTGGCGATGTAGATCATCGCGACGAAGACGCCGAAGAAGAGCAGGGATGTGCCGAGGTCGGATTCGAAGACCAGCACTGCCAGGGACGCCAGCCAGGCACCGATGATCGGGCCGAGGTCGCGGGCGCGCGGCAGGGGCAGACCCAGGACGCGTTTGCCGACGAGGGAGAGGGCGTCGCGGGTCTGCACGAGGTAGGAGGCGAAGAAGATCGTCACGGCGATCTTGGCCAGCTCACTGGGCTGAAAACTGAAGGGCCCCAACCCGATCCAGATGCGGTTGCCGTTGATGTTGCGGCCGATGACCGGCAGCAGCGGCATCATCAGCAGGATGATTCCGGCGAGCGCGAAGGTGAAGGTGTAGCGGCGCAGACGTCGGTGGTCGGGCAGCACGAAGAGCAGGGTGATGGCGGCGCCGACGGCGACGGCGCTCCAGATCAGCTGCCGCAGCGCGGAGCCTTCGAGCAGACCGTTGGTGGCGCTGCTGTTCAGATCGAGGCGGCGGATCATCACCAGGCCCAAACCGTTGAGCAGGGTGGCGATCGGCAGCAGCGTCGGGTCGGCGTACGCCGCCTTCCAGCGCAGCACGAGGTGGAAGGTCACCGCGATCGCGATGAAGCCGATGCCCATCGGGATGATGTCGACCGGCAGCGCGCCGTCAACCGCCAGCCCCACGTTGGCGTACGCCAACAGCACCACCGCGATCGCGAAGATCAACAGCACCAGTTCGGTGCCGCGGCGGGTGCTGGGGTGAGCAGTCACGGTGTTCACGGGGCGCAGTTGCTCCCGGAGGTGTCGACCTGACACTTACGCAGTTCGGCGCGGACGTTCTCCACGATGCGGCTGGCATCGCTCTTGCTCTTGGCGGTCATCGTGGCGTTGACACGGGAGCGGTAGTAGCTGGGCAGCGTGCTCACGGCCATGTCGGTGGTGGAGTCGACGCTGGAGAGGCTGATCGGACCGAGCTTCTGCGGAACGCCCTTGAAGATGGCGACCTTCCCCTTGTCGGCACCGACGTAGTACTGCTGCTGCGTCCAGTTGTATCCGAGCAGTCCGGCGGCGGCGAGCATGGCGAGCAGCACCGCGCCGAGCGCGAACCAGCGCCAGCGTCCACGGCGAGGCTTCTCCTCGGCCAGCTGCGGCATGCCCTGGGTGTCGCCGTCGTCCACGTAGTCCTCGCCAGGTGCGTGCTGGACGGGCGGGCCCTGATGTGGTGGCGGGGTGGGAGCGGTCTCGCGCTGCAGCGCGGCTGCTTTCTCGGCGGGCGTGCGTGGCTGTTGCGGCTGCTCCTGGGTGTCGTCCTCGGAGCGGCCCATTTGCCGGTCGGCGGCGGCGCCGACGATCTGCGGGGTGGTGGAGATGGGGTCGTTGCCGTCGACGACATCGGCCACCACGACGGTGACGTTGTCGCGGGTGGACGCCTTCAGGGCGATCTCGATGAGGCGGTCGGCGATGTCACCGGGCGAGCCCTGCGAGGTGACGATGCCCTCGATCGTCGAGCCGGCCACGTAGTCGGAGAGCCCGTCGGAGCAGATGAGATAACGATCGCCCGTGCGAGCCTCGCGCAACGAGATGTCAGGTTCGTCGTCCTCGCGTCCGGTGAGCACGCGCGTGACCATCGAGCGTTGCGGGTGGTGCTCGGCTTCGTCCTGGGTGATGCGTCCTTCGTCGAGCAACGCCTGCACGAAGGAGTGGTCTTTGGTGAGCTGGCTGAAGACGCCGTCGCGCACCAGATACGCGCGGCTGTCACCGATGTTGGCCATGGCGAGCTTGTTACCGCTGAGCAGGAAGGCGACCAGCGTGGTGCCCATCCCCTCGGTCTCGGCGTGCGCCTCCATCTCGGCGCGGAGCCGGTCGTTGGCGCGGATCACCGCGGCGCGCAGCTGCTGGGCGGCCTCGTCGGCGGCCCACGACTCGCCGTCCAACTGCATGACCTCGGCCACTACGGTGGCGCTCGCGGTGTCACCGGCTGCGTGACCACCCATGCCGTCGGCGAGCACGAGCATGTCGGGGGAGGCGTACGCGGAGTCCTCGTTGCGGGTCTTGGAACCCAGACCGAGGTTTGACCGGGCAGCGAAGCGCAGAGCGATGGGCATGGGCTACTTCCTGACTTCCAGCACCGTGGTGCCGATCCGGATGTGCGACCCCTCGTGCAACGGCACGTGCTCGCCGATGCGTTGGTGTCCCACGAAGGTTCCGTTGGTGGAGCCGAGATCGTCGACGAACCACTGGTCGCCCTCGGCGTACACGCGGGCGTGACGGCCACTGGCGAACTCGTCCGACAATACGAGGCTGCACTCGGGATTACGCCCGATCAGCACGCCGCTTTCGGTGAGCGGCACCGTGATGCCGCGCATGTGGCCGTCGATGACCGCGAGATGGCTGGGGCCGCGACGCTTGGCCGGTCGGGGTGCGGCACCGCCTGTTGCCGGACGGGACGACCCGCGCGCCAGCGTCCTCGCTCCGTAGAGATCGCCGCGCAGCACGCCGACGATGCTGAAGACGAACGCCCACAGCAGCGCGAGCAGGCCCAGGCGAATGGCGGTGACGGTGAGTTCGCTCATCGACGGCTGCCCGTGCAGAAGATCATCGAGGTGCGCCCGACGGTGATGCGGTCGCCGTCGTTCAACCGGACGCTGGTGACGCGCTCGCCGTTGAGGAAGGTGCCGTTGGTGGAGCCGAGGTCGGAGAGGCTCGCCACCAGGTGTGGGCCGTCGTTGGTGACGCGAATCTCGCTGTGCCGCCGCGAAACTCCGCCGTCGTCGAGCACGATGTCGACGTCGTCGTCGCGACCGATGACGGTGATCGCGCCGAGCAGCGGGTAGAGGTCGCCGTCGATGTCGAGCTGCGGACGCTGGCGATAACTGCGCGGCGCAGCAGGGCTCGGACGCAGGGTCTGGGGCGCGCGCGGCTGCTCGGGCTCTGGCCAGTACGGCTGGTGGCCGCCCTCTTCGCCGCCCCGGTTGGGGTGTCGGTCAGCGGCTGCGTGGCGCCTTCGGCTCTGGTCGAACTGCTGGTCGCCGGCTGCGTGGGCTGCTCCGCGGTCGTCGTCGAACTGCGGTGAGGCGTCCGAGTGGCGTCCGGTGGAGCGCCAGTCGCCCGCAGCAGGGCTGTCGTCGTGGTGCGGATCGTGCTGGTCTGCCGGCTCCCATTGCGTGCTGCCGCCGTGCCAGGTCGACTCGTCGTCGGCAGTCTGGTGGTCGGGCTCGGCGTCGTGGGTGGGCGCGTCGTAGACGTTCGGGTCGACGTCATCGGAGAGGCGGCGGCGTCCCGGCAGTGCGAATCCGCGCCGCGGGGCCGAACGCTCGACCGGCTCCTCGTCCACCTCGGGGTGGTCGTACTCAGCCTCGTCGTGTGCGGACTCGGGGTGCGCAGGCTCGCTGTACGCCGCCTCGGCCACCTGGCGCGCGATCTGCGGACGCACCTTGAAGACGCCGGTCTCGAGCTCGTCGTTCTCGGTGAAGTTGATGGTCAGCGGACCACCAGGGGTGTATCGCTGCGTCTCGGCGTGCTCGGCGGCGCTGGCCTTCAGCTCGTCCACCAGGGCCGCTTCGTACTCGGTGAGCTGCCCGTAATCGGTGCTGCTCAACTCGACGTCGAAGAGGTTGGGCACGATCGGCCGCTTGCCCTTGCCGACGCTGGTGGCGCGGTCGTCCATCGCGCGGCGGACGGCGCTGGCCAGCTCGACCGGCTGCACCTCGGCGCGGAAGGCTTTGGCAAAGGCGTTGTTGACGCCGGCTTCGAGGCGCTTCTCGAGCTTGTCGAACAAGCCCATGGGTCGGCCCTCTCCTTCCGTCCACGTCCGCCGGTGCGGGCGTTGTTCACATTGATGCTGCTGTGGTTCGTTGTGGTTCCCGTTGTCCCCACGCGCACGAGCCCACGTCATCGTAACGAGACGACCAACGTCCCATGGGCACCGCAGAGTTTCAGCCTTGCGCGTCGCCAGCCGCCCCCGAGCCCAATCGCGGCCTTTACAGCGGCAGATGCGGCGGTTGCTCGCGCCCGCGTGGACCAGGCGCCTCCGGGCGCAAACGCGGCCCATCCAGCGAGAAACGCGGCGGTTGTTCGCATCCGCGCTCGCTGCAGCGGCCGCGTCCGTGAAGAGGTGCCGCGTTTGCGTTTATCCGAGCGCGCCGGACACCCGGCTCAGCTGCCTCCGCCGCAGCCTCCACCACCGCAACCGCCGCCACCACAGCTACTTCCGCCACAGCTGCTTCCGCCGCAACTACTGCCGGACGAACAACTGCTTGCGCTCGAACACGACGACCCGCCGCAGCTGGAGTGGCCGCCGAAGTCGCTGACGAAACCGTCCATGGACGACCCGAAGTCGCCGATTCCATCGAACCCGTCGAACCCTCCGGCCAGTCCGCCGAAGTCGATCGAGCCGAACCACGCGAGGTCGTTGGCCCAGAGGCTCGCAACGGCTACGTCGGTTGTCGTCACCGAACTGTCGAAACCGGCGGACGCCGCGACGTCCTTGAACACCTTCGCCCAGTGTTCGGCCTCGCCGAGTGCGATCGCCCAGGGCAGGTAGCGGCTGAAGATGCCAGCAGCTTCGTCCACCTTGATCGATCCCGCTTCGGCGGTCTTGAGGTACTGGTGGAACTGCATGACCTGCGCTCGCAGGGCGGTGCGGACGGCGTCCGGAGCGTTCGCATGAGTGCCGATGGCAGCCATTGAGTCGCGGCGCATGGCCTCGTTGAGGATCTGCGCGATTCCCGACCGGGCGCGTCCGCGCACAGTGTCCATGCTCGTGGCGTCCCCCGGTTGGCCCTGCGGGAAGACGAAGCTGAGCATCTCGCGCGGCGCGCCCTGCATGTGGTCGTGGCTCTTGGTGGTGCGCACGAGCATCCAATTGGCCGATGACGCGGACGGCCGCCTGCCGGACGCCGGCAGTTGATCGATCCGTACGTAGCCCGAGACGGCGAGATCGATCAGCAGGGCGCCGACGTCGCGTCCGCCGATTCCGCGAGGGAAGAGATCGCCGGTCATCCAGGGCAAGATCCGTTCGGGCGGGTTGAACCGCGGTGGCGGCGGGTCGGGCAGCAGTTCTTTGCTCCGGACCATCGTCGTCGGGTGGTTTGTCGGGTCGGCCGGGATGATGCCTGGTGCCACCCCGTCGAAGACCGGAAGTTTGTTGCCCTTGCCGAAGTGCTTCACCAGGCGCGGCACGATGGCGAAGAACGCCACGACCAGCGCGAAGAGCACGAACAACTCCATGCACTTGATCGTGTCACGCCGGGCACCGTCTCGACCCAACCCCGGGGGAACGAACTGAGTGGACGCCAAGTGGGTCGGTGCACCGCGCCGGCAACGATTCCAAGGCGCAGGGGAGCGAGGCGGGTGACGGTCAGGGGCGCCAGCGGGCCGTTGCGTTGGTCCACAGGTAATCCGTTGGTGAACCTGCGACGTTCTGGTCGTTCGGACGCCTCAAGTGGACGTTCTCCACACCGCTCAACACCCTGTCCACAGTTATCCACAGGGTTTTCCCCACCTGTGTGTGACGTCTGTGAAATGCAAACCATGCTCGTCGGTGCATTGCGCAGCCATCCCGACCGACGAGTGCCTTCGCCTGAGCCTGGAAATGAGCCCGCGTCCCGAGCGATGGAAGCGCGGAAGGAGTCGTCGGCGTCGGAGCCGCCACTGGCCGCCGATTTGTGCTCACGTCCGCGAGGAGGCACACTAGGTCAGCATTCGCGCGAGTGGCGGAATAGGCAGACGCGCACGGTTCAGGTCCGTGTGCCCGAAAGGGCGTGGGGGTTCAACTCCCCCCTCGCGCACGCGAACGCAGTTCACGAAGCCCGGTCCAGGTCAGTCCTGGACCGGGCTTCGTTGTTCCGGAGGTCGTCTGCATGAGCACCGCCGAAAAGGCCATCGCAGAGCCTCGGCGTTAGCGTCGACGGAGCCACCTTCTGAGGCAACCGCGTTGTGTCTCACGGGATCCGCACCGATCGCAACTGCTGGTGGTGGTCCTTCAGCCGCAGCATCTCGAATTCCGGCGGCGAGAACCAGATCAAGATGCTGTTGCCGGGGTAGGTCGAGATCTGTGATGAGTGTCCTCAACCGCTCCCTTTGGGCGTCGGTGGGCTGGAGGTAGGGCGGCGGGGTGAATTGTCGACCAAGTCCTGCTGAGCGGCCGAGAGCGCCGTGATCCAGACCCGCGCGGCGTCGAGCCCATTCCGGTCGAACGCGAAGGCTGCATCGCTGCCCAACATCAGGCGGCGTCTGATCTCAGCGTCATCGAGCACGGGGCCATCATCGCTCGCTCGCCTACTGACGTCGCGAAGATTCATCCGCACGCCGGGCAGAGGTCTTCAAACGGTGACAGGCGCGGAGTGCGCCGGACCTGCGTCGCTGGTCGGTGACCACGGCAGTCACATTGTGTGCCAGCTGAACTCGGGCCCGCCCACGGATTGTCAGGGCGGGCCCGACGCCGATCACCGGATCACTCGGACGGCGACACCGTGTCTCCCATCTCAGGGTCGTAGACGTCGTGGCCGACTCGATTCGCCCACTCCTTCAGGTTGGGCGGGGTGGCGACCTTGCCGAGGCCGCCGGTCACTTTGACCGACCAGAAGTCGTCCGCGCGCAGCACGTGGAAATTCTCGTTCAGTTCGACGGTCTGCGACTCGCTGATCAAGCCGTCCAGCGGTTGGTGGTGCCACAAGCTGAAGGTTGCCTCGTGCTCCCAGTAGGTGAGCAGCGCTTCGTTGTCCTTCACCCAGAGCACCAGCGCCGAACGCCATGCCCAGGGTGTGCTGACGGCGAGCCGGTGCTGGATGAAGTGCATCCGGTGACCGGGGCGGTACTGGCTGCAGTCAGGCTCGCAGACCCGTCTGCTGTCGAATTGTTCGAAATCGGACATGAGAAGTCCTCCTCGAGTGAGGGGGCGACGCGTCGTCGACCCGGCGTGACCGCACCGGACGGTGTGGCCCAGGTCTTCTCCGGAAGGCACCGTGTCGGGAACGCGGTTGCCGTCAGCCCGCGTCCGGAGGCGTGTGGGCTGAACTCTTGACCTCGCTGGCGATCATAAACGGGGGCACCGACAACCGAAGTTGATGAACCGTTTGGTCTGCCCTAATCGTGTTTGAGCAGCGCGGTTGTGGCGCTTTGACCAGCAGGAAGCAAGAGGAGTACAACCAGACCTCAGTGCGGCAGGCGAGTCGGCGCCGCGAGATCCTCGAGCAACTGCTCGGCGCGGTCGGCGACGACTGCGAGATTCGTCCACCGTTCCAGGTCGACTACGGCAGCAACATCCGGATGGGTAACGGCTGCTTCGCCAACTTCGGACTCATCGCGCTCGATGTCGCGTCCATCACGATCGGCGACGACGTGCTCATGGGGCCGAACGTCCAGTTGCTCACCCCGACCCACCCGATCTCCCCTGGTCCGCGCCGCGCGAAGTGGGAGGCGGCCAAGCCGATCGTGATCGAGGACAACGTCTGGCTCGGCGGGGGAGCGATCGTGTGTCCGGGCGTGACCATCGGTGAGAACTCGATCGTCGCTGCCGGCGCGGTGGTGGTGAAGGACGTCCCGCCGAATGCGATCGTCGGCGGCAATCCGGCGAAGGTACTGCGCGAGTTCACCGAGGCCGAACGTGCGGGAGTTGCCGCCGGTCGTCTGAGGCCAATGCTTTCGCATGCCGCGATCGGCCTAGAGGGTCGCTATCGACCCTCGCTGCACCAGCGACACCGGCAGCACCTCATGTCGTGGCGGATCCTCGTCCCCTGCAACCCGGGCGAAGAGCAACTCGGCCGCTCGCCGACCGATCTCGTACATCGGCTGGTCAATAACGGTGACCCCAGGATCGGTGACGCTGGTCCACACCGCGTTGTCGAAGGAGCAGAGCGAGACGTCACGGCCGATCGCGATCCCGCGGCTGCGCAGGTCGTTGAAGGCATGCAGCGCGATCACGGAGTCGGACGCGACGATCGCGGTCGGCGTCGTTGATGACGTGAGTACCTCGTCGAGGATCTTTTTGACCGCGTCCGCGTTGATCGCGTTCGGGTGGAGATCAACCTGCCTCTGGAGTGATCGTTCCAGGCCGGCGACTCGATCGGTCACCGACGAGATCTGGATCGGGTCACCTGGCTTCCAGCTGTGAACCATGGCCGAGGTGATGAAGACGATGTCGCGGTGCCCGTTCCTCCGGAGCTCGGCGCCGAGCAGTTCACCGCCAGCGACGTTATCGGTGACGACGGAGTCGAATGCCGAGGTTCCCGTTGGCCGTCGGTCCATGAAAACGGTTGGAATGTAAGCGATCTCGTCCACATGTTTGGTATCTGTGGATGAAGTTGGCGACAGGATGAGGCCGTCCACCTGCTTGCCCACCAGAACATCGACCAAGCTCCGTTCGGTCGAAAGTTGCTCGTCGGTATTGGCGATGATCACGTCGACCCCAGCAGCGCTCGCGACATCGGTGATGCCCCGCGCGGCACGCCCGAAGAACGGGTTCTCGATGTCACCGAGGATGACGCCGATCGTTCGCGACTGTCCGGTGGCCATTGATCGGGCCAAGAAGTTGGTGCGATAGCCGAGTTCTTTCGCGGCCGTGAGCACGGCCTCACGAACGCTGTCGCTGGCAGGGCCATAGCCCCCGAGCACGCGGGCCGCGGTGGCTTTCGACACCCTTGCTCGCTGTGCCACATCGCGCACGGTGACGCGTGATCCGACATTCGACATGCGAGAAGTTTCCCCCAACCCTTGACCGCCTCGGAAGCGGCTGTGTAGCGTCCCACCCAATCCAGTGAGACCGGTCTCACGCTATCGCATCCCTCGGGGTGAGACCGGTCTCACTCCGAGAAGTCAAGGAGCAGAGAGATGAATTACGACGCAGACGTCGCGGTCGTGGGACTTGGGGCAATGGGCTCCAGCGCGCTGTGGCAACTGGCCGAACGCGGCGCAGATGTCATCGGCATCGAGCGCTTCCACCCGGGCCATGTGCAGGGTTCGTCCCACGGTTCGACGCGCGTCTTCCGCGTCGCCTGCCTGGAGCACCCGACCCTCGTGCCGATCGCCCGGCGCGCCAAGGAGCTGTGGCTGGAGCTCGGCGAGCGCAGCGGCACCGCAGTGCTGCGTGACACGGGGGCGCTCATGATCGGCCCTCGCAATTCGCCGGTGATCGACGGCACGCTCACCGCGGCTCGCGAGAACGACATGTACGTCGAGGAGCTCGACCGGGCGAAGGTTGTCGAGCGCTTCCCGGGGCACGAGACGATGCCTGAGCACTACGTCGGAGTGTGGGATCCCGAAGCCGGCGTCGTTCACCCCGAAGCGGGCGTCATCGCGGCCGTTGACGCCGCGCGGGCGGCCGGCGCCAGGATCTACTCCGACACCCGGGTCACCGAGATCGAACTTATCGACGGCGGTGTCCGCGTCACGACCCCGACCCGGGAGTTCACCACTCGCCAGGTGGTGGTGACCACCGGCGCGTGGCTCGGCAAGTTCGTGCCGGAGTTGCCTCTCGACCCGTGGCGTACTCCGATGACGTGGTTCAGCCCCAAAGACGACAGCGACACCACCTACGGCTTGGACAACTTCCCGGTCTTCATCCGCGCAGTGGACGACGACAACTGGATCTGGGGCCACGGATCCGGCGACGGCTTCGCCATCAAGGTCGGGCCCGACCGCGACCCCAATTTCGAAAGCATCGACCCCGACCAGATCGACCGCTACATCCACCCCAAGGATCACGAACTGGTCAGCTCCCTTGTCTCCCAAGCATTCCCGGGAATCAATCCGGCGCCGACCAAGGTCACGACCTGCATGGTCACCCACAGCCCGGACGGGCAGTTCATCCTCGGCCGTCCTCACGGCGACCCCCGCCTGATCGTCGGCGGCGGCTGCTCCGGGCACGCCTTCAAGCACGCCTCCGCCCTGGGCGAACTTCTCGCTCAGCTGGCTCTCGACGAATCCACGTTCGTCGACATCGCATTCATGCAACCCGACCGATTCCTCAACCAGACCGCCTCGGCCTGACCAACCCAAAGGAGCCCAACCATGTCCATCTCTCGCCGCAAGGCCCTGTCGTTCGCGCTGGCTGCCACCATCACCATGCCGGCCGTCGCGGCGTGTGGATCCTCGTCCGAGGACAGCGCCGCCGACAACCCGTACTCGCTCATCGAACCGGGCAAGATCCGCGTCGGCAGCCTTGGTGATGCCAAGCCGTACACCTTCACCGACGCAAGTGGAAAGTTCAGCGGATTCGACGTCGAGCTCTTCCGCAATGTTGCCGGCCGGGTCGGTATCAAGGACGTCACCTTCGTCGGCACCGACTTCTCAGGCCTCTTGGCCTCCGTCGCCAACAAGCAGTACGACGTCGGCGTTGCCGCAATCGGGATCACCGCCGAGCGCAAGAAGACCGTCGACTTCTCGGACGGCTACCTGGCCGGCTACCTGACTGTGCTCACCAAGCCGGACGCCGGAATCACCGCCGTCAACGGACTGAGTGGCAAGCGACTCGGTGTCGTCCAGGGCACCTTGCAGGAGCAGTTTGCCCAGAAGAACATCAAGGGTGTCCAGCTCGTGCGCTTCCCCGACAACAACACCGCGATCGCTGCGCTCAACAACGGATCGATCACGGGGCACTTCCTCGACTACGAGGCGGCCAAGGACTACGCAGCACGTCATAAGCTGAAGATGGCCGTCAACGTGCCCTCCTTCGACGCTCCGGCCGGCTTCGCCATTGCAAAGGGCAACAACAAGCTCCGTGAGGCGCTGAACAAGGCTCTGCACGACGCCATGCAGGACGGCACGTGGAAGACGCTCTACGCCAAGTGGTTCCCGGGTTCTCCGATGCCCAAGCAGTACCTGCCCGGTGGATCGACGGCGTCTGCTTCGCCGTCGACCTCGTGATCGGGGACCACGATGATTGAGTGGTTCGATCGCCTCCGGGCGACCTTCCTCGACTGGGGCGCGATGGGAGACGTCCTCCCGTCCATGTTCGCCACCGGCCTGAAGAACACCCTGATCCTCTCCCTCGCAGCGACAGTGCTCGGCGTACTACTGGGCATGGTGCTGGCGATCATGGGAGTCAGCCGCTCACGGTGGTTGCGGGTGCCGGCGCGGCTCTACACAGACGCATTCCGGGGTCTGCCTGCGATCGTCACGATCTTGTTGATCGGCCAGGGTTTCGCGTCCGTAAGCCGCTCGGTTTTCGGTACCAACCCGTACCCGCTCGGCATTCTGGCGCTGAGCCTCATCGCTGCCGCGTACATCGGGGAGATCTTCCGCGCCGGCATCCTGGCGGTTGACCGTGGTCAGTTGGAAGCCTGCCGTGCACTCGGCATGAGCTACCGGCGAGGCATGCGGCTGATCGTGGTCTCGCAGGGAGTGCGTCGCGTGCTGCCAGCTCTGGTCAACCAGTTCATCGCGATCGTGAAGGATTCCTCGCTGGTCTACTTCCTCGGTCTGCTGACCGAGCAGCGTGAGCTGTTCCGGGTGGGCCAGGATGCCGCAGTGGTCTCGGGAAACCTGTCACCGCTGGTGCTCGCCGGCTTGTTCTACCTGGTGATCACGGTGCCGTTGACGCACATCGTCAACCTCATGGACGAGCGCTTCCGCAACGGAGGCCGTCCGACGGGTCAGCCTCAGAGCGGCCTCGAAGAGGTCACCGAACTCAACCTCGCGACGGAAAGGGGCTGACCCATGGCCAGCACACATCGCTACGAGGGCGCGGATCTGCGCCTGGAGGATCTCACGATCGCTTACGGCGAAACCGTTGTGGTGCGTGACGTCAGCTTCGAGGTGCCAGCCGGTACGACGACCTGCATCATCGGGCCGTCCGGTTCGGGAAAGTCGACGCTCCTGCGCTCGATCAACCGCCTACACGAGCCATCGCACGGTGAGGTCTATCTCGCCGGTGAACCGACGTCAGGCATGAACCGTGACGCGCTGCGCACCCGGTTGGGAATGGTCTTCCAGCATTTCAACCTGTTCCCCGACCACACCGCCTTGCAGAACGTCATGCTCGCGCCCCGCAAGGTGCTCGGGCTGTCCGACAGTGAGGCCAGGGCCAGGGCGGCCGAAGGACTGACGGACGTAGGGCTGGCCACCCGAATGGACCACCGTCCACGAGACCTCTCCGGCGGTCAGCAGCAACGCGTGGCGATCGCGCGAGCTCTGGCGATGCACCCTTCGGCCGTGCTGTTCGACGAGGTCACCAGTGCGCTCGACCCAGAGCTGGTCAAGGGCGTCCTCGACCTCATGAGACGGCTCGGTGACGCGGGCATGACCATGGTCGTCGTGACGCACGAGATGGGGTTTGCCCGACAGGCGGCCGACCAGGTGGTCTTCATGGACGAGGGACGTGTGGTCGAAATTGGCACTCCGCAGGAGCTGTTCGACAACCCACGGTCCGAACGTCTGCAGACCTTCTTGTCGCAGGTGCTCTGATGCGGATGACAAACCAGGACAACAAGATTCGTGTCGGAATCATCGGGTTTGGAGTCGCCGGAGAGTTCTTCCACGGCGCATTCCTTGCCGCCGACCCCGGTTACGAGATCGTCGGCATCGTCACCCGGTCACAGGAGCGGGCGGCAAGGGCGGATTCACTCGGCCCGGTGGTACAGACCGTCGATGAACTGCTGGCGCTCGCTCCAGATCTCGTGGTCGTCGCCAGCCCTCCGAATGTCCATCGGGAGCATGCTTTGGCGGCTCTCGCTGCGGGCGCGGATGTGGTCGTCGACAAACCCTTCGCACCGAATGTCGATGACGCCCGCGCGATCATCGAAGCGGCGAAGGGTCACGGGCGACTGCTGACGGTTTTTCAGAACCGCAGGTTCGACCGCGACTTCGTCACCCTGAAGCGGCTCGCGGTAGAAGGCGTCGTTGGCGACGTCCACACGTTCGAATCCAGATTCGAGTGGTGGAAGCCGGAGGTGGACGAGTCGTGGAAGTCGACCACGTCGGCGGATGACGGCGGCGGCATTCTGCTCGACCTCGGCCCGCACCTCGTCGACCAGGCGATCGAGTTGCTCGGACCAGTCACGAACGTCCGGTCCGCGACGGTCCGGCGACTGCGCGACGGGGCAACCGCGGACGACGATGCCTTCATCGAGCTCGAACACGCGAGCGGTGCAGTGTCCCGTTTGACGATGTCAGCTCTCGCGGGCTCGATGGGCCAACGTTTTCGACTTGCTGGAAGCCGCGGAATTCTGACGATCGATGGCCTGGACGAGCAGGAAAATTCCTTGCGAACAGGCGGTGCGCGCCCGAGCGATCCAGGTTTCCGTTCCGACAGTCGACGTCTCCAGTTCTCTGCTGGTGAACAGGAGGATGATCTGAGGTTGGACGAGGGGTCGTACGCCGATTTCTATGGAGCCCTCGCGACGGCTATCCGCTACGGTGCGGACGTGCCGGTCTCACCGGACGACGCCCTTGTCGTCCTGCGGATACTTGAAACTGTTCGAGAGCAGGCCCGCCGATAGCCGAACTGTAGATGCATTTGGCTGCCGGAGACCTCGAGCAAGCCGTCGCCTGAGCCCGAAGCGGTTCAGCTCGCCGTCGCGAACCACGCCTTGGCGATCTTGACCGTCTTCATGGGCTCATCTTGAACGCGCCGTGCATGCAGACGGCCTTCTCGTAATCGAGGATCCAGCATGCTTTCAGCGCCTGAGCTGTGATGCCGCAGGTGAAGACACCGTCTGCGATCGAATACGGGGATCCCGTCGGCATGCCGGTGCGCCTTGCGACGTCGTTGTGGGTCGTCCAGCCCTTTTCCAGCTTCATGGTCTTCTCGTTCACGGGGTCGATTCCGATGATCTGGGTGGCCGCAGCGGCGCGATCGGACGTAGAGCTGGTCGAGTTGGCTGTCGACGAACTGGCGCTGGAAGAACTGGACGAGCTGATCGTGCTCGAAGTGGTGCTGGTCGAGGTGCTGCTCGTCGGAGCGGAGGTCGTCACGGACGTCGATGATGAAGCCGTGCTCGAACTGGTCGTGTGTTGGCGCCCGGTGCCGCACTGGAGTCACCGGAACTGCATCCCGCCAAGACAACTGCGCTCGCTACGACGACGACCGACAACCGAGCCTTGATGTTTCCCCCGATGTGATTACGGCGCTAGGGCTTTCGCCAATGCCCGTGGTGTCCTGCGACGCAGCGTAGGACGAATACCCCTCCGCCGCCCGCGGATTGGTTGAAGATTCCAACATCGCGCTCACGCCCGCGAGGCCGGTGCAGTTGCTTGTGTGGTGAGGGACACATCGCCACTCAGGGAGGATCACCCATGAACTTCACCCAGCGTCTGCTCACCGGCTGTGGAAGCCTCGCGCTCGCCTCCGGCATGGCTGTTTCCGTCACGCCCGAAGCATCGGCGGCGTCCACGACCGTCTCGACGACATCGACCGCCGCGTATGCAGCGGGCGAATTCCAGTGCGGACCCAACAACTGGATCGGACGCCTGGTGCCCGAGAACCCGCCGGGCGGCGCAAACTTCCATTACGCGTGCGTGCGACATGACGCCTGCTACAGCGCCGGCAGCACCACCTCGCGCGCCACGTGCGACTCGGCATTCCGTAACCGCATGTACAACGCGTGCACCGCAGCCGGAAAGGGCGCAACCTGCAAGCGGATCGCGGACGTCTACTACTGGGCGGTGCGCGGAGCCGGCCGCTTCTACTACAAGGGCAGCGGCCTCAACAACTGACTCACCGCGTACCCGTGAAGGGCTCAGCGAGCGACGAGTTCAGTTGACTCCGAAGCGAATTCGAGAGTGGCCTCAGCCGCATCGATGAGATCAGGTGGCAGCAGGCGGGCGTTCAAGTCGGCCGCGAGCGCCGGCCCGCTACCACCACCACCGATCGCGATCGTCACCGAACTGCTGAGGCGGCGGATGATGCCGCGCCGCGATTCGAAGGCCGAACGGCGGGACGCCGACAGCACCACCAGGTCGGGGCGCACTGTGTCGGCCACGCGAACCAGCGAATGCAGGGGCGTGTCAGCGCCGAGGAACCGGACGTCCCACCCGCGGCGCGACATCAGAATCGCCATGCACAGCAGGCCGATGTCGTGGCGCTCGCCGGGCGGGCAGGCCAGCAGCGCGATCGGACTGCCTGGTTCGGTCTGATCAACGGTCTGCACGGCGAGAGTGCGACGAACAGCGTGCGAGGCGAAGTGTTCGTGGGCGACGCTCACGTCACCGTTGGCCCACATGCCGCCCAACTCCTGCATGAACGGCACGATCACGCCACGGATCACCTGCTCGAGACCGAACTGGGTGATGGCCTCATCGAGCACCATCCGCGCACCGCGGTTGTCCAGCTGCAACATCGCGTAGCCAAGGCGGGAGGTGTATTCCTGCGTCGCCGACGGCGTGATCACGGGCCCATCGGTGTGCCGTGCCAGCACGGTGGCCGCTGCTTGCGCCAGTGGCATTCCGCTGTCACGCAACGTGATCACCTGACGGGCGACCTGCTCGTCAGTAGGTCCGTACAACCGGTAGCCCGACTCCGACCGCTCAGGAGAGAACATCCCGTAGCGCGTTTCCCAAGCTCGCAGAACATGTGCCGACACTCCGACTCGTCGCGCGAGTTCTCCGACCCGCATCCGTTCCGCACCGTGTTCCATAGTTGAACACGATACAGAACCTTAGACAGACCTTTGACGGGCGGACGGTGGTGGGATGTTCTAGGGCAACGTCCGTCAGTCGGACGGTGCCAGGGTTGGGGAAGAGCTATTGATGAACAACACGACGCGCGCAGCGCGCCTGGTCGACTCGATGTTGGACCGCAGCGTGGCCCTCGGCTACGGCAAGATCGGCTCCGCGGTGCGCCGCCAACTTCCCACCTGGCCGTGTGACCCTCAGCCCGGGGCCCTTGCTGGACAGCAGATCATCGTGACGGGCGCATCGTCCGGCCTCGGTGAGCAGGTCGCCCACGATGTCGTCCGCCTCGGTGGCCACGCCCATCTGGTCGTGCGCGATACCGCCCGTGGTGAAGCAACTGCTGCTCGCATCCGTCAGGCCATGCCCGACGCGCAGTGCACCGTGTGGCGTTGCGATCTCAGCGACCTCGACAGCGTCGACGACTTCGTGCTCGCCTTCAGCCGTACCCACATCGTGGTCGATGCGATCGTGCACAACGCCGGCGCGATGCCGCAGACCTACACGACCTCCGCCCAGGGCTACGAACTCACCCTGGCCCTGCACGTGCTCGGACCGGTGCGCATGACCGAAGGTCTGTTGCCCGACCGTCCCACGACCGACCACATCACCCGGGTCGTTTTCGTCACATCCGGCGGCATGTACGCCCAGCGCCTACGCGATGACGACTTCGCTTATCGCACAGGCGAATACAAGCCGACTGTCGCCTACGCTCGCAGCAAGCGCGCTCAGGTCGAACTCATCCCAGCCCTCCAGGGACGCTGGGCAACCCACGGCGCGCGGGTCTACGCCATGCACCCTGGTTGGGCCCGGACGCCCGGCGTCGAGACCTCCATGCCCGGCTTCACCAAGCTCACCGCGCCGATCCTGCGTTCACCCGCGGACGGCGCCGACACCATCACGTGGCTGCTCGCCACCCACCCCGCGCCGGCCGGAGGGGGACTCTGGCACGACCGGCGCGACCGCCCGACCAACCTGTTGGCGAGCACCGTGACGACCACACAGCAGCGCTGCCGGTTGAAGTCGTGGGTGCTGGAACATGCCTTGGAGACCAAGCGTCCGGCGCTGCTCTCGACTTGAACCTCCGCGCCATCTGGTCGTTGAACCTGGCGCACCCCGCTCGTCGAGCTGTGGGCGACACGCTCGGTCGTTCAGCTGGGCGTGACAGTGTTCCGGTCGTTGAGCGCTGGGCTCACACCGCTCGTTGAGCCGGGGAACTGACGAAGGAAGTTCCCCGCGTCGAAACGCGGTGCCTTGACCGCACATCCGACCGCGAACCTTCAAGAACCTCTCGTCAGCGCCCGAGCCAGCCGTCTTCGACGTCGTGCGGTCGATAGTTGGTGACCTTCCACTTACTGTCGACCATGGTCACGGTCAGGACGCCTTGCCAGACGTTGTCGGTGTTGTGCTCGCCGACGTCTGTGACGCAGGTCCAGGGAGAAGCGCCGAGCGGGACGCACGTCGAGTACGTGATGTTTCTCAAGGTTTCGGTCCCGAACTGAGTCCATTGCCAAGCCTCCGCGCTGCCGTAGGTCAACGCCCGGGCGCGGTCGTTCGCGCCGACCGCACGAAGGAAGGCGTTCGCGGTCTGCACCCGATCCAGGCTGGGTGCCTTGAGCGTGAACGGCGTTGAGGAGGCGAACCACGCCCGCTTGACCTGAACCGTTTTCGCAGGCGCGAATTCGCGGGCGACGCGGACGCTCCACTGCGGCTTGCTCTGGTCGACGACCTTGCCCCCGAGGCCGTCCTCCAGCACGGCGCGCCCGTCGGTGCACTCGTACCGACCGACGCCGTTGTCGGAGCGCTGGCGTGGGTGCGCGTGCGTCACCACTTCACATCGGACGCCGTCGGCGAGTTCGAACGCGAGAGCCAGCGCATCCCGCGATGCGCTCGTGACCTGCACCGGGTTCGCGACCGGAAAGCGTGCAACCTTCTTGCTGAAAGCCGTGTGCAGACAAACCGCTGTGCCGTCGTTCATCGCCCAGCAAGCGCGGCGGGCGTAGGCGTTGGCGCCGCAGGTGAAGACGTCGGCTGTGAGTGAGTAGTAGGAACGCTCGCCACCCGTCGTGCACGTGTCGGCGGTCTCGTTGGTCGCGCTCCAACCGGCTGCCAGGGATCCGTCGGCGCTGCGCGGATTGAGCCGGACGATCTCGGTGGCAGGGGCAGTCATGGTGGTCGCCGAGGTTGAGGTGGTCGACGTCGTGCTGGTGGAGGAACTGCTGCTCGGCGTAGTCGTGGCGCTTGCGGTACTACCGGAGGAGGACGAGGCCGTCGGCGCTGCGGATGCAGTGGTGGTGCCGCTGCCGGACGACTTCGCGCCGTCGTCCCCGCTGCTGCAACCCGCAACCGAAAGGCTGAGCGTCAAAAGCATCGCCGACCAGAACTTCTTCAAGATCTACCCCTTGTCACGATCCGAAAGCGCCGCCCCTGTGCGACTAGTCGGAATCCTAGGCTCGACCACCGACAAGGCGCTCTGGGTCACCACGTCGACCCCGACTAGAGACCAAATCTGCGGCGCCTACTGACAAACGCGCTGGTTACAACTGCCGCGCTTGCGAACAGAGGCCGCACTTGTTGCTGGAACTGCCGCGTTTGGGCGGCCCGGTCGGGATGGCTGCATGCGGATTCCCGGTCACCCGTCACGCCCCGATCGCACCCAACCCGCGACGCAGGCGCCCTCGGAGTGGCACGATCGAGGTATGGCGAAGAAGACCGCGAACGGCACCGTACGGATGGACAAAGAGCTCTACGAGAAGGAGCTCGAACGTCTCCAGACCCAACTGGTGGCGATGCAGGAATGGGTGAAGGAGACCGGAGCTCGCGTCGTCATCGTCTGTGAAGGGCGCGACGCAGCTGGTAAGGGTTCGGCGATCAAGCGCATCACCCAGTACCTCAACCCCCGCGTCGCTCGGGTGGCTGCCCTGCCCGCGCCGTCCGATCGGCAGAAGACCCAGTGGTACTTCCAGCGCTACGTCGAGCACCTTCCGGCCGCTGGCGAGATCGTGATCTTCGACCGCTCCTGGTACAACCGCGCCGGCGTCGAGCACGTGATGGGTTTCTGCACCGACGAGCAGTACGAGCGCTTCCTGATCCAGGCGCCGATCTTCGAGCAGATGCTCATCGACGACGGCATCATCCTGCGTAAGTACTGGTTCTCGGTGTCGGACGTCGAGCAGGAGGCGCGCTTCAAGTCGCGCCACAAAGACCCGATGCGCCAGTGGAAGCTCTCGCCGATGGACCTCGAATCCATCACCCGTTGGGAGGCCTACTCGCAGGCCAAGGACCGCATGTTCTCCGCCACCGACCGTCGCCAATCCCCTTGGAACGTCGTCGAATCCGAGGACAAGCGCGCCTCCCGCATCAATGTGATCGCCGACATCCTGGAGAGCGTGCCGTGGGAGCGGGTCGAGCCGCACGTGCCGCAGGTGCCGGAGCGTCCGGCCCCGGTCGGTTACACACGTCCGCCGCGCACGTCGCAGACCTATGTGGCTGATCACGCCGCCGAGGTGAGCAAGGGCGCTGGTTCGGGGAGCGCGTCCGGCAAGTCCGCGTCGAAGGCAGCCAAGGGCACAACGACGAAGCGCACGGCCACCAAGAGCGCCGCGAAGAAGAGCGCGACCAAGAAGTCCTGACCGGACGCCGACGTCCCTCAGCACAAACGCGGCGGTTCTGCGCGGACGCGGTAGTTGCAACTGCCGCACCTGCGAAGAGCCGCCGCGTTTGTCGGCGGGAGGGCCGCGTCTGTGGCTTCCGCCGATCTTGTCGGCGCCGCCGTCTAAGGTGCGGAACGTGGTCATCCAACTCCACCGCGCCGACGGTCCGCGACAGCTCGCGGACGAGTTCGCGAGCCTGCTCGCGGGCTCACCGGCCGATGTCTTCACCCCTGAGGTGGTCGTTGTGCCCGCGCGCGGGGTGGAGCGGTGGTTGGCGCAGCGCCTTTCACACAGTCTGGGTGCTGAGCACACGGACGACGGAGTGGCTGCTGGCCTCAAGATCCTCACGCCCGGATCGCTGATCAGTATGCTGCTTGGACGCGACCGCGACGATCCGTGGCAACCCGACCGCTTGGTCTGGCCCACCCTCGCAGCCATCGACGAGCTCTGCGGCTCACCGGGTTTCGAAGCGATCACCCATCACCTCGGGGCCGGGCCTCCCATCACCGGCGACGCCAACGCCGAGTGGCGTCGCAAGGCTCGGCAGTCGCGCCGCTATGCAGTGGCCCGGCGGCTGGCTGCCCTCTTCGCCTCCTATGCGCGTGACCGGCCGCAGATCCTGGACGACTGGGAGGCCGGACGCTCCACGGACGGCTGCGGTGGTGCCTTGCCGACCGACCTCGCCTGGCAGCCGCCGCTCTGGCGTCGTGTCGTCGAGCTCACCCGTGCCCGGTACGACGTCGACGAATCAGTCACGCAGCGTCAACGGAGGGTGGTGCAACAGGTCGAGTCGGGTGAACTGAAACTTGACCTACCCGGGCGCCTCTCCTTCTTCGGCTACACCCGGCTCGCGGCGTCCGAGCTTGCGCTCATCCGGGCCCTTGGGCAGCAGCGCACGGTGCACATCTGGTTGCCGCATCCCTCCCCGGCGTTGTGGTCGGCGCTCGCGAGTTCACCCAGCCCAACGCACGACCGCGCGGACGACGACTCCGCCGCCGTTGCTCACCACCCGTTGCTGGCCACGTTGGGCCGCGACGGCCGCGAACTGCAGGCGAGCCTGGCGGTGCTCGACGCCACCGATGCCAGCACATCGAGCGAAACCGGTTCAGCCACAACACGACTCGCCCTTCTGCAGCACGACATCCGGCACAACGTCCCTCCCGATCAGTCGCGGGTGATCGCTGCTGACGACCGGTCGATCCAGGTGCACGCGTGTTACGGACGCGCACGCCAGGTGGAGGTGTTGCGGGAGGTGCTCACGGGGCTGTTGGCCGACCACAAGGGTGCGCTGCAACCCCGCGACATCCTGGTGATGTGCCCCGACATCGAGTCGTTCGCGCCGCTGCTGCGGGCCACCTTCGGGCTCGGCGACACCGGTGACGACGCGTCGGTGCACCCCGGTCAGACTCTTCGGGTGCAGCTGGCCGACCGCGCGCTCGCCGCCACCAACCCGCTGGTCGATCTCGCGCATCGCCTCGTCCAGACCGTCGCCGGGCGTATGACCGCCACCGAACTGCTCGATCTCGCGGGCCACGAATCGGTGCGCCGCAGGTTCGGTTTCGACGAGGACGCGTTGGCGCGCATCTCTCGCTGGGTTGCCGACGCGGGCGTGCGCTGGGGCTACGACGGCGCGCACCGCGGCGAGTACGGCCTGGGCGGTCTCGATGCCAACACCTGGGCCGCTGGGCTCGACCGCGTTGCTCTCGGCGTTGCTGTGGCCGACGACTCCGAGGGCTTCGCCGGTGCGCTGGTGCCGATCGACGACATCGGCAGCCGCGACATCGAGCTCGTGGGCCGCGTGCTGGAGTTCATGGATGCGATCAAGGCCGCCGCCGACGGTGTTCGGGCTGGCACACCGCGGGGTGCCCTGCCGGCCCCCGAATGGATGGCCTGGCTCAGCGACGCGATCGACGCACTCGCAGCGGTCAAAACCGACGAGCAGTGGCAGGTGGGCCAGTTGCACCGCGAGCTCAACGCGATTGCTGATGCCGCAGGTGATTCAGTCACGTTGCGGCTCAGCGATATTCGGGCCCTCCTTGAGCAACGGTGGGCCGCCCGTCCGGGGCGCGCCAACTTCCGCACCGGCGGCATCACGATCTGCTCGATGGTGCCGATGCGTTCGGTGCCGCACCAGGCGATCGTGGTGCTCGGCCTCGACGACGGCGTCTACCCGCGCTCGCTGATCACCGACGGCGACGACGCATTGGCGAGGCGCCCACAGATCGGTGAGCGCGACGTCCGCAGCGAAGATCGACAATTGCTGCTCGACGCAGTGATGGCCGCGGGCCAACACTTCGTCGCGATCTACTCCGGTGCCGACGAACGCAACGGCTCCGTGCGTCCGCCGGCGGTGCCGCTTCAGGAACTCATCGCGGTCGCGGCGCGCACTGCGACCGCAGAAGGCATCGCCGAGGGCGAGGCGCACGACGATCGCTCGTTCGTCCGTCGCCACCCGTTGCAGGCCTTCGACGAGCGCAACTTCCGCGCCGACAGTCCGCTCCCGGGTGGAAGCTTCGACCGCTCGTCCCTGGAGGGAGCGGCAGCCCTCCGCCAGTTGCGGGAGACCCAGAAGGCACCCCGCCAGGTGGTGGGCGAACCGCTGACCGAAGCGCCCCATGAGCCGGTCACCGTCGAGCAGATCGTCATGTTCCTACAAAACCCAGCGCGTGAATTCCTGCGCAATCGACTCGACGTCATGTTGCCGAGGGAGGACGACGAGGTCGACGACGGCGTGCCGATCTCCTTGGACGGTCTGGAGCAATGGGCGGTGGGCGATCGTGTGCTCACCCAAGCCTTACGCGGCCAGCCGATCGAGCAACTGCTCGACCGTGAGGAGGTGCGCGGCAGCCTGCCACCCGGTGCATTGGCCAATGATCTTCGGGCTGACCTGACTCGCGAGATCGGCGCGATCGCCGATGCTTCGGCGACGCTCGACAAGCTCCATCGCAGCGTCGACGTGCACCTCGACCTGTCAACTGAAAAGGACGGCGGCACCACGCGGTTCACCGGAGTGGTGAGCGGCATCATCGGCGACGACCTCTGGATGCGCACCTACTCGCGCGTCGGCCCCAAGCAGATCGTCGCGGCCTGGGTCAGGCTGCTCGCGTTGACGCTCACCGAACCCGGTAGCCCACACGTGGCGCAGCTGCGGGGTAAGCGCACCAGCTTCCGGCTGCGGTCGCCCGAGCCGCAACTGGCCGAGCAGATCCTCGCCGATCTGGTGCGCACCCGCCGATCAGGATTGCGCTTCCCGATGGGCGTCCCGCCCAAAACTACGAGCTTGTTCGTCGAAAAACTCCGCCAAGCAGCCTTCCCTGAGACAGCGGTCCAATCCGCGTTCGCACTCTCGCGCACGGAATGGGAGGGCGACCGTTTCGACGGTGAGAACGCCGACCCCGCGTGGACCTTCGTGCTCGGCCGGAAGTCAGCGATTGAAGAACTCAACCGCAACAACGGTCTGTCGTACTTCGGCCCACGCATCTGGAATCCCATCCACCAACACCTGGACGAGTCATGACGCAGGTTCGCCTGGAGTCGTTCTCGATCACCGGGCCGCTGCCGTCGGGCACGTCCCTTATCGAGGCCAGCGCCGGCACCGGCAAGACGTGGACGGTGGCCGCGCTGGTGGTGCGTTATGTCGCCGAGGGCGTCGCCACCCTCGACCAACTGCTGATCGTCACCTTCAGTCGGGCCGCCAGCCAGGAGCTGCGCGAACGCGTGCGCACCCGGCTCGAGGAGACGGTGCTCGCGCTGGAAAGTGGCGCTGGTGACGAAGACCCGCTGGTCGTGCACCTGCGCGACTGTTCAGAGCCAGAGCTGCAGACCCGGCTCACCCGGTTGCGGCACGCGCTGACCGACTTCGACACCGCCACGATCGCCACGATCCACCAGTTCTGCCATTACGTCCTGAAGGGTCTCGGCGTCGCGGGTGACTCCGACCCGAACGCCCAGCTCGCCGAAGATCTCGACCAGCTGCGCGAGGACGTCGTCGACGACCTCTACCTCGCGGGCACGCTCGCCGACGACCCGGACGCGCCCGACTACAAGACGGCCGTCGAGGACGCCAAGATCGCGCTCGACAATCCGGACGCCGAGGTGATCCCCCGCGGTGCCACCGGCAAGGTGGGCCGCCGGGTCGACTACGTGAAGGCGGTGCGGGAGGAGTTCGCGCGCCGCAAGCTGCGGGCGTCCGTGATGTCCTACGACGACTTGCTCGAACAACTCGCCGCCGCACTCGAGGCCGATGACAGCCCGGCCCGTCGGCGCATGCGTGACCGCTGGTCGATCGTGTTGGTGGACGAGTTCCAGGACACCGATCCCGTGCAATGGCAGGTGTTTTCGCGGGCGTTCAGCGGCGACGGCAAGACGCTCATCCTCATCGGCGATCCGAAGCAGGCGATCTACGGCTTCCGCGGCGGCGACATCAACACCTATCTCAGCGCGGCCGACACCGCGACGCAGCGCACCTCTCTACCCACCAACTACCGAAGTGACGCGCCGCTCGTCGATGCGCTGCAGGTGCTGATGGCGGGGGTCGAACTCTCCGACGGCATCGTCGCCCATCCGATCAGTGCGCATCAGCAGGGCCACCGACTCCAAGGCGCACCCGACAACAGCCCCGTCCGGTTGCGCACCTATCCAGAGAACGACGAGGGTCGTCAGCCCTACATCGGGCAGGCGCGCAACGCGATCTATCCCGACGTCGCCGAGCAGATCGCTCAGCTGCTGATGTCTGAAGCGACCTTCGACGGCGAGCAGGTGCGTCCGCATCACCTCGCGGTGCTGTGTCATCAGACCAAGGATCTCCTCGGCGTCCGGGAGGAGCTGCGCTCCAGGGGCATTCCGTCGGTGTTGGTGTCGAGCGAGTCGGTGCTGCGCACGCAGGCGGCGCACTGGTGGCTGCATCTGCTTCGCGCGCTCGAGCAACCGCACGTGCCCGGGCGGGTACGCCTTGCGGCGCTCACCCCGTTCATCGGATGGTCGGCCGCGCAGCTCGACACCCGGGGCGACGACGGCACCGAAGAAGTGGCGCGTGAGGTGCGTTCGCTGCTCGGCATCTTCCACCGCGGCGGCATCGCAGGGGTGCTCGACGTCGTCCGTGGCCGGGGCCTGGCGCAGCGTTTGCTCGGCGAGGTCGGCGGCGAACGCGATCTCACTGACCTCGAGCATGTCGCGTCGCTCTTGCAGGAGCAGGTGTTGGGCGGTCTGACGGGTGTCGCATCGCTGGTGGCATGGCTGGTGAAGCAGAGCGCCGAAGACAAGAAGGCTCCCGCCGACACCCGCATCATGCGACTCGATTCCGACGCGCTCGCGGTGACCTTGTCCACGATCCACGGCAGCAAGGGTCTGCAGTACCCGATCGTTTTCGCGCCCTTCCTCTTCGAGAACTGGGTTCGTGACAGCAAGTCGGTGCTGCTGCGGCGCGACGGGCAACGAACACTTTCGTTCAACCCGCGCGATCTGCAGGACCAGGACGCGCGCGCGCAGGTGCTCGGCGAACACATGCGCCTCTGTTACGTCGCGATGACACGCGCGCAGTCGCAACTGGTGCTGTGGTGGGCACCCACGCCGGGCAGTCGTTCCGCCGGGCTGCACCGTCTGCTGTTCGGCCAAGCCGCCACCGGAGACGATCTCGCCGCGCTCCTCGCCAAGCGCGCCGCAAGCGGCCCTTCGTCCGAAGTGCTGAAGCTCACCCAGCCCAAACAACGCCTGGGCCAACCCGCGATCGACAGCACGCTTCGGGCATGGTGCGACGCCGGCGCCTTCAGCCTGAAGAAGATCGCCCACAGCACCGGGAAAACTGTGGTGCCTGCACTCGCGTCGTCCGCGCCACTGGGCATGCGCACCTTCGATGGTTCGATCGTCGACCGGGCATGGCGGCGCACCTCCTACTCGGCCCTCACCGCGGCCGACACCGTCGCACCAACGACCTCCGAGCCGGAGGCGGACGCCGTGGGCCGCGACGACGAAGAAGCGATCAGCCTGAGCGCGACGCCGGCCGACCCGCTGCGCGAAGTGCCTTCTCCCATGGCGGAATTCCCGGTCGGCGCCACCTTCGGTTCGCTCGCGCACGCGGTGCTGGAGCACGCCGACCTGCAGGCGCGCGACCTGCGGGCGGAGCTGCTTCGGGTCGTCGACGACCAGCGGATCTGGTGGCCGGTCGAACTCGACAGTGACGCACTCGCCGTCGCCCTGGTGAGCGTCTGCACCACCCCGATCGGCCCGTCAGCGGGGGAGGCGCGCCTGATCGATCTGTCGCCTGGCGACCGGTTCGCCGAGATGGACTTCGAGATCCCCTTGGCCGGTGGTGATCAACCGCGCGCCAACGCGACGTTGAGGTCGATGGCGGCTGCGCTGCGCACCCACCTGCCCGATGGCGACCCGTTGCGGCCGTACGCCGACGTCCTTGAAGGTGAAGAACTCGGTGACCAGGCGTTGCTGGGCTATCTCACCGGTTCGATCGACCTCACCTTCCGCCGCGACAACCGCTTCTTCGTGGTCGACTACAAGACCAACTGGCTCGGCGAACCGGGCGAGCCGCTGACCCTGGCCGACTACACGCCCGAACGTCTGGCCGACGCGATGAACCACTCGTCCTATCCGCTGCAGGCGATCCTGTATTCCGTTGTGCTGCACAGATATCTACGCTGGCGGCTGCCCGCCTACGACCCCGAGCAGCACTTGGGTGGAGTGATGTACCTCTACCTGCGCGGCATGGCCGGCCCCGACACCCCGCGCGTCGACGGCCAGCCGTGCGGAGTCTTCACCTGGCGTCCGCCGGTCGCGCTGCTGGACGAGCTGTCGAACATTCTCGCGGGGGAGTTGTCATGAGCACCGTGTTCCACCGTTGGCAGGACGCCGCAGTGCTCACCGCCGGCGACTGCTTCATCGCCACCCGCATCGCTCGCCGGGTCGGCGAACCCGAGACATCGGACGCCACCCTCGCCCTGGCCTTCGCGATCCGAGCCGTGCGCGAGGGCTCGACCGCGCTCGACCTGGCCGACCCCGCCCGCTGGTGGGACGCCCGCGACGAGGATGACTCAGCCGGCGTGGTTTCGACACGTGACGCTTCGCGTCACGGCTTAACCAGCGATGAGGTGGCCCCGCCTTCGCGAGGGACGAGCGAAGTGTCGAAACCCGGCGACCCAAACGACCACGGCCTGCCGGAGATCGATGCCTGGTGGAGCGCCATCAACTCCAGCGTGCTCGTCGCACAACAGGTGATGCGCGTCGAACACGGCCTTCTCTATCTCGACCGCTACTGGGCCGACGAGCGGCTCATCGCGACATCGATCCTCGACCGCGCGGCTGCATCCATCCCGCCGGTCGACGCGAGCCTCGTCGACCAGGTCATCGCCGATAGCGAGCAACCGCTCAACGACGAACAAGCCGAGGCAGTGAGGTCGGTGGCGAACCGAGCGATCACCATCCTCACCGGCGGACCTGGGATGGGAAAGACCTTCACCATCCAAACCGTCGTGCGGGCGTTGTCGCAGACGCCGGGGTTCCGGGTGGCACTCGCCGCACCCACCGGCAAGGCGGCCGCGCGGATGAACGAAGCGCTCGGCAGCGTGCTCACGCCCACCAGCGAAATCAGACCGGCGACCACGTTGCATCGCCTGCTCGGAAGCAGACCGGACAACAGCGTGCGCTTCCGACACAACGCGTCAGACCCCCTACCGCATGACCTCGTGATCGTTGACGAGGCCTCGATGGTGTCACTGGGCATGATGGCGCGACTGCTCGAATCGTTAGCTCCCACAACAAGACTGCTGCTCGTCGGCGACCCCGACCAGCTTGCGCCAGTGGAGGCCGGTTGGGTGCTGGCCGACCTCGTCCGAGGGTTGGAGAGCAGCGGAAACGTCGTCCGCCTGGTGCACGACTACCGCATGGGCGACGACCGCGCCCTGCTTGCGTCTGCGTTCCGCAAGGGCACGCCGGACGGCGTGTTGGAGGCTATCGACCAAGCCGCAGCCGGCGAGACGGTGCGCCTGATCGAAACGGAAGAGCCGTCGCTCGACCTCGTGCCACAGGTCGTCGAGCACGCCCTCCGCCTCCGTGATCTCGCCCTGGCCGGCGACCAGGACGCCGCCCTCGACCAACTCGACCGGCTGCGACTTCTCTGCGCCCACCGCACCGGACCCTTCGGCACCACCCAATGGAACTGGCTGGTCGAGCGCGAACTCGCCCACCACGCTCCCGAGATCGCAACGCAGTCGATGTACGTCGGTCGCCCGATCTTGGTGACCCGTAACGACCACGGCCTCGGCCTGTCCAACGGTGACGCCGGCGTGATCATCCGCACGGACGACGGTCCGGTCGCCGCCATCGCGACCGGCTCAGGGCCGCAACGGTTTTCGCCGTGGCGTCTCGCGGAGGTCGAGACCATGCACGCGATGACGGTGCACAAGGCGCAGGGCAGCCAGGCCGACGACGTCATCGTGATCGTGCCGCCGCTCGACTCCAAGCTGCTCAGCCGTGAACTGCTCTACACCGCCGTCACCCGTCCCCAGCAGCGCCTCACGATGATCGGCACGCGTGAATCCATTGCGGCAGCGGTCGATTCACCGATCAAGCGCTCATCGGGCCTGGAGCACCGCCTCGCGCAAAGCAGCGGGGAGCGGCAGTAGCCACTCCCCGCTGGTTTGCCGGTGTGCGGAACGAGCGCCCACACGCGCTGGCCCGACCGGTGGCAGGAACGAGCACCGCGCCGAAACCCGGTGATCCTGCACGACAATCGAATTCGCGCGTCCGATCCTCAGCGCTGGCCCGGATTACCGGTGCGTGTCGATGGTCCTCGCATCGGTGACGATGCCGCTCCGCCAGGCGCCGGCGAGCGTCCAGTACGAACCGGTCACGGTGTCGTACTTACGCAAAGTGACCGGCCGTCCGCCTGAGTTCGTCTTCGCGTTCACCCACAGGTAGCGGTCGTAGCCACCTGCGGTCATGCCCTCGACGACCTTGCCCGATGGCTTCTCCCGGAAGAGCGTCGAGCCGGTCGCCGTGACCTTGTTCAGTGCGCCGTCGCCGGCACCCGCGGGCAGGCTCGCGATGGCGGGCGTGGTCGGCACGTAGTTGAAGAAGTTCTTGGGCGAAAGGGGCTTCACCACGCCGCCGGCGTACGGCACGGAGTAAGCACGGCTGGCGCCGTTCTCGTAGCAACTGAGAATGAGCGTCGAGGCGTTCAGCTGGCTTTCCGGTCGGCAGTTTGCGCCGGCCTGCGGGATGCGATTCAACGCAGCACCCGTGGCGGTCGAATGCACGGTGAGTCCGCTGGCGGTTTGGACGACGTACTTCGTGCCCTCCGGGTTGACCCAGGCGTTTGCGGCGTATCCACTCGGGAACGCATAGCGAGCCTGAGCAACGCCGCTCGCGTTGCGCTTGTACATCAGCCCCCGGTAGTTGTTCCAGGTGATGAGTCCGCCGTCGGCGGTGTACGCGGCCTCCCAGTCGCCGGGGAGTTTGAGCGTCTTCAGAGACTTGGTGCCCGTGGTCCACAGCGCGAAGATGGTCTGCGTCCCGTCGTAGCGCGCGGTGATCACGTGCTGACCGTCGAGCGAGACGTCACTGATGACTGCTCCGGTCGAGACCCTGCCGATGGTGATGGTGCCGCCGTGCGGCCAGACCATGCGCAGCGTGCCCTTATTGTCGAGCGGACCAGTTTCGTGCTGGATGATCGCGGACCAGCCGAGGCCACGTACGGCCGGCACCGCTTGGGCCTCGCCGGCGCCGACGAAGAGTGATCCGCCGAGAGCGACTGCTGAGGCGGTGAGTGAGCTGAGAGCAACTGCGAACGTACGTTTCATGACGTTTCCCCTCATCCCGGCAAGGATGTTGCCGGTTCCCTTGATTGACCGCCAGTTCCCCCTGAACTGACGTGGCCAGCAAAGCAGTCGCACATGCGCCGACACAATGGCCGAATGTATCGATTGGAAACCGAACTAGTTGTTTGTTCTACCGGAACGCGCGGCTGATCTCGTTGCCGATCTGCGACACGCGCATGCCGAGCATGAACCGGCTGAGCGGCTTGGTGGCGCGACCCAACATCGTGGTTCGACGACGCGGCGTCGCCAGGCTGATCGTGAGTCGTGTGCCGCCGTCCTCGGGCTTGAGTTCAATGCGGAGATCGCGCGGATTCGCTTGTGGCGCATCGCGATACGTGAAGCGCCACGCAATGAGTCGTTCATCGTGACGCTCCGTCAGTTCGACGATCTGGTGAAACCACTTCGCCTCACCCTTGACCGGCTCGCTGCCCTGGCCCTTGTTGTGCGACTCCGCGGCCCAGGATGCTCCGGGCATGGGTGTGTCGACCTTGCCGTCGTACTCAACCGCGCTGACCGTCGGCTCCCATTCGGGCATCCGGCGGGGGTCGATCAACAGTTGCCACACCTGGTGCACCGGTGCTGGGACGAAGGTCTCGCCACGCCGTGACGGTCCTGCTTCCGAAGCCTTCGGTGCAGGCTCGTGTGCTGAGGAGGGGCGGACATCCGCCAGTTCGGAACGCAGTTCTTCGGGCGTCCTGCCAAGTCGGCGCAGAAGCTCTTCGATGAGTCCGCTCGGTTCGGCGAGCAACTCGCTCAACACAGCCGCCGAGTCTCCACGCTTCTCGCCTTCCACCGAGCGGGTGAAGAGATTCTTGGCGCGCTCCGACCAGTCGTAGCCACCGGTTTCGTGGAAGACGATCGGCCCGGGATCCGGCATGGGGGTGGTGATGCCCAGGGCCGCGAGTTGCGCAGAATGCTGTTGCTCGACCGCCTCCCGCGCGTGGCCGAGGGTGATGCCGTTGCGGCGCAACACCTTTCCAGCCGCACCTTCGTCCAGGGTCAGCGCGAGCAGCAGGTGGTCGATGTCGGCTTCGCGCTGTCCGTAGCGTGAGGCTTCCTCCATCGCTGCCAGCGAAAGGGTCTGCGATGTGGCGGCGACCTCGCTGAACTTGCTCACGTTTTCCTCCTGGGCACGGGGATGGTGGGGTCGATCTTCTTGGCGTACTTCTTGTGCACGGCCTGCCGCGAGACCCCGAGGGCGTCGGCGATGTCCTGCCAGCTCATGCCGGCTCGCAACGCGGCCTCGACCTGCGCGAGTTCTGTCAACGGCGGCTGAAAACTGACCCCCTCACGGCAATCGAAAACTGACCCCCTCGGTTACTGGTTCTCTTCGGTGACGGCCGCGGGGACGCGGCCGAGTTCTCGGTTCTTCAGCCGGTAGGAGTCGCCCTTCAGGGCGATGACCTCGGCGTGGTGGACGAGCCGGTCGATCATCGCGGCGGCGACGGTGTCGTCGCCGAAGACCTCGCCCCAGCGGGCGAAGTTCTTGTTCGACGTGACGATCAGGCTGGCCCGTTCGTAGCGGGATGAGACGAGTTGGAAGAACAGGTTGGCGGCTTCGGGTTCGAAGGGGATGTAGCCGACCTCGTCGATGACCAGCACGGGGTAGCGGACCAGTCGACGCAGTTCGTCTTGCAGCTTGCCGGCGTGGTGGGCCTCGGCGAGTCGGTCGACCCACTGGGACGCGGTCGCGAACAGGACCCGGTGGCCGGCTTGGCAGGCCCGGATCGCGAGTCCGGTGGCCAGGTGGGTCTTCCCGGTTCCTGGCGGTCCGAGGAGGACGACGTTCTCCTTGGCGGCGACGAAGTCCAGGGTGCCCAGGTGCGCGATGGTCTCGCGTTTCAGGCCGCGGGCGTGGTCGTAGTCGAAGTCCTCCAAGCTCTTCCTGGAGGGGAACCGGGCGGCCCGGATTCGTCCCTCGCCGCCGTGGGACTCTCGTGCTGACACTTCGCGTTGCAGGCAGGCAGCGAGGAACTCCTCATGCGTCCAGGCTTCCTCGCGGGCGCGTTCGGCGAGCCGTTCGACCGACTCGCGCAGGGTCGGTGCCTTCAACGCCCGGGTCAGGTACTCCAGCTCGCTGGTGACATCGCGTCCTGTCCTCGGGGCTGTCTTCGTGGTGGTGCGCGCAGCCATCACGACACCTCCTCATCCACAAGCTCGTCAACGAGTCCGAGGATCTGGTCGTAGACACCGAGCGATCGGACCTCGACCTCCTCGCCGGTGACCGCCTCCGCGACCGGCCGCAACAAGTCGCCGCGGCCTTGCCGCAGCAACTTGGCGGCCACGGTGTGCTCGAAGTCGGTGATGGTCTGGTGCTGGGCCCATACCCGCGCATGGTCGGCCACGGTCGCGCCCTCACACGTCACCCACACCCGTTCCAGGTCGGCGTGGATCTCGATCCGGCGTCCCACCACGGCCGGATGGACCGAATAGTCGTTCGAGTCGAGCCGGACGTAGTGGTCGCGTGGAAGCCGCATCGTCTTGCGCCAGCCGACCTCGGGCGGCACCGGTGGCAGCGACATCATCGCGGCGCGGTCCGCGGCGACCCGGTCACCGGGGCTGCAGCCCAGCACCCGCATCCGACGGGCGTTGGCCCGTGCGAAGAACTCAGCCAACTGAGTGTTGAAGTCCTCTGGCGAGGTGAACGTGCGACCGGGGAGGAACGACTTTTCCAGGTAGTCGTGGAGCCGCTCGAGCATTCCCTTGGCTTCAGGGTCGGCAGGCTTGCAGATGTAGACCTTGGTGCCGAGCACGCCCCGGAACGCCTGACAATCGCCGGTGAGTTCGGGTTGGCGTGCACGCCACCGACCAACCGCTCCTTCGCCGTCCCACACCAGTGTCTTCGGCACCCCTTGCAACTGGGTCGACACCAGCTGCCACCAGCCGGCGTAGAGATCCGCAGCCTCCCGGGACGGGATCAACAAGCCGCCCGACCACCGCGAATAGCCAGTCACCGTGGTCATCACCGGCAACCGCTTCGCCGTCCTGGTCTGCCCGAACCCGACCGGGAGCTCGATGTCGGGAAACCAGAAGTCGAACTGCGCCAACTCGCCCGGCTCATACGTCGTGCGCGACGCCGGGTCCGGCGGCAAGTACACCGGCCGCAGATCGCTGACCCGGGTCCGCAGGATCCGGATCGAGTGCTCCCACCCGATACGCTCGGCTACCACCGTGGCGGGCATCGTCGGCGTGACCCGTAACAGTTCACGGATCTGCGGCTCGACCGCATCGACCAACGACCCACGCACCGCCCGCTCGTAACGCGGCGGGCCCTCATCACGCAGCGCCTTGCGCACAGTGTTCTTCGAGATCCCCATCGATCTGGCGATCACCTTGATCGGCACTCCATCCGCGCGGTGCAACCGCCGGATCTCAGCCCAGTCCTCCACTGCCAACACTCCGCATCTCCTGCCTCGACGTCGAGGACAGGCTCTCGGAGAGGGTCAACTTTCAGTTGCCGTTTGGGGGTCAGTTTTCACGTGCCGTTGACAAGTTCGAGGCGCTCAGTGAGCGACCTCAGCGATGCGATCGCTCGCAGGCCCGCTCGCGGATCGCTGGTGTCGACTGCTGTGCCGACGAGTTGTTCGGAGTGCACGTCGTCAACTTAAGTTGCTTACATGTGGTTGTCAACCATTGTTGCTGGGAGCAGGTCATCTGGCTGGTTGACCTGCTCGCGCCACCAAGATCACGTCCGGCACCTCCGGTTGCATCAGAAGTGATCCGGACGTCCACCGGGAGGCTGGATCTTGCGATTGGAGGACCTGCTGCGTCGTGCGACCAGCAAGTAGGTCAGCGAATGAGGATCGTCGCTTGGCACACGCAGACGCGTGGAACTTGGAGCGCGGCCACACCTCACCGTCGGCGGCGATCACCTGGCCCGGCCTCAGCGTCGACACCAGCGACCTGAGCACCGTCGCGCTCGTGGTCTGTGCATCACGCTTCGGCACCCAGTCGCACGACGCGAGCCGCGTTTGTCGTTACCGGCAGTAGTTGCACGTGCCAGTCATCGGCAGCTCGGTGAAGCAGTTCGGACACAACGGCCGGACGGTTTCGACCCGTCGCATCTTCTGGGCTCGTGCACGTGCCTGTTGCACCTTGGGCGTGATCGTCGGCGTGCCACCCCCGGCGGGGACGTCGGACGCGAACCGTTGGTAGCACAGCAGCCGGTGCTTTGCCGCGTACAACTCGAGATCGTCGTCCACCTCGTCGTCGACCGACTTCGGCGCGTGCGTATAGCCCGGACCGATCGTGCCGTCCTGCCTGACACAGAGTGAGGTCAGCGGCGGTTCACCCGCCTCCTTCACCTCCCGCGCGACGGCTTCGAGCAGCTTGCCCACCCAATTGGTCAGCAGCATGCGTGTCTGGACGCCGGAGACCTCCTGCACATGCGACGCAAGTTCCTTGTAGGTGATCACTGCGTTGTACTTGCTTGCGGTGGAACGCAGTTCAGTATGCGCGAGCGGAACCCACGTGGCGAGAGCGTCGGAGAATGGGACCGGATTATTGTCGGGGACACTGAAAGTGCCGGGTCGTGAGGAAGTCACTGCTGCCCTTCTATTGGTATCCCCACACTAGGCGGTCTCGGTTCATGCCGCTTGGCCGCACTGATGTCTGACTCATTCGCTCCTCAGCCGGCGCGTACGAACTCGCTGATCGACGCTCCGGACTGGAAGTCACGATTTCGAGCGAGGGTGAATACCCCCGGGCTATGGCTCGCTCCGGCGAACAGGCCGATACCGTCGCCGAGCACGACCGGATTCCGTTTGAGCACGAGGCGATTGATCTCGGGCAACAGCTGACCGGCAAGTAGTCCTCCGCCGCAGAGCCAGATGTCGGAGCCGTCCTGCTTCTTGAGGTCGCGTGCGAGGGAGACGGGGTCGTCGGAGGTGAAGGTGACGCCGTCCACCGGATCGTGGGGCCGGCTGGTGAGAACGAACTGTTCGAGGTGGGAGTAAGGGCTCGGCATGGCAGGTAGGCCGACCGCGTACGTGTTCGCCCCCATGAGCACGGTGCCGAACCGGCGACCAGTCTGCTCAGCGCCGAGATGCTGAGCCGCTGCGGTGGGCAGAGCGTCCGCGTACTCATCGAGGATCACACACATGTGATCGCCCTCGGCCAGGAAGGCGTCGAAGCTGCCGTCGGGTGCCGCGATGAATCCGTCGAGGCTGACAGCGACGTAGTAGACGAGTTCGCGCACGGTGCTCCTTGGTTCTCCGGCGAACCTTCACGGTGCCCGGACGTGCAGTTGGTTTTCAACCGATTAACAAGCGGTCCGCTCACAACTTGCGGTCCAGCCCGCAACTTGCTCCCCAACGCACGTCTGGCGCTGCAGGCGGCACGAGAGGCGACCCGGGCACCCAGAAGCTGGACGGAGCAAGACGTGACCGACGCAACCGCCCCTGTTCTCAAAGGCCAAAGAGCACACAAGGCAGACTCGACCAGGTGAATCAACCAGCTTCTTGGACCACGATCACCCCCGGCGAGGCGGACGTCCGGCTCGTCGTCAGCGACATGGACGGCACGCTGCTGACCGACGACGGCGCGTTGCCGAAGGGATTCTGGACGATGCTCGCTGACATGCGCAGCCGCGGGATCACGTTCGTCCCGGCGAGCGGGCGACAATACGCAACGCTGGCAAGGCTTTTCGCCGATAGCGCGGACGACCTGGCTTACGTCGCCGAGAACGGCAACGTGGTCGTGGTCGACGGCGAACCGGTGGCAACGTATTCGCTCGACAACGACGTGGTGCAGCAGGGCATCGCCGCGGCGCGCGCGGCCGCAGACACCCGCGAACTCGGCCTCGTCGTCTGCGGAGTCAACAGCGCGTACGTCGAGCGCGCCGACGCGCCCTTCCTCGCCGAAGTGGAGAAGTACTACGCCAGGTTGGCCGTCGTTGACGACCTCACGCAGGTGGACGACAGGGTGTTGAAGCTTGCGGTGTTCGACTTCGAGGGCTCGCAGGAATGCTTCGAGCAGGTGTTCTCCGCGTTCGCCGATCAGCAGGTGGTCATCTCCGGCCAGCACTGGCTCGACATCATGCGTCCGGACGTCGACAAGGGCCGGGCGGTCCGTGCGCTGCAGGAGCGACTCGGCGTTTCCCCTGCTCAGACCGCAATTTTCGGTGACTACCTCAACGACCTGCAGATGATGGACGCCGGCGACTGGTCGTTCGCCATGGACAACGCCCACCCGCAGATCAAGGCAGCCGCGCGATTCGTCGCGCCGAGCAATCAGGATTCGGGCGTGGTGCAGGTGATGCAGCGGTTCTTGGACGGGTAGCCGCTCCATCCCGGCCGAGCACGACACAATGGCGGTGACGAAGGGGAGGCGATGGCAGTAAGCAAACCGGTGATGCTCGGGGCGTACCCCGCGATCCGCTGCCCCGTGCGCACCCACTACCGCTTCGACCCCTCGGTGGTCGCCGTGTCGGTGCCGAACTCGCCCGAACTCCAGCAGATCATCGACGCCGGCAACGCCTTCGAGGAAGCGCTCTTCGAATACGTGTTAGCGGCCGCACCTGACCGCGTCCACCTGGTCGATGCGCACGGCGGTTCGGCGGTGCTCGAAACCGCCGACGCGATGGAGCGCGGAGTTCCCCTGATCCTGCGGGCGGCACTGCCGGACGACGAGGAGGGCAAGCGGGTCGGACGTCCGGATCTGCTTGTGCGACATGGCGACTCGTGGCCCGCGAAATACGTGCCCGGCGATGTGAAGCTGCACAAGTTTCTTGAACCCAAGGCGTCCAACAAGCGCTTCAGCTACGAGGTGGTCGTCGCGCCCGCGAGCGATCCGAGCGCGCGGTCGGTGATTGCCGACGCTCGTCCGCGAGGCACTCGTCACGAGGACGACGCCCTGCAACTCGCCCACTACACGAGGATGTTGGAGGCGCTCGGACGCCACCCGGGGCCGGAGCATTACGAGGCATTCCTGGTCTCCGGCGATGAGTGGGACGACTGGGGGAAGGACGCGGTGCACGGCACCTGGATCCGCCTCGATGAACCCGCCTTCTCCACCTACTCCCGCACCGAAGGCTCCAAGAAGCGCAGCGCTCTCGAACGCTACGACCACGAGTTCTCGTTCCGGCTCACCGTCGCCGAGAACGCCGCCGCTGCCAAGCCGGCTCTCGTCGTCCCGATCTACACCAGTGAGTGCGAGACCTGCGACTGGTACGCCCAGTGCGAGCGCACCTTCGCTGCCGACCCCACAGCATCCTTCACCTCGTGGCGCCCGAGTCTGCGCGAATGGCTGGCGCTGCGCACCCTGGGCATCACCGACGTCGACGATCTCGCCGCCCTCGAACTCAACGACGAGTGGCTGGAGCGGTATGTCGCTGAGGCTGGTGCCACCTCGAATTGGCGCAAGCGGCTCGACCTCACCATCGAGCGCGCGAAAGTCGCGTCCGCCGGACACACGCTGGTTTACCGATCGGCCGCTTCGCAGGGTCCGCGCGTGGCGGACGTCGAGATCGACCTCGACATGGAGAACGACACCTCCGACCGGGTTTTCCTCTGGGGCGCTCGTCTGCGCCGTGGGGAAAACGTGAGCTTCCACGCGTTCGTCCGCTGGGACGTCCTGGACGACGCAGCCGAACTCGCGCTCGCCGACGAGTTGACCGACTGGCTTGCAGCGCAGCGCGATTCGGCGCAGAGCGATGGCGAGAGCATCGCGATCTTCCATCACGGCCATGTCGAGAAGCAGCGGCTGCGCAAGATCCAGGGCCAGGGGGCGGTGGAGGCGATCGGCATCGAGTTCGTCGACACGCACCGCTGGGCCGAGACCAACATGGTCACCACACGCGCCTTCGCTCTCAAGCCGCTCGCCACCTCGCTCGGCTTCGAGTGGCGCGACGAAGACCCCGGCGGGCGCAACTGTCAGCTCTGGCTCGATCGCGCCCGCGAGACCAGCGACGCCGCCGAACGCGCGACGCTGCAGCAGCGCATCCTCGACTACAACGAGGACGACACCGCCGCCACCGCTTGGATCCGCGACCACGCCGCAGACTTGCCGTATCTGGACTCGCTGTAGGCAGGCGCCGCTGTAAACCCCGAGCCAGCCCACACCGACGATCCACCGGTCGGGCAGGTGGCGCCCGCGCCGCAAACGCGGCCCTTCCAGCGGCAAATGCGGCCCTTCTTCGCAGACGCGGCGGTTGCAGCTACCGCGTTTGCGAAAATGGGCCGCGTTTGTGTCAGCGTCGTTCTCGGTCGGCGCCGGCTCGAGCCGGGAGGTCCGCACTCCCCCCGAGCGGGTGTGGCCCCTGCCGTTTCCGCGGAGCACACTGGCCAGGTGACAACGACAGGTGGTCCGGCGCGCTGCCGATGGTCCGACGTCGAAACCTGGTGAGAATCGCGGTTCTGGCGACCACCCGCAATCCGCTGCGTCAGCCCTGGACCGGCGGTCAGGAAGCACACACCGCCACGCTGATCACCGCTCTGCGCGCTCGTGGTCACCACATCCGGTTGTACGCACGGGAGGGCACCGCTCCGCAGTTGGCGGACGAGATCATCCACTACCCCGACCTGCCGCCGATCAGTGCCGTCGCGGCGCTCGACCCGCAGGTGCCCGAACCCGATTTCCTGCGCGACCACCACTGCCTCGTCGGCGCGATGGCACATCTGATGAGTCACGACGATGATCTGGACGTCGTGCACAACCAGACGCTGCACCATCTGCCGCTGTCGATGTCGACCTGCCTCGCAGCACCCCTGGTGACCACGCTGCACACCCCGCCTTTCCCGTGGATGGAGCTCGGCGCAGCCCTGGCTCGACCAACCGCTCGGTTCGTGGCGGTGAGCGACGCCCTCGCCCGGCAGTGGACCACGCTCGCCGAACCGATCACGTTGATCGCCAACGGGATCGACACCGACGCCTTCCCCGAAGGAGCCGGCGGTGACGCCCTCGCGTGGGTGGGACGCCTCGTCCCCGAAAAGGGCGCCGACCTCGCCATCAAAGCGGCAAAACGCGCGGGACGACGCCTTCGACTGGCCGGTCCGATCAGCAACCAGGAGTGGTTCGACGACGTCATCGCGCCTCATCTCGACGATGACATCGAGCACCTCGGACACCTCGACCACAGCGCAACCGCCCGCCTGCTCGGCGAGAGCGCTGCGCTGCTCATGACGCCGCGCTGGGAAGAACCGTTCGGCCTGGTCGTGGCTGAGGCGGCTGTCACCGGGACGCCGGTCGTTGCCCTCGCGCGGGGCGGACTGCCCGAAGTGGTGTCGCCGGAGATCGGTGTGCTGGTCGACCCGGATGACGGAAGTCACGGCCTCGCAACGGCGATTCCGGAAGCCATTGCTCTCCAACGCAGTCTCGTGCGACGGCATGCAATAGAGGTCTTCGGAGCCGATCGGATGGCGCAGCAGTACGAGGGCGAGTACCAACGTGCCATCGACGCAACCAACGAAAACGACTGAGCATCATGCGAATCGGCTACTACGTGCACCACCATGGCGCTGGCCACCGCGTGCGTGCGCACGGCATCTGCACCGCACTACGAGCCCGCGGCCACGAGGTGGCCGTCTTCGGTAGCAACCTCGACTCGGCTGCCGACGGCCGACCGCTCCCACGCGACAACGACGGCGACTTCTGGCGCGATGCCACTGCCGACGGACAATTTCACTGGGCGCCACTGCAACACGCCGGCTTCCGGCACAGGATGGCGATCATCGCGGAGTGGATTGCTAGTCACCAGCCCGACGTGTTCGTCGTCGATGTTTCGGTCGAAGTGACCACAATGGTGCGTGCGATGGGCGTGCCGGTCGTGGTCATCGCCCAACCGGGCGATCGGGACGACGCACCGCACCTTCTCGGCTACAACCTGGCATCCACGATCCTTGCGGCGTGGCCGGCCGAAGCCGAACCCTGCGCAGCACTGGCCAAGTACGCATCGAAGGTCGTGGCCGTCGGCGGAATCAGTAGGTTTACCGATCACTCCCAGCGCGACGGCGACCGCCTGCTGCTGATGGGTCGAGACCAACCAGAAGGCCTGGACGACCTGCCGCACACGCTGAGCATCGCAGTGGAAGCCACGTGGACCACCCTGGGCGGAGACCATTGGCGCGACGACGTCGACGACCTGTTGCAGCACGCGCGACTACTCGTCGCGCACACCGGCCAGAACGTCGTCGCCGATGCTGCGGCCCTGCGAGTTCCGTTGGTGTGCTTGCCACAACAGCGTCCGCACGACGAACAGGTGCACATGGCCCGCGAACTCGATCGGCTCCAACTCGCCGCGCTCGCACCAGACACCAACGACCCCGCAGCATGGAGGCGCGCGGTCGAGTTGGCTGACCAGCGCGCAACAGGATGGGGCCAGTGGCACACCGAGGGCGCCGTGGAACGAGCAGCTGAAGTCATTGAGGACGCCGCGCATGGCTGAGGTCGCAGTCGTCACCGTGGTGCGCGGACGGCACGACAACCTGCGCGAGCAGATGCAACACCTGCAAGCTGATGCCCCCGATGCCCTGCATGTCATCGTCGCGATGGACGACCCCGAGATCGCCGGACTGGTGCCGACGGAACACAACGCCACAGTGCTCGACGTCCCGATCATCGACGGGAAGCTGCCCTTGGCGCTGGCCCGCAATCACGGTGTGACAGAGGCGATCAGACAAGGCGCCGAGCTCGTCGTGCTGCTCGATGTCGACTGCCTACCCGCACCCGGAGCGATCGATGCGTACCTCCAGGCCGCGAGCCTGCGTCCGGGCACCTTGCTCTCCGGGCCGGTCACCTACCTGCCCGACGGCGTCCGTCAACTCGCGCCAGCTGATCTGATTGGCTGGCGCGCACCGCACGACGCGCGCCCGGCACCCGCGTCCGGTGAGCTGCTGGACGACGGCGATCACGATCTCTTCTGGTCGCTGAACGCCGCCTTCACCCCGGCCACGTGGCGGCGCATCGGCGGGTTCCACGAGGGCTACGTCGGGTACGGCGCGGAAGACACCGATTTTGGCTGGACCGCCCGCGCACGCGGGGTGGAACTGGTCTGGGTCGGCGGCGCCGAGGCCTACCACCTGTACCACCCCGTGTCGCGCCCACCGGTTGAGCATGTCGCTGACATCGTCCGCAATGCGCTTGTGGCACAGCGACGCTGGGACCGACTGCCGATGAAGGGCTGGCTCGACGAGTTCGCCGACATGGGGCTGGTGACCTGGGTCGACGGCCTGCCTCAGCTCGCTGCTGAACCTCCGAGTTCGGTCAAGTAGTCGGAGAAGCCGCCCGTCACGCGACTGGTCAATCGGCCGGACGTCGCCACCCGAGTGCGGTCGGTGGCCACCCAGTGCAGCCCGGCAGCCCGGATGCGCTCGACCAGGCCGACGTCCTCGTGCGTGGCAAGCGCTCCGAAGCCACCCGCCTGCGCCCAAACGGACGCCCGCACACCGAGATTCGCGCCGTGCACGTACTCATGCCCCTCGGCCAGTACATGCCTGTCGTGCCAACGCTGCAGCGTCACCGGATCGATCTCGCCCACGGGTTCGACCGTGCCCACCACGAGATCGATTCCGGTGTCGGCCATGCGTACCTGCTCAGTGAGCCAGTTGGGCGGCACTTCGCTGTCAGCGTCCGTGCAGGCCAGCCACGTGCGGCGCATACCGGATGATGCAGCAAGCAGTCCCGCCCGCACCGCCGCGTCACGGGCCAACCCGACGCAGCCGTGCGAGGTGATGATCGGCAGCACGGGGAACTGTTGGACGACGGTCAGCGAGGCATCGGTGCAACGGTCGAGTGCTACGACGACGGTCGACGTGACGTCGGGACGTTCGGCGGTAAGCGACGCGACGGCCAGGAGCACGCTGCGCAGGCAGGCCCCGATCAGTTCCTGTTCGTTACGCGCCGGAATGCCGATGACGACGTGACGGATGTTCATATCAGTCCGTCTCGTGAAGCGGCGGATTCGCCTGTGCCCCAGACGATCAGCTCGAAGTCGTCGTCGGTGTACCGCACCCGCACCGGCAGGTCGATCTGGTGCAGCGCATGACGGTGCACCAGCGCTCCGTCGGAGGGGATGTTGCGGGTCGGGTGATGCCAGTGGGCCAGCACGAGCTCACCGCCGGGAGCGAGCCGCGCACTGATGGCCTGCAGCAGTCGGATGAGCTCGAGACCGGTGAGGAAGTAGCCCACCTCCGACAACACGGTGAGGTCGAAGCGGTCGTCCGGAATCCCTTCCGGAAGGTCAGCCCGCACCCACTCGATCTCGTGCTCTGCCTTCGCTTTGGCTCGCTGGAGCGCCGCCGCACTGCCGTCGACCCCGACTACGGCATCACATCGCGTGGCAAGGACGTTCGTGAGTTCGCCTGTCGCACAGCCGATGTCGAGCGCTCGGTCATAGCGCGGACGGCTCAATGCAGCCAGGATGATGGCGCGGTGCCGCTCCTCGTAGAAGGACGTCGAGAAGCCCCAGGGGTCATCGCTGTCGTCGAACATCGCATCGAAGTCGGTGCGCTTCGACGGCTGGTCAGGAAACTCGGACATCCGGTCGGCCGGAATCAAGACCTCCACCGCGCGGCGAGCCCGCGCCAAGGCGGCGTCGGTCAGCACCGGCTGATCGCCTGAGCCGAGTCCGAGCGGCTCGGTTTGGCTCGGGAAGTGGTTGAGCGCAGCGTCCTTGCGGTGCAATGCGTCCGGCGTCGGGCTCATCGCGCACCAGGTCGACCACGGCACGTTCGAGGGAATCTCCCACTGCCACAACCAGATCGGGAAGTGCCACAGCGTTGCGCCGTTCTGCTGCGCGACGGCACGAGCCGCCCGACCAGCCGCGTCGTGGTCGGGATGTCCGTCGTTCACCCACGGAGCGAACACGGTGCTACCCGGGGCGATGAGGTCGATGAGCTGTTCGCGCAGCCGGGCTTCCCGGGCCTCCAAGCCGCCGTCCGGCAGGTTCAGAAAAGTCAGCCGCGCGTCAGGAGCGAGTTCGTCGACGGCTGCGCGCAATTCGTTGCGGCGCAAGGCAGCCAGGTCGTGCGCTGGCATAGCAGATCGCGGATGTGAAGCCTCGCCGTCGGTGACCGCCACGATGTGCACCGTCCACCCGGCGGCGGCGAGTTCGGCGATCGTTGCGCCCGCGCCGAGGGTCTCGTCGTCGGGATGGGCACTGACGACGATCAACCGGCCCGGAGGTCCGAAGCTGTCGACGCTGATGGGCGTGACGTCCTCCCAGCCGGGCGCCGCGAGCCACTGCGTCTCCGGTGTTCCCGACTGCTCGTGCCGAAAGCGACGTTCGTTCACCCTCCGACAACCATTCGGCCCAGCGCCGCCAAGTCGCGCTCCGCGTGGTGCTGCCGGATGTAGAGGGTGAGGTCGGCGACCCGGCGCGCATGCTCTGGGTCGTACGCCAACGGCGCGGGCCCGAGCGCGTGGCCGACCACGGTGATCACCTGCTCGACCGCGTCGACGACCACCGCACGCGTGCGCGCAGCGAGCAACGAGGCGGCTGTGCCCTCGACCTGGCCCCCAGCGATCTGGTCGGACGCATGCCGCAGCGCAAGCAGCGCGGCGTACAGGGCGCGGTCGCAGTGGCCGATGGCCACGAGAGCGACCTGGTCGGGTTCACGTTTCTCGGCGGCGTCACGTAGCCGTCCGGCGAGGGCGGCCGCCGCGCCGAACCACACCGCCGCGACGCCGATGCCGCCCCACGCGAAGCCGGGACGCGAAAGATACCAACCGGACTCGCCGACCGGGATGGCCTCCGCGGAGTCGAGGCGCAGCGTGACGGTGCGGAGGTCGGGCAGTCCGACCGCCTGCCAGGGTGGCCCTTCCGTCGTGTAGTGATCAGGGTCGAGTCGCACCGCGAACAGGCGTTGGTGACCGTCCTGCGCTGCGGTGACGAGAGCATGGTCGAGGCGGTCGCCGAGCGAACACCATGGTTTGGTGCCTGACAGTTCGAAGTGACCGTCCGCGGTCTGAGTGGCGACGAGCCCGTGCCCAGGACCACCGGCTGCGTACACGCCCCACACTGTGTCGTCGGTGACCCCGATCGCACTCAGGTCGGGCGAACCCGCCTGGGTGAGGATGGTGATCGCGTCCAGATGGGGCTCGATGGTGCGCGCGGCGGTGAGGTCAACGGCGCCGAGCGTGGCCAGCGTCCGAAGGATGTGCCACGGGTCTTGCTGCCAGTCGAGCGAGTCGCCGGAGACCGACGGAGCGAACCGGATGGATGCGTCGACATCAGCGGCGACCTGCTGCACGCGTCGCGCCAGGTCGTCGTCGCCCCACTCTGTGAACTGCCAGCACGATTCCACTGTTCACGAAATTAGTGCTCGGCCGTGTCGTCGGTGCACACCCGTACGGGCGTACGAACGCGCATCCTGATAGGCGCGGCGCGGAGGACGTCAGCGCAGTAGCGGCGGCTGCAAGAGCTTGGTCTCGCCGGCACGCAGCAGCGTCGCCGGGCGTCCGCGGCCCATCCGCACGTAGCCGGTCTCCTCGACGAAGCCGGCGATGGAGTGCACCTTGCGGTGGAAGTTGGCTGCGTCGAGTTCGACGCCCCAGACCGCGGTGTAGACGCCGCGAAGCTCACTCATCGTGAACTCTTCCGGCAGGAAAGCGGTTGCCATGGTGGTGTATTCGAGCTTGGCGCGGGCGCGCTCGATGCCGTCGCGCAGGATCGTGCGGTGGTCGAAGGCCAGCCGCTTGCGCAAGGCCTCCTCGACAGGCACCCATTCGGCTGCTCCGGCGTCCGTACCTGCGCTTGTTGACGGCAGGTCGGCGGCGAAGGCCAACCAGGCGACGGAGATGACGCGGTAGTCGTGATCGGTGTCGCGCTTGGGTGCGGTGTAGGTGGCCAACTGCTCCAGCACCACCGACTTTGCGGGCAGCCCGGTCTCCTCGGCGAGTTCGCGATACGCCGCCTGTTCGGCCGACTCGTTGTCGTGCAAGAACCCGCCCGGCAGCGCCCAGCGTCCGCGAGCTGCCGAAGCCAGGCGCTTCACCAGCGCCACGTGCAATTCACCCTCGCGCAGCGTCAGCGCGACGACGTCGGAAGCGATGCGTGCCCAACCTTGTTGCTCAGCCATGCGGGCCAGGTTAGTCCAGCTGACAAGAACCACCGTGCACCGCCCCGCCGCAGATCTCGGCAAACCGCGGTTGCAGGGTGGGCGCCGCTGGCACCCGCGATGTGCAACCGCTCGCCTACGCGGCACCAACCGTCCGCGTCGATCGCCAGCCCTTCCAAGAGGCAAGTAGTAGCTTTGACGACAACCGTGGGCGTCGAGTCTTGAGAGGTGGGGCGATGGGTCTGGGACGGCAGTTCCTGCAATGGCCGGTCGTGCGTCAGTTCAAGGACGGCGACTACCTCGGACGCGGCCCGTCGGTCACCAGCCCGCGCACCCGCGCGCTGCAGCCGCGCACCGAGACCGCCGATCGCGTCGTCCAGAGCGTGTGTCCGTATTGCGCGGTGGGCTGCGGGCAGCGCGTCTACGTCAAGGACGAGAAGGTCGTTCAGATCGAGGGCGATCCTGATTCGCCGGTGAGCCGGGGACGCTTGTGCCCCAAGGGCGCTGCGAGCGAGCAGCTGGTCAATTCACCGCGCCGCGTCAAGAAGGTGATGTACCGCCGGCCGTACGGCACCGACTGGGAAGAGCTCGATCTCGACCAAGCCGTCGACATGATCGCCGACCGGTTCGTGGCTGCGCGCCGCGATTACTGGCAGGAGTTCGACGAGCAGGGACGCCGGGTCAGGCGCACCATGGGCATTGCGGCGCTCGGGGGCGCGACCCTCGACAACGAAGAGAACTACCTCATCAAGAAGCTGTTCACCGCAGCCGGCGCAGTGCAGATCGAGAACCAGGCCCGTATTTGACACAGCGCCACGGTTCCCGGTCTGGGAGCCTCTTTCGGGCGCGGGGGCGCCACCCAATCCCTGCAAGACATCGCCAACGCTGACTGCATCGTCATTCAGGGTTCCAACATGGCCGAGTGCCACCCGGTCGGTTTCCAGTGGGTCACCGAGGCGAAGGCGCGCGGCGCGAAGGTCATCCACATCGATCCCCGCTTCACGCGGACGTCCCCGCAGGCCGACAAGCACATCCCGATCCGGGTGGGCTCCGACATTGCGCTGCTCGGCGGGTTGATCAACTACGTCATCGAGCACGACCTGTGGTTCAAGGAGTACGTGCTGGCGTACACCAACGCCGCCACGCTGGTGAACGAGGACTTCCGCGACACCGAAGATCTCGAGGGCCTGTTCAGCGGGTACGACCCGGAGACGGGTAAGTACGACCCGACGACCTGGGCCTACCGCGACCCGAAGGAGAACGACTCCGTCGAGAAGCCGGGCGGTGGTCACCAGGAGGATGCCTCGCACACCGAGACGGCCGGCGCCGGTGGTCCGGCGCTGGAACACGGCGAAGTGATGCGCGACGAAACGCTCACCGACCCGCACTGCGTCTTCCAACTGCTGAAGAAGCATTACGCCCGCTACACCCCGGAGATGGTGAGCCGCATCTGCGGTATTTCCGAGGACGACTTCCTGTGGTTGGCGCAGTCGATCACCGCCAACTCCGGGCGTGAGCGCACGACGCTGTGGTGTTACGCGGTCGGCTGGACCCATCACACCGACGGCGTCCAGATGATTCGCACCGGCGGCATCCTGCAGCTGCTGCTGGGCAATGTCGGACGTCCGGGCAGCGGCATCATGGCGCTGCGGGGGCACGCGTCCATCCAGGGATCGACCGACATCCCGACGCTCTACAACCTGTTGCCGGGCTACTTGCCGATGCCTTCGGCGGGCAAGCAGGACTCCCTGGAGCAGTACATCGCCAGCATCGCCGGCAAGGAGCAGAAGGGCTTCTGGGCCGACGCGGACGCCTACACGATCAGTCTGCTCAAGGCGTGGTGGGGCGAGGCGGCGACGCCCGAGAACGACTTCGCCTACGACTACCTGCCGAAGCTGACCGGGCCGCACGGCACGTACCAAACGGTGATGTCGATGTTGCGCGACGAGGTGGCCGGCTACTTCGTCTTCGGGCAGAACCCCGCCGTCGGGTCGGCGCATTCGAGCATGCAGCGGATGGGGTTGTCGCACCTGAAGTGGTTGGTCGTGCGCGATCTGCAGATGATCGAGACGGCGACCTTCTGGCAGGACTCCCCGGAGGTGTTGAACGGCGAGCTACGGACAGAGGAGATCGGCACCGAGGTCTTCCTCATGCCGGCCGCCAACCACGTCGAGAAGGCGGGCAGCTTCACCCAGACCCAGCGCATGTTGCAGTGGCGACACAAGGCGGTCAACCCGCCGGGCGATGCGCGCAGCGAGCTCGAGTTCTTCTACGAGTTGGGTCTGAAAATCCGTGAGCGACTGGCCGATTCGGCCGATCCGCGGGATCGCCCGTTGCTCGACCTCACCTGGGACTACCCGGTGGACGACGAGGGCGAGATCATTCCCGAGAGCGTCCTGCGCGAGATCAACGGAGTCGGCGCCGACGGCAAGGCGATCAGTTCGTTCGGTGAGTTGAGGACGGACGGTTCGACGACGTCCGGCTGCTGGATCTACGCCGGGGTGTACGCCGACGAGATCAACCATGCGGCCGATCGTGTGCCCGGCCACGAGCAGGACGAGATCGCAGCCAAGTGGGGTTGGGCGTGGCCGGCGAACCGCCGCATCCTCTACAACCGCGCCTCGGCCGACCCGCAGGGCAGGCCGTGGAGCGAGCGCAAGAAGCTCATCTGGTGGGACGAGGAGCAGGGCAGGTGGACCGGCAAGGACGTGCCTGACTTCCCGCTCAACACTCCGCCTGGTTACCGGGCGCCGGCCGGTGTCGGCGGCGGCGACGGTCTGGACGGCGACGACCCGTTCATCATGCAGGCCGACGGCAAGGGTTGGCTCTTCGCGCCCAAGGGTGTGGTGGACGGGCCGCTGCCCACGCACTACGAGCCCCAGGAGTCGCCGGTCGAGAACCCGCTGCACCCGAATCAGCAGTCGAGCCCGACGCGAGAAGTGTTCTCCCGCAACGACAACATCTACGCCCCGCCGGCCGGCGAGGCTGGGGCGGACGTTTACCCGTACGTCTTCACCACCTACCGGTTGACCGAGCACCACACCGCCGGTGGCATGAGCCGCTGGTTGCCCTACCTGTCGGAACTGCAGCCGGAGATGTTCTGCGAGATCTCCAAGGAGTTGGCGCAGGAGCGCGGCCTGGAGCACTACGGCTGGGCCACGATCATCTCGCCGCGCGCCGCGATCGAAGTGCGGGTCTTCGTGACTGACCGCGTCCAGCCCCTACAGATCAACGGCCGCACCGTGCAGCAGATCGGGCTGCCGTATCACTGGGGCGTCGGCGACAAGGCCGTCGTCACCGGCGACTCGGCCAACGACCTGCTCAGCGTCGTGCTCGATCCGAATGTGCAGATCCAGGAGGCCAAGGCGGGGTCGTGCGACATCCGTCCAGGCCGCCGTCCGCGGGGAGCTGCGGTGTTGGAGTTGGTGCGTGAGTACCAGCGTCGCGCGGGCGGCACCGTCGACACCGGCATCGACCTCACCGCGCCCGGTGATGTTCCCTCGGGCGCACCGGTGGTGGACGAACCTGGTGACGATCCGGGATATCCGGTCACCGGGCCCGCCGGGCACCGGCTGGTCGTCGAGCCGCAGGATCGCCGAGAAGATGCGGCGGCCGAGCAGCGAATGGCGGACGAACGAGCACGCAACGAGTCGGAGGACGGAGCATGAGCGGCTTCTGGCGTCGGCAACTGGACGGCCCCACCAACCCGGCGACCGACGCCAACTGGCAGGCGCCGCCGTCCCGCAAGGGCTTCTTCACCGACACCTCGATCTGCATCGGCTGCAAGGCCTGCGAGGTGGCGTGCAAGGAGTGGAACCACGTGCCGCCCAAGCCTGGCGAGGACACCATTCTGGGTTCGAGCTACGACAACACCGGACATCTCGGTGCCGACACCTGGCGGCATGTCGCGTTCATCGAGCAGACCCCGCAGCAGGCGGCCGCGGCTCGGGTCACCGGGTTGCGCGACTCGCAGTCGGTCGACCTCGGCATGCCCCGGGTGGGTCCGCCCGCAGCCCGTTCGCTGGCACCCACTGACGCGCTGGCACCGGCCGGCGGCGTCGCGACGACGGACGCACTCGCGGAGGCATCGTCCGGCGCGGCCTCACAGTTGCCCGGCCCACCCCCGGGCGAACCGGCCGTGAAATGGCTGATGAGTTCGGACGTCTGCAAGCACTGCACGCACGCCGGTTGCCTGGACGTCTGCCCCACCGGAGCGCTCTTCCGCACCGAGTTCGGCACGGTCGTCGTCCAGCCCGATGTCTGCAACGGCTGCGGCTACTGCGTCGCGGCCTGCCCCTTCGGAGTGATCGACCGCCGCGGCGACGGCACCATGACCGTCATCGCCGGTGAGGAGCTGCGCGACCCGAATCACGGTGTGGCACAGAAGTGCACGCTGTGTTACGACCGCATCTCCGTCGGCGACACCCCGGCGTGTGCGAAGACCTGCCCGACCACGTCCATCAAGTTCGGCGACCACGACGACATGGTGGCCCGGGCCCGCGAACGGCTGGAGGTGCTGCACAGCAAAGGCGTCACCGAGGCCAGGCTCTACGGCGCCAACCCGGACGACGGCGTCGGCGGCACCGGTTCGGTCTTCCTGCTGATGGACGAACCCGAGGCGTACGGTCTGCCGCCCGACCCGGTGGTCACCACCCGCGCCCTGCCCGAGATGTTCCAGCGCGCCGGGTGGGCCGGCACCGCCATGATCGCGGCCGTCGGCATCGCCTTCGCGGTAGCGGGTCGAGCATGAGCACGAGTCCGTACGACGCCGATCGCCCGCCGATGCCTGCGCGCCGCGGCGGCGGGCGCAAGAAGAAGCGCGGCGGCGACCCCCATGCGACCGTCCCCGATGCGCAGTTCACCAGCTACTACGGCCGCAATGTGGTCAAGCCCCCGCCGTGGGAGAACGACATCGCCGCCTACCTCTTCCTCGGCGGACTCGCCGCAGGCTCGGCCCTGCTCGGGGCCGGCGGGCACGCCACCGGACGTCCGCAGCTGCAGGCAGCCGGACGCTACGGATCGCTCGTCGCGGTCGGGCTCGGCGGCTACTACCTCGTCCACGACCTCGGACGTCCGGAGCGCGCGCTCAACATGATGCGGACGGTGAAGCTCACCTCGCCGATGTCGGTCGGCTCGTGGATCCTCACCTGTTTCGGCACCTTCGCCGGGGCCAGCGCCGGCCTGCAGTTGCTCGGTCCGAAGCTCGCGTCCGCTGCGCCGATCCTCGACAAGACCGTCAAGGTGGCCAACCCGATCAGTTCGGCCGGCGTCGCGTTCTTCGCACCGCCGCTGGCCGCGTACACCGCAGTTCTGTTGTCCAACACCGCTGCTCCCACCTGGCACGAGTCGTACCGGCACCTGCCGTTCATCTTCGTCAGCTCGGCGCTCGCAGCCGGGTGTGGCTGGGCGATGGTGGCGGTCAACCCGCGCGAGACCGGTCCGGTGCGCGCGCTGGGCGTCACCGCCGCGACGGTCGAACTGGTGCTCGACCGGCTGCTCGACAAGCACCTCGGCCTGCTCGCCGAACCACGTCACGAGGGCAAGGCGGGCAAGTACCACACGTACGCCACCGCGTTCACAGTCATCGGCGCCATCGGCGCCGCCCTCAGCGGGCGCAACCGAATCCTCGCCGCACTCAGCGGAGCGTCGTTGATGGCCGGTTCGGCATTTACCCGGTTCGCAATCTTCGAGGCCGGCATGGAATCGGCGAAAGACCCGCGCTACACCATCGTCCCGCAGCGCGAGCGGGCCGCCGCCAAGCTGGCCAAAGGGCAAGGCATCACCCAGCCGGGCGGTGCGTGGCCGAAGTAGTCGCGCACTGACCCACGTAACCACCAGCAAATCCGCGCGAGAAAGTGGCCTTCGTATGCGTTACGAAGGCCAGCTTCTCGCGCGGATTTCCATTGGTTTCAGCGGACGACCAGCACGTGCTCGCCGCGTGGCACGAACTCGCCGATCACCGCGGCGTTCGGCACTGAACCCTCCGGCAACTCACCGGCCAGCAACAACCCGCCGGACGTCTGTGCGTCGGCGAGCAGGATCAACTCGTCCTCATCGACCTCAGCACTCAGGTGTGGACGCACCCAGTCGAGGTTGCGTCGTGATCCGCCGGGCACGAATCCTGCGGCGAACGACTCGCGGACGTCCGCGAGATACGGCACCGCGGATGCGTTGACTACGGCGGTGACGCCGGATGCGCGGGCCATCTTGTAGAGGTGACCCAAAAGGCCGAAGCCGGTGACGTCGGTCGCGGCGATGAGGCCGGCGTCCAGCGCGGCCCGGGAGGCGACGTCGTTGAGCGTGGTCATGCTGTCGATCGCCTGCTGGAAGATCTCGCCGGTCGCCTTGTGGCGGTTGTTGAGCACGCCGACACCGATCGGTTTGGTGAGCGTGATGGCATTGCCCGGCTGTGCGGTGGAGTTGCGCAGGAGTTGGGATTCCTTGCCGACTCCGGTCACGGCGAGGCCGTACTTCGGCTCCGGGTCGTCGATCGAGTGCCCACCGGCCAGCGGCGCGCCTGCCTGGGTGCAGGCGTCCAGACCGCCGCGCAGCACCTCCGAGGCGAGCTTGGCCGGCAGCACATCACGCGGCCAACCCAGCAGGTTGATCGCCAACACGGGCGTGCCGCCCATCGCGTAGATGTCGCTGAGCGCGTTGACCGCGGCGATGCGTCCCCAGTCGTAAGCGTTGTCGACCACCGGGGTGAAGAAGTCGGTGGTCGAGATGATGACGTCATCGCTACCGGGGGCGGTGCGGACGGCTGCGGCATCGTCGCCGTCATCCAATCCGACCAAGAGGTCGGGCCACGGGCGGGCGGTCAGGCCCTTGACCATCTCCTCCAACTCGCCCGGCGGAATCTTGCAGGCGCAGCCACCACCGTGCGCGAACTGGGTCAGCCGACGGGTCTCGCTGGTCATGCTTCGACCGTACCCAAGTGCTGTGATCGTGTCGGATCCACTCAGTGGGTGACACTCCTCAGGCGGTCCCGCCGTGCGGGTGGGCCGTAGTTTCCGCCGCGTTATGCTCGCCGGGCGAGGAGGCGTCAGGGTTCCTGGTGGGCCCCGCGGTCTTCAAAACCGACGAGGCCGAGTATCTCGGCCTGGCGGGTTCGATTCCCGTCCGCCTCCGCCACTTCGTTCAGCGACCAAGGAGCAGCGATGGGGGACGTCCGCCGGTCGATCCCGCGTACGGACGCCGTGCTCGAGCAGCTTGCCGATCACGTCGCCCGCTTCGGGCGTGACCGGGTGAAGGCCGCTGTCGTCGCTGCTCAGCAGCAAGCCCGGGACGGTGCGATCGCTGCCTCGGACGTCGCTCGCGTTGCCGCCGAATTGCTCGTGGAGCTGACCTCCTTCACCCCGGTGATCAACGCGACCGGTGTCGTCGTGCACACAAACCTTGGACGAGCGCCCCTGTCGCGCAACGCTTTCGAGGCCCTCGGGTCAGTCGCGGGCTATGTCGACATCGAGTTCGACCTGGAGACCGGTCTGCGGTCGAAGAAGCGGGGGAGCCGCGTCCTCGACGCACTCATTGGCGCGACGCCGGGTGCCGAGGCGGCTCTCGTGGTCAACAACGGCGCTGCGGCGATGTCGTTGGTGATGACCTGCCTGGCTGCCGGCCAAGAGGTGATCGTCTCCCGTGGCGAACTCATCGAGATCGGCGACGGCTTCCGCCTGCCCGATCTCATCGAGTCGACCGGTCCGCGGCTGCGCGAGGTCGGAATGACCAATCGCACCCACCTGCGTGACTACGCGGACGCCGTCGGCCCCGACACCGGCTGCATCCTCAAGGTGCACCCCAGCAACTACCGGGTCGAGGGGTTCGTCGCCGAGGTGCCCGTCAGTGAACTGCGCGAATTGGGTGCGCCCGTCGTCGTCGACATCGGTTCTGGTCTGCTGCAACCCGATTCGATGCTGCCCGACGAGCCGAGCGCATCGGCGGCGCTGGATGCGGGGGCAGACCTGGTCACCGCCAGTGGCGACAAGCTGCTCGGCGGTCCGCAGGCGGGCATCATCCTCGGCCGCGCCGAGCTGGTGGAGCGCGTGCGACGTCACCCCCTCGCTCGTGCGATGCGTGTCGACAAGCTCACCCTCGCCGCGTTGGAAGCGACCCTCACGGGTCCGGACGCGCCCGTCACCGTCTACCGGCGGCTCACCGCCGACGAATTGCTGCCACGCACGAAGGCTATGGCTGACTCTCTCGGGAGCGGCAGCGTTGACATCGTCGAGGTCGAGGGACGCATCGGCGGCGGTGGGGCGCCGGGAGTCTCGTTGCCAGGATGGGCGCTGGCATTGCCGGAATCCGTTGCAGCACAGTTGCGTTCGGGTAGGCCAGCAGTGGTCGCACGCATCGCCGACGGACGCTGCCTGGTCGATCTGCGCTGCGTCCCACCGGAGACGGACGCCGAACTCACCAGGCTCATCCGCGAAGCGCTCGACGCCGACCGATGAGGGTGATCGCCACCGCGGGTCACGTCGATCACGGTAAGTCGACGCTCGTCCGCACGCTCACCGGCACCGATCCTGATCGGTGGGCCGAGGAGCACCAACGAGGTCTGACGATCGACCTCGGTTTCGTGTGGACCACGCTGCCCAGCGGTGAAGATGTCGCTTTCGTCGACGTGCCGGGTCATCAGCGGTTCATCGCCAACACACTCGCCGGCATCGGACCGGTGCCCGCCGTCATGCTCATCGTCTCGGCTGACGAAGGCTGGCGGCGACAGACCCAGGAGCACTTCGAGGCGATCCGTGCGCTGGGTGTTCGCCACCTTCTGGTTGCTGTGACCAGATCGGACCTCACTGACCCGGAGCCGGTGATTGCCGACGTCCGAAAGCGGTTGGCAGCCAACGGTTTCGATGATGTCGACATCATCCCGGTGTCAGCAATCACGGGCTCCAGACTGGACGAGCTACGAGTGGGCCTCGATCGTCTCATCGATGCGCTGCCCGAGCCGGACGTCCACGGCCGCTTGCGCATGTGGATCGACCGGGTCTTCTCGATCCGTGGCGCCGGCACCGTCGTCACCGGCACGCTCGGATCAGGCACACTGCGCGTGGGCGATGCGGTGAGTGTGGCCGGTCGACAGGTCACGGTTCGCGGCATTCAGTCGCTCGAGCAGGCTCGTGACCAGGTTGCCTGCGTCGCGCGGGTGGCGGTGAACCTGCGCGGCATCGAGACCACCGAGATCGAACGTGGCGACCTACTCCTCGGCGCCGGGGAGTGGCACCGCACTCATGTCGTCGACGTACGCCTCGACGGCGTTGCCGACAGCCGCCTGCCCGGCGAACTCATGGCCCACGTCGGCACGACCGCCTTCCAGGTGCGGGTGCGACCGGTGGGTGGTGACGCGGTGCGCCTGCAGTGGTACTGCGATCTCCCGCTCCTGGTCGGCGACCGGCTGGTGTTGCGCGATCCTGGACGGCAGCAGGTGCTCGGCGGCGCAGTGGTGTTGGACCTCGACCCACCGGCCTTCACCCGGCGCGGAGCTGCTCGGCGACGCGCCGAAGAACTCGCCGATCACAGCGCGACGGTCGATGCGGTCCGCGAGGTAGCGCGCCGCGGGTACATGCGAGCCGCCGAACTTCAGGCGCTGGGCGGCGAACCATCCGACGCTGTGCGACAGGTAGGAGAGTGGCTGGTCGACCCCGGCCAGTGGTCTGCCTGGGCCGTCGAGTTGGTGACCACGATCGACTCCTATGCGGCTGCCCATCCGCTGCGTCCACAGGTGCCGACGGGCGTCGTGGCCGATGCAATCTCGTTGCCCGCCACCGAACTCGTCCGACCGCTGGCAGCCGAGGCCGGGCTTGTCGTCGAGGCCGGCGAAGTCAGCCGCCCTGGCATGAGCGCCGATCTTGGGGGAGCCGAAGCGGGCATTGCCGAGATCGAACGGCGTCTGGCCGATGCACCGTTCGCAGCGCCCGATCGCGCCGATCTGAGCGCGCTCGACCTGGGTCCGAAGCAGCTTGCCGCTGCTGTTCGATTGGGTCGCCTCATCGATCTCGGCGATCAGATCCTGTTGTCGCCCAAGGCTCCCGCGCTCGCGATGCGCGCACTCGCCGCACTACGGCAGCCATTCACCACCAGTCAGGCCCGGCAAGCGCTCGGCACAACGCGCCGTGTGGTCATTCCGCTGCTCGAACATCTCGACGCCAAGGGCTGGACCCGTCGGATCGACGCCGGTCACCGCGAAGTGGTGCGCTGAGGGGTCAATCCAAGGACGACTGGTCGAGCACCTCGGCGATGAAATGTGTCGACCGTTCGCGCAGTGTCGCGATGCGCCGCGCGGTCCATGCTTCGCGATCGGTCGGGTCGTCGCTGCCGACCTCCGAAGTGGTCGGGGTGCGTCGCACATTGCGGGAGCAGCTGAACTCGGTGCAGATCGACGTTCCGATGGTGTTGCCCTTGCGTCCGGCTGCCCCGGCCCGTTTGGCCACGTAGAGCACGGCGTCGTCGGAGGTGACGATGTCCTGGCACCACGAACACAACATCCGCCGCCGCGCTTTGGAGGGTTCGGCCGTCCGCAGGATCGCCCCGACCGGGCTGCCTTCGTGTTCGACGATCACGTACGCCAGCACCGGGCGCTTCGGGTCGCGCCAGCCGAGCGCGTCCAGCTTGTCCCACTTCAGTGAGTCGAGGTCCGGCAGCGTCGCCTGCGCGATCTCGCGCTTGGAGGCGTTGACGAAGGCCGACCGGATCTGAGCATCGGTGAGCGGCTGCATTGCTTCACCTTCTCGCGTCGAGCCCGGTCATTTCAAACGCATTGTGGCCACCGCTGTCGAAGGACGAATGCCGAGCGCGGCCGTCATGTCATCATCGAGCAGTGACTGACACAGCTGAGGTGATGGACGCCGTCCGCCAAGGGCGCGCGAAGGTCGACCGCAAGACCCGTGCGATCGCGTTGATCCTGCACGGCGGGCGCGCCACGGAGTCGCAGCCGAATCGCTTCAAGGACATCTCCTACCTGCGGATGCTGCCCTTCGCGCCCGCGATCAAGCGGGCCTCGCATGGTCACATCGCACCGGTGCTGGTGCACAACACCGACGGCGGCTGGGTGGCCGATTCGGGCAGCGGCGTCGTCCAGGCGCGTGAACTGGTGCGGCTGTTGCACGACGACCACGGCCTGCCGATCGTGCTGCTCGGTCACTCCAGCGGTGGCTGGGCCGCGCTGCGCGCAGGGGGCAGCGATCCGGTCGCTGGGAGTGTGGCTCTGGCGCCGTGGGTGGCCGATGACGAACGAGTGGATCGCTTGCTGGAGAAGAAGATTCGCGTGATCCATGGTGACCGCGACACCGTGTGCAGTCCGGTCAAGGCGCAGCATTTCGTCGAGCGCCTCCAAGCCGCCGGCGGTAATGCGCAGTTCACGTCCGTGGCGGGCGGCAATCACGCGCTCATCGACAAGCCGTGGCGCTGGCACGCTCTGGCCGCGCAAGCCGTCGTCGACATCGCGCGGCCATGAAGAAGCAAGCAATCGTCGACCGCTTCGACGGCCGCATCATCGGCGCGGGTTCGACCAGCGGCGTTCGCATCGTCATCGGCGACTGGCTGCACTCCCCGCTCGGCAACTTCACCGACGTCATGGTGGCCACCGCCGACGACCAGCGCGTCCTCCTCGCCCCCAGCCAGCAAGTGGCCGACTACGTGACCGCCACCTACAACTTCGACGAGGTGGTGCTCGTCGACGTGCGCTTCGACGGACGCCAACTGGACGCCGGCCCGCTGCAGGCCGCCGTCGATGTCGGACGTCGCACCGGCACCGGTTTCGCGCTGCGATCGGTGCCGAAACCGTTGGGGCGTAGTCGATTCCTCGCAGTCGTCGCCGATCCAATTGCGCGGAGGGTGCATCCGGGCGTCCGCACGTACGGCACCGCCGGCAATGGCCGCCGCGAGTACTACAGCGCTCTTGACCAGTTCGCCGTCACCGCGATCAGCGGCACCTGGCACGGCCGCGATCTCGGCGACCTGGCTGACGTCGACCCGCCGCCGCGCTTCGGGTTCAGCTCCACCCCACGCCGTCCGAGCTGGACGCAGGTGACCACGACCATCGTGCGCCCACAAGGCTGACCGACCCGACTTCGGCGACCTGACACCCGTCATCTCAGCTTCATGAGAAACGTAGTCTTTGCTTTCCCAAAACATTGAGTTATGTTTTGGGGGTGATCAACTCCAGGTACTTCCGGATGGGGCGAATGCCGAGCGGTGGTCTCGCGCGCTGTTGCGCCTGACCACGGCTCACAGGTATCTCGCCTGACAGGGCCCATGCCACCGCCCACTTCCGAAACCTCCTGAAGGACCGAATCATGAGCATTGCCACACCCTTTCGGACGCTGACCGACACCGACCTGGCTGACATCGTCCGCCGCGTAGCCGCTGACCGCGCCGCGTGGGAGCCGCATGTGCGGCACACCGGAGACGAGCGCCACTGGGCGAAGATCGAGGTGCCGGAGGGCATCGACGTCTGGGTCATTTCGTGGCAGACCTTCCAGTCGACCGACCTGCACAGCCACGGCGACGCCACCGCAGCCTTCGCCGCCGTGCAGGGCACGATCACCGAGATTCAGGTGGACGACGACGGTCGCCTGCTGCCCCGGAAGTTCTCGCCCGGCATCGTCCAGGTGGTGCAGCCCGGCGTCATCCACGACGTCCGCAACGAGATCGTGGAGCCGGCCGTGACCATCCACGCGTACAGCCCGCGGCTGACCGAGATGCACTACTACAACTGGCATGACCGCACCGTGACCCTCGACCGCATCGAGCGTTCGGACGGCACGGAAGCGCGCGAGTGGTAGTCGCGTCGATCGGCATCGACCAGTTTCTCGAGCAGGCCCGCGCCCATCTGTATCGCGTTTCACCACAACGTCTTTCGCAGGTTCAGGCCAGCGGTGGCTATGTCATCGACACCCGCACCGCGGTGACGCGCGATGTCGAGGGGCACATCCCCGGAGCCATCGTGATCGACCGGTTGGTACTGGAGTGGCGCCTCGATCCGACGAGCGGCCACTCGATCGCCGATGGTCCGTCGGGGGACGACGTGGTCGTGATCGTCTGCAACGAGGGCTACTCCTCGTCATTGGCCGCCCGCGATCTGCAGCGCCTCGGGTTCGCCCGGGCGACCGACCTGATCGGCGGCTTCCGTGCGTACGCCGCCGCCGGTCTGCCGGTCGTGGCCGAGCCCACGAGGTTGGTGCAGTGATGGCGGCCTGGTATCACCGACTCAGCCGCCGCGTGGTGCTCTGGCTCAGTCACGCCGAGAGCTGAGTGCGACCCGAGAATCCCTGAGCGCCGACCGCGAAAGCGCGGCTCACCGACCCGGCTGACCGACTGCCTATTCGCAGGCCGAGGACGAGCGCTTGCGGTCCGGGGTGCTTCCGTCAGGTCGCGTCTTGCTGCCCAGGCCACATCTTGCTCGCCAGGTCGCCGCTGGTGCCGCTGGCGGCGCAAGACATGGTCCGGGCAGCAAGACACCGCGGGGGAGCAAGGCGCGAGTAGGGCAGCAGGGCGCGACTCGGGGATCAAGACGTGGTCGGCGTGGTCGGGCGCGGTCAGGTCTGGTGCTCCAGGCCGCATCTTGCTCGCCAGGCCGTCCCTGGTGCCGCTTGCAGCGCAAGACACAGTTCGGGCAGCAAGACGCCGTCTGTGCGCCATCACCGGCAAGACCCCGGACGCCTTCATCGCCAGTGACAACGTGGCCGGTGGCAAGCAGGCCGCCGAGGCGCTGAGCAAGGCGATCGGCGGCAAGGGCACGGTCATCGTGCTCGAGGGCATTCCCGGAGCATCGGCCACCCGCGACCGCGGCAAGGGCTTCAAGGACGCCGTCGCCGGCATGTCGGGCATCCAGATCGTCGCCAGCCAGACGGCCGGCTTCGACCGAGCCCAGGGCCTCAACGTCACGAGCAACCTGCTGCAGTCGAACCCCGACATCGTCGGCGTCTACGCGCACAACGACGAGATGGCGCTCGGTGCGATCCAGGCGCTCGGTGCCAAGGCCGGCAAGCAGGTGAAGGGTGGTCGCCTTCGACGGCACCGACGACGGCCTGGCCGCCATCAAGAAGGGGACGCTGGCCGCCACCATCGCCCAGCAGCCCAAGGAGCTGGGTAAGCGCGCCGTCGAGAACGCCGCGAAGATCCTCAAGGGCGAGAAGGTGCCGGCCACCACTCCGGTGCCGGTCAAGACGGTCACCTCGGACAACGTGGCTGAATTCGCCGGCTGAGCGTGATGACCTTGAGTGCAGCTAGTTCTGATCGGGTGCTTGTTGTCGGTTCGACCAATGCCGACCTGACGGTGACTGTCGAGCGATTCCCCGGGCCGGGCGAGACTCTGCACGCCAGCGACTTCGCGATCCGGCCGGGTGGCAAGGGTGCCAATCAGGCGCTCGCTGCCGCCCGGTCGGGCGCGGCGCGGCCGTCACCTTCGTCGGCGCGGTCGGTGACGACGACAACGGGCGAATCGCGTGGCCGACTGCGGTTTGCCGCTGCCGGACGGCGTCCCCGTCGTCGACCTCGCCTTGGTGCGCGGCGTGCCGAGCTTCGAGCAAGTAGTGAACGCGCTGTGTGACGAGCTGGTGGTCGAGAGTGCAGTCATGGCCGCCGAACCCGACGATACGCAGCCGCATGTCGTCGTCAGATCACGTATTGATGCACCGGAGTTGGTGTCGCACGAGGAGTTCAAGCAGCTGAGCGCGGCGGCGAAACTCATCGTCCGCACCGGCGCGACCACGCCCTACGCGAACGTCGCCCTGCGCTACAAACGCCGCGAACCTACTGGTTATCCGCGAACCTACTGAGTACAGCCAGTAGGTTCACGAACAATCAGTAGGTTCGCGGGCTTAGAGCGTTAGATGCTCAGAACGAGCTGGTCGACGGCCGACTTGCCCGACGCGGGCCGCGGCGCGATCCGCCACCCGACTCGCTGGTGTACGCCGGACGTCCGCCCTGGCTGCCACGCGAGGGACGTGCCGCGTCGCTCTTGGGTGCAGAGTTGCGACCGCCGCGGTTGCCCGGAGCCGACTGGCCCGAACGACCGCCACTGCCGCCCTGGCCAGAGCGACCGGCCGAGCTGCCCTGGCCGTTGCGACCACGGCCACGACCGCCGCCACCACTCGGACGCGGCTTGCCGCCACCGGTCTGCTGCTGCGGGGCCTGCGGCACCAATGAGGCCGCACCTTCGACGAACGAGCGCTCGCCGGGGGCGAGGTCGGTCAGCAACGGGTGCTTGGAGTCGACGCGGGTGAGCTTGGGCTTGATGCCGGCGGCGCGGGTGAGGTCGCGGACGTCCTTCTGCTGCTCGTCGAGCATCAGCGTGACGACCGTGCCTGCGGCGCCGGCGCGGGCGGTGCGGCCCGAACGGTGCAAGTAGGCCTTGTGCTCGGCCGGCGGGTCGGCGTGGATCACCAGCGAGACGTCGTCCACGTGGATGCCGCGGGCGGCGATGTCGGTGGCGACGAGGGTGCGCACGGTGCCGCTGTGGAAGGCGTCCATGTTGCGCACGCGGGCGTTCTGGCTGAGGTTGCCGTGCAGGTCGACTGCCGGAACTCCTTGTGCCACAAGCTGCTTGGCCAACTTCTTGGCGCCGTGCTTCGTGCGGGTGAAGACGACGGTTCGGCCGGGCGCGGCGGTGAGGTCGACCAGCACGGGGAGGCGGTCGTCCTTGGCGACGTGGAGCACGTGGTGGTCCATCGTCGAGACCGGCGACTGCGCACTGTCGGCGTGGTGGGTGACCGGGTTCGACAGGTAACGCTTCACCAGCACGTCGATGCCGCGGTCGAGGGTGGCGGAGAAGAGCAGGCGCTGACCGTTGAGCGGGGTGCGGTCGAGGATGCGCTTGACGACCGGCAGGAAGCCGAGGTCGGCCATGTGGTCGGCCTCGTCGAGCACGGTGATCTCGACGGCGCTGAGGTCGCAAAGTCCTTGGGAGACAAGGTCTTCCAAGCGTCCGGGGCAAGCGATCGCGACGTCGATGCCGCGGGCCAGGGCGTTGGCCTGGGGGTTCTGACCGACGCCACCGAAGATGGTCTGGGTGCGCAGGCCAGCGACGTCAGCCAGCGGCTTCAGCGCGGCTTCGATCTGGCCGACCAGTTCACGGGTCGGGGCCAGGATCAGCGCGCGAGGACGCTTGGGCATACGCCGCGAGTCGGACGACTGCAGGCGGGCCACCAGGGGCAGCAGGAACGCGTAGGTCTTGCCCGAGCCAGTGCGGCCGCGGCCGAGCACGTCACGTCCGGAAAGCGAATCGGGAAGGGTCACGGCTTGGATGGGAGTGGGTTCGGTGATGCCCTGGTCGGACAGCACGCGGGTGAGCGAGTTAGGCACACCAATGGACGCAAAAGCGTTGGAAGACAAAGAAAACTCCGTTGAAAGGCGGGTGTCTCGCCGGGGGCTCGTCCGATGAGCTCGAAGCAGTTTTCGGACGGCACATGAAGGGCTGAACCACTTCACATCACCATGCGGCCCGAGGCAAGACTCGGCGGAGCCGCTGACGGCAACGGTAGTGGGTGGCAGGCCCGATCACCTACTCGTACGGGTGTGATCCATGACTCGTCGCCCGATCAGGACGCCGGCAGCAGCGTGCCGCGCAGCACGTCCCAGTTGTTGGTGATCAGCCACAGACCCACCAGCGCGAACACCCAGGCCAGGGTTTCGCCGGCGTTGCGCGACAGCCAGTCGTCCACCGTGCGCAGCATCGGCAGCACCCGATCGTTGAGGCCGATGCGCAGCGCCAGCAGCACGAGGGCCGGCGTGATCATGAGAAGTCCGTAACCGGCGAGCGTGGCGATACCGGCACCTGGTGAGAGTTCGGCGGCGGTGAGCAGTCCGATGGCGGCGAGATAGGGCAGCATGCTCGCGGCTTCGACGCCGGCGGCCAGCACGGCCAGGCCGCTCACGGCGCCCGGGCCAGCGCTGCCGTCCGCGATCGCTTCCCGACGCCGCGCCAGCCGTCCCGGACCACGCGCCTGTTTGCGAGCACGCTTGCGCTCCTTGCCCTCCTTGGTCCACGGCTCGACGGTGACCCCGAGGATGAGCAGCACGACACCAGCGACGAGCGCGATCCACCGCGCCGCGGAGGAGTCCGAGAGAGACGCGAACTGATCGCGCAGCGACTGCGCGCCGAGGAAGAGCGCGACGCCGAGCGCGAAGTAGAAGGTGGCGACCGAGCCGAGGAAGAGCAGAATGCGGCCGGGCTTCACCCGCTTGGGCGTGGCCATGAACCACACCGGGATGGCGAGCGTCGCGAAGCTCGTGCTGTCGATCAGTGCGAGTGCGGCGAGCGGGAGCAGCAGGGCGAGTTCCATGCGTCCACTCTGCTTCGGACGTCCGCCCCGGCGCATCGGCCGAGGGTCGACGCCCACCCCCTACCGAAGTAGGTGTCCTCTGTAAACCGGGGACGATGCACCGCGGTCTGCAGAGCGTCCTGAGCAGAAACGCGGCCCTTACTGACAGACGCGCTAGCTGCAACTGCCGCGTCCGCGAACAAGGGCCGCGTTTGCTGCTGGAGGGGCCGCGTTTGCAAGGGCGTCCCAGCGGGAGGTCGAACTCAGATGACCCCGAGCGCCACCATCGCGTCGGCCACCTTCATGTAACCGGCCAGGTTGGCGCCGGCGACGTAGTTGCCCGGGTCGCCGAACTCCTCGGCCGTGGTGACGCAGCGGGTGTGGATGTCGCGCATGATCTGCTGCAGGCGCTCCTCGGTGACGTCGAAGCTCCAGGAGTCGCGGCTGGCGTTCTGCTGCATCTCCAAGGCGCTGGTGGCCACGCCGCCGGCGTTGGACGCCTTGCCCGGGCCGAAGAGCACGTCGCCGGCCTGGAAGACCTTGATGGCGTCCGGCGTACACGGCATGTTGGCGCCTTCGGCGACCAACCGAACACCGTTGGAGACCAACGTTTTCGCGTGCGTCTCATTGAGTTCGTTCTGGGTGGCGCAGGGGAGCGCGACGTCGCATTCGACGTCCCAGATCGAGCCTTCGGTGACATGGTGGGCGGTGTCGGCGCGGTAGGCCGAGAGGCGCTCGCGGCGCACTTCCTTGAGGTCTTTGAGCTGCTCGAGGTCGAGACCGTTCTGGTCGACGAGGTAGCCGTTGCTGTCGGAGCAGGCGATGACGGTGCCGCCGAGTTGGTGCACCTTCTCGATCGCGTAGAGCGCGACATTGCCCGAGCCGGAGACGACCACGCGCTTGCCGTCGAACGACTCGCCCTGTCGCTTCAGCATTTCCTGGGCGAAGAAGACGGTGCCGTAACCGGTGGCCTCCTTGCGCACGCGCGAGCCGCCCCAGGAGGTGCCCTTGCCGGTGAGGACGCCGGATTCGTAGCGGTTGGTGATGCGCTTGTACTGGCCGAAGAGGTAGCCCAGTTCGCGTCCACCAACGCCGATGTCGCCGGCCGGGACGTCGGTGTACTGCCCGATGTGGCGGTAGAGCTCGGTCATGAACGACTGACAGAAGCGCATGATTTCGGCGTCCGAGCGTCCCTTGGGGTCGAAGTCGGAGCCGCCCTTGCCGCCGCCGATCGGCATGCCGGTGAGGGAGTTCTTGAAGACCTGCTCGAACCCGAGGAACTTGATGATCGACAGGTTGACGCTGGGGTGGAAGCGCAGGCCGCCCTTGTACGGGCCGAGCGCGGAGTTGAACTCGACGCGGAAGCCGCGGTTGATCTCCACCTCACCCTTGTCGGTCACCCACGGCACGCGGAAGATGATCTGCCGCTCGGGTTCGCAGATGCGCTTCAGGATCGACCACTGCGCGTACTGCGGACGCTGCCCGGCGATCGGGCCGAGGCTGAGCATTACCTCGTAGACGGCCTGGTGAAACTCCGACTCCCCGGGATTGCGGGCGACCACGGTGTCGAAGTGGGGCTGCATGGCGGGGTGAAGTGCTTCATTCATGCGCCCGAGTCTGCCAAGAGGAGGGGGTGTGCGGGCGAATCGGTCTCGCGAAATGGGTCACGCCAAGGTTCGACAAGCCGTTGCTGCGGCCGGCGCGCGGGTGTGTGCTGGCACGACAGGTAACGACGACGAAGGGCGAGACCATGACCGACGACAAGAGCAGGCCCGACCCCGCACAGGGCCCGGCGCAGGACGTCCCGACCTTCGTGGAGCTGGTGAAGGGCGAGCGCACCTGCATGTTCACCTCGCTCGATTCCGGCGGCACGATCATCAGCCGTCCGATGGCGGTGCAGCACGTGGACGACGACGGCACGCTGTGGTTCATGGCCTTCGCCGACTCCCCGAAGATCGACCAGCTCGCCGCTCACCCGCAGGTCAACCTCGCCTTCGTGTCGGGCAGTTCGTGGGTGTCGGCGAGCGGTACCGGAGAATTGGTGGACGACGTCGCCAAGAAGAAGGAACTGTGGAACCCGTTCGCCGAGGCGTGGTTCCAGCGCGAGCCCGAGAGCCCCGAGGTGGCGTTGATCCGCGTGCGCGTGACCGGCGGCGAGTACTGGGATTCGCCGAGCAAGCCGGCGCAGTTGTTCGGCATGGTCAAGGCAGCTGTCACCAAGGACCGCCCGGACGACGGTGAGAACGCCAAGCTTGACCTCGCCTGAGGCGATGTAGGCGAGCTGGCCGGGATATTTCTCGGTCAGCTCGCCAGCACGGCGAGCCGGGCGAGATGTCGGACGCCTCCGCCCTGGGGGAGGCCGTAGTTCCGGCCTTCGCCTTCGCTTCCGGCCTGCATCATGTCGATCAGTTGGTAGTAGGCGCGGCCGAGGTCGCCGCGCTCCACCAGGCCGGTGCCAACGCGCCAACCCAGTGTGCTCATCAGTCGCGCGATCTCGTCGCCCAGCGGGTGGAGGCGGGTGAGGGGCTCGCTGCCCTCCTCCGTGAAGCCGGCGGCGAGGGCAAGCATGGTGAGCGCGCACACGTCACTGTCGAAATCGTCCGGACACATGACGAGCGACGCGGCCGCTGCCTTGGCCAGGACGGTTTGGTCACTGGCTGCCTTGCGGCCGAGCGGGGTGAGCACGAGGGCGTCCTTGTGCTTGCGGATGAGCTTGCCCTGGGTGCATACCTGACGAATCTTTGAGAGTTCAGGGGTGTTCTGCTCGCGGTTTCCCTTGCCGTAGGGCCAAGCCAATCCGCTTTCGTGCCAGATCTTTTCGCATGCCGCCGGTGCCATCCAGCCGGCTTTGGTGAGTGGAATCCCGTCGGGTGTCGCCGCGTCGAGCACTGCCTGCCACGGGCGGAGCGCATGGGTGAGTTCCGCCTCGGTGGGCGTGGGCGCCTGGGAACCCGCGTTCGCGATGCTGAGAATCTGATCGGTTGCGTGTGGCGGACACTTACGGATCACCGTGAGCAGGAACGGCGAGGCGAAGACCGTGGGACGACCGCCCGGCCTCCAGTCGATCGGGACTGCCCAGCGTGCTCAATGGTGTCGTTCACCTCGTCGACATCGAAGGCGTCCGGATCGGTGTTCTCTGGTAGCCATTCCCGATAGTCCTTGAACTCCTTCGGCAGTTGGCGCGGGCCGTCGACCGTCCGCAGCGCGGCCGCAAGGTCGTTCCAGAAGTAGATACCTCCGACGTCCTCAGGCGGCCAGGCGCCCGCCCCGTCGATGCAGCGCGCTCGGGGTGGTTCTCGGTGGCATTGCGGATCGACTCGACGACAAGCTTGTGCGTCCAACCGTCGCCGAAGTCGTACTCGTAGTTGATGAACTCACCCTCGGTGCGCAGCACCTGATCGAGCCGGACGTCCGTCTCCGGGGTGCCCGCGTCGCCTTCGTCGATGTCGAACTCGGTGACGAAGTAGTTTCCTTGGTGGACGTCTGTGTTCGGCGCCGAGAAGCGATGCAGGTGGGAGTTGGTCCAGCCCATCGCCGCCTGCAGGTGGTCATGCACGCGGTCGAGCCGGAGGTCGCCGCGCAGTTCGAGCCGGCGCCAGATCGGTGGTTCAGATCCGCCTAGGTCGACTCGGACGGTGAGCAGTTGCGGTCGACGTGGTGCAGCAGGCACCTCGACTACTTCGTTCTCGTGGAACTCGAAAGGCGACGGCGCGATGCGGTCCATGATCGATCGGAGCTGTCCCATCGGATCGCCGGACGCCATGATCTGCTGCACGAGCGCGTCGATCTCGGGGTTGCCGGATCCGGGCTTCTTGCGGGCTATGTGTCGATGGAATCACGGTTGGGTCGAGCGCGGTAGCCGTCATCTACAGACCGTCATGCGTGGCGCTGGTACGGGTCGCGACGGCGGAGTCGATGTGGGCAAATCCTGTCTTCACCCTGATATGACCCAGCGGTGCGACTTGGATGTATGAGTGGGTCGGTAAACCTGCAGATGCGATGTATCTAGCGGTCGAGTGGCACGAATCAGCCGGGATGCGGTGCAGGCTTGCAGATGCGTGGCATGATCAAGGGGTTGGCGTTCACCAGATGTAGGAGGCTGCAATGAATCCGGAAGACTTCTTCCGCCCCTGGGAAGCTGTGGCGAACAACTGGCGTGAGGCGCTTGACCATATCGGCTCAATAATCGATATTTCGACGAGCGACCGGGACTTGGCATGGCGGGGAGTAGCCGACTCGACGTACGCACTACATAGCTCGATCTATCGGAGGATTGCAAAGAAGACTGGGTCATTACCGGATGAAGCAAGCATCATCGCGTTCGAGCAAGAGCTGCTGAAATCAGCTAGGCGGAAGTGGAGATTTGACAATCAAAGTGCGCTAGAGACATTGGCGCACTTGCAGCACTATGGAGGGCCGACGCGACTGCTGGACGTATCCTTTAACCCTCTTGTCGCTCTATGGTTCGCCGTGGAGCAGAAATATGACGAAGAGTTTTCTGCTAAAGCGGACAAAGATGGTCGAATGTTCGTCTTTGATGTGACCGGAAGGCAGGTTGTTCTGGACAATCGCTGGGGCGGCCGAGATCTGCCGTGGGCGAGCCCGATCCCGGGGTGGAGTTCGGAGCTTCCGTATGTATGGCGGCCACCGAGTTACAACGCGAGGATTCCCGCTCAGAACTCAGGTTTTCTGGTTGGTGGTGTCCCGCAAGTGTTTGCTGGGAGAAACGCTAGGTATAGAAAGGGCCCAGGCGACGGCACGAGCGCTGGAACGTGGTCTATTGACGACGTTCGCCAGTCAACGTCAGTAACATTGACTATGAATGTGTCAAATCGGGCTCTGCGTCAGACTAGTAAGCCTACGTTCACCTTGAGAATAGCTGCCGAAGCAAAACCGGAGATCAGAGAGCAACTTGAGAAGCGATACGGGTTCAACTCGGCATCGATATACCCGGATCTATACGGCTTGGCGCAGTATGGTGCGAACGGAATCGATGCTTCCTAGACTGAGACTGGGCTGCCGTCTTCCCAACGTTCACAAATCAAGCTTTTCTGAGGAGTGTCACTCCGTCGGGTTAAGTACGAGGTATCTTGCTCTTCGGTGATGTTTCGCGGCTTAGGTTGGTTGCAGCGGATCCAGAGTCCGCCCGTTGTACGGGCGCGTGCCATTGCTTTAAACATGCCGGTTCTTGTCCGGTGCGGAAGCTATCGGGACGTCCTGCGCGCGCGCCGTGACGGTCCAGGAGAGTGTTGAGCGACCCGAACCGGGAAGTCACGCTGCCGCAGATTCCTGCAGTGTTTACCCGACAATGAGCCGGTTGGCCTTCGGGGTCGTCTTCAGTCGCGTCTATAGACTCATCTACTCCGCCTCCTTGGTGCCCTCTTCGATGTCTCGGCGCAGGTTCGGCGGCAGCTCTAATCCGTACTTCTCGGCCAGCAACATCGTGGCTCCGAAGTGGCGGGCTTGCTTGACCGTGTCGGACAGGATGTGCGAGTTGGTGGCCGCGCCCGCGAAGACAGCGATCATCGGCATTCCCATTCGGGCGTTCTTCACCGGCACCCGTTTGCCGTCCCCAACCTGCTTGAGCAGCTTTTCAACCGCGGCCATCAGGCGGTGGTCGTCCCGTAGCTTCTGGCTCCAGTTGACCCTGTCCTTCGTGACCCTGAAGGCATCACTCGCTCGCTTCACCGAACCAACTTTGGCTACCTGGTTCTTGTAGGCACGAGCGACCATGCGGTCGATGACGTGCTTCATCTCGGGGTCTTTCGCGTCGTAGCCGTACGAGTAGCAGACGCGCGTCGCGATGGCTCCGGTCAGTGCCTGCATAGCGATGAGGTCGAGCCCCATTGCCGCTGCGCTGCCGAGCACCGGCACGGGGATCATGGAGAGCGATCCCAGCGCCGCTCCCTCGCCTGCCCCGATGGTTCTCCATTTCAACGCCATGCGGTTGGTTAGGTCCTCGAGGTCCTTCAAATCGAGGTGACGGAGGTCTTCGATTGACTCGACCTTCCTACCCTGCTCGCGGTGGTAGGCCAGTACCTTCTCGGGATCCGTCAGCTCGACGACCCAGTCGTTGAGGAGTTCGAGCAGCTGGACGATGTTGTGAACGGTCGGCACCAGCGCCACGTCCACCATTCCGCCAGCAGCGTCCTTGACCTTCTCAGGCGTTGCGTCTGCGACCTTCTTGCCAGCGTGCAAGGCGGCGCTCTTGGTGGCCTCGACGGATGATCGGAGGGCCGCTCGAGCCTTCGGAGGAAGTGGTGCCTTGCGACCTTCTGCCTTCTTCTTCCAGTGCGCTTGAAGATCAGCCCACCGCTTGCGCTCGTAAGCGGACATGGAATTTGGTGGGGGCACCTCGACGCTCATGCGATGCAGGCTAACCGTCGAGAGTGGGGCCGCGCTTGCCTTCGTCGTGAAGGGTTCAATCAAGTCCGTCGGTCATTACACGGCCGTCACTGTAGGCACGAGCCTCCCACCAATGGGCGCAGTAAGTGCGTCAGGCGACGGGGTAGCTCTGCTGCAGCCAGGCTGGCTTCTCGTCTGGGGTGTGTGCCATCAAGCACGCGTCTTGCACGAGCACTTCGACGGGCCAGGCGAACTCGTGCGAGGCGAACCGTTGTGCCATCCACGGGGTGACGCCGTGAGCTGCCCGAGCGCTCCGGTGAGGGCGGCGAGTCCGTCGCCGTCCTTGCCGCGTGAGGCGAAGACGATCGCCTGCTCGATGTCGTTCTCGAAGCACGACGCCACGTACATCGCACCGGCGAGCACGCGGTTGGCGCGGTCGTTCGGAGCGATCTCATTGAGCGTCGAGAGCGACGCATGTGCATCTGCGCCGCACGTGACGTGCTCGTCGGTGGCAGTGACGGGCGCCTGGCTGTACGCCTCGAACATCGTCTCGGTGATGGGAGCGCAGTCGGGGCGGGCCATCAGAGCGGCGAGCATGCGGCACAACAACACCGCTGGGCTCGCACCGATCTCCGCGTCGTGGGTGAGAGACGCGAGCTCGAACGCGGCGGAGTCCATCGGGTCCGCTGTCGGGGTGACTGCCAGCAGTGACAACGGGGCGACTCGAACGATGCCGTGCACCCCGCGCGACGTCCCGCCCTTGGGCTTCAGGCCGTCTTTGACCGCGGTCACCGTGCCGGTTGGGTTGCCGTGCTGCTCCTGGAACGGCTTCAGCCGCACGAGCCACGGCCATTCGTGACCGGGCATTTCCGCCACCAGTTCGCCCGACTCATGTCCGACGCTCCACGCCAACAGGTCGTGCCCAGTGGCTGAGAGCAGCTTCGACAGGTTGCGGTCCTGCGGTCCGCGCCACGACCGGATGAGGGAATGCAGCTGGTAGACCGCGAGCTCCGTCGCGACTCAGGGTGTGATCGGTTCGTCGTACGACGAAATCGCAGCTGTCATCCAGCGCAAGCCCGATCATCATTCCGCGGTACCGCTCCTGCAGCCTGGCCGCGTGGTTCATGTCAACGAGCATGGTGCATCGCCTCCTCCATGGCGGTGCTCCACAGCAGTCCGCCGATTCGATTGACCTTCAGTGCTTTTCGGATGTCGTCGGCCGCCTGCGCAGGCTCGACACCGCAGTGCTTGACCGCGTACAGCAACGCCACGGACGGGGTGCGGTGCTCCGCGCGGACGCAGTGCAGCAGCACCCGATGACCTTCATCGACCAGCCCGACGACCGCATCAGCCGCGTCATGCAGCGCAATGGGTAGGTCAGCATGAGTTTCGGGATCGTCGCTGTCGACGAGCCACTGGACGACGTGGTGGTCTTGCATCTCCGCGGTGCCGACTCGACTGAGCGAGACGACTGCGGTGCAGCCGAGTTCGTCGCGGTGGGCCAGATCGGCCTCGGTGCCGAGGACGACGCGGTCATCGGCGGGATGTGCGACGCCAAGACGGCGGGTCTCGACGACCATGCGCTCGGCGAGCGGCCATTCGCCCGCTTCAACAGGTGCACCGATTCCGGCAAGCGCGGTCTGTAGGGCGAGGCTGATGAGATCTGTTCCGCGCAGACCGGGCCAACCGTGCACGTCGCGTCGCCAGCGCCACGGGAGTCCGCTGACGCCGTAGCGCGCACCGATCAATGCGCCGGCGATCGCAGCCACTGTGTCGGTGTCGTTGCCGATCGCGACCGCGCGCTGCAGAGCACGGGTGGGGTGGCCGGGTGCTCCGGTATCGGTCGAGATGATCGCGGACCACGCAGCCCGGAACGCGGTGACGGTGAAACCGTTGGGGGAGAACGACATCGGATCGCCGTTCTCGGCTTCATCGATCCACTGGGACCACTGCTCTTGCTCATCAGCAGGCAAGAGGTCAAGGCCGGCTCGGGGGTCAAGGTGCCCCTCTAAGACGGCAACCCGCACCGACTCGGCGTGCAACACGCACGAAGCAATCGCGAGCGGATCGGCATGGGTGAGGGATGCGACCGCACGAGCTGCGGCGGCTGTGGCCCGTCGATCGTGCACGCGGGTGAGGCCGACGATCCCGTTGCGCATCAGGGCGCCGTTGCCGGCAGCGCGCGGGTTGCCGGCGCTGTAGTCGGTGGCCTCCTTCGTGCAGCACATCGCCCACGGGAAGTCGGGTTCGTCAACGGAGCGGTCGCCGATGCGTGCGCCGTAATGGGCGTACCCCTCGGCAGCACCCAGGACGTCACGAGTCTGGTTGCCGATGTCGGTAGCGCCGGCGTTCTTCCAGTCGATGAATGCGCGGGCGACTTCGTTCAGCGCGTCACTGTCGCTGCTCAGAGCGCCACCGGCTGCCGACGCCTGCGCGATGCAGATCGCCATCTGGCTGTCGTCCGACCACTCTCCGGGTGCGTACGGGCCGAGTCCGCCGCCGATCATCTCAGCGCCGCCTTCGCGGACGGGACTGCGGAACTCGTACGGGACGCCAAGTGCGTCACCGATGGCTTGGCCGAGCAAGACGCCGGCTGCGCGGTCTCGTTGGACAGGCTTGGGTTCCACAGTACTCCTTGATGTCGGTACGACAAATAATAGCTAGCGAACAGGATATTCTTGTCAGTATGGACAAATATTGCTCATATGCAATCGGTGGTCGTGGCTCGGGCAGGCGTCGCCGGAGCCATAGATGGGCCGAGCTGGTCTTGGAGCGGCCGCGTTGCCGCCGAGGTTGGCCAATGAGTTGGCTTGTAGCGGCATTCTGCGGTCGCTCTCCAGGCTTCTTCCAGGGCATACAGAGACCGGGGCGCGTCCGGTTCGACGGGCCTATGGACTGCTACAGAGCGGGGTTCGTGGTCTATGAGTCGGGTAGGAGATCTCACATCTCGCGTCCGGCAAGATATGGACTGCTGCATCGGCGTTGCGCCCTTGCCTCTGAGCCGTGCAGCGGTTGCCGGTCGTTCGAGGGCGTTCCCCCAGGCGCTGAGAAGGCCGAGGGGGATCACTGATGGGCGCTCCTGAGCCCATAGATCTAGGCAGGGAGCTGCGACTTATCCACACTCCGCGGCTACGAGACCTGGGATGTCAGTGCTTGCGCGTACGGTCACGTCGTCGGCTAACTGATCGCCCTCTTCGTACCTAGCACATAGGAGAAACATGTCAGCAGGAGTACTGAGTCTAATAAAACCAATAAAGCTAATAGCTTGTGCTGCGATTGTACCGTGAGGAGCTTGCGATCTTGCGATTGTTGGCAACGAATCTCGGATTTCGATCAGCGTCCTTCGGCGTCGCGATCGACCGCGAACACCTGACGCAGCGGCATCAGCTGACGCCATCGTGCCGGCAACTCTTGATAGTGCTGCATGGTCAGTTCGACGATGTCGGCGCCAGTCAGGAGCCGCAGATTCTGTCGCTCACGCTCCAGGTCAACGGCGTCCTTGCTGTAGGTGCCGAGCGTGACGAAGAGCCCCAGTTCATTGGACGCCAAGGTGCCAATCAGGCGCTGGACGTCCGGTCGCGACTGCGTGGCGGTGGTGTGCTTGCACTGCACCTTGATGATCGGGGGTTCCAGGCCAAGGGGATCGCGATGGGCGATCACGTCGACGCCGCCGTCGCCGGTGTAGGGAGTGACGCGGGCCTGGTAGCCCATCGAGACTAATAGGTCGGCGGTGAACTCTTCGAACTGTTGATGAGACATCTCCGCCAGCAACTGCTTTTGCACGAAGTCACGAGTGAACTGACTAATGCGTGCAGCACTTGGCTCATCAGCGGCCCAGCCTTCGACCGCTTCTTCGGTGGGCTCAGCTGTCACGGGGTCTGTGTGTACAGGGGTGACGTCGTCGGATGCTGACGCGAGGTACTGCTCGAAGACCGATCTGTTGTGTCGCACGCGGAACAGCGTGATGGCCGAACCGATCTCGTACAACGCTTGCTGGGGGAAGATGCCGCGTGGCACTCCGGTCCGGATCCAGCGGACACGTCGGCGGTGGCGGTGCAATGGCTCGGATTGGATGAACTCGTACGGCCCGTCGATGACGCCGAAGTTGAGAGTGCTGTCGGCTTTGTAGGGCGAGATCACGATGTCGCCCGGGCGCATCTCGAACGCAAAGCGAAGCAAGATTCCGGCCCAAACAGGAATAGCACCGGCTTTCGCTTCAGGAAAGGTCTGTTGCAGAAGCACCTTGAGAGCGTCCCTGTCGTCCCCGATCTGGCGAAGGTCGCCGATGCCCTCCCACCCGATACTGATGAAGTTTCCGGTGACTAAGTCAGGTCCGAGAACATCGTTGTGAATACCCCACATGTTCGTCACGGAATATCTCCTTCGTCGGTTGAGAGCAGCGCATCCGCATATGCCGCCGCGACATCTAGGCAGAACGTCCGTAGCTGCGGGGCCGTCTCCGCGTTCAGCCAACCAGCGGCGGTCGTGCCCCACTGCTCCGTTCCCGAGAAACCGAACAGTCGATCAGTCTTAGCGCGGAACTCGTCGGTGGTCAGTGAAGCGATCGGAATGCCGGTGTTCTGCCCCGCGTAGGAGTGCAGCGGAACGCTGACGGTGCCATCGGCGTAAACGACGACAACCGTGCGGCTGCCGTTCTTGGATGGCCCGGGTGCTCCCAGCCGGACATTGGTCGAGCCGTAACGAACTTTGTGGCCTTCTCTGGTCCACCAAGCGATCACCTTTTCGCTCACGGTGCGTTGCTGGTCCGAGTCGTGCAGAGCTAGGAACTCATCCGGAGTCAGAGCCTTGCGGGCCGCGCGTTGGCGGTCCTGCTCTACGGCACGCACGAAGTCATTTGGCCCGACGACCGCCGTGAACATCGGAGCCCAGATGCCGCCGTCGATGCGGATCGCCTGCGCTTCGACCAGCCACACAGAGATCCCGTTGTCAGGGTGTTTCTGGGCGAGATCATTCAGGTACTGCCCTACGGCTCTGAACTCATCGCGGTGCTCTTCGGCGACCACTACCAAACCGCGAGCTTTGGCGGCGACCGCGTAGGCGAGCCCGCGCGTGAGGTGGTCATGGTCGGCGCGTCCATACTGATTTTCGATGACGAAGGTGGCACCGTCTGCGTCCTCGGTGACGATGTCGATACGCCGGCCGCCGGTCGTCCATACCTCCGCCCGACCGACCTGAGCGAGGGGCACTCCCACTGCCTCACCGAGCTGGTCGAGACGCTCGGCGAGCAGCGGCGTGAAATCGGAAGCCTCACCCTTCCACGCGGCGGTGAGCCTCCCGAACTCGATTCGTCCCATTGCGCTCATGTGCTGCCTCCCTGTCGGCGGTCATCCTGACACTATGTGCACGGCAAGCGACGTTTCCGGAACTCGATCAGAACCGTTGTAAGCCAACTACGTCGGTTTCATGTCGAGCGCGACACTTCGGCTGGTTGATGCCGGGGCTGCTGCACGGATAGGTGACAGGTTCGGTCACGCCGCCTGTGTGGCGGGTGTGGTCATGATGGTCTCGAATTCGATGGGGGTCAATCGGCCGAGTCGTTCCTGACGCCGGCGGCGGTGGTAGGTGCGTTCGGTCCAGGCCACGATCGCCGTCCGCAACTGCTCACGGGTGTCCCAGGCATGCCGGTTGAGCACGTTCTTTTGCAGCAGCGCGAAGAAGGATTCCATCGCGGCGTTGTCGCCAGCAGCTCCGACCCCGCCCATCGACCCGAGCAGGTCGTGGCTTCGCAGCGCCCGGACGTATTTCCGGGCGCGGAATTGAGAGCCGCGGTCGCTGTGCACGATGCACCCGGCCACGGGCATGCCCTCAGCACGGCGTAGCGCGACTGCTGAATTCAACGCCGCCACAGCCAGTGTCGACCGCATCCGCTCACTCAGGGAATACCCCACGATCCGACCCGAGTACACGTCTTTCACCGCGCACAGGTACAGCTTTCCCTCACCGGTGCGGTGCTCGGTGATATCGGTCAGCCACACCTGATTCGGTGCCGTCGCGGTGAACTCGTGCCGCACCACACCCTGCTGGTCGGTGACGGCGAGCAGATCGTCATGGACCGGTGGGCCCGGTCGCTTACCGTGCCGGCCAGGACGTTTACCGAAGGCGGACCACCACTGCTTGGACGAGCAGATCCGCCACGCGGTCCGGGGCACCATCCGGTACCCGTGATCAGCGGCCTCGTCAGCTAGGAAGCGGTACCCGAACCCCGGATCATCAGCATGCGCATCGAACAGTGCGTTCGCGCGATGGGCTTGCACCCATTCCGCCTCAGTCACGGGCTGGTCGAGCCACCGGTAGTACGCCTGACGACAGAGCTTGAGCACCCGACACGCCACCGTAACCGGGATCCGGTCACGGTGCAGCTCGCTCACGAGCGGGTAGAGCCTTTTCCCGGCAGGTGCGCCTGCGACAGGTACGCCGCCGCGCGGCGCACCACCTCATTCTCCTGTTCCAGCAACCGGTTACGGCGCCGTAGATCACACAGCTCGGCCGAGTCAGAGCGGGTCATGCCAGGCTGGGCGCCTTCGTCGATCTCGGCTTGTTTCATCCAGTTCGACAACGTCATCTCATGGATGCCGAAGTCCTTGGCGATCTGAGCCAACGTCACACCAGATTCGCGGGCACGAGCCACCCTGACAACGTCGTCACGGAACTCTCGAGGATACGGAGCAGGCACAGCAACATCCCTCCAGGCCACCCACCCGGGCAAGCCAGATCAGTTGTCACCTATCCGTGCAGCAGTCCCGACTCTCTATTCGAGTCCGCGCGGACCGCCCCAAGATCCCTTGGGACGGTCCGCGCATAAAGGACCTACTCGCGCCTTCTTATGCGATGAAATGCGCCCAAGCCAGGCTGAGTCGCGGACAATAACTGTCAGCCCCATCCCCAAAAGTAGGTAAAGGCACCATAGCGGTATGTCATCGCGCCTTGATTGGAGGTGTAGACGTAGGACATAGCCTTCTGGCCTTTAGCTACTTTGAAATACGGTGAGTAGCAGTGCAGTGGGCTGCCGGTGTATGTGTAACCCATCGGGGTGCAGGTCTTCCGAACCCCCGAGGTACCCGAGGCCGCTCCTAGGGACGTCAGCTGTAGGAATCCTCCTCGATAAGTCGTGGGACAGTAGGCGACTGCGTGGGTGCGATACGTGTTTACACCGACTCGTTCAACTGAAGTCGTGTAGGTACACGAGCCGATGGTTTGGCTGGCGCCTCCGCCACCGCCTGGATCTTGCTGCGCGGCGTTAGCCGAGCCAGTAAATCCCCCTGCAAGGATGGTTAGTGCGGTGGCTGCAAAAGCCGTCGTTAGGCGCCTCATAAATCCTCCCCAAGTAGTTAATAGCTGAGCACTTGCATGCTCTCAAGGGCGTGATCCATGGCGATACACCCTTGACCAGTTCTTTACCCGCTCTTGACCAAAGCCTTACGAAAAAGAACCGGGGGTCAAGTCCCTTGTAGTGGTGTAGCGGCGCGTACCTTTGATCGGTGTTAGGCGGTCAGGGCGGGGAGGTTCTCAGCTCCGATCATGGGTTCGGTGGTGGGTGCGGGATTGATGCGGCAGCGGGCCAGGACGTCCAGGCCGAGGTAGCGGCGGCCCTCGGCCCATTCATCGGTTTGCTCGGCCAGTACGGCTCCTACAAGCCGGATGATCGCGCCCCGGTTAGGGAAGATCCCGACCGAGTCGGTACGACGGCGGATCTCTCGGTTCAGGCGCTCGGCCGGGTTGTTGGACCAGATCTGTGACCACACGTCTTTGGGGAACTGCGTGAACGCGAGGATGTCGGCGCGGGCGGTGTCGAGGTGGTCGTGCACGGCCGGGAGTTTCTCGGCGACGTAGTCCAGGAGCCGGTCGAACTGGGCGTGCACCGAGGGTGCGTCGGGTTGGTCGTACACGCTGTGCAGCATCGCTTTTGAGCGCCGGCCACATGGTCTTGGGTGTGGCGGCTATCAGGTTGGCGGCGTAGTGCGTGCGGCACCGTTGCCAGGACGCGCCGGGCAGGTTCGCTGCGACGGCCTCGACCAGGCCCTGGTGGGCATCCGAAGTCACCAGCCGCACACCGGTCAGGCCGCGGGCGACCAGGTCAGCGAAGAACTCATTCCACGCCGGCCCGGTCTCACTGGTCGCGACCCGGAGCCCGAGGACTTCGCGGTGCCCATCCCCGTTGACCCCGGTGGCGAGCAGCGCGACGGCGTTGATCACGCGGCCGCCTTCACGGCTTTCATCGCCAGTGCGTCCTGGGGTTGACCCCGTTCGGTGGACATCCTGATCGTCAGACCTTGGTCTGGCAGGGAAGGATGCACTTATGGGTGCGAACAGGGAGAGTTACACCCCGCAGTATCGGCGTGAGGCCGCTCATTTAGTGATCGATACTGGTCGCTCGATCGCGGTTGTTGCGCGGGAGATCGGTGTCGGGGAGCAGCTGCTGGGTCGGTGGGTCGCGATCGAACGCTCGCGGATGGATGACCCGCCCGCAGCGATCGATGCTGATGAGCGGGCCGAGTTGATCCGGTTACGTCGCGAGGTGGCCGAGCTGCGGATGGATCGGGGTTCCTGAAAAAAGCAGCGGCCTTCTTCGCCACGGAGAACTCGAACCCGAGCAGGCGTTCGCAGTGATCGATGCGGAGAAGGCCGGCTCGAACATGCCCCCGGTCGTGCGGATGGCTGATCTGCGGGGAGTGTCCCGGTCGGGGTACTACGCCTGGGCCGAGCGAGCGGGTCGTGGTGACCGCGGCGAGCTGAGCCCCAGAGATTCTCGGCGTGCTGACCTCGTCGTGAAGATCAAAGTCGCCCATGACGCGTCCAAGGGGGTGAATGGTGCCCCGCGGATTACCAGGGATCTTCGCGCGACCGGTGAAGTCGTGTCGGTCAAAACGGCCGCGAAACTAATGCGGGACAACGAGATTCGTGGGATCAGTCCCCGACCGTGGCGCCCGGTGACCACGATCGTTGATCATCACTCACACACGATTCCTGACTTGGTGCAGAACGTGCTCGCGGGGTAGCGAGCCAGGGGCGTGTCGCGGCAGCACCGGTTGAGTCAGCCGCGCATCGTCCGGTCGCAGTTTCCAGCCAACGCCACCGGTCTACGCCAGCAGTTCGACCACTGCCTTCTCCAACGCTTCCCGGCGTTTCTCGATGCTCTTCGTCCTCGGCACGGTGATCGTCGTGCCGCTCTCGTAGAGGTCGAGCACCCGCGGATCGATGTACGAACCACGCGCCACCGTCGGTGTATTGCCGAGGTAGGTGGCCACCTCCTCGACGGCCGCCTTCACCGCGCGCTTGCGGGACGCCTTGCTGTCGCCGTTCTCGGTCGACTCCGCCAACGCCGCGGCCGCGAGCACGGTCGCGTGCCAGGTGCGGAAGTCTTTCGCGGTGAGGTCGCCGCCGAAAAGCGTTGCCAGATAAGCGTTCACCGACGCTGCGTCCAGATCGACCCACGAGCGCCCGTTCTTGTAGGCCAGCAGCCGGCCACTGCCACCGCGCCGCGAACGCATGCGATCAAGCGCCTCGATCGCCACTTTGTCGTCGATGGTCACCGTGTGTTCGACGCCTGACTTGCCGACGAACTTGAATACCAGCCCGTCCCGGCCGCGCTTCACGTGCCGCCGCTCCAACGTGGTGAGCCCGAACGAACCGTTGGTGTCGGCGTACGCGTCGCTGCCGATACGGAAGTAGCCGAGATCTATGAGCCGGACGGCGGTGGCGCTGGCCCGGTCGAGCGTCATGCCCTCACCGCTCAGATCGCGGACGATCTGCTTGCGCGCCTTGGGCAACCCGGCCGCGGCGGTGAGCACCCGGTCGAACTTCATCTTGTCGCGCTTGATCCGCCAGTCGGGGTGGTAGAGGTACTGCCGACGTCCGGCGGCGTCCATGCCCGTGGCCTGGATGTGGCCGTTCGCCAGCGGGCAGATCCAAACGTCCTGCCAGGCCGGCGGAATGACCAGCGCCTTGATCCGCTCGACGTCTTCGGCGCTGAGCGCGGCGCCGTCGGCGTCCGCGTAGCTGAACCCCTTGCCGCGCCGTTGCCGGGTGTAGCCGCGCATGGTCGGCGAGACCTTCCGAAGCCGCGGCATCAGTGCTCCCGCAGCGCGTCGATCAACTCGCCCTTGCTCATGCGCGAACGCCCCTCGATGCCGATGTCGCGTGCACGTTGGAGCAACTCGTCCTTCGTCATGTCTTCGTAGTCGCCGGCCTTCCCGCCCTTGCGACCGATCGCCGAGCGGGACGTGTTGGCCGCCGCGTTCGCGATGCGCGCCGACTTCTCCTTGCTGTTGCCCTCCTCGCGCAGCGCCTCGTACAGGTCCGGGTCTTTCACCGACGGGCCAGGGTCTTCACGCTTCTTCTGTGCCATGGCTGCCTCTCTCGCGCGGGTGGTTCTCAAACTGTCGCACCCGCGGCGGGCGCAGTGGTGGGAGCGCGATCGGGATTCGTCCGCGGGCGTGTTGCCCTCGTCCGTTCGCGCGCCGGCCTGGTCCGTGTCATAACGCAGGTGCAGGCCTTTGTTCGTAGTCAGCCGCCCTGCAAGAGCCGTTCGAAATCAGTCGATCGCCGCCAAACGAACTGACGCCCCACGCGCTGCCGCGTGAGGAGTCCGCGCTCTTCGAGGTTCATCAGATCTTGGCGAGCGGTCTCGTGGGATACGCGGTGGCTCTTGCCGTGGGAATGAACCGTGTATTCCACGTCGGGGTCGGCAAGAGCGGACTCGATGATCGCCAACTGGCGGTGGTTGAACGTTGCGGAGTTTTGGACGGCATCGCGGGTTCTTTGCGTCTCGGCGACCTGAGCTGCGAGGTACGCCTCAAGATGGTCAAAGGCGCGGTTGAGTACCTCGAGTTGGTAAATCACGAAGTGCGTAACGTCGTCTTCGTACTCGCTGTACAGGTAGGCCTTGCCGTATTTGGCGGGCGCCGCCTTCAAGATCGAGGAGATGGTGACGAACTCCGTCAGCCAAAGCTTTTCGCGGAGCATTACCCAGTAGAAGACGGCTCGCGCCAGGCGACCGTTGCCGTCTACGAAGTAGTGGTCGTGCCCGAGCATGAAGTGGACGATGATGGCGCGGACGGTGGCAGGTACCCACTCGTCCGCGGCTCCTGCTCCGCCACTTGCGAACCGGCACAGGGTTTCCAATCTCGCCGGGAGCTCGTCTGCTGCAGGAGGCTCGTGAACCACTTCGCCTTCTAGGGACTCGACATACACACGCTCATCGCCGACCTGCTGGATACGGCCCGCGTCAGCAGGGTCATCAAGGGTGTTCATCGTGACTATCTCGTGCAACTCTCGAATCCGTTCCAGCGTGATGGACTCCGAGGCGTGTTCTCTGACGTACTCCATTGCGTTGAAGTTGTTCCAGATCATCTGTTCGCTTTTGGTGCGGGGCCGACGTCCGCTGCGCAACATCTCCTTGGCGACTCGCCTCGTGGTGGTGGCGCCTTCGAGCTGACTAGATGTGATCGCCTCCTCCATGAGCGAGCTCACGAGGTAGCGGTCTCTGGTCGCCCGGTTCGTCACTGGTTCGTCCAGGCCGATCCGTCCGCCTGCGCGTGTCGAAATCTCTTGTAATGGACGAAGCACGTCATTGGGGAGCGAATAGCTGAAGGCAGTTCCAGAGGTACTCGTGAAGGGCAGGGAGCGTGCTTGGGCTCGCCGCTGCACCCGGGTGGCCACCCACCACTGCTCGCGTGTCAAGCCAGTGGGTGGTGTATGCCAGTACATGCGATCCCACGGCCGGTACGGATCGGTAGCGACGTTGATGGTGATGAGTGCGTAGGACAGGCTCTCGAACGAACCGCCGAACGCGCCTAGGCCTACCGTTGGTGGGCGCTTGGGGAGGCGCAATGCTTCAACCTATCTTCAAGAATCTCTTGATGTTGAAGATAGCTGCTAGATGCTTCAAGTTCAAGGCCTTCTAGAAGTTGGCTTGAACTTGACGCAACGTTGTGGCCGCACGCCAGGCGTGCGTTCGGTCGGCCGGGTTTCGTAGGTCCGCCGCAAAGGTTGGAACGCGGCTGGTTGTGTCGTCGCTGTTTGACTGGGTCGCCCCTGTGGGATGTGCGCGGTACAGCCCGATCCAGGAAAAATATTTGTCTCGTTCTTCGTTCCGGGGTTCGGCGATGTGCTCTTCCTTCCCGAAGGCTACGCAGGACCGCGCGAACCAGTTCTGACAGCGAACTGACGCTATTCCCGGCTCCTGAACAGAGACTGCCTAGGGCACGGGTACCGCGTTTGCGCTCAACAACGGCCGACAGCGACCACCACAAGCGTCGTTCGGCGAGTTTCCATTCTTTCGGTGGGCGGACGGTCACCCACCCGCGTGGCCGGCGGGATAACGTCGCCACTGGCAGCAACCCTCACGAAAGGATCCCTCATGGAGACGCTCTACACCGCTGAGGCACTCGCGACCGGCGACGGCCGCAACGGCCACACCAAGACCGTCGACGGCTATGTCGACCTCGACCTCAAGGTGCCCGAAGGCATGGGTGGCCCCGGTGGCGCGGCCAACCCCGAAGACCTCTTCGCCGCTGGCTACGCCGCGTGCTTCCACGGCGCCCTGAAGAAGGTCGCCTCTCTCGAGGAGAGCAAGCCCGACCTCACCGACTCCTCGGTGGGCGCGAAGGTGAGCATCGGCAAGCTGGACGAGGGCGGGTTCGGCCTCGCCGTCGACCTCGAAGTGGTCATCCCCAACATGGAGCAGGACGCCGCCCAGGCGCTCGCCGACAAGGCGCACCAGGTGTGCCCCTACTCCAACGCGACCCGCGGCAACATCCCGGTCAACGTCACCGTCGCCCAGGACTGACCCCAAGGCTCCACCCGAGAAGTCCGCAGCATTCGCTGGTTCATCCGCCGAGTGCTGCGGACTTTCGTGTTTGTTGTCGCCGAGCGACCCGGCCGACCCGACCATGCCTGGCGGACGTCCGACCTCGCGAGACAAATTGCCGACGGCTCAATTCACTGCAATTCGCGGAGAATGCGGCGCGTTGACGCCGATAATTCGGGATTGTGACGTGGGCTGTGGTGGGGCGCAGAGGCAGGCTGCCGCATGGCCCGAGCGTGAGCACGGCGTGGCTGACCTTGGCCGACATGAACGCCGTGACCTCGTGGCTGCTGTGGTCGCACCGTCTGGCCTCCCCGCTCGGCGGTCTCACCGGCGCGGAGCTCAGCCACGTCGCCACGTCCAAAGGCATTCCGCTCACCACGTTCGACATCACGCGTGCGGAGAACGGTCTCGGGCAGGCCGATCTGCGCATCATCGGACGCTACGAACAGCTTCTTGAATTACCGCCGCTGAGCCTCAGTGCGTCGCTGCGTGCCGCCGCCCGCATCGAGCCGACCTCGCCAGGAAGCGCCGCTCTGATGCGCTTGCGGAGCATCCCGGAAACCGCGGACGCCCGCCGCGAAGTCATCGCGAACTGTTTCGACCGCGAAAAGCTCAGCGCCGTCGAATGGCTCCAACTCGCTGATGCCCTCGCCAGCGCGTCGGAGATGCTGCTGCCGCCGCGCATCGTCAGTGCCTGGATCCACCAGCTGATGGACCAATGCATGCGCGCCACCGACCGTGGCTACTACCCGCGACTAGAAGCCCTGAGCACTCTGGCCAGCGATGAGCGCTACGCCCTCGACATCATCCGGGCCGCGGAAGACCTCACCAAGGTGCCCGGTGTTTCGGGCACCCGGGAGGCGTGGTCGGTGGTCGGGGACGTCCGCAGCGCGGCGGCCATCAACACCCTCATCGCGGATCTGGAGGCGGCCAGCGACGAGCGCTTCGACAACTACAGCATCGCCCTCGTGTCGCCGGCCCACCTGCGCACGTTGAGCGCGGACCAACTGCAAGCGATCGCCGACGAGATCACCCGGCGCCTGTCGCGATGGAGCTTGTCGTCGTACGAGCCGCTCGCGCAATTGGCCGCGGAGTTGCCGCACGAGCTCGCCGAACCAATCCTGAAGAAGATCGACGCGGTGCACCCGCTCGCGCGGTTGACCGGACAGCGCAACGGCCGCGACGTGAGCGACGAGGTCGAGCTCTACACACGCGCCGCCATGGCCGATACGTGGCCCAACCATCCCGGTGGTGTGTTGAACGAACTCCTGCGAATTGCGTTGCAGGGCAAAGATTCCGGCACTCGCTTCCATGCGGTCACCCTCATCCGGCAGAGCCCCTTCGTCGCCACGATCTGTGACACCGCCGCGGACGTCTGCGTCAGTGACGCCGATGCCACCTCACGTCAGCTGGCGAGCTACCTGGTGATGAACCTCGCCACCCGAGCGAGCGAAAACCGCCTGCGTCGCGTGCTCGAAGAATCGCCGGCATACCGAGTGAGTGCCCTGGTGGGCTTGGCCCACAGTGGAGCCCTGAACGCGGATGACGATCTGGAGCGCTGGATGAAAGACCCGAAGCTTCGCATGGCAGCCATATACGCGGCCGGGATCACCGGGCATCCGGCGATCAACTCGCCGCTCGCAACTGGCCCAGAAGCTGCCTGGTGGCGAGGCAAGGGCGGCGGGGTGTCGTCGTGAGCTTCTGGCGTCGGGCTAGCCTCGTGAACCGTGCGTATTGCCAGCTTCAATGTCAACGGAATCCGCGCGGCCCAGCGCCGCGGCTTTGAGCAGTGGCTGGCCACCTGCAACCCCGATGTCGTTGCGCTGCAAGAGGTTCGGGCGCAGCACGCCGACATCCCGGAGGGCGTCTACGGCGAATACCACGTGGCCTACGAAGAGGGCGGACTGAAAGGACGCAACGGCGTCGCGGTGATGACCCGGCAGGCGCCGGCGGCCGTCCGCACCTGGAGCGGGCATGTGCGACTGAACGGCGAGAAGGTCGACACCGACCCGACGACTCTGGCTCGCGGCATGCGGGAGTTCGCGCACGAGGGTCGCTATGTCGAGGTCGATCTGGCCGACGTCCCGCTCACCGTCGCCTCGCTCTACTTGCCCAAGGGCGGCCTGCCCGCGCACCTGCAGAAGCCCGGCCGCATGCGAGAGGCGCCGGACGGCGGAGCGAAGTACGAGCGCAAGATGCGCTTCCTGGACGCCTTCACCCGGCAGCTTTCTCGTTCTCGCAGAACGGCTTTGGCGAACGGTCGGGAGTTCCTACTGATGGGTGATCTCAACGTCGCGCACACTCGCTACGACCTCACCAACTGGCGCACGAGCAATCGGTCGGAGGGCTTCCTCCCCGAGGAGCGCGAATGGATGGGCGCGCAGCTCTCACCGCGCACCCTCATCGACGTCACCCGGCGCCTGCACCCGGAGACCGACGGGCCGTACTCGTGGTGGTCGTGGATGGGGGAGGCCTTCACCAAGAACGTCGGCTGGCGCATCGACTACCACCTGGCCACCCCGAAGCTGGCCAAGAGCGCGACGGCAGCGTGGGTTGATCGCGAGCCGTCCCGGGACGTCCGGATCAGTGATCACGCGCCGGTCGTGGCTGATTACGACGAAACCCAGTGGTCGCTGGGTCGGTAGGTGCTGTTCACGCGCGAAGCTGTCGAAGGCGCGTCCGGTCAGCAGCAGCGCATACGGAGTGGGTACGAACTCGCTTCAGACAGCAGGAGTTCCGCCGAGGCGCTGGGTGAGTGACGCCGCGGCTGCGCGACAGGCGTCGCGCAAGTGGGTGACGCGCTCGTCGTCCACGCGGTAGCGCGGGGCGGAGATGAGGATCGCCGCGATGAGGTTGCCGCGGTGGTCGTGCACGCCGGCGGAGACGCCGATCTCGTCGGCGGTGGTCTGGCCGATGTTGGCCGCGGTGCCGTCAACATCGCCGGCGGCCAGCCGGCCGTACATCTGGGCGCCGCTGTTGCGTTTGAGGAAGGCCCGGCGCTCGGCCTCGTCCATGTTGGCCAGGAAGATCCGGACGGACGACGATTCGACTGTGCTGTAACGGGTTCCGAGTTCGGAGGAGTGCTTCACCGGATGGCTGGAAGGCACCTGCTCGACGGTGACCGAAGCATTGCCGTCCCACAGCATCAGCGAACTGGTCTCGCCAGTCTCTGCGCTCAGCGCTGTGAGGACAGGAACGGCTGCGCGGCGGACGTCCAGGTGTGCCAGGAGTGATCCGGTGACGCTGAGCAGGCCGAGTCCGAGACGGTACTTCTTGGAGATCGGGTCTTGCTCGACGAGGTCTTCGGCTTCGAGGGTGCTCATCATCCGCGACACCGACGACTTGTGCAGTCCGATCTCCTCGGCGATCTCCACGACGCCGAGCACAGGGCGGTCCGGGCTGAAGCAACGCAGGACGGCCATGGCAGTGGCGACGGGGGATGGTCCTCTTGGTTCGCTCGGCATGGCACCTCCAGCCTGCTGGTAACGGTCGAGGCGGGCCCGATGACTCGGACCCGCCTCGCGAGACTACGTGACTCAGGCGTCGATGATGTTGTGCTCCGGGCCGAACGGGAACTTGGTGATGTTCTCCGCGCCGTCTTCGCCGACGACCAGGATGTCGTGCTCGCGATAGCCGCCGGCACCTGGCAAGCCCTCCATCACCGTGATCATGGGCTCCATCGAAACCACCATGCCTGGCTCGAGCACGGTGTCGATGTCCTCCCGCAGCTCCAGGCCTGCTTCGCGGCCGTAGTAGTGCGACAGCACCCCGAAGGAGTGGCCGTAACCGAAGGTGCGGTTGGGCAGGAGGCCGTAACCGATGTAGATCTCGTTGAGCTGCGCGGCGATGTCCTTGCAGACGGCGCCCGGCTTGATGAGTTCGATGCCGGCGCGGTGCACCTCGACATTGATGTTCCACAGCCGCAGCGATTCCGCGTCCGGTTCGCCGAGGAACATCGTGCGCTCCAGGGCGGTGTAGTAACCAGAGGTCATCGGGAAGCAGTTCAGCGAGAGGATGTCGCCACGCTGCAGCTTGCGGGTGGTGGCCCAGTTGTGCGCGCCGTCGGTGTTGATGCCCGACTGGAACCACACCCAGGTGTCGCGGATCTCGCTGTCGGGGAAGGTCTTGGCGATCTCGTGCACCATCGCGTTCGTGCCGGCGAGCGCCACCTCGTACTCGGTGATGCCCTCGCGGATCACGTCGCGGATCGCCTCGCCGCCGAGGTCGCCGATGCGTGCACCGTGCTTGATGACGGTGATCTCCTCGTCCGACTTGATCATCCGCTGACGCATCGCAGCCTGCGAGACGTCCACCAGCTCGGCACCGTCCAGGGCGTCGGCGATCCGCTGGCGCTGGATCAGCGGGAGGCTGTCGTCCTCGACCCCGATGCGGGAGGGGCGGACGCCGCGCTGGCGCAGCGCTTCGGCGATGGCGAAGAAATAGTTGTCGCGCTGCCAGTCGGTGTAGACGATGTTCTCGCCGTACGAGCGTCGCCAGGGCATGCCGGCGTCGATGTTGGCGGTGATCGTCACGGTGTCGTCGGCGGTGACGACCATGCCGTACGCCCGGCCGAACGAGGTGAACAGGAAGTCGCTGTAGTACTTGATCGAGTGGTAGCTGGTCAGCACGACGGCATCGAGGCGCAGCTCGGCCATGATCGCGCGCAGTCCGTTGATGCGGCGCTCGAGTTCGGCATCGGTGAAGGTGAGCGTCACCTTCTCGCCGTTGTGCAGCACCTTCAGGCGCTCGAGCTCGGCGACGGACGAAGCGGTTGGGTTGGTCAGCTGGGTCATGGGGTCTCCTCCACGAGAGTCGAGTTGGTGAATTCGCTTGACTTGGAAGTCGATTCGTCGGAATCGGTCACTGGCGCCTGCGCGAGTGCTTTGTGCGCGGTCTCCTTGGCGATGATCACGGCGGTCATCGAGATGGCCGCGGCTCCGACGAGGTACCAGGCGGGGGCGAGCTTGCTTCCGGTCGCACCGATCAGGAAGGTCGCCATGAAGGGTGCGGTGCCGCCGAAGAGCGCGTTGCTCAGGTTGAAGCTGACTGCGAAGCCGCTGTAGCGGACGTGGGTGGGGAAGAGCTCAGCCAGGAAGCTGGGCAGCGTGCCGTCGTTGAGCGTCAGCATTCCGCCGAGGAGCACCTGGATCAGCACGATCACCGTGAATGACGTGGTGTCGAGCAGCGCGAACGCCGGAACGGTGAACAGGATGAAACAGATCGACGCGGTGATGAGCACCTTCCGGCGTCCGAACCGGTCGGACAGCATGCCGGTCAGCAGGATGAAGAAGACGTAGGTGAGCAGCGCGATCGTGGTCGCGATGAACGACTGCGTCTTGCCGACGCCCATCTCCTCCGACAGGTAGGTGGGCATGTAGCTGAGGATCACGTAGAAGCCGACCGCGTTGAGCAGCACTGCGCCCGAGGCGATCAGACCGGTGCGCCAGTAGGTGGTGAGCAGTTCGCGGGTGGGTGCCTTGACGGCGGTGTCCTTCTCGGCCATCGCCCGGAATTCCGGTGTGTCCTCGAGCTTTTCGCGGATGTAGCGGCCGATCAGGCCCATCGGGGCGGCGAGCAGGAAGGGGATGCGCCAACCCCACCCGTTCATCTGGCTCTCGGTCAGCAGCGCACTCATGGCGGCGGCCATCAGCGATCCGAGCAGCAGGCCGGCAGCGGTGGACGCCGGGACGACGGCCGCGTAGAGACCGCGTTTGCGCGGCGGTGCGTACTCCACCAGGAAGGCGGACGATCCCGCGTACTCACCGGCGGCCGAGAAGCCCTGCACCAGACGGATCAGCAGCAGCAGACCGGGTGCGAGCAGACCGACCGAGTTGTACGTCGGCAGCAGGCCGATGCAGAAGGTCGCGCCCGACATGATCAGGATCGACAGAGCCAGAGCGTTCTTGCGGCCGATGCGGTCGCCCAGGTTGCCCCAGAAGAACCCGCCGATCGGCCGGATGATGAACGACACCGCGAAGAGCGCGTAGGTGGCCAGCAGCGCGGCGTGGCGGTCCTGCTCGGGGAAGAAGACGACGGCGATCTTGGTGGCCAGGTAGCCGTAGACGGCGTAGTCGAACCACTCGACAAAGTTGCCGATGAAGCTCGCGGTCACGACCTTGCGTCGTGTCTCGGGGGAGACGCCGTGCCCGTCGTTGGCCCGTAGTTGCCCCGACAGCGAGTACGCCTGGCTGTCACCCGGCTGCGGAGTCTGGGATGAAGCGGACATCACACCTACCTCTCAGTTGTTGCAGAAACTGCAACTGTGTTGCGCTGACCGTAAGTGACGTGGATCACCCGGTCAACCGCTACCCGCAGGTAGCGCAGGGATGTCCCATCAGGTGGACGCTCGAGTGGCGGGTGTTGGTACAGGCGGGCCGGCGACTGCTGAACCGGTGCGCCACCTGTGGTGCAGCGTCCTGTGACGCCGCGGTGAAGGTTGCTGGTGCGGGCCGGCTCGGCGAGTCAGGGCTGGGTCGAAGCCGGGTCAGAGCACCGTGCGGATGCGCGCCTCGAAGTCGACCATGTGCTCGACCATCAGGCTTTCGGCGCCGTCCGGATCGCCGGCCAGGACGGCGTCGAGCAGCGCAACATGCTCCCGGATGTGCGACCCGACGTCGGTCAGGCGAGGCGCCGCGACCGACCAGATGCGGGTGGCGAGATTGCCGTACCGCGCCAGGGCTGTCTGCAGGTGCCCGTTGTGGGTGGCCGCATAGATCGCGCGGTGCACCTGGAGGTCCCACTCCATGTGATCGCGTGGCGAGGTGTCGTCGGGCAGGCCGGCTAGCTCCGTCCGCAAACGGGAAAGCTCCTCGCGATCGTCCGCGGTCAGGCGTTGTGCGGCGAGGCTGGCGGCGAGGGGTTCGAGCACTCGTCGCAGTTCGGAGATCTCGGTCAGGGCGGTGATGTCGACCCCGCTGGCGAAGGTGCCACGGCGCGGATAGGTCACCACGAGATGGTCGGACTCCAGTCGCTTCAGCGCTTCGCGCAGCGGGGTGCGACCAATGGAGAGTTCGGCCGACAGGCTCTGCTCGTTGATGGGTGCGCCGGCAGGAATGTCGAGCAGCACCAGTCGCTCCTTGAGTGCCTGATAGGCGACCTCGGTCAAGGAGGCAGGGGTGCCGGTCATCGATTTCTCCCGCGAGGTTGACATGTGGCGCGCGACACATCTAGCTTACCCGACAACTGATATACCAGTTGTCGAACAGCGCGACGGGCGCTGAACTCCCTGAAGGTGAGGCTCTTCGTGACCACAGAAACCACTGCAAACCTGACGCACTTCGATGCCGACCTGGCCATTGCCGATCCGGAGGTGGCGGCCGCCATTGACCTGGAGTTGCAGCGGCAGCAGCAGACGCTGGAGATGATCGCCTCGGAGAACTTCGCTCCCGTGTCGGTGATGCAGGCGCAGGGTTCGGTGCTCACCAACAAGTACGCCGAAGGTCTGCCCGGTCGTCGCTATTACGGCGGCTGCGAGCACGTCGACGTCATCGAGACCCTGGCAATCGATCGGGTCAAGTCGCTCTTCGGTGCGGAATTCGCCAATGTCCAGCCGCACTCGGGTGCGCAGGCGAACACCGCCGTGTACTTCGCACTGCTGAAGCCCGGCGACACCATTCTCGGTCTCGACCTCGCCCACGGCGGGCACCTCACGCACGGCATGCGCATCAACTACAGCGGCAAGATGTTCAACGTCGTGCCGTACCACGTCGACGACAACGGCATCATCGACATGGACGAGGTCGCCCGCCTGGCCCGCGAACACAGGCCCAGGATGATCGTCGCCGGCTGGTCGGCCTACCCGCGCACGCTCGACTTCGCGGCCTTCCGGGCGATCGCCGACGAGATCGATGCACTGCTGTGGGTCGACATGGCCCACTTCGCCGGTCTGGTGGCGGCCGGACTCCACCCCAACCCCGTGCCCTTCGCCGATGTCACCACCAGCACCACGCACAAGACCCTGGGCGGACCGCGCGGCGGAATCATCCTCACCAACTCACCCGAGATCGCCAAGAAGATCAACTCGGCGGTGTTCCCCGGCATGCAGGGCGGACCGCTCGAGCACGTGATCGCGGCAAAGGCGGTGAGCTTCAAGGCCGCAGCCTCACCGGAGTTCGCCGAGCGCCAACAGCGCACGCTCGACGGCGCCCGCATCCTCGCCGAGCGCCTCATGCAGCCGGACGCCGCCAAGGCCGGTGTGCAGGTGCTCAGCGGCGGCACCGACGTCCATCTCGTGCTGGTCGATCTACGCAACTGCGAGGTCGATGGCAAGCAGGCCGAAGACAGGCTCCACGGGGTGGGAATCACGGTGAACCGCAACGCCGTTCCCCATGATCCGCGTCCGCCGATGGTCACCTCCGGCTTGCGGATCGGTACGCCAGCTCTGGCCACCCGTGGCTTCGGCGCAGAAGACTTCACCGAAGTGGCCGACATCATCGCCGCGACGCTGATCTCCACCGACATCGAGGCCGAGACGCCCGCACTGCGTGACCGGGTGCGCGCCCTGGCCGACCGTTTTCCGCTCTACACCGGCGTCGAGCCGCTCTCCAGCAAGGAGCCGTGATGGGACAGCGTGAACTGCCCGAGCACCCCAGCTTCCTGTGGCACAACCCCGACCCCAAACCCAGCTACGACGTCGTGATCGTCGGCGGTGGCGGCCACGGTCTGGCCACCGCCTACTACCTGGCCAAGAACCACGGCATCACCAATGTCGCTGTGCTGGAACGCGGTTGGCTCGCCGGTGGCAACATGGCCCGCAACACCACGATCATCCGCAGCAACTACCTGTGGGACGAGTCGGCAGCCATCTACGAACACTCGCTGAAACTATGGGAGGGCTTGGAGGAGGACCTCGGGTACGACATCTTCTTCTCCCAGCGCGGTGTGCTCAACCTCGCGCACACGCTGCAGGACGTCCGTGACTCGGTGCGCCGTGTCGAGGCCAACCGGCTCAACGGCGTGGACGCCGAGTGGGTGACCCCGGAGCAGGTCAAGGAACTCTGCCCGATCATCAACATCGGCCAGGACATCCGCTACCCGGTGATGGGCGGCACCTACCAACCGCGCGCCGGCATCGCCAAGCACGACTGGGTGGCGTGGGCCTACGCCCGCCGCGCCAGTGAGCTGGGCGTCGATCTGATCCAGAACTGCGAGGTCACCGGCTTCACGATGGACGGCGACCGGGTGACGGGCGTCCGCACCAACCGCGGTGACATCAAGGCCGGCCGGGTGGCGCTCGCGGCTGCCGGTCACACTTCGACCCTCACCGAGATGGCCGGCTTCCGGGTGCCGATCCAGTCACATCCGCTGCAGGCGCTGGTCTCGGAACTGCACGAGATCATCCATCCGACCGTCGTGATGTCGAACCACGTGCACGTGTACGTCTCGCAGGCGCACAAGGGTGAGTTGGTCATGGGTGCGGGCGTCGACACCTACAACGGATACGGCCAGCGCGGCTCTTTCCACGTCATCGAGCACCAAATGTCGGCCGCTGTCGAACTCTTCCCCGCGTTCGCGCGAGCGCACCTGCTGCGCACCTGGGGCGGCATCGTCGACGTGACCCTCGATGCGTCCCCGATCGTCGGACTCACCCCGGTCGAGGGCATGTACATCGACTGCGGTTGGGGCACAGGCGGATTCAAGGCCGTCCCCGGTGCAGGGTTCGCGCTCGCGCACACCATCGCGCACGACGAACCGCACGACCTCAACCGACCGTTCGCGCTCGACCGGTTCGTCACCGGTGCGCTCATCGACGAGCACGGCGCCGCTGCCGTCGCCCACTGAACAGGAGGCATCGACATGTTCTACATCGACTGCCCGCACTGCGGGCGACGCCCCGAGGACGAGTTCGCTTACGGCGGCCAGGCGCACGTCGCCTACCCCGCCGACCCGTCGGCGCTGAGCGACCAGGAGTGGGCGCAGTACCTCTTCTACCGCGACAACCCCAAGGGCAGCTACCGCGAGCGGTGGGTGCACTCGGCCGGTTGCCGCAAGTGGTTCAACGCCGTCCGAGACACCCACACCTACGAGATCTCTTCCACCTACCTCGGTGCCCCCGAGCTCACCGATGCACCTGAAGGAGTGACGACATGACCTCGCGACGCCAGGAGACCGGTGGGGTGATCCGCCGCGGCGAAACGCTGCGTTTCACGGTTGACGGGGTGGAGTACGAAGGGCTCGCCGGTGACACGGTGGCCGCAGCGGTGCTGGCCAACGGCGTTGTGCGAGTGGGCGACTCGATCTACCGCCGCCGCCCGCGGGGTGTCATGACCTGCGGCGTCGAGGAGCCAAGCGCCTTCGTGCGCTCGAACGGCGGTTACGGCGAGTCGATGCTGCCCGCCACCACCCTTGAGCTCACGGATGGTCTGTCGCTCACCTGGGAGGACGGCATCGGCCAGCTCGATCAGAATGTCGACCCGGCCGAGTACGACCACATGCACGTGCACACCGATGTCGCAGTGATCGGCTCCGGCCCGGCCGGCCTGGCTGCTGCTCGCGCTGCCGCGGCAACCGGCGTGCGGGTCACCCTGCTGGAGCAGGACTTCATGCTCGGCGGCAGCCTGCTCGGACGTCCGTCCGAGACGGTCGAGGGAGTGCCGGCACAGGAGTGGATCGACGCCATGGTCGCCGAGTTGGAGGCGGCGGAAAACTGCCGGATCCTGACGCGCACCGGTGTTTTCGGTAGCTATGACAACAACTACCTGGTCGCACTCGAGAAGCGGGTCGGTGCGTCCGACAAGGCTTCCCGGCAGCGGGTCTGGCACATCACCGCCGGCCGCGTGGTGCTGGCCACCGGCGCCTTCGAGCGGTCACTGGCTTTCGCCGGCAACGACCGTCCGGGCGTGATGGTCGCCTCGGCCGTCCAGAACTACCTGGGTCGTCAGGCCGTCGTCGCGGGCTCGCGCGTGGTCGTCTTCACCACCAACGATTCCGCCTACCCGGTGGCAGCCGATCTGGCGGCAGCCGGAGTGCAGGTCGACCTGGTCGACGCGCGAGCCGAAGCAGGCTGCGCGGTGCCGGCCGGCGTCACCGTGCACCGCGGGAAGGTCGTCGTTGCCGTGTTGGGCGAGGAGCAGGTGACCGGAGTGCTGGTCGCCGAGACCGGATCCGAAGACGGTGCGACACAGGAGATCTCGTGCGAGATCGTGGCGGTCAGCGCCGGATGGTCGCCGAATGTCAGCCTCCATTCCCAGCGTCAGGGAGTGCTGCACTGGGACGACGACCTGCTCGGCTTCGTCCCGAGCGCTCCGGTGCGCAATCAGGCATTGGCGGGCTCGGTGCTCGGCACCTACGACACCGAGGCCTGCGTGGCGGAGGGAGCTGCCGCCGGAGCGGGCGAGGCACTTCCCGAGATCGACCGCGTCCGGCTTGCCGGCACCACGGCACCGCTGTGGCTCGTGCCCGCGCCCGATGGCTCGCTCGACACCCACTTCGTCGATCCGCAGCGCGACAACACCGCTGACGACGTGGTGCGTGCGGTGGGCGCCGGGATGCGTTCGGTGGAGCACGTGAAGCGGTACACCTCGATCAGTACCGGCCTCGACCAGGGCAAGGTCGGCGGCGTGCTGACCATCGGCTTGCTGAGCCAGTTGCTCACCGACGCCGACATGGCGGCCGTGCCGGGTGGCCAACCGGGCCAGGGGCAGTCCGGACGCCCAAACCCCGGTGCTTTCGGCACCACGACCTTCCGGGCGCCTTTCACACCGGTGGCTTTCGCTGCCCTTGCGGGTCGCGCTCGTGGCGACCTCTACGACCCGATCCGCGTCACGCCGGCCAACACCCGTCACCTCGAGCGCGGGGCGCTCTTCGAGGATGTCGGCCAGTGGAAGCGTCCGTGGTTCTACCCACAGGACGGTGAAGACATGGACGCAGCCGTCGCACGGGAGTGCCGTGTGGCCCGGGAAGGCGTCGCCTACATGGACGCCAGCACGCTGGGCAAGATCGAAGTGCGTGGCGCCGATGCGGCGGAGTTCCTCAACCGCATCTACACCAACGCCTTCGCCAAGCTCGCCGTCGGCAAGCAGCGCTACGGCGTGATGTGTCGTCCCGACGGGATGGTCTTCGACGACGGCGTGTCGTTCCGGCTCGCGGAAGACCGCTTCCTGATGACGACCACCACCGGAGGTGCGGCAGGTGTCCTGGACTGGCTGGAGGAGTGGTCACAAACCGAGTGGCCCGAGCTGGACGTCTGGTTCACCTCCGTCACCGAACAGTGGACGACGGTCGCTGTGGTCGGACCGAAATCACGCGATGTCGTCGCGGCCCTGGCGCCAGATCTGGACGTGTCGAAGGAGGACTTCGAGTTCATGGCCTTCCGTGACACCGTGCTGGCCAGTGGCATCCCGGCCCGTATCGCCCGCGTGACCTTCTCCGGCGAACTGGCGTACGAGATCAACGTCAGCGGTTGGTACGGCGAAGCATTGTGGGACGACATCACCGCAGCCGGCGAGCCCTTCGGCATCACGCCGTACGGCACCGAGACCATGCACGTGCTGCGGGCGGAGAAGGCCTACCCGATCGTGGGACAGGACACCGACGGCACGGTCACCCCGCAGGACCTCGGCATGGACTGGATTGTCTCCAAGACCAAGGACTTCATCGGCAAACGCTCGTACGACCGTGCCGGGCATGTGGAGGAGGGTCGCAAGCAGTTGGTCGCCCTGATGCCGGTCGATCACGGTCTGCGACTTCCCGAGGGCAGCCAGGTCATAGCCTCGGGCGACGTTCCGGATGAACTCGTGAATGGCATTGCCGCGCAACCGGTTCCGATGCTTGGACATGTGTCGTCCAGCTACCACAGCCAGGCTCTCGGACGCTCGTTCGCGCTGGCGCTGGTCAAGGACGGTCGAACCCGTATCGGCGAGCAGCTGATGGCGTCCTTCGAAGGGAAGTTCGTGCCGGTCGAGGTGCACGACGCAGTTGTTTACGACAAGGAAGGAGCACGGCGCGATGGTTGATCGGCAGAAGGTTCTGGAGCGTCGGCGCAGCCCGTTGCACCGAATCGCGGACGAACTCGCCGCGGGCAGCGGATCAGCGGTGACGCTGAAGGAGATCCCGTTCTTCGGGCAGATCGGCGTGCGCGCCGTGCCCGGCAGCGCGACGGCCGATGTGTTGGCGAAGGGGCTGGGCGCATCATTGCCGTCGCAGGCCGGCCAGGTAACCTCGCTCGGCGACCGCGGTCATGCGCTGTGGCTCGGCCCAGACGAGTTCCTCGTCATCCTGCCGGACGAGGCCGACGGCGGCCCCGAACCGGCGTCCCTGGCGGCATCACTCACCCAGTCGCTCGGCTCACTGCCGGGCCAGGTGGTCGACCTGTCAGCGAACCGGACCACGTTGGAGCTCAGGGGCGCTGCTGCGCAGCAGGTGCTCGACAAGTCGTGTCGGCTCGACCTCGACGAGGTGGCTTTCCCGGTCGGCACCGCGGTGGCGACGCTGCTGGGTGCGGTCGGCGTGATCCTGTGGCGCGTCGAGGCCGACACATGGCGGGTCATGCCCCGCTCGTCCTTCGCGGTGCACGTCGCCCGTTGGCTGCTGGACGGGATGCGGGAGTACGTCTGACGGCGTCGTCCGTGGTGGCGCTCCATCATTGGACGAGCGCTCGCCGAAGCCACATGCGACAGACTGGTGCCGACAGGCGTGACACGTGCCGGCGGCCTCGCCGTGGATGTCGTCGAGTGCTGAGAACCGAGTGCCGTGCACTCGGAGAATGAAGGAGAGGGCGATGACTGCTCACGAACCGCGTTATGTGCTGACCGTGGACGGCCCCGAGCAGCCGGGCATCCTGCACGCCATCACTGGGTTCCTGGTCGACAATCGCGCCGACATCCGCGAGATCAAGCAGTTCGACGACCCGCTGTCGGGCAAGTACGACGCGCGCATCGACTTCGCCGTGCCCGCTGACGCCGACCCCGGGATGGACGGCTTACAGTCACAGGTCGACGCGCTGTGCGAGAAGTGGAAGCTGCACGCGCAATTGCGTCCGGCTGACCAGAAGCAGCGGGTGCTGGTGATGGTGTCGAAGTTCGCCCACTGCCTGAACGACCTGCTCTTCCGCGAGCGGATGGGCGATTTGCCGATCGAGATCGTGGCCGTTGTGTCGAACCACCCCGACCACCGCGGACTCGTCGAATGGCACGACATCCCGTTCTTCCACGTGCCGGTCACGCCTGACACCAAGCCCGCCGCCGAGGCCGAACTGCTGCGCTTGGTCGACGAGTACGACGCCGATCTCGTGGTGCTCGCGCGCTACATGCAGATCCTGTCGGACGAGCTCGCCCGCGCCCTCGAAGGCCGCGCGATCAACATCCACCACTCGTTCCTACCGAGCTTCAAGGGCGCCAAGCCCTACCACCAGGCGTACGAGCGCGGCGTGAAAACCGTTGGTGCCACCGCGCATTACGTCACCAGCGACCTGGACGAGGGCCCGATCATCTCCCAGCAGGTGCAGGAGGTCGACCACGCCTTCACCCCGGCCGACCTCATCGCCGCCGGCCGCGACACCGAGTGCAAGGCGCTGTCGAACGCGGTGAAGTGGCACTGCGAAGGCCGCGTCGTCGTCCACGGACGGCGCACCGTCGTCCTGCGCTGAGGACCTGCTGAACAAGTGAGAATCGGCGTGAGTTTGGGCCCTTCGTAACGACAACGAAGGGCCCCAAACTCACGCCGATTTTGTTGTGGTGAAGGCGGCGACCAGCGTCCGCGCGGTTTGTTCGCCCTTGTCGATGGCCTGCTCGTAAGGCTCACGCAGCATCGTGGCCATGGTGCCGGTGTAGGCGATGAACAGTTGCGCCGCAAGGGAATCCGCCTGCTGGCCGGCGATCGGGAGGGCGTACTTCCGCAGGCGATCACGCAACAGCGCCGTCTCGTCGGCCAACACCTGTGCGACGGGTGCGCTGGGCCGGGGGAGGGCGGCGGCGGTGCCGCTGAAGGCGCACCAACGTTCGGTCAGGCGCTCGTGCTGATAGACGCGCAGCGCCGGCCAGAGGGCGAGCAGGCGGTCTTCGTCCGACTGGGCGGCCTCGATCGCGTCGTCCCAGACCTGCGTCCAGATCGCCAACCTGCGCCGTAGCGCGGCAGCGATGAGGCCGTCCTTCGAACCGAAGTGTTTGTAGAGGCTTGGCGGCGAGGCGCTCGCCGTGCGCACGATCACATCGACCGGGGTCGAGACCGACCCGTCGACGAAGAGCACATCGTCCGCAGCGTCCAGCAAACGCTCGCGAACAGGTCGTTCTGATTTCACATCGGCACTATAACGTGCGTTATGGTGAAACGAGCGTTATCGAGCTGATCGGTCAGGGGAATGGTCCGTGGCGGCTCGCATCCAGCCCGAAGCAATGACGGAGGTTCTGCATGCCCAGCTTGTACATCGACGGTGAATGGGTGGACGCCGAGTCCGGCGCCACCCGCGAAATCACCTGTCCCGCAGACGGATCCGCGGTGATCACCGTCGCCGAGGCCGGGCCCGCGGACGCCCGAAAGGCAGTCGAAGCCGCGCGCTGCGCCTTCGACGAAGGCCCCTGGCCCTCGACTCCGGCGCCCGAGCGGGCCGCGATTCTGCACCGCGTCGCCGACTACCTGGAGCGCGACAAGGACGAGGTCGCGCGCATGGAAGCGCTCGACACCGGCAAGCGGTTCGTGGAATCGCAGCTCGACATGGACGACATCATCGGCGTCTTCCGCCACTTCGCCTCGCTGGCACAAGGTGAAGCCGGACGCGTGGTCGACACCGGCATGCCCGACGTCTCCAGCCGCGTGGTGACCGAGCCGGTCGGCGTCTGCTCGCTCATCACGCCGTGGAACTACCCGCTGCTGCAGACCGCGTGGAAGGTCGCGCCCGCCCTCGCCGCCGGCAACACCTTCGTGCTCAAGCCCGCCGAACTCACCCCGCAGAGCGCGATGTGGCTGATGAAGGCGCTCGAAGAAGCTGGCCTGCCCAAGGGTGTGGCCAACCTGATCCTCGGCGCCGGCGCCGACGTCGGCCCCACCCTCACCGAGTCGCCCGAAGTCGACCTCGTGTCGTTCACCGGCGGCGTGGTCACCGGCCGCTCGATCATGGCGTCCGCCGCTCCGACCGTGAAGCGGGTCGCGCTCGAACTCGGTGGCAAGAACCCCAACATCATCTTCGCCGACGCCGACCTGCCCGCCGCGATCGACAACGCGCTCACCGCCGTCTTCCTCGACTCCGGCCAGGTCTGCTCTGCTGGCACCCGCCTGATCGTCGAGGAATCGATTCACGACGAGGTGGTGGACGAACTCGTGCGCCGCGCCGAGAAGATCCGCGTTGGTGGTCCGTTTGACGAAAATGCTGAGACGGGATCGTTGATCAGCGAAGACCACCTTGCGAAGGTGGCCACCTATGTGGACGCCGCCGTCGCCGAAGGTGCCGTGCTACGTACCGGTGGAAAGCGTTACGAGAGTGGTGAATTGGCCAAGGGTGCGTTCTACCCGCCGACCATCCTCGACAACTGCTCCACCGAGATGACCTGCGTGCAGGAGGAGTCGTTCGGCCCGGTGCTCACCGTCGAGACATTCAGCGGTGCGACGGTCGACGAGGCCGAGGACGCCGCAGTGAAGCTCGGTAACGACACCATCTACGGCCTGGCCGGAGCGGTGTGGAGCCAGGACGCCGGACGCGTCGAGCGCGTCGCCAAGCGGCTGCGCCACGGCACTATCTGGATCAACGACTACCACCCCTACGTGCCGCAGGCCGAGTGGGGCGGCATGAAGCAGTCCGGCAACGGCCGTGAACTCGGCCTGGTCGGGCTGCACGAATACCAGGAGACCAAGCACATCTGGCAGAACCTCCGGCCGGCGCCGGCGGGCTGGTTCAGCAACGACTGAGGCGCGCCGCTCGCAGGTGTCGAAACCGGCCGAGGCGAGAGACAGCGATGAGCCTGAAGTGGTTGAGCCACAGCGGAACTGACCGGGTTTGGACACGTGCTGGTTCGTTCCTCACCAGCGTGGCTCAACCAGCGGGAGCGACCCGCTCACGCAACGGATCTTGATACGAAACTGATGGAGAGACACGAATGAAGAAGCGATACGACTACGTGATCGTCGGCGGCGGGTCTGCCGGCTCGGTGCTGGCCAACCGGCTGTCGAGCGACAAGCAGACCAGCGTCCTGGTGTTGGAAGCCGGCCGGGCCGACTTCCTGTTCGACCCGCTGATCCACATGCCGGCGGCGCTGATGTTCCCCTCGGGCAACCCGTTGTACGACTGGGCCTACGAGACCGAGCCGGAGCCCTTCATGGACGGCCGCCGCGTCCCGCACGCTCGCGGCAAGGTGCTCGGCGGGTCGAGCTCGATCAACGGCATGATCTTCCAGCGCGGTAATCCCGGCGACTTCGACAAGTGGGCCACCTTCGATGGTCTGGACCAGTGGGACTACGCGCACTGCCTGCCCTACTTCAAGCGCATGGAGAACTGCCTCGCCGGTGCGGACGAATGGCGCGGAGGCGCGGGCCCGCTCAAGCTGGAGCGCGGCCCGGCCAGCAGCCCGCTCTTCCAAGCATTTTTCGAGGCCACCCAGCAGGCCGGCTACCCGCGCACCGACGACGTCAACGGCTACCGCCAGGAGGGCTTCGCACCCTTCGATCGCAACGTCTACAAGGGCAGCCGGATCAGCGCGTCCCGTGCCTACCTGCGTCCGATCCGTGACCGTAAGAACCTCGACATCGCGACGCTGTCGACCGTGACCGGCCTGCGCTGGCAGGGCAACCGGGTGACCGGCGTCGACTTCGCCCGGGGCGGGAAGTTCAAGCACAGCGTCGAAGCCGGTGAGGTCATTCTCTGCGGCGGCGCGTTCAACTCCCCGCAGCTGCTGCAGCTCAGCGGTGTCGGCAACCCCGAGGTGCTCCAGGCTGCTGGCGTCACCAATCGCGTCGACCTGCCGGGCGTCGGCGAGAACCTGCAGGACCACCTCGAGGTCTACCTGCAGCACTCCAGCCTGCAGCCGGTGTCGATCGCGCCGTGGCTGAAGAAGTGGAAGGCGCCCTACATCGGTGCCGAGTGGCTCTTCCTCAACCGCGGGGTGGGTGCGTCCAACCACTTCGAGGCGGGCGGCTTCATCCGCACCAACGACGAGGTGGCCTACCCCAACCTGATGTTCCACTTCCTGCCGATCGCGGTGCGTTACGACGGCACCGCGCCGGAGGGCACGCACGGTTACCAGGTGCACGTCGGGCCGATGAACTCCGACGTGCGCGGTCACGTGCGCATCAAGAACGACAACCCACTGGCCAAGCCGGGCATCCTGTTCAACTACCTCTCCACCGAGAACGACCGCCGCGAATGGGTCGAGGTCATCCGCGCTGCTCGCCACATCCTGCAGCAGCCGGCCTTCGCGCCGTTCAACGGCGGTGAGATCTCGCCCGGACCTTCGGTGGAGACCGACCAGGAGATCATCGACTGGGTGGCCAAGGACGCCGAGACGGCGCTGCACCCGTCGTGCTCGGCCAAGATGGGCGTCGACGACATGGCAGTGGTCGACCCGAACTCGATGCGGGTGCACGGCACCGAAGGCCTGCGGGTCGTCGACGCGTCCGTCTTCCCGACCATCACCAACGGCAACATCTACGCGCCGGTGATGATGGTGGCCGAGAAGGCTGCCGATCTGATCGCCGGCAACACCGCGCTGGCGGCCGAGCACGCACCGGTCTACAAGGCGAAGTCGGGCATGCCGATCTTCCCCCAGGGCGACCCGCGCAACGACGCCTGGAACGCCGTCGACGAGGTGCCCAGCGCCGCGCAGGCGATGGGTTCGATGCGATGAGTTCGACTGCGCTGCAGGAGCCTTCAGAACCGAGGACCAAGTGGCCAGTGCTGCTGGTCTCCGGCATCTTCACCGTCGCGGTCGCGGCGTGGGCGCTCATCGCGTCCGAGAATGCGGAGTCGGTGCTCGGCAATGTCGTCGGCTGGATCTCCAACTGGTTCGGCTGGTTCTACATCCTGTTGGCCACAGCGATCCTCGTCTTCGTCGTCTACCTCGGACTGCGTTACTCCAAGGTGCGTCTCGGCGCCGACAGCGACCGTCCGGAGTTCTCGACCTTCTCCTGGGCTTGCATGCTCTTCGCCGCCGGCATCGGCACCGACGTGATGTTCTTCGCCGTCGCCGAGCCTGCAACGCAATACCTCACCCCGCCGCAGGGGCAGGGAGAGACGCTGGACGCCGCCCGCGAGGCCACCGTCTGGACGCTCTTCCACTACGGCATCACCGGATGGGGAATGTATGCCCTCATGGGCATCGCGCTCGGCTACTTCGCCCACCGCAAGGGACTGCCGCTGGCGGTGCGTTCGGCGCTGTATCCGTTGTTCGGTAAGCGAATTCAAGGACGCCTGGGTGACGCTGTCGACATCGCGACGGTGCTCGGCACGATCTTCGGTGTGGCCACCTCGCTCGGTATCGGCGTGGTGATGCTCAACGTCGGCCTCGACGTGATGTTCGGCGTCAGCCAGGGCCTGCCCGCCCAGATCGCGCTCGTCGTGCTGGCCGTCACGGTCGCGACGATCTCGGCCACCTCGGGTGTCGACAAGGGCATTCGCATCCTGTCGCAGCTCAACGTGCTGCTCGCGATCGGTCTGGCGGCGTGGGTGCTGGTCACCGGCGAGACCGCCTTCCTGCTGCGCGCGATGATGATGAACGTCGGCGACTTCGTCAACCTCTTCCCCGGCATGACGATGGACACGATGGCCTACGACTACCCGGCCGACTGGATGAACGGTTGGACGCTGTTCTTCTGGGCCTGGTGGATCGCGTGGGCGTCCTTCGTCGGCATGTTCCTGGCGCGAATCTCCAAGGGCCGCACCATCGGTCAGTTCATCGTCGGCACGCTGACCATCCCGTTCATCTACATCGTGATGTGGGTGACGATCTTCGGCAACAGCGCCGTGAAGCAGATCATGGACGGCGACAACGAGTTCGGAAAGACCGCCACGACCGCGCCCGAGCAGGGGTTCTACGACCTGCTGCAGCAATACCCCGGCGCGTTCTTCCTCGTGGGCCTCGCCACCTTCGTCGGACTTTTGTTCTATGTGACAAGTGCGGACTCCGGCGCGCTGGTGATGGCCAACCTGTCGTCCGACCTGCCTGACACGGACGTCGACGCGAAGCCGTGGCTGCGCATCCTCTGGGCTGCCGCCACTGGTCTGTTGACCATCGCCATGCTGAGCGTCGGCGGAATCACCGCATTGCAGAACGCCACGATCATCATGGGTCTCCCCTTCGCGGTGGTCATGGTGCTGGTGATGGTCGGGCTGCACCGGGCGCTCGAAGGGGAGCGGGTGCAAGCCGACGCCTTCCGCACCTCGCTCACCTCGTCCGTGGTCGGACGCGAGGCCACGGCCAGCCCGGGCAGTTGGAAGCGGCGGCTGGCGCGATCGTTCGGCACCGTCAACCTCAAGCAGGCATCCACGCGGTTGGACGACGTCGTCCTTCCTGCCCTGCGCGAAGTGGCCGACGAACTCGTCCAGCGCGGCGTCGATGCGGTCGTGGAGAGTCAGGACGACGTGAGCACGCGCATCGCCCGCTCGGTCGCGCTCACCGTCGTCGACGGCGAAGAGAGCTTCCGGTATCCGGTGCAGGTGCGGCTGATGAAGGCGCCCAGTTACGGGTCGCGGATGATCGAAGCCGACGACACCACCACGGTGCTGGAGGTCGTCTTGCCCAATGGCGGCGCGTACGACGTCATCGGTTACACGCACGAGCAGGTGTGCCACGACGTGCTCGATCACTACGAGTGGTGGCGCTCGACCAGAGCGGCGGTCTCCGAGGCCCTCTGATCGGCACGTCCTCCTCATCGAGTGGGCGGGCTGTGAGCCAATGGCCGGGGTATTGCCCGGCCACCAGTTCACAGCCCGGCCACTCGATCGTTCGGTAACCCCCAGCCACCCCTCCTGAAATGTCAGGCTGTCGCTACCTGGACGAGGGAGGAGCGCCCATGCTGCACGTGCTGTGGGGAATCGGAGGAATGGTCGGCCTGCTGGCCATCGCCTACCTGCTGTCGACCGATCGCAAGGCGATCAAGCTGCGTACGGTCGGTGCCGCCCTCGCACTACAGGTCGGTTTCGGCGTGCTCGTGCTCTTCGTGCCCTGGGGACGGGACGCGCTGGCGAAGACCTCCGAGGGCGTCCAGGCGGTCATCGACTCCTCGAAGGAGGGCATCAGCTTTCTCTTCGGGCCGTTGATCCCCAAGGACGGGATGGTCTTCGCGCTGCAGGTGCTGCCGGTGATCGTTTTCTTCGCCTCGCTCACCGCCATCCTCTTCCATCTCGGCATCCTGCAGAAGGTGGTCGAGGTGATCGGTGGGGCGCTGGCCAAGCTGCTCGGCACCCGGCGCGAGGAGTCGATCAACGCCGCCGCCAACATTTTCCTCGGCCAGACCGAAGCGCCGCTGGTGATCAAGCCGTACCTGTCGAAGATCACCCGTTCCGGACTCTTCGCCGTCATGGTCGGCGGCCTCTCGACCGTCGCCGGATCAGTGCTCGTCGGTTACGCGCTGCTCGGCGCCAAGCTCGACTACCTCATCGCGGCCAGCTTCATGGCCGCCCCCGGCGCGCTGCTGATGGCCAAGATCATCGTGCCCGAGGGCCTTGCTGCCGGCGCCGGATCGTCGGCCGCCGTGGTCGATCTCGACAAGGGCTCCGCATCGTCGAGCGAGGTCGCTCATGACGATGACGACGAGGAAGAGGTCAAGCATCGCAACGTCATCGACGCGGCCGCTGCCGGTGCCTCGGACGGCATGAAGCTCGCGCTCAACATCGGCGCGATGCTGCTGGCCTTTATCTCGTTGATTGCACTGATCAACCTCTTCGTCGGGATGGTCGGCGGCTGGTTCGGCAACGACGATCTCAGCTTCGAGCAGATCCTCGGCTACGTCATGGCGCCGGTCATGACCCTCATCGGTGTGCCCTGGTCAGAGGCCGCGGACGCTGGTTCGTACGTCGGTCAGAAGGTCGTAGTCAACGAGTTCGTGGCCTTCTCCAACTTTGCCCCCAACATCGGCGACTTCTCGGCCCGCACCCAGGCGATTGTCACCTTCGCCCTCACCGGCTTCGCCAACCTCGGCTCGCTCGGCATCCTGCTCGGCGGCCTGGGCGGCATGGCCCCCAAGCGCCGCGGCGAGATCGCCGAGCTCGGCATGCGCGCCATCCTCGCCGCGACCTTGGCCAACCTGATGAGCGCCGCGATCGCTGGAATTCTGCTGGGTTAGCGCGCTTCTACCGGCGACCGCGTGCGAATCGCAGGGGCATAGGTTGGACCCATGAGCCTTCCCACCCAGACCCGCGAAATCGTCCTGGCTTCTCGTCCGAACGGCGCGCCGACTCCCGACAACTTCCGCCTGGTCGAGCGTGACCTGCCGGCGCTGCAGGACGGCGAGATCCTCGTCCGCAACACGGTGATGTCGGTCGATCCGTACATGCGTGGACGGATGAACGACGTGAAGTCGTACGTGCCGCCGTTCCAGATCGACCAGCCGCTCGACGGTGGCGCCGTCGGAACAGTGATCGCATCTCGCGCAGAGGGATTCGCCGAGGGCGACAGCGTCCTGCACGGTCTGGGATGGCGCGACGTCGCCGTGCTCCCGGGTGCGCGGGCCAGCAAGGTCGACACCGCGGACTTCTCCGACAGTGCTTACCTCGGCGTCCTCGGCATGCCTGGGCTGACCGCGTACGCCGGACTCATGGCCGCCGCCGAGTTCAAGGCCGGGGACGCGGTCTTCGTCTCCGGTGCCGCCGGTGCGGTCGGGTCGCTGGTGGGCCAGATCGCCCGTCTTTCCGGGGCGTCCCGCGTGGTCGGTTCGGCCGGCAGCGCGGAGAAGGTCGCCCGCCTGAAGGACCTCGGCTTCGACGCGGCCTTCAACTATCGCGACGGCGCAGTACGTGACCTGCTCAAGCAGGCTGCGCCCGAGGGCATCGACGTCTACTTCGACAACGTCGGCGCAGACCACCTCGAAGCAGCGATCTCGTCGATGAAGCTCGACGGCCGCATCGCGATGTGCGGCGCGATCGCGCAGTACAACGCCACCGAACCAGCCTGTGCCCCAAGGAATCTGACCTTGCTGATCGGCAAGCGCATCACGATGCGCGGCTTCATCGTCAGCAAGTACAACGACCTGCAGCAGGAGTTCCGGCAGACGGTCGGCCCGTGGCTGGCGGACGGGTCGATCACCTGGGACGAGACCGTGCGCGAGGGACTCGACAACGCTCCGCAGGCGTTCATCGACCTGCTCGCCGGCGCCAACACCGGGAAGATGATCGTCCGCCTCGACTGAGGCAATTGTCGGGGTCGGCGACGCAAACGCGGCCCTTGCAGCACCAAACGCGGCGGTTCCTTGCAGGCGCGGTAGTTGCAACCGCCGCGTCTGCGAACAGCCGCCGCGTTTGTGTCTGGTGACCGCTCAGGCCGCAGGCGCGACGGAGCAACTGCCGCGTTTGCGAACAGCCGCTGGGTTTGCTCAGTCGGACTCGCGGGTGGTCATCACGCGGGCCGAATCGGGTTGGTATGCCTCGACATCGGCCTCGGTACCTTCGCCGTCGAAGGTCGGCACGTCCATCTTCGGGGAGTCGACCGGGGCGCGCAGCATCGTCGCGGTCGCCCACCCGCGGGTGAGCAGGTAGTGGTCGGAGCCGGGGTCATCGTCATCGGCGTCCTCGGCGATGTAGGTGACGTCGATGCCCTCGGTGAACCGCTCGTCGATGCGGGCCTGCACGGCACCGAACGGTGCCAGGTGGGCACCGGTCAGCCCACGCAGTTTCGACCACGGGACGTCGGGCACGTTGATGTTGAGGATGTGCTCGCCGACGTCCTGACCTTCCAGCCATTCCAGGGCGTGGGTGGCGACGCGTTGCACGGTGTCCCAGTGCTCCGGGGTGCCGGAGGTGACCGAGACGGCCATGCCTTTGATGCCGTGGGTCGCGGCGGTGAGGGCGGCGCCGACCGTGCCGGAGTGCAGGGTGGCGTGGCCGGTGTTTGCGCCGAGGTTGACCCCGGAGAGCACGATGTCGGGCTTGTCGCCGAAAGCGCCGTAGGAGGCGAGGAAGGCGATGAGGCCGGGAGCGGCCTTGACGCCGATCGCGTCGACGCCTTCGGGCATGCCGGGCGGGTCAGCCGACACCAGGATGATCTTGCCGTCCTTCTCCTCGCCGGCCAGCGACGCCGAGGCACCCGAATACTCATGCGCCGGCGCGGCCACCTGCACGGTGTGACCACGGTCGAGCGCGGCCCGGACGAGCACCGCCAGACCAGCCGACTCGATGCCGTCGTCGTTGGTGACCAGCACGTGCATGTCAGCGCTCCTTGATCTCGACGTGTTCGGCGATGCGCTCGATCGTGTCGCGGTTGCCGGTGCCCAGGCCACCACGGGTGACGTTGAGCGCACCAGCCGCAGCACCCAGCCGGGCCGCTTCGGTGAGGTCTTCGCCTCGGGCCAGAGCCACGGCGATACCGGCGGTCATCGAGTCGCCCGCGCCGCGGTGCTCGTGGGTGGTGACGGCCGGGGTGATGAGCTCACGCACGCCGTCCTTGTCGACCGCCAGTGCCGGCTTCTCGGCGCGGGAGACCACAATCGCGCCCACGCCCTTGGCGATCACCTTCTTGGCTCCGGCGATGATCTTCTCCGCGCTCTCGCCGTCGGCCAACGTGGCCTCGATGAGTTCGTCGTGGGCGATCTTCAGCACGTCGACACCGGCGTCGATGGCAGCCAGGGCCGGGCCGCCGGAGAGGTCGGCCACGACGCGTCCGCCGGAGGAGCGGATGTCGGAGATGAGGCGGTGGAAGAACTCGTCGGGTAACACGTCGGCGGGTTCGCAGCCGGTGATGACGGTCAGATCGGCGTCCATGCCCTCGACCAACGCCACGCCGTAGAGGTCGTCGTACTCGTGGCGGGTGAGCACCGGCGGTGGCATGTGCGAGAGCACCTCGCGCTCGCCGCCGCGCAATTCGTAGATGTAGCCGCCGTTACCCGAGGGATAGTCGACGGCTTTCACCTCGAGGTCGAGATCGGTGAGCATCGTCTTGATGAGCGGGCCGAGCTCGCCACCGAAGGGCCCCACGACCGTCACCTTCGCGCCGAGCGAGCGCGCCATGCGGGCCATCCAGAGGCCCTGGCCGCCGGGGTGAATGTGCACGCCCGACTCAGCGTCCCCGTGTTCGCTGCGCTTCAGATCAGTCAGGGCAGCGGTTGCCTCGACGACGGCGAGCGGGGTGGGTGCAAGGACGGCGATACGCGGTTCGATGCTCATGCCTGCATTCTTTTTCACTGCAGGGGTCGAGCGGTGGCTTGCGCGCGGGCGACTTGGACCACACGTCCACAAAATTCATCAGGCCAGACGCGCGGACGCGCCCAGCACCTCAGCGACCGAAGAGGCGAGAGAGCAGGCGCCTCTGGGGCGACTCCGTGCCTGGTAGCGGCTTGCCCCAGTCGTTGATGTGCACGATCACCCGGGTTTCGGGATCACCTGACCAGTCGACGTCCAGGCCCTGCGCCATCAGCACCTCGACGACCTTCTCGGCCACGACGGCGTCGGCGTCCAGGTGCCTGGCGATGCGTTCGTCACGGTCGACCGGTTGCGGTTCGGGCAGTGCTGGGCTGCCCGGGAATGCACCGAATCCGACGTAGAGCGACTGGCGCGGGAAGGCCAGCCGTTCGGCGTCCTGGGCGTGGAAATAGGCATAGCCCCATTCGCGCCAGGGGTATTGGCTGGTGCCGCCGGGCGTGCGTTCGTGGTCGATCTCGTTGACCGCGCAGGTGCCGCAGCAGGTGAAGTTCATCCGGGCGAGGATGCCGGCGCGTTCGAGCGTGTCGAAGGCCTTCGACAGGGCGTGGAAGTCGCCGCCGTCCGGGCGCTCGCACTGGGCGCGCACCTCGTCGTCCCAGACGGTGCGGACGATCGATTCGACCTCGTCGGCATCGACGTTCTCGAAGGTGTCCTCGAGCTGCGTCTCCACCTCGTCCCGGCGCATGAAACCAGGGCGGATGAGACAGATGGCGTCTTCCCGGATCTCGGCAAGAGTCGCCTCGTCCACGGTCATAAGCTTCTTCACTCCTGTGCTGAACTCCGATCCACTTCGCATCACATGCGGATCGACGTGCGCAGACACCATCTCGCGGGTTTTCGAAACTGTCGAATCGGTGAGTTCGCAGTGGTGGCCCGACCAGTTTCCTGATCGGGCCACCAGCCGTGCGAGCGTTACATCTTCTTGTTGAAGATGGCTTCGGGTCGCTCGGTCTTGTAGTCGTCGGTCTTGTAGTCGCGGTAGGTGAGCGTGACCGTGAGGTCTTCGCCGGAGGTGTAGCCGTAGCCGACCTCCCAGCTCAGCGACTTGCCGGGCAGGATCTTCGCGGTCGACGGGCGTCCGACGTCGTTCTTGTAGTCGTAGAGCTCAGGGGTTTGTCGGTCGCCACTGGTCGCGGACGTCCGCAGGTTGCGCGCCTCGATGGGCTTGTCGGTGTTGTTGGTGAGCGTGATCGTCGCCTTGGTGAACTTGCTGAAGCGGCTGTTCTTGGTGGTGTAGTCGCTCGGCGTGAAATCGGTGGCGTCCTTCACCGTCACCGACACCTTGTTGTCCCACTGGTAGGTCTTGCCGAAGTCGAGGACGCCGGACGCCTGGGTCGTGCCCTCGGTCGGGCTGGTGCTCGGATCGGTGGTCGAGGAGCTGCTGCTCGAGCTCGACGGAGTCGTGGTGGTTACGTCGCTGGCGTTGCAGCCGGCAAGCAACGGAAAGGCCAGCAGGCATGCGGCAGCTGTGATCTTTTTCATGATGATTCTCCCCTTCCGGCGCGTGCGCCGACCGCCTCGTGCGGTGTTCGTCGGTTATGCAGGTACTGACGGCGACCGCGGCGAATCGGTTTCATCGAGAGTGCTCGGCAATGACGAACGTCCCGCCCTGGACGATGCCTGGACGGGACGTTCGGTGGTGCTGGAGCCTCAGCGCTCGGTGCGTTCAGTCACCTTGCGGGCGTGTGCCTCGCGCAGCGCGAGGTGCTCAGGACGACGGCGGATCAGTAGGTATCCGATACCGACTCCCGCGAACCACAGCGGCGTCCAGAGCAGAGCCTTGAGCGTGTCGTCCTGCGTGGTGAGGGTCCACAGCACGAAGACGAAGAAGGCCATGACGACGTAGGGCATGAACGTGCCGCCGGGCATCTTGAACTTCGAGGCCGCGTGCAGCGACGGACGCTGACGGCGGTAGGTGATGTAGCTCATCATGATGATCGTCCAGATGAACATGAAGCAGATCGCGGCGACGGTCGTGATCATCTCGAAGGCCGTGCCGATGCTGTCGCCGGCGTAGAGCATCACGATGCCGATGAGCAGGAACGAGCAGGAGAAGATCAGCGCGTTCTGCGGTACGTGGCGCTTGGACAGCTTGCGGAACGACTTGGGCGCGTCGCCCTCCTTGGCCAGGCCGTAGATCATCCGCGACGTGGAGTAGATGCCGGAGTTGGCCGACGACGTGGCCGAGGTGAGCACCACGAAGTTGACGATGCCGGCGGCAGCGGCCAGACCCGCGAGGGCGAACATGCCAACGAACGGCGAGTTGTCCTTGTCGAACTCCGTCCACGGACGCACCGACATCAGGATCACCAGGGCGCCCACGTAGAAGAGCAGGATGCGGATCGGGATTGATTTGATCGCGCGGGGGAGGGTCTTCTCCGGGTCCTTGGTCTCGGCGGCGGCGGTGCCGACCAGTTCCACACCGACGAAGGCGAAGACAGCGATCTGGAAGCCGGCCGCGAAGCCCATGAAGCCGGTCGGGAACATGCCGCCGTGTGAATATAGGTTGCTGAACGAGGCGGTGGCGCCGTTCTTGGTGAAGCCGGTGAAGATGAAGTAGAGACCGATGAAGATCAGCGCGACGATAGCGACGATCTTGATCAGCGCGAACCAGAACTCCAGCTCACCGAAGGCCTTCACCGACGGCAGGTTCAGCCCGACCAGGACGAGGATCAGGATGATCGCCGGAATCCAGAGCGGGAGATCGGGCCACCAGAACGCGACATAACCGGAGATGGCCACGACGTCGGCGATACCGGTGGCGATCCAGCAGAACCAGTAGGTCCACCCGGTGAAGTACGCCGCCCACGGGCCGAGGATGTCGCCGGCGAAATCGGCGAACGACTTGTACTCCAGGTTGCTCAGCAGCAGCTCGCCCATCGCGCGCAGCACGAAGTAGAGCATCGCGCCGATGATCATGTAGACGAAGATGACCGACGGGCCAGCCTTGCTGATTGTGTTGCCCGAGCCCATGAAAAGGCCCGTTCCGATCGTGCCGCCAATCGCGATCAGCTGGATATGACGGTTGGACAGGCCACGTTCGAGTTGGCCTTCGCTCGCCTGGGTCGGCGCTGACATCACACGTCCTTCGGGGTGCTTTACAAAAATGTGTGGTGGCTCACACGAGCCGGGCGGCAGGCTAGCCAGGCGTCAAGCAAAGCGACGCCGCACCCCCGTACGCAGCAGTAAATGCGGCTGGACGCCGGGAGCCGACCCGCGGCCGGTGCGAGCTCTTTGGGTGGTGTGCGATGAGTTTTCGCAGCACGACCGGTCTGTATTGATGACGGCGTTCGACCAGCGGGCGCCGCGATCAGAAATCAGAGAGTTCACGATGCACCGCATGATCTTCGTCAACCTGCCGGTCGCCGACCTCGACCGTTCGCGCGCCTTCTTCACCGCGCTGGGCTACAGCTTCAACGAGCAGTTCTGCGACGGCAACGCGCTCGCTCTCGAACTCGGCGACAACCTTTTCGCGATGCTGCTCCGCACCGACTTCTACGCCACCTTCCACGACAAGAAAACAGTGGACGCGCGGGAGGGCAGTGAGTGTCTGCTGTGCGTATCGGCCGACTCCCGCGAGCAGGTGGATTCGTTGGTGGACAAGGCAGTTGCCGCCGGCGGCACCGAGGGACGCACGCAGGACCACGGCTTCATGTACGGCCGTTCCTACGACGATCTGGACGGCCACACCTGGGAGATCATGTGGATGGACCAGCAGGCCGCCGACATGGGACCTGAGGCCTACGCCGCCCAGAACGCGTGAGGTGAACGATGAACGCCGTCCGCCCGCCGGAGGACTTCGAACGACTTACCGGTCCGCTGCGTCCGGAACTGCTCGCGCACTGCTACCGCATGCTCGGGTCGGCCACCGAAGCCGAGGACCAGGTGCAGGAGACCTATCTGCGGGCGTGGCGGTCGTTCCACCGCTTCGAGGAACGCGCGTCCGTGCGCACCTGGATGTACAAGATCGCCACCAACACCTGCCTCACCGCGCTCGAGGGCCAATCGCGTCGGCCGCTGCCTACGGGCCTGGGTCAACCGTCGTCCGATCCGCGTGAGCCGGTGGTGGCCAACGAGGAGATCCTCTGGCTCGAGCCATTGCCGGACGCCATGCTCGCCGACCCGGCCGATCGGGCGGTTGCGCACGAGGGCGTCTCACTCGCGATGGTCGCCGCGCTGCAGGACCTCCCACCCAAGCAACGGGCGACGCTGATCCTGCGAGATGTGATGCAGTTCAGCGCTGCTGAGACTGCCAATGTGCTCGACACCACCGTCGCCTCGGCGAACAGCGCATTGCAACGAGCCCGCTCGACCATCGGTGACGGAGCCACCCGCGAGGGACGCCGGGCCCGCGAACTGGGAGACCACGAGCGCAAGGTCTGGGACGCCTTCCAGCTCGACGTGCTGGTCATCCGTGAGGGGAAGCTGCAGCACGTGGCGGCGTTCTTCGAGCAGAGGCTGTTCGAGCTCGCGGGATTGCCGACCCGGCTGCCCTAAGACCGCGAAGTCCGCAGAGCCGGGGAGGCGCTGCGGACTTGCGGTGGGGCAATGTTTTTGTTGCTTAGGAAGAGTCGGTCACGGGACGCGGTGGGTCCACTCGTCGGTGGAGAACTTCTCGTCCATGAGCTTCTTCGCTGCCTCGAGCTCGGCATCGGTGTAGTCGGACCGCGTTGTCGCGTAACGCTTCTCGAAGGTCGCCGTGAACGCGTCGAGAATCGCGTCGCGGGTCATGCCGGTCTGCGAGCGCATGGGGTCGACCCGCTTGTTGGCCGACTTCGTGCCCTTGTCGCTCATCTTCTCGCGGCCGATCCGCAGCACTTCGAGCATCTTGTCGGCGTCGATGTCGTAGGCCATCGTCACGTGGTGCAGCACCGCGCCATCGGCGAACCGCTTCTGCGCGGCGCCGCCGATCTTGCCCTGCTCGCTGGCGATGTCGTTGAGCGGCACGAAGTGCGCGTTGACGCCCACGTCGGCCAGCGCCTCGATCACCCAGTCGTCCAGGAAGGAGTACGACCGCTCGAAGGAGAGGCCTTCGACCAGGGACGTGGGCACGACGAGGGAGTAGGTGATGCAGTTGCCGGGCTCCATGAACATCGCGCCACCGCCGGAGATGCGGCGCACGACGTCGATGTGGTGCTTCTCGGCGCCCTCGGGGTCGATCTCGTTCTTCACCGACTGGAACGAGCCGATGACGACGAGCGGGGAGTCCCAGTCCCAGAAACGCAGGGTCGGCGGACGCACGCCACTGGCGACCTCGCGTCCGATCACTTCGTCGAGAGCGACGTGCATCGCAGGATGCATGACCTTCGCGGGGATGACGTCGAATTCATGGTCGTGCCAGCCCGTCGCCTTGCCGAGCGCGCGCCGCACCGCGATGCCGACCGCTTCGGGGGAGAAGCCGATGAACGCGACGTCCTTGTCGACCGCGCCCTGGATCGCCGAACTCAGTTGGTCGACACCGGCGTCCGTCGACATGCCGTTGAGGGAGGCGTTGATGTCGAGCAGTGCCTCCTCGGGTTCGAGGAAGAAGTCGCCCGAAACGCTGACCTCGGTCAGCCGTCCGTCCTGAACGTCCAGATCGACGGCGACCAGTTTGCCGCCCGGCACCTTGTATTCACCACGCATGACTCGTGCAACCACGTGGTGCGGAGGTCTATGCCCGCGAGCGCGCGTCAGGCGAGCGTCCGTGGACGGTAGGTCAATCGATCAGGTCGAGATGGTGTCGGCGAGCTTTCATGGCGTGGATGATGAGCTGGTTGCCGCTGTCAAACGTAAGGATGGCGAGCTCCAGCAGCCGTCCGTTGGTGTCGAAGCCCAGGACGAACTGTTTGGCAGGCATGTCGTCGTCCGGTTCGCGGGCGTAAGCCCAGTTGTGAGCAGCATGCAGACTGCCGGTTTCGGTCAAGCCGTGCTTCAGGGCGGAAGGGTTGACCTTCACGCTACGTACTCGCGCAGAGCAGCTCTGATCAGCTCTGAGCGGGTGACATGCTCTTGTTCGGCTCGGGCGTCGATGGCGTCAAGGAGGGTGTCGTCGAGACGGACCGGGACGACTCTGGCGGGTCCATCGCCGAGGGGTTTGCGGCCACGCTTACGCAGTTGTTCGACGTCGTAGCCTTGCTCGGCCTCGTCGGCCAGCGCCTGGATCATCATCGGCGGCGGTGTGATCGCCTGCGAGGCGGCCACCTGGATGCAAGCGCTCGGCTCGGCGGTAACGATGGTCGTCCGCGGCGATCAGCTGCTCACCAACCAGGAGCCGTTCGCTGCGCAGGCCGTGCTCAAGAGTCTGCGACGAAGCGGCGTCGACGTGCGCTTCAACGCCACGGTCACCAACTGCGAACGATCTGAGGCCCGCGACACCAGGCTCGGACGCGTCCACGGCGGTGCTGTTCGGCTGACTCTTGAGCAGGGCGACCCGATCGAGGCCGACGAGATCCTGGTGGCGGTGGGACGCCGTCCGCGCCTGAACGACCTCGGCCTCGAGCAGATCGAACTCAACCAGAATGACCCGTCCGCCTGGCCTGACTGGCTCGTCACCGGCGGCGATGCCAGCGGTGAAGCGCCGCTGACCCACTGGGGCAAGTACCGCGCTCGCGTGATCGGCGCGCAGTTGGGCGGCGCGGACGAACCCGAGCTGGACGACGTCCCCGTGCCGCAGGTGATCTTCACCGATCCGCAGGTGGCGCAGGTGGGCCCGCTGCAGGGAGAGCTTCCGGACGCTGTCGCCGTGCGGGTGCCCTTCAACTCGGCCGCAGGTGCGGCGCTGCTGCGCGATCACGTGGTGGGCGAGGCGCAGCTGCTCGTCGATCCCACTGACCGGGTGGTGCGCGCGGCGACCTTCGTCGGCCCCGAGGCCGGTGAGCTGTTGCACGCCGCGACGATCGCGATCGTGGGGCGAGTGCCCGTGCACCTGCTGCGGCACGCCGTGCCGAGCTATCCGACGGCAAGCGAGCTGTGGTTGCGGCTGCTGGAGGAACTGCCGCGCGAGTTCCGGAGCGCGTGAAGCCCGTGGAATAGATCAGTTTGGCCAATAGTTGACACGTCCACTAACGTATTCAGCAGTCGGCCAGAGGAGTCAGTCATGCAGTTCGGAATCTTCACCGTCGGTGACATGACCACCGACCCGATCACCGGCCGCACCCCCACCGAGAACGAGCGGATCAAGGCGACCGTCGCGATCGCGAAGAAGGCCGAAGAAGTGGGTCTGGACGTGTTCGCCACCGGTGAGCACCACAACCCGCCGTTCGTGGCGCCGGCCAACCCGGCCGTCCTGATGGCCAACCTCGCGGCGCAGACCGAGCGGATCATCCTGACCACGTCGACGACGCTGATCACGACGAACGACCCGGTGCGCATCGCCGAGGACTACGCCTACGCGCAGCATCTCGCCGATGGCCGTCTCGACCTGATGTTGGGTCGTGGCAACACCGGCCCGGTCTACCCGTGGTTCGGCAAGGACATCCGCGACGGCATCGAGCTCGCCGTGGCGAACTACGCCCTGCTGCGCAAGCTGTGGGACGAGAACGTCGTCAACTGGCAGGGCAAGCACCGTACGCCGTTGCAGGGCTTCACCTCGACGCCGCGTCCGCTCGACGGCATTGCGCCGTTCGTGTGGCACGGGTCGATCCGCAGCCCTGAGGTGGCCGAGCAGGCCGCATACTACGGGGACGGTTACTTCGCCAACCACATCTTCTGGCCGAAGAGCCACACCCAGCAAATGGTGCAGCTCTACCGGCAGCGGTTCGAGCACTACGGCCACGGCAGCGCCGACCAGGCGATCGTCGGCCTCGGCGGACAGGTCTTCATGCGCAAGAACAGCCAGGACGCCATTCGCGAGTTCCGGCCCTACTTCGACAACGCCCCGGTCTACGGCGGCGGCCCGTCGATGGAGAGCTTCATGCGCGAGACGCCGCTCACGGTCGGTTCGCCGCAGGAGGTCATCGAGCGCACCCTCGGTTTCCGGGAGTACGTCGGCGACTACCAGCGTCAGATGTTCCTGCTCGACCACGCCGGCCTGCCGCTGAAGACGGTGCTTGAGCAGCTCGACCTGCTCGGCGAGGAAGTCGTGCCGGTGCTGCGCAAGGAGTTCGCCGCGCTCAAGCCCGCGCACGTGCCGGACGCACCGACGCATGCCGCACGCCTGGCCGCAGCTCAGGAAGACGGCACCTCCAAGGAGGACGTCGCGACGCCCGCCACCGACCAGTGGACCGGCACTCGCGCCGAGGACGCCAACGTCCTGTGAGTCCCTTCCCGCAGTAGATGGGAATGCCGGATCGGCGATAACCGTTCTCATCTACTGCGGGCCCGCCCGCACGAAGGAAATGAAGGAAGAAGGAAACGTCATGACCACCGTCACCGTCATCAGCGCCGGACTGCGCTCGCCGTCCTCGACGCGACTGCTCGCCGACCAGCTGACCGACGCGGTGCGCGCCGGAATGGGTGAGGTCGAGGTGCACCACATCGAGGTGCGCGACCACGCCCACGCGATGATGGACGCGTTGCTTACCGGCTTCGCCACTGGCGAACTGCGTGAGGCACTCGACCAGGTGGCCGCCGCCGACGCCGTCATCGTCGTGACCCCGACCTTCCAGGCGTCCTACAGCGGATTGTTCAAGTCGTTCGTCGACCTGATCGACGTCGACGCACTGCGCGGGACGCCGGTGCTGGTCGCTGCGACCGGTGGCTCCGAGCGTCACTCGCTCGTGCTCGACCACGCACTGCGGCCGTTGTTCGCCTACCTGGGCGCCTTCGTGCTGCCGACCGGCATCTATGCCGGCACCGCCGACTTCGGTGGTGAGGGCACGGCCGCGCTGGCCGGCCGGATCGATCGCTCCGTCGGCGAGCTGGCCGCCGTGTTGGGCGGCAGCAGCATCCGTAAGCCGAAGGTCGACGAGTTCGCCAACTTCACCCCGTTCGACCAGGTGCTCGCCAACGCCGGCTGAACCAGCCACAACTGCGCAAACGCAGCGGCTGTTGTAGGTGCGCTCGGTGCAGCTACCGCACCTGCAAACAGCTACCGCGTTCGGCGCAGACTGGAAACACAACACCTACAGACATCCATTGGCCACACTTGCTCAGAAGGGAGCAGGACAATGATCGAGTTCGAGCGCTACGAGTACGCACGCCGGTTGTTCGAGGAGCGCAAGTACGCCCCCGCTGCCCGGGAGTTGGAGGGCGTGCTGGCCTCCGGTGAGGGTCACGGCCAGGGCGAGGCCCAAGAGCTCTACCTGCGCGCGCTCTACCACTCCGCCCAGCTGACCAAGGCCGAGCAGACCGCCCGGACGATGATCGAGCACAACCCGACGGACGCCTACGCGCTGGTCGTCCTCGGTCGCTCGCTCTACCGCCAAGGCCGGTACGAGGATGCCGAGGTCTACCTCAAGCAGGCCGAGGCGTTCGGCGTCTCGACCGTCTGAGTCTCCCGGTGCGTCAGGTGGTGAAGGGTCGGCGAATGACCGTCGACCCTTCACTACCGGCGAGTCACCCTTAGCGTGGAGACAGGTCAATCACGAAGGAGCTTTACGCAACATGAGTGAGACGCTCGACATCACCGTCCGCGACAGCGCCGAGCAGAAGCGTTGGGAAGCGCTGGTCGATGAGCAGGTGATCGGATACGCCGACTACATCAAGACCGAAGAGCTGATCGTCTTCACCCACACGGTCGTGCAGCCGGAGTTCGAGGGCAAGGGCGTGGCCGGCACGCTCGTGCGGGCAGCGCTCGACGCAGCACGCGAGGACGGCACCCGCGAGGTGATGCCGCAGTGCTCGTACGTGAAGCACTGGATCACCAAGCACCCCGAGTACATCCCGCTGGTGTACGGCGCGGCGCGTCCGGCCGCCGACTGACTGACACCGGCGTCATGGCGCACCCCGACCGGTACGACGACCGCGACGTCCTGTTGGCGCACGTCCGGCAGATTGCGCTGGAGTTGCCGTCGGCGAAGGAGCGGATCTCGCACGGTTGTCCCAATTGGTTCACCACCAAGACCTTCGCCGGCTGGCATGCGCACGTGAAGGGTTCGCACGACAGCGACCTGATCGCTCGCGCGCTGTGGTTCCTGCCCGATGAGGACGAGCGCGAGGTGCTGTTGCGGGACGACCGCTTCCACGTGCCCGGTTACATCGGGCACCGTGGGTGGCTCGCTCTCGATCTGGCCCACCACCTCGGGCCGCAGAGCCGCACCACTTCGCCGACGACGACGCCCGCGGGGTCGACTGGGCCGAAGTGGCTGAGTTGATCGACATGTCGTATCGCAACAATGCGACCAAGAAGCTTGTCGCAGAGCTGGATTCGCGCTGAGTCGCGAAGAAAATCGGGTTCGGCCGACCCTGTGGCCGGGCCGTCCCTAGGCCCGCCCCTCCGCCGACTGACCGCCTTCCTGGGCAAACGCTTGGGCTGTGTCCCTTTGCTCGCGGTATACCCCGAGCAATGGGACACAGCCCTCGCACATCGGTGGCGGTCGTCCGTCAGCTCACCGTGAACGGTGCGGACGTGCCGACGTACGGGCTGACCTTGCCGGTCCAGCCGCTCTTCCAGTCGCCGAGCTGCTGCAGGCGGTAGGTGCCGGCGGGCGTCCCGGTGCGAATGCGCCAGTCGACGTCCAGTGAGCGGTTGGGGGTGGCGCCGAGGAGATCGCCATTGGCCAGCGACAGGTTGGCCGGAGCCACGCGCGCGTCGGCCTGCTCGATCGAGCGGACGATGCCGCCCACGACGGCCTGGAAGTTGCGCTTGTCCCAGCCGTACGCGGAGGTGTCGTTGCCGGCGATCTGGTAAAGCATGTCCTGCGACATGCCGGAGTTGCCGACGTGGGTGTGCGTGCCGGTCAGCATGACGTTGGCGTCGGTGTATTTGTTTCCGTACTTCGCAGTCAGCGCCTGGATGACGGCTGCTTTGTGCGCCGGGAAGATCGTGGCGGTGTCGGCGCTCACATAGACGATGCGCTTGCCCGTTGCGGGGTCGGCGATGACATACGCGTGCGAGTAGAGCCGCTGGTGCAGGCCCTCGACGTCCTGGTTGGCGACGAAGCCGAAGGTGCCGGTTTCGGCCACCGCACCGGTGATGTCGTGCTGGCCGGTGCCGACCAGGAACGCCGGCGTGTCGGCCTTCGCCTCAGGGGCGGAGTAGGAGAGCGCAGTCGCCGCGAGTGCGACGGGCAGGGCGAGCGCAACGGTGGTGCGGACGGTTCGGGCCATGGCTTCCTCCGGCCGGCGGCGGGCCCTGGGGAGGGCCTGGTCGACGTGCAGGAAACCATAATGGAACAAGCGTCCAAGTGTGAGCCGGAGCACACGTTGTCTTTCCTGCTGGACGCAGCGCGCCCCGCAACCGAACCGGTTGCGGGGCGCGCTCCTGACGAGTGTTGGTCAGCCGACGGTGAGGTCGCGAGCCATCTCGTCGAAGACCGACACGAACGCGTCGACGGCGCCATCGGTGTGCGTGATCGACAGCGTCCACTCCTCTTCACGACCCGGCGTCATGAAGATGCCGCGGTTCATGTTGTAGAGCCACGCGAGGTCGGCCAGCGGGCCGTTCTGGTGGGCCTTGTACGAGGCGTAGTCGACGACCTTCTCGGGGGAGAAGGTGACGCAGCCCTTGGAGCCGATGCCGACGGCGTAGCCCGGCAGGTCGTACTTGTCGACCACGCCCTGGCAGCCACCCACGATGCGGTCGTTGAGGTGCGCGAGGTGCTTGTAGGCGTCCGGGGTGAGCACGTCGAGCAGGTTGGCGCGCATCGCGGCCACGCCCAGCGGGTTTCCGTTGTAGGTGCCGACCTGGTAGACCGAGCCGTCCTCGACGACCGACATGACCTCTTCGGAGCCACCGATGGCACCCGTCGGCATACCGGCGCCCAGGCCCTTGGCGAGGGTGACCATGTCGGGCAGCACGCCGAACTTCTCGGTGGCGCCACCGGCAGCCACCTGCAGACCGGTCTTGACCTCATCGAAGATCAGCACGATGCCGTGCTTCTTGGTGATCTCGCGCACGGCCTCGAGGTAGCCGGGCTCGGGCAGCACGACACCGAGGTTCATCATCGCGGCTTCCATGATGACGACGGCGGGCTTGCGGCCCTCCTTGTCGAGCGCAACGATGCGGCGCTCCATCGCCTCGGCGTCGTTGAACGGCACCGCGACGGTCATCTCAACGGTGGCCTCGGGGATGCCGGCGCCGTAGGGCAGCGACTTCAGGTTGTCCTTGTCGCCGATCTCGCCGTAGGGCACACCGATCGAGACCATGACGGTGTCGTGGTGGCCGTGGTAGGAGCCGAAGATCTTCATCACGGTGTCGCGGCCGGTGTAGGCGCGGGCGATGCGGATGGCGTCCATCGTCGACTCGGAGCCGGAGTTGGTGTAGCGCCACTTGGGGAGGTTCCAGCGGCGGGCCAACTCGTCACCGACGACGATGGCGTCCTCGGTGGGGGCGGCGAAGTGGGTGCCGAGCGGGTAGCGGTCGGCGATGGCCTTGCCGATGATCGGGTTGGCGTGACCCTGAACCATCGAACCGAAGCCGTTGTGGAAGTCCCACATCTCGTTGCCGTCGACGTCCCACACCTTGGGGCCGTCGCCCTTCTCGATGTAGATGGGCCACGGGTCGCGCAGCTGGTAGGAGGAGGCGACACCGCCGGACAAGTGCACCTGGGCGCGCTTGTACATCTCCTTGGACTTCTGGGTCTTCGCGTCGAGCTTCTTCGACTCGATCTCGGTCAGTTCGGCAATGCGATCCTGGCTGATCTCAACAGGCATGACAGATCTCTCCAGCCGATCGGCCTGGCATCGGCGGCAGTGTGATGTGGCTCCGACCGGCCTGGCAGCGGAGCGGTACGCGCGGACGCGTGCTTCCCAGGGTAGCGGCGTCCGTGCCTCCGCAGAAGAAGTCTGGCGCTGCCGGAGCCTCCCGAACCCACAAACCGGACGCATATCGCACGCTACCGACCGGTAGGCGTGCGATATGCGTCCGGTTTGTGCCGGGGCGGGAGGGTCGAGCGGGCTGCCCCCTATGGTGGGCGCGACCGGCTGAGGGAGGGACGACGGATGGACCTGGCACTCGCGTCGGTGCTCGGTCTCGTCGTCGGCATCGTGACGGGCGCGGTGGGCGCCGGCGGGTCGATCCTGACCATCCCGGCGCTCATGTATTTACTGGGTCAGAGCCCGAGGGCCGCAGCGATCGGATCGCTGATCATCGTCGGTGTTTCGTCGATCGTCGGGGTCGTGCAGCACGACCGGGGCGGACGTGTGCGGTGGAAGGACGGCCTGACCTTCTCCGCGATCGGTGCAATCACGGCCGTCGTCGGTGCTCAGGCCGCCGGGCTCGTATCCGACTGGGCTGCAACGGTTTCCTTCGCCGTGCTGCTGCTCCTGGCGTCGGCGGCTCTGGTCAACACGGCGGGGGTCGAAGCCGACCGTCGACGTCCGGGCTGGATGGTGATCGCCGTCGCGGCGCTTGCCGGCCTGCTTACGGGATTTTTCGGGGTGGGCGGCGGATTCGTGGTCGTGCCGGCGCTGATCCTGGTGCTCGGTTTCAGTGCCGCGGACGCGGTGGGCACGTCACTGCTGGTGATCGCGCTCAATTCCTTTGTGGCACTGGTGTTCCGGCTTGGTCACACCGACGGTGTCGACTGGCCGGTGATCGTCGCCTTCGGCCTCACGGCGTCGATCGGGGGTGCGTTCGGCTCGCGGATCACCGCACGCCTCGACCCGAAGGTGCTGACCAACTGCCTGGCTGTCGTGCTGACCGTGATCGCCTCGGCGATGCTGGTGGAGCAGGCGATCACATAGCGCGTCCTGGGTCGACGAGCACGCCATCGAATCGGCTGAGGAACCTGCGGCCGACGATCAAACGGTCAGATGGAACGCAGCGGGTCGACGAGGTCGCGCTCGAACTGCTCCAGGAATCGGCGCTGGTCGTGCCCGGGTGCGTGGAAGACCAAGTGGTCGAAACCGGCGTCCACGTAGGGCTTCACCTGCTCGATCACCTCGTCGGGGGTCGAGGCGACGATCCACCGCTTGGCCACCTGCTCGATCGGCAACTCATCGGCCAGGCGCTCCATCTCCCGGGGCGAGTCGACGCTGTGCTTCTGCTCCGGCGACAATGACAGCGGCGCCCAGAAGCGTGTGTTCTCAAGCGCTTTCGCCGGGTCGGTGTCGTACGAGAGCTTGATCTCGATCATCTTGGCGAGCTTGTCGTACGACCGCTTGCCGAGCTCGGCGCCTTCGCGCACCGCCGGCAACAGCTCGTCGGTGTAGAGCGACATGCCCTTGCCCGAGGTGCAGATGAAACCGTCTCCCATGCGTCCGGCGTACTTCGCGACGGTCGGTCCGCCGGCGGCGACGTAGACCGGCACACCACCGTCGGGTACGTCGTAGATCGAGGCGTCCTGGGTGCGGTAGTAATCGCCCTCGAAGGTGACCTCGTCGCCTTTCCAGAGTTGCCGCATCAGGCGTACCGATTCGCGCAGCCGAGCGAACCGCTCCTTGAAGGGCGGCCACTCGCCGGTGAAGCCAGTGGCGATCTCGTTCAGCGCCTCGCCGGTGCCGACGCCCAGCACGACGCGGTCGGGGTAGAGGCAGCCCATGGTCGCGAACGCCTGCGCCAACACGGCCGGGTTGTAGCGGAAGGTGGGCGTCAGCACGGACGTGCCGATCGTGATGTCGCTGGTGAGCGCACCGACCGCTGACATCCACGCGATGGAGAACGGTGCGTGCCCGCCGTCGTGCCGCCACGGCTGGAAGTGGTCGCTGACCCACACCGACTGCATGCCGTGCTGCTCGGCAGCCACGGAGATGTCGACGAGTTCGCGCGGACCGAACTGCTCGGCGGACGCCTTGTATCCCAGGGTGAGTGCCATGACCCGAGCCTAGGGTCCGGCACTGTCACCCCAGTGGGTTGCACCCGACTGACTACTGCGGTGGCGGTTGACGCAGGGCGAGGTCTCTAGGCTGAACGGCATGGAGCCATTGCTGCGACTGCCCGATGGCACCGTCAAGCAGATCAATCCCTTCTCCGGCACCGAGGTCTGGACTGTGCCAGGGCGCGGCAATCGCCCACTGCCGAATGTGGTGCGGGACGTGCATTCGCTCACCGAGCACGAGCTGCGCCACCGCTGCGCATTCTGCGAGCAGCGCTACCTGGAAACCACGCCCGAGCGGGCCCGCTGGACGCTGTCAGACAACGGATTGCGGGAACACCACGGGCTCACCGTGGACGAGGTGGTTGCGGCGTCCGCTGACTTCCGCCGAGTGCCGAATCTCTTCGAGATCCTCTCCTACGACTACTGGAACCTGAACTACGGCTACACCGGTGGACGCGAAGCACTCCGGCGCGAAGAGCATTACCTGTCAACCGAATTGGGACGCCGACACGTCAGCGACATGGTGCAGGCGAGGCTACGTGCACAGGGGCTTGATCTGGAACTGAGCGAAGGCGTCGTCACGGCCCAGTCGCGGGGTTTCTTCGCCGGTTGTCACGACGTGATCATCGCCCGACGGCACTTCGTTGACGGCGCGACGCGTACTGACCAACTCGCGTCGTCCGGCACGCTGAGCGTGGCCGAGCACGAGGCCTTCGTGCGGGCGACGATCGCAACCGCGCAACAGCTGTACGCCGACAACCCTCACGCGCGGTACGTGTCGATCTTCCAGAATTGGCTCGCGCCGGCCGGCGCATCGTTCGAGCATCTGCACAAGCAGGCCGTGGCCATCGACAGGTTGAGCCGGCGGATGCAGCGCGAACTGAAGAAGCTACGCAAAGAACCCGACATCTATCGCCGCCTCGGGCCCGAGCTTGCCCGCCGGCACGGCCTGGTGATCGCCGAGAACGAGCACGCGATCGCGTTCGCCGGCATCGGCCACCGTTACCCGGGCATCGACGTCTACACCAAGGTCGACGGGGTGCCCTGGGAGCTAGCTCCTGAGGTCGTGCGCGACTGGTCAGCGCTGGTGCGAACCGTCCACGCAGCCACCGGACCGCTGGTGCCGACCAACGAGGAGTGGCATCACCAGCCTCCCGGCCTGACCGGTGTCAGCGCGCCGCTGCGCGCTGTTATCAAGTGGCGCATCAACACCCCGGCCGGGTTCGAAGGTGGCACAGGTGTATTCGTCAACACCATCGATCCCTGGACGCTGCGCGACCGCGTCGTCGACCGAATCGCCGATCTGCAGCATTGAGCTCGCCGGGTACGTCGATGCACTGCCGCGCGGACGTCAGTTGATCGGACGCGCGGCAAGTTCGGTCGACTGAAGACAGGCTCGACAGGGAAAGTGCCTGGCGAGAGCCGACGGCTCCAGCAGTTGGCCAAATCGCCAAGAAGGTAGAAGTTGAACACTTGATTGAACTATTTACTAGCCAATTGTCAAGTCCATTCTTGGGCTAGCAAAGTGGGGGTCATGTCAACCCAAGGGTCGGGGCGTGGGATTCTGGTGGCCACCACCGAGTACGCTGAGTACTAGGCAGAGTAGTAGCAGGACGATGGCGTCCCGGCGGCGTCATGTCCTCGCACCCACCGAGAGGACTGAACCGATGGTTGATGTGGCGGCGGCGCTGGAGGCCGGTGGCCTGACGAACCCCCACGTGCGTGAGTACGTCGAGCACTGGGCCGAGATCACCGGCGCAGACCGGGTTGAAGTCGTGGGTGCAGAGGATGACGCCCGACTGATCCAGGAATGCCTGGACGCCGGCGAACTGCAGCCGGCTGGAGAGGGTCTCTACTACTCGCGAAGCTACGAGAAGGACACCGCGCGCTCCGAGGAGCGCACGATCGTCGCGACCAACACCGAGAGTGACAAGGGCGTCTACAACAACTGGCGCCCCGCTTCGGAGATGAAGCCGATGATGGTCGAGCGCATGACCGGCGCATCCAAGGGCAAGACGATGTACGTCGTCCCCTATCTCATGTCGCCGCAGGGTGCCCCGTTGGAGAAGTACGCCGCCGGCGTCGAGCTCACCGATTCGCGCACCGTCGTCCTGCACATGATCCGCATGGCCCGGGTGGGCGCGAAGTTCATCAACGAACTCGCCGAGCCCGACCACTTCGTGCGCGCAGTGCACGTCACCGGCGACTTGGAAAACCTCGGCCAGGGCACCCCGGACGATCAGCGCTACTTCGTCACGGTCGCTGACGAGCGCACCATCCTGCACTTCGGTTCGTCCTACGGCGGCAACGCGCTGCTGGGCAAGATCGCCCATGGCCTGCGCCTGGCGGCCTACGACGGTTGGGCCTCCAAGGACTTCCTGTCGGAGCAGTTCATGCTCATTGGTATCAAGGACAAGAAGACCGGCAAGGAGTACCACATCTGCGGTGGCTTCCCGAGCGCCTCGGGCAAGACCAACCTGGCGATGATGCTGCCGCCGGACGCGATGGGCGACCGCTACGAGGTCTCCTTCTACGGCGACGACATCGCGTGGCTGTGGGTGGGCGACGACGGCAAGCTCTACGGCATGAACCCCGAGTACGGCGCGTTCGGTGTCGCCAAGGACACCAACGAGGTGACCAACCCGACGGCGCTCGCCTCGATCGCTCCCGGCACCGGTTCGATCTTCACCAACATCGCTTACAACGAGAAGACCCACGAGGTGTGGTGGGAAGGCAAGACCCCCAGCCGCCCCGCGGACGAGGACGGCTGGCGTGACTGGCGCGGCCAGCTCATCTCCGAGCGTGCTGACGCCGAGAAGGACGCCCCCTGGGCGCACCCGAACAGCCGCTTCACCACGACGCTGGCCAACGTGCCGAATGTCGCCGACGACTACGAAGACCCCAAGGGTGTCGCCATCGACGGCATCATCTTCGGCGGACGCACCCGCGACCGTGAGCCGCTGATCCGCGCGATCGACGATCTCGCCGAGGGCGTGTACGACGGCCTCACCCTCGGGGCCGAGGCAACTGCTGCGGCTGACGGCAAGGAGGGCGTGCTTCGGTACGACCCGATGTCGATGCGTCCGTTCATGTCGTACGGCGAAGGCGACTACGCCCAGCATTGGCTCGACATCGTCGGCGCCGTGAAGGACAAGCCGATCTTCGCGCACGTCAACTGGTTCCAGCGCAGCGAGCAGGACGGACACTACCTGTGGCCCGGCTACCGCGAGAACCTCCGTCCGCTGCTGTGGCTGATGGCCCTCAAGGACGGTGAGGTCGAAGGCGTGCAGACGCCGGCCGGCATCATCCCCAAGGAAGAGGAGCTCGACCTCGAGGGGCTTGACCTCCCGCAGGCCGACCTCGACAAGGTGCTCTCCATCGACATCCCGCGCTGGCAGGAGGAGATGGGCTACCGCGAGGAGCACCTCAAGGCCTTCGAGCGTCTGCCCGAGGAGATCTGGGAGGCGCACCGCCGCGTCGCCAAGGCTTTCGACGAAGCCGCCTCGCAGGACTGATCAGCATTCCGCCGCTCGCCCCTCACGGCCCGTGAGGGGCGAGCGGTCTTTTGTTGGATTGCGTGAGGGCGATGCTGCTGTCGTCGTGACGTTTGGTGTCGCTGCTCTGCTCGTCTGCAACCGCAGGGTGCTCGGCGCCGAGGTGGAGTGCTAGTTGTACTGACCCGGGACGTTAGGTACGGGCTCGGCTTGTCGGCGTGACATGAGGAAGACCTCCGAGTGAGGTGTGGAGCTGTCTAGGAACACACCCCTCACCACGGAGGTCTTCATGTCCCACGCTAACGCGCTGCTGACGCCGCGCGGTCGACTGTTGCTGGCTCGGTGCGTCGTTGAGGACGGATGGCCGCTACGGCGGGCAGCGGACCGGTTCAACGTGTCGGTCACGACCGCGAAGCGGTGGTCCGACCGGTACCGGGAGCAGGGGCCGGCCGGGATGAGCGACCGGTCCAGTCGGCCGGTCTCGTGCCCGCACCGGACGGTACGGCGTCGGGAACGGCGGGTGGTCGGGATGCGGGTCGCGCGGCGCTGGGGACCGGCGAGGATCGCGTACCACCTGGGGATGAACCCGGCCACGGTGCAGCGGATCCTGACCCGGTACGGGTGCCTGCGACTGTCGTGGACCGATCCCGCAACGGGGGTCCCGGTGAGGGCTCGACGCCGTCAAGTCGTGCGGTACGAGCGGGACGCGCCGGGAGACCTGGTCCATGTCGATGTCAAGAAACTCGGCCGGATCCCCGATGGTGGCGGGCACCGGATCCACGGCCGATCAATCGGCGGTCGTAACTCCAGTGCGCACCGCGAGGCCGACCGGCCACGCACCGTCCACGGGCGCCCCAACCTGGGGTACGCGTTCTTGCACCACGCGGTAGACGACCACTCCCGCTACGTCTACTCCGAGATCCTGGCCGACGAGAAGAAGGAGACCGCGACCCAGTTCATGTCCCGGGCACTGGCGCACTTCGCCTCGATCGGGATCATCACGACCCGGGTGATGACGGACAACGGGGCCTGCTACCGCTCGAACGTGTTCGGGAAACTGTTGGCAGACAACGCCATCAAGCACAAACGGACCAAGCCGTACCGGCCACAGACCAACGGCAAGGTCGAACGGTTCAACCGCACCCTGCAAGAGGAATGGGCCTACGCCCGCCCGTACGCCAGCGAGACCGAACGCGTCGCCGCGTTCCCGGCATTCCTGCACACCTACAATCACGACCGCGGCCACACCGCCCTCAAAGGCGACTCACCCGCCGACCGCGTACCCAACCTGGCGGGTCAGTACAGGTAGTCGGCGGATTCTGCGGGAGTCGCACCAGGTTTCGACGCGAGCGGCTTCGTTCCTCAGCTGCTCGGCTCATCCAGCGGGGCAGTAGGCAGCGCGAGTTGGGTGTGAAAACGCGAGTTGGGTGTCGCAGCGGGAGGTAGGGCTCTCGCTGGAACACCCAACTCACGCTGGAACACCCAACTCCCGCCGATACACCCAAGTGACCAGCTCTTCCACCAGAGGCGTGAAGCTCTCGCGGTGAGCGAACCTCCGTCACCGGCTGTCTGTCGGCGGTTGGAGGATCAGCCGTGCAGGGCTTCGGCCGCTTCCCAGAACTTCGTCCGCAACCTGAAACGGGCCGGCTCGCCGATCTCGTAGGCGCCCAGCTTGCTGGACAGGTCGACCAGCATCGCACGGTCGAGCTCGGGCGGGATCGACGGCTTGCGGGCCAGCAGGCGCTCGCGGTCGGCGGGGGAGGCCGAGCGCATCCAGGACGAGGTAACTGCCTCGGCAACCGCGGTGATCGCCTGCTCCTCCTCGGCGGTCACCAGCAGGGCGGGGTCGATCGAGGAGTAGTCGATGGGGACGGCCGTCGGCGCCGGACGGTCGACCTTCTTGGCCGGCATGTTGGCCGGGCTGAACTTCGGCGCATCCGACGGAACTTCCTGTGGCACATCGGACTTCGCTTCCTCCACGACCGGCTCAGTCGAGGGGGCGGGTGCCGGAGCCGTCCGGACGAAGACGGTGTCGTCGATGATCTTCGGGTCGACGAGCGCGACATCGTCGGCCTCGCGCCACAGGTGCTTGGAGACGCCGTTGGGCTTGTCTTCCTTGTCGGGCACGGCCAGCACGATCACCTGCGCGCCGAGGTGCTGCGCCTCCTCGACCGCCTCGGTGAGGTCGTCGTCGCCGCTGAGCAGGTAGACGATGTCGACGATCCGGTTACGGCTGTGCGTGGCGAGGTCGAGACCGATGCGCAGGTCGACGCCCTTCTGCTCGCCGCCGTACGACAGGCGTCCGAGCCGGAGTTTGACGCGGGGCAGCATGCCGATGCGTTCTTGCTGTTCATCGGGGTTGCCGCCCGGACGGCCGCCGGAGTCGTACCAATTGACCCGCAACAGCGGTAACCGGCTCTTCTCCTCCACCTGGGCCACGAGCTTCTCGATCAGCCGCTGGTGGTCGACCACCACGCCGGCCCGCAACGAACTACCCGAGACGCGGGTCGCGGCAGCAGCCAGCAGGTATCCGGCGTCGATGTAGAGGGCGCTGTAAGAGCGGGGCATCGCAACTCCTTGTTCGTTTTCCCCGACCTTATGGTATGGTCGTGAAGGGCGCCGGATAGCGTTGTTCTCAGGGGTGAATATGGACGACAGCAGGCTGGTACGACAGAAGAACTGGTCGCTGGAACCCGACTGGGTGATGATCGTGACGATGATCGTCGCGGTCGCGAGTGGCTTCGTGTTCGACCTGGGTTGGTGGTCCATCGCGCTCCTGTCGACTGTGACCTACCTCGTCCTGGCCGGCGTGCTGAAGCTGGTGCGCAGCCGCTCTACGCCGCAGTGACTGGCAGCTCCGGCAACTCGGTGCGGTAGACCCAGGCATCGATCAGGTCGTCGATCGCGACTCCGGTGTGAGCCTGGGTGAACGCGACAAAATCGGCGGTGGTGACGTTCTCGCCGTTGTGCTCGGCGATCCACGCACGCAGCAGGTCGAAGAAAGCCTCATCGCCGAGGCGGCAGCGAACCGCATGCACCGTGAGCGCGCCGCGCTTGTAGACGCGGTCGTCGAAAACCTCGGCGATGCCCGGGCTGCCCAGGACGAGGTTCTGCGGCTTGCGCAGCAGGGCCGCGTGGTGGTGCGCGGCCTTCTCGGCCGTGCTTGGTCCGCCCGACTCCTGCGACCACAACCACTCGCTGTAACAGGCGAAGCCTTCGTGCAGCCAGATGTCCTGCAGGGTCTCCATCGTGACGGCGTTGCCGAACCACTGGTGCGAGAGCTCGTGCGCGATGAGACGCTGCGAATCCCATTGCCGGTTGAGGAAATTGGTGCCGAAGATCGACAGCGACTGCGCCTCGAGCGGGATCTCCAGGGCCTCGTCGGTGATCACGACGCGGTAGACGTCGAAGGGGTAGGGGCCGAACGTGCGGGTGAAGAATTCGAACATCGCGCCCTGGTCGGCGAACGCGTTGTCGTACGACCGGCGCCGGCTCGGCGGGATGGCCGCGCTCATCGGAATGTCGGCGGCGATCGGGATCTCGACGTACCGTCCGATCTGCACCGTCGCCAGGTAAGTGGCCATCGGTTGGCGCTGCTCGTAGGTCCACTCCACGCGTCCGGCCCGTCGCCGCGTGCCGGTGCGGATGCCGTTGCAGACCACCAAGTAGTCGGGGTTGGTGGCGATCTTGAAGCTGTAAGTGGCCTTGTCGGAGGTGCGGTCGTTGCACGGGAACCAGCTCGGCGCGCCACCGGGTTGAGCGGCGACGATCACGCCGTCGGTGAGTTCTTCCCAACCGGCGTCGCCGACCTCGTCCCTCACCGGCTTGGGGACGCCGCGATAGGTGACAGTGAGGGAGGCGCGGTCGCCTTCGTCCAGTTCCTTGGCCAGCTTGATGCGCAGTCGGCCATTGCGGTGCTCGTACTTGCTGATCTTCGGGCCCGTCACCTTGACCACTTTGAGGTGATGCAGGTCGAGAGTGACCTCCGACAGCCTCTTCAGCGCGCGGATCTGCAGCGTCGCGCGCCCGGAGAGGATGTTGTTCTCCAGCGCGTAGTCGAGGTCGAGGTCGTAGTGCTGCACCTCGTAGGAGGCGTCGCCGTGCCCGGGCAGGTAGGGGTCGACCGGCGTGCGATGCGGGCTCACGAGTCCTGCTCCATCCACGGACCGATCGGGTTGCCCAACCAGCGCGTCTTGTCGGGCACCGACTCGCCTCTCATCACCAACGACACCGGGCCGACGGTACTTGATCGACCCAGGGTTGCGGCGGGAAGGATGACGCTGTGTGGGCCGAGCGTGGCGCCTGAGCGGAGGGTGACGGCGTCCATCGACAGCACCCGGTCGTGGAAGAGATGGGTCTGCACGACGCAGCCGCGCCCGATGGACGCCCCGTCGCGCAGGTCGATCAGGTCGGCTTCTGGCAGCCAGTAGGTCTCGCACCAGACGCCGCGGCCGATCTTGGCGCCCATGCTGCGCAGCCAGATGTTGAGGACGGGTGTGCCGGACGCCGACCGTGCCAGCCAGGGAGCGGCGAGCATCTCCACGAAGGTGTCGGCCAGCTCGTTGCGCCAGACGAACGAACTCCACAGCGGGTGCTCACCTTGGCGGATGCGGCCCACCAGCACCCACTTGCTCAGGGTGGCCAGGCCGGACGCGATCGCGCCGCCGACCATGAGCACCGGCCCGACGGCCAGCAGCAGGACGAGCACGCCCCAGCGCTGCTGCACTTCCAGGAGCAGCGCCGCAACGGCCACACAGAGCCCGAAGGCGAGCATCACCGGGACGATGCGGCACAGCTCCACCAGGCCGCGGGCGATGCGCAGCTTGCGGGGCGGGGAGAAGGTGCGGGTGTCGTCGGTCTTGCTTGATTCACGGCGCAGTTTGACCGGCGGGCTGCCCAGCCAGGACGTACCCGACTTCGGCTTCTCGGCCTTGCCGGGCGCTGCTGACAAGACCGCCACCAGGCCGCGCTTGGGCACCTTGCGACCAGGCGCGGTCATGCCCGAGTTGCCGAGGAAGGCCCGCTTGCCCACCTTGGTGTGCTCGACCCGCATGCGTCCGTCGCGTAGTTCGTAGGGTCCGACGAGTGTGTCGTCAGCCAGGAAGGACGCCTCGCCCACCGAGACCAGCTTCGGGATCATCAGCACGGTGGACGCCTCGACGTCCTTGCCGATCGTGGCCCCGAGGGAGCGCAACCAGGCCGGGGTGAGGGCGCTGGAGTAGAGCGGGAAGAGCCAACCACGGGCCTCGTCCATCAGCCGCAGCGTGCCCCAGGCGCGCAGGGCCTGGCCGCTGTGCACGGGGTGGTCGCCCTCGGTCAGGCCGGCTTGCAGCATGCGGCCGAGCACCCAGATGAGCGCGACCAGTACGACGATTCCCACAGATCCGCCGGCCAGCACCGTCGGCACGGCCATCGCCGCGATGGAGCGATCACCGAGCACCAGCGAACCCACGTAGATTGCCGCCACCGTGGCGATGACCGGCAACGCCGCGATCAGCAGGGCGAGCAGGCCGTATGCGGCTGCGAAGAAAGGCCGGTGCTGTGGACGCTCGACCTCGCGTGGCTTGAGGCTCGCGAGCTTGGTGGCGGGTGCACCGCTCCAGGCCTCGTCGTCGGGGATGACGCCGAAGACACCCGAACCCGGCGCGACCTCGCTGCCTCGTCCGACCACCGATCCGGGAGTGAGGGTGGAGCGGGTGCCGACGCGTGCGCCGCGGCGGATGGTGACGTGACCGATGTGCAGACGGTCGCCGTCCAGCCAGTGGCCTGACAGGTCGACCTCGGGTTCGATGGCGGCGTCGCGACCGACGGTGAGCATCCCGGTGACCGGCGGGATGGTGTGCAGGTCGGCGTCCTGGCCGATCTTGGCGCCGAGCAGTCGCGCGTACATCGTCATCCAGGGCGCACTCGACAAACGGGTCGCGCCCGACTCGTCGGCGATCTTCTCCGCCAACCACAGACGCATGTGGATCTTGCCGCCGCGGGGATAGTTGCCCGGCTTGAGACCGGCCAGGGTGAGGCGGATCAGGCCGGTGGCCAACAAGATTCGTCCCGGCGGGGTGAGGAACACCAGCACCATTGGCGCGATCACCCACCACGAAGCGGTCGGCATGTCGCGGTCGACCAGCGGCGCACCCAGTGTGGTGCCGAGCAGCAGCCAGGCCACCCACCGCATGCCGGCCAGCGCGCGCGTGCCGAAGAGCCCGACGTGTTGGCCGATCTGGGTCTTCATCGGCGTCGGGGGCACAGTGCGCTCCCGGACGTTGCCCGGAGCGGCCATCGAATCCAGTTGTGTGGCAAGAGCGCCCACGGTCGGATACTCGTAGATGTCGGCGACCGTTACCTCGGGGTGGATCTCACGCAGCCGCGACACCATCTGCGCGGCGGTGAGGCTGCCGCCACCGGCTTCGAAGAAGTCGTCCTTGGGTCCGGCGACCACGACGCCGAGCACGTCGAGCCACAGGTCTGCCACCTGTTTGGCCGTACCTTCGAGCTCGACCGACTCCTGCCCGGCCGGACGTAGCGTCGGCACCGGCCAGGGGAGGGCGTCACGGTCGATCTTGCCGCTCGTGCGGGTGGGCAGCGTGTCGACCTCGGCCAAGCGGGGCACCATCGTCGCGGGGAGTGCGGCGCGCAGTTGTTCCATCGCGGCCGACAGGTCGAACCCGTCCTGGGTGGTGAGGTAACCGACCAGGATCTTGTTGCCGGTGCTCGTTGCGCGGATGGCAGCGGCACCGCCGGCCACACCGGGCAGGGCGGTCAGCGCAGCGTCGATCTCGCCGAGTTCGATGCGGCGTCCGCCGAGCTTGACTTGATCGTCGGCCCGGCCGGCGAAAAGGAGGCCGGCGGCGTCCTTGACCACGTGGTCACCCGAGCGGTACGCCCGTTCCCAGCCGAGCGTTGGCATTGGCGCGTACTTCTCGGCGTCCTTCTCCGGGTCGAGATAACGGGCCAAGCCCACTCCGCCGATGATCAGCTCGCCGGTCTCGCCTTCGGCGACCGGATTTCCCTGCGGGTCAACGACTTCCAGATCCCAACCGTCCAGCGGCAGGCCAATGCGCACCGGACCATCGCCGCCGAGTTGCGCACCGCACGCGACGACTGTGGCCTCGGTGGGGCCGTAGGTGTTCCAGATCTCGCGGGTCTCGGTGGCATAGCGGGTGCCGAGTTCGGGCGGGCAGGCCTCGCCGCCCAGGATCAGCAGACGCACCTTCGCCAACGCCTGGGACGGCCAGAGCGCCAGCAGCGTCGGGACGGTCGAGACCACGGTGATGTCGTTGGCCACCAGCCACGGGCCGAGGTCCATGCCCGACCTCACCAGCGACCGCGGCGCCGGCACCAGGCATGCGCCGTATCGCCACGCCAGCCACATCTCCTCGCACGACGCGTCGAAGGCGACCGACAGGCCGGCCATCACGCGGTCATCCGGACCGATCGGGTCTGCTTGCAAGAACATCCGCGACTCGGCGTCGACGAATGCCGCTGCGTTGCGATGCGTCACCGCCACGCCCTTGGGCTTGCCGGTCGAACCCGAGGTGAAGATGATCCAGGCGTCGTCGTCCGGCGTCGGCTCCTGCGCCTCGATCGGTTCTCGCCCCGCGGCGGCACGGAGGTCGAGGGCCAGGTCGTCGCCGTAGACCGCAGCGACATCGGCCTCACCGAAGACGGTGCGGGCCCGCTCGTCCGGGTCGTCGGCGTCGACCGGCACGTACGCCGAGCCGGCCGAGATGATGCCGAGAATCGCGACGTACAGATCAGTGGTGCCCGATTTGATGCGTACGCCCACCCGGTCGCCGCGTCCGATGCCGTGGGAGGCGAGTTCGCCAACGACCTCGCTCACTTGCTCGGCAAGCTCTTCGTAAGTGAGCACGGTGCGGCCGTTGTCGAGCGCCGGCGCCTCGGGGCACTCGGTGACCGTCTCGGTGAAGATGTCGACGAGGGTGCGGGGTGCGGGTGCGAGATGGCCACGCAGCAGAGTCACCGGAGCATCGCTTTCGTTTCAGGAGCAGGCGGGCCTCATTGTTCCGCAAGGTGCTCGGATACGCGTGAGTGTGTCGCGGTTCGGCGGCGTAACTCCCGGTGTTCACCTGCGCGCCAGTTGGGGTACTTGTAGGGCGCCCGCGAGCGCGTGGTGCGGCTCACCCCGGCGGGCCAAATAGAATCGCCGGCATGGTGGATCCCGTTGACGCTCTGACCGCGCACGTCCAGCAGGCCATGGGTGCCGCGCTGGGCGCTGAGTATGCGACCGGCGACCCGGTGATCCGTCCGGCCAACAAGAAGCAGACGGACGCCGACCTGCAGGTCAACGCCGCGATGGCGCTGGCGAAGAAGGTCGGCCAGAAGCCGCGCGATGTGGCGCAGTCGATCGTCGATCACCTCGATGCTCCTGAGCTCATCGAGTCGGTGGAGATCGCCGGCCCGGGGTTCCTCAACGTCACGCTGCGCTCGCAGTGGATCGCGCAGGCGGCGGCGTCCATGCTCGGCGAAGCAAAGCTCGGCACCCAGTTGCCCGCGCAGGAAACGATCGTCATCGACTACTCCTCGCCCAATGCGGCCAAGGAGATGCACGTCGCCCACTTGCGGACGACGGTCGTCGGCGACTCGCTCGCCCGCACGTTGGAGTTCTTGGGACACAAGGTGATTCGGCAGAACCACCTCGGCGATTGGGGCACGGCGTTCGGCATGCTCGTCGAGCATCTGCTCGAGGTGGGCGAGGGTAGCGACGAAGCCAAGTTGCTCACCACCGACCCGAACGCGTTCTACCGGGCGGCCCGCGCGAAGTTCGACTCCGACGAAGAGTTCGCCACTCGTGCACGTGCCCGCGTTGCCACGTTGCAGGGCGGCGACCCGGAGAGCCTCCGCCTATGGGGCGAGATCCTCGACCTCACCAAGGGCTACCTGCGCCGCGTCTACGATGAGCTCGACATCACGCTTACTGATGCCGACATCGCCGGGGAGTCGTCGTACAACGACGAGCTCGACGAGGTCTGCAAGACCTTGGAGGACAAGGGAATTGCCGTCATGAGCGACGGCGCCCTCTGTATCTTCCTCGATGGCTACACCGGACGCGACGACAAGCCGGTGCCGCTGATCATTCGCAAGTCGGACGGCGGCTACGGCTACCCGACCACCGATCTCGCCACCATTCGTCGCCGGTCATTGAAGTTCAAGGCCGACCGTGCCCTGTACGTCGTGGGTGCTCCGCAGAACCTCCACTTCCGCATGGTGTGGGAGGCCGCGGCCAAGGCGGGTTGGGTGCAGGGCACCACGCCCATCCACGTGCAGATCGGCAATGTCGTCGGCACCGACGGCAAGATCCTCAAGACCCGCTCAGGCGACCTGGTGTCGCTGCAGTCGCTGGTCGACGCTGCCCTGGAGCGGGCTGCGTCGGTGGTGGCCGAGTCGCGGCCCGATCTCGATGAGCAGACCCGCGCCACCATTGCCCACCAGGTGGGTGTGGCCGCGATCAAGTACGCCGACCTGTCGGTCAGCCACGACTCCGGCTACACCTTCGACCTCGACCGGATGGTCGCCTTCCAGGGCAACACCGGCCCCTACCTGCAGTACGCGACCGCGCGCATCCGGTCGATCCTTGGCCGCGCGGACGCGGTCGAGTTCAACGGCCCGATCGTCCTGACCGAAGCCGCCGAGCGCGCCCTCGCGCTGCGCCTGCTGGAGTTCGGTGCCGTGGTCAACCAAGTGGGCCAGACCCTCGAACCGCACCGCCTGGCCACCTACCTGTTCGAGCTGGCCACGACGTTCACGGCGTTCTACGAGGCCTGCCCGGTGCTCAAGGCCGAGGACGCCGCGGTGCGCGACTCGCGCTTGGCGCTCTGCAAGGTCACCCTCGACACCCTCGTCCAGGGGCTGGAGCTGTTGGGCATCCAAGCGCCTGAGCAGATGTAGGAGCTGGGCCGACTCGGTTGCCGGGGCACGAGACGTCGGGCATCGATCACTGCACTGGTCGAACGACCTCAATGTCTGCGATACGAGCGAAGTCGCGATCGAGCGACGCCACCTTTGCCCCAGCCTCCGCGGCGATGGCTGCCAGCACGACGTCTGGAACGAGGTCACCATAGGCGTCTGAACGTTCGGCGATGCGCTGAAGCAGCACAAGGTGACGAATGCCGGGCTCGAGTTGGATGTGCCCAGGTTGGCCGCGGAGCGCGTCGATAAAGGTGAAGGCGTCATGCAATGGGGTTGGCACTTTGAATACTCGCCGGTTGGTCGTGATTCTTAGGAACGAGCCCCACACAGTCAACGGCACGCCAAAATCTTCGCCATTTTCGACGACCTGGTCGAACCATGCGCGAACCGGCGAATGCTGCGGGTGGTCCTGGCGGTGCATTGCCAGCACCACGTTCACATCGAGTAGGAGCACGTCACCGCAGCCGATCGAGGGGCAGATCCTCGTCGAGCACCTCGTGGAGGACGCGATTAGAAGTCAGATCAATTCCAGGTTTGGGCCCGCTCCCCTTTGTGAAGACTGGAAGGGGAGGAGCGTCGGTCCGGACCTCGCTCGCAAAGTCGCGGCGGAGGGCATTCTCCACAACTGCACCCAACGTGATGCCCCGCTCGCGGGCGCGTTCGCGGGCCCGCGCGAGGAGTTCGTCGTCGATGGAGAGCGTGGTGCGCATGATGCTCATGCTAGTGCATCACCTGCATCAATCCGTTTGGCAGAGAGTTTCTTGCCATCTTTCTCCTCCACTTCGTGAACCAACGGCCATACGAAAAGTAGGCGGGCGCTCGACGTTCACGTGCACATGCCGTGCCGGCTGTGGATAACCGAGGCGGCTCCGCACACAGCGATGGGCGGGCCGAATCTTCGGCCCACCCATCACTGCTAACAGCTCACTCGCTGCCGGGTGCGGTGTTCTTCGGTGCGAGCAGTTCGTCCAGGATCGCGCCGAGCGCGGCCAGCAGCAGCTTCTTCCACTGCGGCGTCGGGTCGACCGGCATGGTCAGCTTCTCGCCTTCGGGCGTGATGCCGAACGAGTGGACGTCCTTCTCCTTCGGCAGCGGGATGCCCGGGCAGACGGCGTCCTTGTCGCTGAGCTTGCCGTTCTGCAGGAAGCCGTAGGCCTGCTGCTCGATGCAGAGGTTGCCCCCGGCGAGCACGACACCGTGGTTGCCCTGGTCGTCCGCGGAGAGGAAGCGGGTGTTGGTCGACGCCTTGTGCGCCTTCCAGCCGCCCTCGAAAGCGGTCGCCGGGTCAGCCTCCGACTGCACCAACAGCATCGTCGGTGCCTTGGAGGTGTCGACCTTCATGTCGACGGGCTTGTAGGGCCAGTAGGCGCACTCGTTGGCGTAATCGAACCAGCCGACGAGCGGATACTTCGGGCCGTTCTCCTTGGCGGAGCTGACGTACGACTGCGGGTCCTTGTTCCAGGACGTGTCGTTGCAGCGGATCGCCATGAAGACGGTGTTCTGGTTGCGGGAGTCTTCACGGGCGGTGGCCGACGATCCACCGATCGCGCCCTCGGCGGTACGCAGCGCGGCGGAGTCGCCGTCCTTGGCCTGCTTCAGCAGCTTCAACAACGCGCCGGCGCTCTGGAAACCGCGATCGCTGTAAAGCGTGTGGGCCACGATGTTGTCGACCGCGATCGGGTAGAACTTGCCGAGCTTGCCCTCGCCCGAAGCCTTGCGGATGTCTTCGTAGGAGGTGTTGACCTCGTCGGCCGTGCTGCCCAGACCGTACGTGGCGTTCTGGCGGGCCAGCCACGGCAGCAACTGGTCCTTGAACCGCCGCTGGAACGACATCGGCTGGCTACCAAAGCTGGTCTGCATCGTGCCGGTGAACTCGGTGTTGCTGTCGAGCACGAAGCGTCCGACCTGCTGCGGGAACATCGTCGCGTAGTACGCCCCGAGCCAGGTGCCGGCGCTCACGCCGTAGTAGTCGACGGTCGGCACCTTCAGGATCTGACGCACCAACTCGTGGTCGCGAGCGGTGTTGGCCGTGGTGATGTACGGCAGCAGGTCGCCTTCCTTGGCGACGCAGCGGTCGACGGTCTTCTTCGCTGCGGCCTGGAGGTCCTTGATGTCGCTGTCGGAAAGGTTGCGGTAGTCCTCTGCGTCGGTGCCGTACATCGAGCAGGTGACGCGCGTGCCACCCCCGACGCCGCGCGGGTCGACGCCGATCACGGTGTGGGTGGTGCCCAGCGGCGAGAGCGCCGCGGTGATCACCGAGAACGCGCCTGCCGGGCCACCGGGACCGCCCGGGTTGGTCATCAGGACGCGAGGATTCTCACCCTTGGCGGGCGTGGTGCGAGTGACCATGAGGTCGATCTCGCCCTTGCTCGGGTCGCCGTAGTCCTTGGGCGCCTTGATCTTGGCGCACTCCGAGCGGTCGTTGATCGGCGCGAGGTCACGCAGGCTGAACGAGGTGAGGCTCTTGACGTCCGGCGTGCACTCGTCCTTGCTCCACTGCACCTGCTGACCGGTGTACTTCGCGAGGTCAGCGCCGGTCGGCGAAAGCTTGCCGGTCTGCGTGGCCGAGGTGCCGGACGTGCCGGTGTTGCCATTGCCGTTCGTGCTCGTGCTCGAACTTGACGTGCTCGACTTCTTGGTCGTTGCTGTGTCGCCGTTACAGGCGGCCACCGACGTGGTGAGTGCGATGACCGCGGTCGCTGTCAGCGCGCGCTTCCCCCAGTTGTACGACATGTTTCCTGCTCCCTGATGACGGTGGCCTGCTCGTGAGGGTAGACGTCAGCCCAGGGCTGTGGGGTTCCGGCGTTCGACCGTTGAATCATCCGCAGAGGTGGGTGGTCAGCGAGCGATGAGAGTGATCTGGCAGAGAGGGCCGGTGGCGTTCGCAAGCCGGCGGTCAGCGGTAACCAGCGGAACATCGAGCGTCTCGGCGGCGGCCACGAAGAATGCGTCGTATGCAGTGAGGCTGTGGCGCAACTCCCACACGCGGGGAAGGAGCCCAGTCATCGGCAGTCGATCGATCGCCAACCGCCGTCAGAGGTTGAGCAGCTGCAGGCCGTCGGTTTCCTGCACGTGATCGCCCAGCACATGTCGCACAATGCTCGCAAGATGCGACAGTTGGCGCTCTCAGTCGGGATAGCCCTGTGGATTGGCCGACTGCCAGCGCCACGTGTCGGCACACATGTCTTCGACCGACTTCGTTGTGCGCCAGCCGAGTTCGGCTAGGGCGCGGCTGGGGTCGGCGTACGTGATGGGCAGGTCGCCGTCGCGGCGCGGACCGATCTCGTAGGGCACTGGCACACCGGTGGCGGCCTCGAAGGCCTTGATCATGCCGAGCACCGAGGTGGGCACACCGGAGCCGAGGTTGAATGCGCGCACCGGCTCGGTCATCGCGTCGATGTGCTCCAAGGCGGCGAGGTGACCGGCGGCGAGGTCTTCGACGTGGATGTAGTCGCGCTCGCAGGTGCCGTCGGCGGTGGGGTAGTCGTCGCCGAAAACAGTCAGCTTCTCGCGACGTCCGACCGCCACCTGCGAGATGAACGGCATGAGGTTGTTGGGGATGCCCTGCGGGTCTTCGCCGATCGTGCCCGACGGGTGCGCTCCCACCGGGTTGAAATAGCGCAGCAGCGCGACCTTCAGATCAGGCGTGGCCCGGGCGACGTCGGCCAGAATCTGCTCGTTCATCACCTTCGTCCAGCCGTAGGGGCCGCCGCCGGACTGCAGCGGGGTGAACTCCTCCTGGCAGGGCTGCGGCGCGGCGTCGCCGTAGACGGTCGCCGAGGAGGAGAACACCAGACGGTGGACGCCGTGTGCTTTCATCGCCCGCACCAACGAGAAGGTGCTGTCGAGGTTGTTGCGGTAGTACTTCAGCGGCTCGCTGACGCTCTCACCCACCGCCTTGTGGCCGGCGAAATGGATCACCGCGTCGAAGCGCTCCGACGCGAACAGCGCCTCGGTCTTGTCGGGGTCGCACAGGTCGAACGCGTGCAGCGGCAGATGGCCACCGGTGAGTTCTTCGAGGCGCGCAACGGCGGTGGCCTTGCTGTTGTCGAAGTCGTCCACGATGGTGACGTCGTGGCCCGCCCTCTTGAGCTGGACGACGGTGTGTGAACCGATGTAGCCGGCACCACCGGCGACGAGCACATGCATGTGCGTCACCTTACGGTGCCAAGATGGCTCTCGTGACTGCCGTGCCGTGGACCCCCGAACACGTCGCCGTCGTGAGTAATGCCCGCCTGGCCAAGAAGCGCGGCGGCTACAACTGCGACGACGTCGACAGGGTGCTGCAACACACCGTCGCTCTCATGCGCTCGCGTCGGCAGGTGCCGCCCGTGCCGGCGACGGGGCTGCGTCGTAGTTCGCTGCGTGAGGGTTACACGGTCGAAGCGGTGGACGCACTCTTCGGGCACATCGCGCAGTGGCAGGACGAGTTGTTGGCCCACTCCGCGTCGGCCGTCGCGGCCCCTGTGGTGGCGTCCGATGTCCGGCTCTCGTGGACGCCCCAGCAGATGGACTGGGTGCGTGAATCGAACTTCCGGCCGGCCCGCGGCAAACGCGGCTACGCCGAGGACGAGGTCGACAAGTTCCTGGACGAGGTGCTGCTGGCCATGGGCAAGGGCGAGGCGCTGCCCGACATCGACAGTGTGCGCTTCTACCCCCCGCGAGCCGGCCGCGCCGGTTACGAGGCGTTGTCGGTCGACCGGTTCCTGGACGAGCTCAAGCGCATCCGCCCGCTACGCGGCTGAAAGCTCAACGGTCGGAGCGCGAGTCGATGATGCGGCGGGCCTTGCCGACGGAGCGTTCGATGCCGTCCGGGCCGACGACGTTGACCTTGGCGGTCGTGCCGATCCGCGATTTCACCGTGTGAGCCACCTGCTGCGCCAGCCGCGCCCGGTCGTCCTGCGACAGCCCCTGCTCGCCCTCGACATTGATCGTGAGTTCGTCCATCCGGCCCGGGCGGGTGAGCACGCACTGGAAGTACGGCGTCAGGCCCGGGATCTCCAGCACGATCTCCTCGATCTGCGTGGGGAAGACGTTGACGCCGCGCACGATCATCAGGTCGTCGGAGCGGCCGGTCACCTTCTCCATGCGGCGCATCGACGGCCGAGCGGTGCCGGATAGCAGCTTGGTGAGGTCACGCGTCCGGTAGCGCAGGATCGGCAACGCCTGTTTGGTCAGCGAGGTGAAGACCAGCTCGCCCACCTGGCCGTCCGGCACCGGTTCGCCGGTCAGTGGATTCACGATCTCGGGGTAGAAGTGGTCTTCCCAGATGTGCAGGCCGTCCTTGCTCTCGACGCACTCCTGCGCGACGCCCGGACCCATCACCTCCGACAGCCCGTAGATGTCGGTGGCGTGCATCTGACCGCGCCGCTCGATTTCCTCGCGCATCGCGTTCGTCCACGGCTCGGCGCCGAAGACGCCGACCTCGAGTGGGAGCGTGGCCGGGTCGATGCCGCGCTTCTCGAGCTCGTCGAGCACCGACAGGAAGTACGACGGTGTGACCATGATCGCCCGTGCGCCGAAATCCTGCAGCAGCTGGATCTGCTTGTCGGTCTGGCCACCGGAGATCGGAATCACGGTGCAGCCCAGGCGTTCTGCGCCGTAATGAGCACCGAGCCCGCCGGTGAACAGGCCGTAGCCATAGGCCACCTGCACGATGTCGCCCGCACGCACGCCCGCTGCTCGCAGGCAGCGCGCCACCAGATCGGCCCAGGTGGAGATGTCGGCCGCGGTGTAGCCGACAACGGTCGGCTTTCCGGTGGTGCCGCTGGACGCGTGCAGCCGCACCACTTGTTCGCGCGGCACGGCGAAGAGCCCGAACGGGTAGTTGGCCCGCAGGTCAGCCTTCTCGGTGAACGGCAGCAGCCAGATGTCGTCCAGCGCCTTGATGTCTTCGGGGTGAACACCCTTGTCGTCCAGCGACTTCCGGTAGTGCGGCACGTTCGCGTAGGCGTTCGCCACGGTCTGCTGCAGGCGCTCCAACTGCACTGCGCGCAGCTGATCGATGGAGAGACGTTCGCCGTCGTCCAGCAGCGTGGAGTCGTCGCTGATCGGGGGCAAGCTCATGAGCGCTCCTTCTGTGCGATGCGGTCGGGCAGAGAGCGCGAACGGCCACGGAACTCGGCGATGAGGGCTCCGTCAGCCACCCGGGTGACGGTGACGTCGGTGATGCCGCTGCGCCCGAAGCGGGCGCGTTCGACTGCGACACAACGCAATTCGTCACCCAGGCGGGCGCTGGCGATGAAGCTGATGTCGGCTCCGGAGGCCACGGTCAGCTGGCCGGAGGCATTGCAGGCCAACGCGAAGGTGGAGTCGGCGAGGGTGAAGAGGTAGCCGCCGTGGGCGATGTCGTGGCCGTTCACCTCCTCGCGTCCGATCGGCATGGTCGTCTCGGCGAACCCGAGGCCGTCGCGCACTCCGACATCGACCAACTCGATGCCGAGCGCTGCCGAGGCGCGATCGTCGCGCCACATCTTGCGGACGTGGGAGAGATCCGATGAAGCCATGTGACGCATAGTTGCATATCTGCATGTGATCTGTAACACATCGGCGGCTACGATGAGACGCGTGACTGCTGCAGACAACGCCACCGCCACGCCCGAGAAGACCGCCGAGCACGTGCTCGACGAGGCCCACAAGGCACTCGCCGAGCGCTCCTACTACTCGCGTTATCCCGAGTCGCCGTCTCCGCGGGTCTACGGCGAAAACGCTGCCGCTGAAGGACTTTCGGCGTATGAGTCGTTGCTCGGCAAGAAGTTCGAGGGTCTTGCTGGCGCCTTCGACGGCGAGTGGGTCGGCGAAGAGAAGTCACCGTACGGCCCGACGCTGGACGTTGCCTATCCCCACCTCGACGTGAAGGGGGCGATGGACGCCGCGGGCGCAGCCATGCCGTCCTGGCGGAACGCCGGCCCCCGCCGTCGTGCGGTGGTGCTCGTCGAGGCGCTGGAGCAGCTCAATAAGCGGTCGTTCGAGATCGCCAACGCCGTGCAGCACACCTCTGGCCAGCCCTTCGTGATGGCCTTCCAAGCCGGCGGCCCGCAGGCGCAGGACCGCGGCCTCGAAGCAGTTGCGGCTGCGTACGTCGAGCAGGCGCGCGTGCCGGCGAGTGTCACCTGGGAGAAGCCGGGACGCGGCGAACCGACGCGGATGCAGAAGGACTACCACGTGGTGGCGCGCGGCGTCGGCCTCGTGATCGGCTGCAACACCTTCCCCACCTGGAACGCCTACCCGGGCATCTTCGCCTCGTTGGCCACCGGCAACCCGGTCGTCATCAAGCCGCACCCGAGCGCCGTCCTGCCGCTCGCGATCACCGTCGAGGTGTTGCAGAAGGTGTTGCGCGACAACGGTTTCCACCCCGAGCTCGTGCAGTTGGCGCCGGAGGCCCAGGGGGAGGGGCTGGCGAAGGTGCTGGCCGAGCGTCCCGAGGTGAAGATCATCGACTACACCGGTGGCCCCAGCTTCGGTGCGTGGTTGGAGCGTGAGGGTGCGGCGCGCGGTCAGCAGGTCTACACCGAGAAGGCCGGCGTCAACACCGTCGTGGTCGATTCCACCGACAACGTGAAGGCGATGCTGGGCAACCTGGCCTTCTCGCTCAGCCTCTACACCGGGCAGATGTGCACCACCCCGCAGAACATCTACCTGCCCAAGGCCGGCATCGACACCGACGAAGGTCACCTGTCGTTCGAGGAGTTCGGCACCAAGTTGGCCGGCGCGATCGGCGGCCTCACCGGCGATGACGCCAAGGCGGTCGAGGTGCTCGGCGCCACCGTCAACGACGACGTGCGCGCCCGGGCCGGTTCGCTCGACAAGATCGCCTCCGACGCCGGTGGCTCGGTCGTGGCCGATTCGCGCGAGGTGACCCACCCGAAGTACCCGGACGCCGTCGTCCGCACCCCGGGCCTGATCGGTGTCGACGTCGAAGCCTCGGACGCCTACACCACCGAACAGTTCGGCCCCGTCACCTTCCTGATCGGCACCGACGGCACCGAGCAGTCGCTGGCGACCTTCCGCGACACCGTGCGCCAGCACGGCGCCATGACCGCGGCGGTCTACTCCACCGATGAAGGCGTGCTCGACCAGGCACGCGAAGCAGCGATGGACGCAGGGGTCGCGCTCTCGGAGAACCTGCTCGGCCAGGTCTTCGTCAACCAGACGGCAGCGTTCAGCGATTACCACGGCACCGGCGCCAACCCGGCGGCCAACGCGGCCTACGCCGACAGCGCCTTCGTGGCCGGACGCTTCCGGGTGATCACCACGCGACGCCACGTCTGATCTCGGCTTCGTCGGTGGGTTAGCGTCGGGATCGTGAGTGACGACCTGACGATTCGAACTGCCGGCGACGAGTACGAGATCGTCTCGGCCGGTGCGGTGATCGGCACGACGTCGGTCTCGGACGATGGCGGGCTCACCTGGCACTTCGACGACGTGGACGAGCGGCTCGCCGTCCGCGGTCTCGACGCAATGGTCGAGCACGCCTTCGGTGAACTCGGGCTGCACCGCGTGCAGGGGCGGGTGGCGTCCGACGACAAGCCCAACCTGCGCATCGCCTCGCGCGCCGGATTGCGCAAGGAAGGCGTTGTCCGCGGCGGCGGGGGTGACGGCGTCGATCTCGTCCAATTCGCTCGGGTGGCAACCGATCCGCCCCTGGCCGACCGATCGACGTTCACCGCCGTCCTCAACTCCACGCTGCCCACCAAGCGCTGCATCGCGCAGGCAATCGTCCGCGACGAGCAGGGCCGGATCCTGTTGTGCGAGTTGGTCTACAAGTGTTTCTGGGATCTTCCCGGCGGCGTCGTCGACCCCCACGAATCACCCGCTACGGCTGTCGTGCGGGAGCTGAAGGAAGAGCTGGAAGTCGACGCCACCGTCACCGGGCTCGCCGCCGTCAGCTGGTTGCCGCCGTGGCGCGGGTGGGACGACGCGACGTTGTTCGTCTTCGATGTCGAGCTGGACAGTCCGCCGCAATCGTTGCAGCCCAGGGAGATTCGTGCCGTCCACTGGGTGGCGCCGCACGACCTGGGGCAGCACGTCGCCGACTACACCGTGCGGGTGGTCGAGCAGGCGCTCGCGTCCGACGTCCCGGTCTACCTGGAGGACGGCCGCCCGCTCGACCAGTGAGGCTCAGACCTCGTGCTTCTCCGGCAACACCATGTTGGCGATCATGCCGACCACCGCGATGACGCACGCGCCGAGCACGGCGTCCCAGAAGAAGTGGTCGACGTGGAAGGCGAGGTCGAGCTTGCCGGCGAACCACGAGGTGAGCTGCAGCATCGCCGCGTTGACGATGATCATGAACAGACCCAGCGTCACGATGATCACCGGGAACGAGAAGAAGGTGGCGATCGGCTTCAGCAGGGCGTTGATGACCCCGAAGACCAACGCGACGAGCAGGATCGTCCTGATCTTCGCGGAGTTGTCGGCCGCGCCCTCGGCCAGGTGGATACCGGAGATCAGTCCGGCGGCGGCCCAGAGCGCGACGGCGTTGACGACGAGTCGGATCAGGAAGTTCTTCATGTCACCAGTGTCTCCCGCGAATGTCTCGGATTCGTGTCGCCGTCACGGGGCGTGAGGTGGGCGAGACTCAGATCACACGGGGGTCGTAGATTGGCGCCATGAGCGACACTCAGCGCGTGCGCCTGCGCGACACCCTGGCCGCGGTCCCCGCCTACAAGGCCGGCAAGCCAGCCGCACCCCGTGAAGATCTGGTCACCTACAAGATCTCCTCCAACGAGAACCCTTACCCGCCACTGCCTTCGGTGCTGGATGCCGTCCGTGAGACTGCCGGCCGGATGAACCGGTATCCCGACATGGCCGTGCGTGAGCTCTCCGAGAAGCTCGCCGAGCGTTGGGGCGTGACCCCGGACGAGATCGCGACGGGCACCGGGAGTGTCGGCATTCTCGGGACGCTGGTTCAGATCACCTGCGATCCCGGCGACGAGATGGTCTTCGCGTGGCGCTCTTTCGAGGCCTACCCGATCGTGGCTGCGCTGGCGGGCGCGAAAGCGGTTCAGGTCCCGCTGGATTCGCAAGCCCGCCACGACCTGGACGCCATGGCCGCCGCGATCACCGATCGCACCCGTCTGGTGATCGTGTGCACGCCCAACAACCCGACGGGTCCGAGCGCCACTGAAAAGGAACTGCGCGAGTTCATCGCGAAGGTGCCGACCGACGTCCTCGTGGTGATCGACGAGGCGTACCTGGAGTTCGTCGAACCCGGCCACCAGATCGACGCCATGGCGATCTTCCGCGACCACCCGAATGTCGCTGTGCTGCGGACGTTCTCCAAGGCCTACGGCCTCGCCGGCCTCCGCGTCGGCTACTGCGTCGCGCACGAGCCGGTGGCCGAGGCGCTGCGCAAGGCAGCCGTCCCGTTCGGCGTCAGCACCATCGCCCAGGACGCCGCGATCGCGAGCCTGGACGCCTACGACGAGTTGCAGGAGCGCGTCGACGCACTCATGACCGAGCGCGAACGTGTGCTGCAGGTGCTGACCGAGCAGGGCTGGAAGGTGCCCGACTCCCAGGCCAACTTTGTGTGGCTGCCCCTGGGTGACGACGCGATGGCGTTCGCTGCGGCCGCCGACCAGGCCGGCCTGGTGGTGCGACCCTTCGACGGCGACGGTGTTCGCTGCTCCATCGGCGAGACCGAGGCCAACGACCGACTGATCGAGGTGTGCGAAGCCTTCCTCGCCCGCTGACCTCTGCGCATCGAGTGGCCGGGCTGTGAATCAGTGGTCGGGCTATTCCTCGGCCACTGCTTCATAACCCGGCCACTCGGTGTGTCTCAACCCTGACTCGCGAGTTCGTGAGGCCGCCGAGTAGCCTCGGTCGCGGCCACCGATGTGATCCACGTCATAAGGCCGTGTCAGCCAAGTGTCGACCGAGCGGTCACCCCCGTGCGTCGGCAGCGAGCTTCGAGGAGTGGCAGTGTCCGACCCCACCGATGTGTCGAGCAGTCCCGGCGTGAACGCCGATGCCCGGCACACCATGCATCACGAGACAACAGTGGCGCCCAGCATGGAACACGACATCACCGACGGTGGACCCGACATGGTCCAGTTCGTCGACGGCGACGGCAACCGTCTGCCCACCTGCGAGGCCAACGAGCCCTACGCGCAGATCGTCGAGGACATGACCTCCGAAGACGCGCGCTCGATGTACCGCGACCTCGTGCTCGTGCGCCGCATGGACGCCGAGGGTCATGCACTGCAGCGTCAGGGCGAACTGGGTCTGTGGCCCTCGCTGCTCGGGCAGGAAGCCGCGCAGGTCGGTGCCGGACGCGCCCTGCGCCCGCAGGACTACGCCTTCCCCGGCTACCGCGAGCACGGCGTGGCGTGGTGCCGCGGCGTCGACCCGGTGAACCTGTTGGGCATGTTCCGCGGCGTCAACCACGGCGGCTGGGACTCCAACCAGAACAACTTCCACCTCTACACGATCGTCATCGGCAACCAGATGCTGCATGCCACCGGTTACGCGATGGGCATGCAGCGTGACGGCGTCGTGGGCACAGGCAACCCCGACCGGGACGCAGCCGTGATGGCCTTCACCGGCGACGGTGGCACCGCGCAAGGCGATTACAACGAGGCGCTCGTTTTCGCGAGCGTCGCGAACGCGCCGTTGGTCTTCTTCATTCAGAACAACCAGTGGGCCATCTCCGAGCCCAATTACAAGCAGTTCCGCATCCCGCCCTACCAGCGCGCTCGCGGCTTCGGCTTCCCCGGCGTCCGCGTCGACGGCAACGACGTGCTCGCGGTCTACGCCGTGGCCAAGGCCGCGATGGACGCCGCCCGCACCGGCCAGGGCCCGACCCTCATCGAGGCGTTCACCTACCGTCTCGGTGCGCACACCACGTCCGACGATCCGACGAAGTACCGCTCGGCGGCTGAGGTCGACATCTGGCGCGAGAAGGATCCGATCAAGCGCATGCGCGGGTTCATGGAGACCAAGGGTCACGCTGACCCGACCTTCTTCACCGAACTCGAGGAAGAGGCCGACGAACTGGCTGCTCGCATTCGTCGCGAGTGCCAGCAGATGCCTGACCCGGAGCCGGTGACGATGTTCGACAAGGTCTATGTCGACCAGCACCCCGTGATCGACGCCGAACGTGAGCAGTTCGCTGCCTACCAAGCCTCCTTCGTCCAGGAAGGCGGCAACTGATGAGCACGCAGCGCATGACTCTGGCCAAGGGACTCAACTCCGGCCTGCGCAAGGCGATGGAGGACGACCCGAAGGTCATCCTCATGGGTGAGGACGTCGGCAAACTCGGTGGCGTCTTCCGCATCACCGAGGGCCTGCAGAAGGACTTCGGCGAAGACCGCGTCATCGACACTCCGCTGGCCGAGGCCGGCATCGTCGGCACCGCGATCGGTCTGGCGATGCGCGGCTACCGCCCGGTCGTCGAGATCCAGTTCGACGGATTCATCTACCCGGCGTTCGACCAGATCGTCAGCCAGGTCTCCAAGATGCACTACCGCTCGCTCGGCGCACTCAAGCTGCCGATGGTGATCCGAGTGCCTTTCGGTGGTGGCATCGGCGCGGTCGAGCACCACAGTGAGTCGAACGAGGCCTACTTCGCGCACACCGCCGGTCTGCGCGTCGTCGCCTGCTCCGACCCGGCTGACGCGTACTGGATGATCCAGCAGGCGATCGCCAGTGACGATCCGGTGATCTTCTACGAACCCAAGCGTCGTTACCACGAGCGCGCTGAGGTCGACCTCGATGCGCCGCCGGTGGGTCTGTACGACGCGCGCGTCGTGCGCCCCGGCACCGACCTCACGCTGCTCACGTACGGCCCGATGGTGAAGACCTGCGTGCAGGCCGCCGAAGCTGCTGCGACAGAAGGTCATTCGCTGGAGGTGGTCGATCTGCGCGCGCTCTCCCCGCTCGACCGCAAGACCATCTTCGACTCGGCGAAGAAGACCGGCCGGGTCGTGGTCGTCCACGAAGCAAGCACCTTCCTGGGCATGGGCGCCGAACTCGCCGCGCTCGTCCAGCAGGAGTGCTTCTACCACCTCGAAGCGCCGGTGCTGCGGGTCGGCGGGTACAACCTGCCCTACCCGCCCAGCCGCTTCGAAGAACACTTCCTGCCCGACCTCGACCGAGTGCTCGACACCGTCGACCGCTCGCTCGCGTTCTGAGGGGATCACTGATGGGTGTGAAGCTTTTCAACCTGCCCGACCCGGGTGAAGGCCTGGTCGAAGCCGACGTCGTCACCTGGAAGATCAAGCCGGGCGACCAGGTGAAGGTCAACGACATCGTCGTCGAGATCGAAACCGCGAAGTCGTTGGTGGAGTTGCCGATTCCGTGGGAGGGCACCGTCGTCGAACTCCTCGTCGACGAGGGCGCGACAGTGGACGTCGGTAGCCCGATCGTGTCGATCGAGGTCGCCGGTGCGGAGCCGGACGTTGCTCCTGCGGCCGCTCCTGCTGCAGCAGCCTCTGCTTCCCCGGCGTCCGCAGGCGAGGACGAGGGGGAGGAGCGGGTCGCCAATCTCGTCGGTTACGGCGCAGTCGCCGGCTCCACGCAGCGTCGCGCTCGTCGCACCGCGGCTCCCACGCCGTCCCAGAAATCTGCACCACCTGCGCCGGTCGCTCCTGTGGCGCCTCCGGTCCAAGAGCCCGCAGAGCCCGTGGGCCAGAGCGCGCCTCGCGGCAAGGCACTCGCCAAGCCGCCGGTGCGCAAGTTCGCCAAGGACAACGGCGTCGACCTCGCCTCCATCACGCCCACCCGCGAGGACGGCGTGATCACCCGGGCGGACGTCGAGGCCCACCTATCGCTGGTTGAGCCCGGACGCGGTGACGAAGGAACAGCGTCCGGTGTCGAAACCCGAGGCGTAACTGCACCCGGCGAACGCGAGACCCGCACCCCGATCAAGGGCGTCCGCAAGATGACCGCCCAGGCGATGGTCGGCTCGGCGTTCAGCGCGCCGCACGTCACCGAGTTCATCACCGTCGACATGACTCGCACGATGGAGCTGGTGTCGCGGCTGAAGAACGACCGCGAGTTCAAGGGGGTCAAGGTCACCCCGCTGCTGGTGTTGGCCAAGGCGCTGCTGGTCGCGGTCAAGCGCAACCCGGAGATCAACGCGAGCTGGGACGAGGCCGCCCAGGAGATCGTGGTCAAGCACTACGTGAACCTCGGCATCGCCGCGTCCACCCCGCGCGGCCTGATCGTGCCGAACATCAAGGACGCCGAGCGGATGAACCTGCGCGAGCTGGCGGACGCGATGGGCTCGCTCGTCGAGACCGCCCGCGAAGGCAAGACCCCGCCGGCCGACATGGCCGGTGGCTCGATCACCATCACCAACGTCGGTGTCTTCGGCGTCGACAACGGCACCCCGATCATCAACCCGGGCGAGGCCGCGATCCTGTGCTTCGGCGCCGTCCGCAAGATGCCCTGGGTGGTGACGGACGCGTCCGGCAACGACACGATCGTGCCGCGCCAGGTGACCCAGTTGTCGCTCTCCTTCGACCACCGCCTGGTCGACGGCGACCTCGGCTCGCGTTTCCTAGCCGACGTCGCGGCGTTGCTGGAAGACCCGGGTAAGGCGCTCGTCTGGGGCTGATCCAGCGACTTGCGTGGTGAAGGGAAGTGGTCGCAATAGTGACCACTTCCCTTCACCACGCAAGGGTGTTGACTCTGACACGGTGTCAGGCAGTCGAGTAGGTGGCGTCATGTTGAGTATCGGAGATTTCGCACGGCTCGCCGGGGTGTCGGTCCGGATGCTGCGTCATTACGACCAGCTCGGTCTGGTGTCACCGGCGCGCGTCGACGACCACTCGGGCTACCGCTTCTACGAGCCCGGGCAGTTGTCCCGCGTGCACGCCCTGCTCGGTTTGAAGGACCTCGGGTTCACGCTCGAACAGATCAATCCGATGCTGGCCGGACAGGTCGACGCCGACCGGTTTCGCAGCCTGCTCGACGAACGTCGGGCCGCGCTGCGCGACCAGATCGATGCCGATCGTCGCCGCCTTGACGAGGTCGAGCGACGTCTGCGATGGATGGATGGGAGTACCACCATGGAGTTCACCGAGAAGTCGCTGCCCGCCCTGACCCTCAGTCATCGGACGGCTGTCGTCGCCGACCAGACCGAGATCGGCCCGGTCATCGGTCCGATGTTCCAGGATCTGGTCGTCGCCCAGGTGCGAGCCGGCGGTCGTCCGGCGCACCCCGCGTACGCCTGGTACAGCGGGGACGGTGAGAAGTTGCACTTCGGCGCCGGTTTCGCGACCAGCATCGAGGGCGAGCAGCAGGGCCACCTCGAACCGGTCGAGCGGGCCGTCACGACCACCTATGTCGGGGCGATGGACGGGATCGGGGCGGCCTGGGCCGAACTCGGCTCGTACGTCGCGGCGCAGGGTCTGGAACCGGTCGGCCCGTGCCGCGAGGTCTACCTCAACACCGAGGGGCCGCAGGAGGGCTGGGTGACCGAGTTGCAGCAACCCGTCGCCCAAGGCTGAGTCGCGAACTGGCCAACTGGCCGACGTCTGGACAACTCGGCGACATCTGGCGCGTCATGGCGTGCCACATCTCGCCGAGTTGGCAACTTCTCGGCCAGAGGTCAAGACGTGAACTCGGGGTCTGCCCACTCGTGCTCCAACAACGCGTAGGTCAGCATCGTGGCCCACTCGCCCTTGACCAGGATGCTGTCGACCTCGCGGGCCTCCCGCCGGAAGCCGAGCCGCTCCACGACGCGCACGGACGCCTCGTTGCGTTCGTCGATGCGGGCGATGATCCGGTGCAGGCCCATCGGCCCGAAGCCCACTTCGAGCAGGGCGCGGACGGCTTCGGTCGCGTAGCCGCGACCCGTAACGTCCGGATGGAAGATGTAGCCGACCTCGCCGGTGCGATCGGTCTCGCTGCGCCAGAAGAAGACCACGTCGCCGATCAGTCGACCGGTCGCTGATTCCTCGACCGCCAAACACGCCGCGTCCCCGGGCTGGTCGAACTGGCTGCGCGACCACACCGAGCGGATCTTCTCCTCGACAGCGGCTCGGTCCAGCACGCCGTACGGCACGAAGCGCACGACCTCGGGGATGGACTTGTAGCCCAACATCGCGTCGGCATCGGCAGGCGTGATCGCCCGCAGGGTGAGTCGCTCGGTGCGGATCGGTAGGTCGGGGGAGTGCATCGTCCGAGAGTAGGACGCGCGGAGCTGTTCGCGGCCTGGCTTGCCGGTCGCAGCCGCTTCGCAATAACATCGCCATATGACGATGTTATCGCCGGTTCCCGATAGCGGTTCGAGTGAACGGCAGACCCCGGATCTGGCTCCGGCAGCGTGCCTGTTCAAGTCCTTCGCCGACCCGAGTCGACTCGCGATCGTCCAGCACCTGCTGCTCGGTGAACATCGCGTCACCGACCTCGTCGCGCACCTCGGCCTCGCCCAGTCGACCGTCTCGGCCCACCTGGCCTGCCTGCGCGACTGCGGCCTGCTCAGCACCCGCGTGCGGGGGCGGTCGACCTACTACTCACTCGCCGAACCCGAGCTGACCCGCAGCTTGTTCGAGATCGCCGAGCAGTTGCTCGATGCGACCGGCGACGCCGTGGCGCTCTGCCCGACCAGTGGGTCGGGCCGGTGACCCTCACGATTGCAGCGGGTCCGGACCGTAAGGCCGCCCTCATTCGTCGGGCGCAGCTGCTCGCCCTCGCCACCGTCGTCTACAACACGATCGAATGCGTCGTCGCGCTGGCCGCGGGCGGTGCGGCCGACTCGACCTCGCTGATCGGCTTCGGCCTCGACTCGGCGGTGGAGGTGTCGAGCGGCCTGATCGTGCTGTGGCAGTTCCGGCACCACCTGCCCGAATCGCGCGAACGCACCGCCCAGAAGTTGATGGCCGGAGCTTTCCTGGCGCTCGCACTCTTTGTCGGCGTCGAGTCCGTGCGTGCGCTGGTGACCCAGCAGCGTCCCGAGGCCTCGACCATCGGCATGGTGATCGCCGCACTGTCGCTGGCGATCATGCCCTTCCTGTCGTGGTCCCAGCGACGCACCGGGCGCGAACTCGGTTCGGGCAGCGTCGTGGCCGACTCCAAGCAGACCCTGCTGTGCACCTACCTGTCGGCCGTGCTCCTGGTCGGTCTCGCCCTCAACGCTTTGTTCGGTTGGTGGTGGGCCGATCCGATCGCCGCGCTCGTCATCGCCGCAGTCGCCCTGAAGGAAGGGCGCGAGGCGTGGCGAGGCGAGGGTTGTTGTGCATCGCCCGGCTGGGCGCGGTCCGAGGCGGACGCTTGCGGCGCGGGCTGTGACTGTTGTGCGGACGGGGTGTGTTCGGCATGAGCGGGCACGACCACGGACACGGGAGTGCCAACCGGAGCCGGTTGTTGATCGCTCTCGCGATCACCTTGTCGGTGCTGGTGGTCGAGGTCGTCGGTGCGGCGCTCACCGGTTCGCTGGCGCTGCTGGTCGACGCCGCCCACATGCTCACCGATTCCGTCGGTCTGATCGTCGCCGTGGTTGCGGCGACGCTGATGGCCCGACCAGCGACCTCACGACGCACCTGGGGCTGGCAGCGGGCCGAGGTGATCGCGGCCGGCGCGCAGGCAGCGGTGCTGTTGGTCGTCGGCGGCTACGCGATCTACGAGGGCATCCGCCGGCTGATCGACCCGCCGGAGGTCTCGTCCGGCAGCCTCGCGGTCATCGGAGCGATCGGTCTGGCCGCGAACGTGGCCTCACTGTTCGTGCTGGCCGGCGGACGCGGCCACAACCTGAACATGCGCGCGGCCTTCCTCGAGGTGGCCAATGACGCCCTCGGTTCGGTCGCGGTGCTGGTTGCCGGTGTCGTCATCCAACTGACCGGTTGGACCCGTGCCGACGCAGTAGCGGGTCTGCTCGTCGCCGCGTTGATCCTGCCCCGGGCAGTCATCCTGCTTCGCGAGTCAGCGGTCATCCTGCTGGAGTCGACGCCCGCCGGACTCGACCTGGACGAGGTTCGCGAACACATCCTCTCCCTGCCGCACGTGGTCGGCGTGCACGACCTGCACGCGTCCACCGTGGCCAGCGGCCTGCCCGTGCTCACCAGCCACGTGGTGCTCGGCGACCAGTGCTTCACCGACGGTCATTCGCAGCAGATCCTCGCCGCGCTGCAGGGCTGCGTCGCCTCCCACCACGACGTCAGCATCGAACACTGCACCTTCCAGCTCGAGACGGCGCAGGTGGCCGCGGCGCACACCGAACACCTGCACGCCTGAGGCAATCCGTGATGAAGCCGAGACCGATCCAGCGATAGTGATGGCGGTCGTCGGCGGTCACACTTGTGAATCAGGGTCGCCGCTCGGACGCAAGGTCGTCCGAACGCGCGACGGTCGCGTGATCTCGAAGTGTGCGGTGTTTCAGCCGGCCGGCACCTCCTTCAGGTCCTGTTGAGCCGCTTGTGTTGGGCTGGCTCAGCGCCCGAACAGCGTCCGCAGATCACCGCGCACCAACATCCCGCGGGTGATCCATTCGAACTGCGCCAGCGCGGTGCAACTCTGCGCGCACAACACCCCGAGCAGCACGATCACCTGCGCCATCGCGGCCTGAAGTGGTGAACCGCCGCCGAGCATCACGCCGAGGAAGGCGCCGGGCAGGGTGACGATGCCGGCGGTGCGGACGCTGTCGATGCCGGGCACCAGCGCCTCCTGGATGCGCGGGTGCAGCAGTTCGCGGGCGGCGACCCGAGGCGGCAGGCCGAGCGCGAGGTAGCCCTCGAAGATTTCGTGCTGCTCCTGCAGGGCCGCGTAGGCGTTGCGGCCGAACAGGGTGTGCGCCGACATGATGTTGTTCATCACCGTCCCGGCGATCGGGATGAGGGCCACCCCGGCGAACGGGATCGTGCCCGACAAGGTGGTGATCGCCACGACGGGAACCAGGCCGGCGCCCATTGCGATCGCGGCGACGGGCGCCTGCCGACGCTCGAGGCCGATCCGTTTGGCGCTCGTCAGCACCGCCATCACGAACATCGCCACCATCACCAGCAGGCTCGCCCACAACCGCGTGATGGCGGCGCCGATGACCAGCGCGACGAGAACCAGTTGCACGATCGAACGCAGTCCGGCGACGGCGATCTGCCGATCGAGGCCGGTGCCGGCGCGCCATTGCAGCGCCACCGGGAGCGCGATCAGCAGCAGGCACCCGATGACGACCGACCAACCCCAGGTGATCACCACGTCATCGATCGTAGGCGCGCAACCCGCGTCACCTGGGATGAGCAAACGCGGCCCATCCAGCGGGAAACGCCGCGTTTGCGCCAGGGATAAGCAAGCAACCGTGGCGGACGTCGGGCGTCTCTTCCTGCAGTGGCCTGCGATTTCCGACCAGCGTGGCCGGGTGGACGCCCGAACCAGGAGGTGCGCGATGCGCAAGTTGTTGTGTACGGCCGTGATGGTCTGTGTCGTTACCGGCTGCTGGGGCGAGGGGTGGAAGAGTGTGCCGGACAATTCGGACTACGCGTACTCGGTGTCTCCGGACGGCAGCGTCATCGCCGTGACGCACGAAGTATCGGGTTGCAGCGAGTTCCGGTATCGCGAGGTGAAGGCGCGCGAGGGCTCCACAGAGGTGGTCCTGCGAGTGCGTGCTGAGTGGCGGCCACCTCAGGCAGGCATTTCCTGCGCCGCTTCGATCGGCTACCTAACCAAGCATGTCCATCTCCAGACGCCGGTCGGCAGCCGCACTGTGGTGATGCCTCAGACGCAGCATTTCATCTCATGCGCCGACGGCTTCCGCGCGGAGGGTGTCTCAGGGGACAGCTGCGAGCCCGGGAGCCCAGCGTCCGCGAGTCCGTGAGTCGACAAGGCTGCAAACGCGGCACTTCCAGCAACAAACGCGGCGGCTATTTGCAGGCGCGGTAGTTGTAACCGCCGCACCCGCAAGTAACCGCCGCGTTTTGCGACTGTGAGCCTCCACCCGGCGCGCGGGGCAGTAACCTCCGCGTCTGCGCCCGAGGGCAAGCCCCAACCGGGTAAGCGCCGCAGCAAGATCGGCGGCGCCTACCAGGGAACAGCCTCAGTCGGCCGCGTGCTTGGGCTTGGTGTGGCTCGGCGTCTCGTCGTCGACAACCGCGTCTGACGACGCAGCGTGCCTTGGCGACAAGTTTTGCTCGCTCGGCAGTTCGTCCGAGGTCTGGCCACCCGGTAGATCGTCCGGAGTCTGTCCGGCGCAGACGCCCGCGGCCGTGGTGTGGACGGCGTCGGTGGGGCCGGGCTCGCTGGCCCAACCGTCCGAGGTTGCTTCGCCCTCGACAGCACTCGCAGGTTCTGTGCCACCGGCGCTGGCAACGCCGACCGAGGCGGCACCAGCCGCAGCAGGAGCAGCCGACTCGCCGTCCTGGGTGCGTATCGCGGCGGACGCCGACTGCGCCCGTAGTTCGACCTTGGGCATCAGCATCGTCACGAAGAAGCCCACCAGCATCACGGCGGCAGCCGCGATGAAGATCTGTGAGATCGAGTCGGCGAATCCGACCTTGAAGGGGTGCGCGACGACGTCCGACATCTTGCCGATGATCGACGAATCGTCCTGCACCTTCGCCATCAGCGTCGTGTCGCCCTTGATGACACCGGCGTTGTAGGGGTTCTGCAGCAGCGACGGGTCAGCCTTGACGGCCTGCTGGATCGCGGGCATTTCGGTCTTGAATGCGGAGGAGATCTTGTCGCCGACCGTGCTGAACAGGATCGACAGGAAGACCGCGACGCCGAGCGTTCCGCCGAGCTGGCGGAAGAAGGTCGCTGCCGAGGTGGCGACGCCGATCTCCTGCGGCGGCACGGCGTTCTGCACGATGAGCGTCAGCGGCTGCATGCAGTTACCGATACCGATGCCGAGCAGCAGCATGAACGCCATGACGATCGCCAGGTTGGTGTCTGCGTCAATGGTCCACAGCAGCACCATCGCAACGGTCGCGACGGCCGTACCGATGATCGGGAAGATCCGGATGACGCCCGTCTTGGACGTGATGATGCCGGAGATCATCGCCGCGCTCATCATGCCGAGCACCAGCGGCAGCATCATCAGGCCCGACATCATCGGCGACGCGCCGTGCACGATCTGCATGTAGAGCGGCAGCACCATCATCGCGCCGAACATCGCCAGACCGACGATCACCGACGCGACGATCGTGACGCTGGCTGCGCGGATGCGGAAGATGCGCAACGGGATCAGTGCGTTGTCGCCCATGGCCCGCTCGATGAGCACGAAGGCGACGATGCCGACGATGCCGATGGCGTACGCGGCGAGCGAACGTCCGGACGTCCAGCCCCATTCGCGGCCCTGTTCGGCCACGGTCAGCAGCGGGACGAGCGCGACGACCAGCGCGACGGCGCCCCACCAGTCGATGCGGGCCTCGCGGCGGACGTGGTGCAGTTGCAGCGTGCGGCTGACCACGAAGAGCGCGGCGATACCGAGCGGGACGTTCACCAGGAAGACCCAGCGCCAGCCGGTGATCCCGAGGATCGAGCTGGTCTCGGCGAATAGGCCACCCACGACCGGGCCGAGCACGGAGGACGTGGCGAAGACAGCCATGAAGTAGCCGGTGTACTTCGCGCGCTCACGTGGGGCGACGATGTCTCCGATGATTGCCAGGGCGAGGGTGAACAGGCCGCCGGCGCCCACGCCTTGCACCGCTCGGAAGATGGCGAGTTGGGTCATCGAACCGGCGAACGCGCAGGCGAACGAGCCGATGATGAAGACGCTGATCGCAAAGAGGAAGAGCTTCTTGCGGCCGTAGAGGTCGCCGAGCTTGCCGTAGATCGGTGTGGCGATGGTGGACGTGATCAGGTAGGCGGTCGTCACCCAGGCCTGCATCGAGAGGCCGTGCAGTTCGTCGCCGATGGTGCGGATCGCGGTGGAGACGATGGTCTGGTCGAGCGCTGCGAGGAACATTCCCATCAGCAGGCCCGTGAGGATCCGCAGGATCTGCTGGTGCGAGTACTCGCCGTTGGACGGCTTCCCGGGCTTGGTCGTTGCGGTGGCGGCGGTCATGCGTCCTCCTTTCCGGTGGTGTTTCGTTGGTCGAGTTCGTGGGTGAGGGCTTGGTCGAACCGGGACAGGTACCGGGTGAACTCGGTGACCTCGTCGGTCGTCCAGCCCTGCAGCATGGATTGGAACCACTGCGCGCGACTTGTGGCCAGCTGATCGCGGATGTCGTGTCCTTCGGCGGTGAGGCGGACGACCTGGGCACGGCCGTCGTCCGGATCCGCCACCTTCTCGGCAACACCTGCGCTCACGAGGTGGCTCACCTGGCGGCTGACGGTCGACACGTCGGAGTGGACGCTCGCCGCGATCGCTGACACCCGATGGTCGCCGCGGGTCAGGGCGATCAACACGGGATAGGCAGACGCATCGATCGCGGGGTGGAAGCGGGGCCGCAGGTGGCGCAGCGCCGACAATTTCTTCACGACGTGCACCAGATCATTCGCCAGCTCGGCGGCGACTTCGGTGCTCACAGTGGGGCTGGGCATGGTGGTTCCTTTGGTTGCTTGCAGCAAGCAACTATAAAGATAGATGCGCGATGCAATCAACCTGTGGGCATGTGATATTCGCTTCGTGTGCGAGGACCGCGGACGCAAATGCGGCCCCTGCTCGCAGGCGCGGCGGTTGCAGCTACCGCGTGTGCGAAGAAGAGCCGCGTGTGGTGCTGGAACCGCCGCGTTTGCGCGCGCGGACGGCAGTCGTTGACCCGCAGGCTGATCACAACAAACGCGGCCCCTGTTGCCAGATGCGGTAGCTGCAGCTACCGCGTCTGCGCAGACGAGCCGCGTTTGGCGCTGGAACCGCCGCGTTTGCACCCGGGGTCGACCCACCCATCCGGCCACGAAGAGCGAGCCGGAGGACGGCCGGCGGACGCTACGGAGTGATGACCAACGCCTCGAGCACCTGGAGAGCGGTGTCTTCGTCGCCGTCCACCTGGAAGCGCAGGTCGTCAACAGCGACGCGGCCGGCGCCGCGGCGGGTGAGTTCCTCGGTGGTCAGGCGGATCGTGGTGGTCGCGCCATCGCCTTCGCCGTCGGGCAGCGAATCGCCGGAGAAGAGTTCTTCGCCGAAAGGTTTGCCGTCCTGCTCCACGACGCGGACGCCGGTGCGCGCCTGCACGGGGCCGGTGGTCTCGATGATGACGGTGGTGCCGATCGGGAGACCGGCCTTGGCCACGCGCTTCGGGAGCGCCTCCAGCACGCGCAGGGTGAAGAGCGCGGCGCCGGGTGAGTCGAGGTTGCCGATGCGGTTGAGGGCGTGGCGGATGTCCTGCTCGTGACACCACACGTCGATGACGCGCGTGCCGAGCATGGACGCCGGGTCGAGCTGGCCGAGCGGGGTGTTGAGTTCCTGCTCCGGGTCGGCCAGCAATTGGTGGTACATCGCGACGCGTTCGGGGAATAGCTGCGCCCATTCCTGCACCACGTCCGGCCCGGGCACTGCTCGGCGCGCCTCGACGTGGGTCTCCATGAACTGCCCGAACTCGTTGTTCACCCAGGGCTTGTCGCCCACGGTGACGTCCGGCGCCGGCGCGCCGTTGAGCGCGCCTTCGACGCCGATGACGTGGGAGATCTGGTCTTTCACGGTCCAGCCCGGGCACTGGGTGGGCAGGTCGAACTCGTCGTCGCGACACGTGAGCCCGAGGTCGAGCACGGCCTGACCGGTCTGGGAGTAGGCCTCGATCAGTTCACTGAGTTCGCTGGGTGGGGCTGGATGCATGTCTCCCACAGTAGGCCCGCTCGCGGGCGGAAGGGCCGGACGTACCCTTGCCAGGTGGGCAAGATCTCGAACGACCCGGACGCCGTCGCGGCTCAGTACGCCACCTCCGATCGCCTCAGCACGCGCGCATCGGTGTGGCAGGACACGCCGGACGGCCGCAACCCTCGCCGCGCGGCGCTCGCCGCTGTCGCGGCAGCCGACCCCGCGGCCTATCTTGAGATCGGCTGCGGCACAGGCGACTTCGCGCTCTCCGTGCAAGAAGCACTGCCGACCGCGCACGTGATCGCGACGGACGCCTCCCAGGCGATGGCCCTCGAAACCGCAGGCAAGGGAGTGCTGGCCCAAGTTGCGCGGGCTGACGACCTGCCGTTCGACGACGCCTCCTTCGATGTCGTCTACGCCGGCTGGATGCTCTACCACGTGCCCGATCTGGACGCCGCGATCGGCGAAGTGCGCCGTGTGCTGCGACCGGGCGGCACCTTCGTCGCGGCGACCAACGGCGCCGAGCACATGGCCGACCTGATGGGTGAGGCCGGTGGCGAACCGCTGATCACCCAGTTCAGTACGGAGAATGGTCAAGAGGTTTTGAGTCGGCAGTTCACCGTCATCGAGCAGGAAGACTTCGACACCCGCGCCCGGTTCGCCGATCACGCATCCGCGCAGGCTTACCTGAACACCTTCTCCGCGGAGCTCGCGGCACAGCTGCCGAGCTTCGAGGGAGAACGCGAATACCGCGGTAGCAGTTCGGTTTTCGTCGCCCGATGATCGACCGCCGCCTGCTCGCTCCGTGTGCGAACGTCCTCGCCGTCACCGTCACCACCCTCGCGGTCGTCTTCTCCGGCGCTGCCACACCGCTCGAACTCCTCGACCCCGGCCCAGCGGCCCGCTGGGGCCTGCCGATCACCCGCACCGTCCACGACCTCGCGGCGGCCCTGACCGTCGGAGCGTTGCTGGTCGGCGGTCTGCTCGTGCCCGAATCATCCACCTCCCAGCGGCGGCGGCGCACCGCGTCCATCGCTGCCTGGAGCGGGTTGGTCTGGGCGCTCGCGGGTGCCGTCCACGCCGTGCTCGCCTACGCCGCGGCCGCCGGAGTGCCGGTGGGCGCGCCCGGATTCTGGACGGGCGCATGGAAGTTCACCTGGGACCTCGAGGTCTTGCGAGCCCCCGCCATCACCGCAGTTGGTGCAGCGATCGTCAGCGCCTGGTGCTTCCTGGGTCCACGTCGGGACGGGCAGGCATGGGCCTTCTTCGGATCGCTGCTCGCGCTGTGGCCGCTGGCGCTGGCCGGGCACGCCGCCGGTAGCCCCGACCACGAGACCGCGGTCGATTCACTTGCCGTCCACCTCATCTCGGTCGCTATCTGGGTCGGCGGCCTTGCCACCATCTGCCTGCTGTGGACCTCGCTGGGCAAGGCAACCGCGGTCGTCCTCGAACGCTTCTCCAAGATTGCCGTCTGGTGCTACGTCGCGGTTGCCGGTTCGGGTGTGCTTGCTGCACTGCTGCGGCTGGGCAGCCCGGGCGACCTCTTCAGCAAGTACGGCACGCTGTTGCTCCTCAAGGCAGCCGTGCTCGTCGGCCTCGGCGTGCTGGGTGACAGGCAGCGTCGCAAGGTGCTCGCCGAGCTCGCGAAAGATCCCAAGGACGCACCCGCGAAGTCGCTGGCCGTGCGCCTGGCGTCCATCGAAGTGCTGCTCATGGCAGTCGCGATCGGGTTGGCCACCGCCTTGGCCCGCACCGCACCGCCGATCGTCGACGAGGAGTCGACCGACCCGGTGACGGCGTTGACGGGTTATCCGGCGCCGCCGCCGATCAGCGCCAGTGAGATCTTCTTCAGTTGGCGCACGCAGTGGCTGTTCACCACCGCTGCCCTCGTCGCGATCGGGGTCTACCTTGCCTGGGTGCGCCGTCTGTACCGGCGCGGCGACCGCTGGTCGATCGGGCGCACGATCTCCTGGTGCTCCGGCTGGTTGCTGTTCATCTTCATCGTCGACGGCGGCCCGGGGGTGTACGGCCGGGTGATGTTCTCCGCGCACATGGCCGAACACATGATGCTGGCGATGGTGATCCCGATCCTGCTGGTGCGCGGCGCCGGGGTGACTCTCGCGCTGCGGGCCCTACCCAAGCGCCAGGACAAGACGCTCGGCCCGCGCGAACTGCTGCTGGCATCCGTGCACTCCAAGGTCATGACGGTGGTGGCCAATCCGGCGATCATCGCGACGATCGTGCTCGGCACGCTGGTGATGTTCTACTTCACGCGGTGGTTCGAGTTCGCGCTCACCACGCACACCGGGCACCTGACGATGGTCATCCACTTCATGCTGTCGGGCTACCTGTTCGCGTGGGCGCTGGTCGGCATCGACCCCGGCCCGCGCAAGTGGCCCGCGCCGGTGCGCATGCTGGTGCTGCTGGTGACCGTCGCCTTCCACGCCTTCTTCGGCGTCGCGCTGATGACCGGCACGCAACTGCTCGGCGGCGAGTTCTTCAGCCGCATCCAACTCTCGTACGTGCCCGACCTGTTGATCGACCAGCAGCGCGCCGGCACGGTGGCCTGGGGTGTGGGTGAGGTGCCGGCCCTTGTCCTGACGATGCTCATCGCCTACGAGTGGTACCGCACCGACAATCGGGACGCCAAGCGTCACGAACGCCAGGCAGAGCGCGACGGAGACGCCGAACTCAACGCGTACAACAACTACCTGGCCGGGCTGCGCGGCGGCCGGAAGGAGCAGTCATGAAGATCGCCGTGATCCAACTCGCCTACGGCGATGACGAACCCCTGGACGAGCGCGCCGACCGGGTGATCGACCTGGTGCGCCGGCAGCGCGGCCACGACCTGGTGGTGCTGCCCGAACTCTGGTCGGCCGGCTGCTTCGACGACCACGCGTGGTCGGGAGCAGCACAGGACATCACCGGCGAGGTGTCGCGGCGGTTGGGCGAGGTGGCTGCCGAGATCGGGGCCTACCTGCACGGTGGCTCGATCGTCGAGCGTCCCGCCGATGGCTCGACCGGTCCGGAAGGCAAGGACCTCTGGAACACCTCGCTGCTCTTCGACCGCAGCGGCGCTCGCATCGCGACCTATCGCAAGATCCACCGCTTCGGTTTCGCCGGCGGCGAGCCGAAGTTGATGGAGGCCGGTGAAGATCTGGCCACCTGCGCCATCGACGGAGTGCCGACCGGTCTCACCACCTGTTACGACCTGCGCTTCCCCGAGCTCTACCGCCAGTACGTCGACCGCGGCGTCGAGTTGATGCTCGTGCCGGCGGCCTGGCCGATGGCGCGCGTCGAACACTGGCGGGTGCTCGCGCAGGCTCGCGCGATCGAGAACCAGATGTTCGTCGTCGCCTGCAACACCGCGGGCACGCACGCTGACACCGAGATGGGCGGACGCTCAGCGGTGATCGACCCGCTCGGCAAGGTGCTCGCCGAGGCCGGCACCGAAGAGCAGGTGCTGAGTGTGCAGATCGACCCCGCGCAGGTGGCGCAGGCGCGACGCGACTTCCCGGTGCTGGACGACCGCCGCTTGTGATCGTGCATCAGCGCCATCGCGCTGCGATGGGCCAGTAGCCTCGGGCCCATGACAACGCGCGTTCTGCGAACTCTCGGTGTGTTGCTCTTGGTGAGCGTCACAGCGTGTGGCCAGCAGAAGTCGGTCGAAGATCTCGCGAGCGAGGCGCCTGCGGACTCCAGCACGCTGGGCACGCCTCCGGCAAGACCGTCGTCCGCATCCGCTTCGGGAGCCATCCGGCCCGACGGTCGTTACGCCTCGGTCGACCAGCTGCGCACCGCGGTGGAACAGGCGGGCGTGAAGTGCACCTCGTGGACGCCCGCCTCGACCCCGCAGGTCACCGGAGCGCGTGACGAAGCGCAGTGCGGCTCCTCGCCCGGCGTACTGCTGGTGACCTTCGGCACCGACAACCTCGCCCCCAGCAAGGTGCTCATGGAGCTGCAGACCCGCGCGAAGGCGAATGTCAGGCAGCGCGGACAGGCCGTCGTGGTCGTGCGCGGCACCGAATGGGCAGCCTTGACGTCGCGAGCCAACGCCCAGCAGCTCAACGGCGGACTGGGCGGCGAGCTGTACGACGAGTTGGCGAGTGTCGAGGCGACCGAACCCCCGGCGAACTGAGCGCGCCCGCCGGCGTGCACAACTCGCGGATACCGCGAACACTGCACGCGGATCGACCCAGTCGCGAACACTGCTCGCGGACGCCGCGACTTCTGCTCGGTGTGCGCGCGCGAGAATGCCGGCATGACTTCGCAACGCGTCCGGGCACCCGAACTTCGTGGACGCCGCTGGCTCAACACCGGCGGCGAAGATCTCACGCTGCAGCAGTTGCGCGGCACGGTAGTGATCCTCGACTTCTGGACCTTCTGCTGCGTCAACTGCCTGCACGTGTTGGACGAGCTGCGGCCGCTGGAGCAGCAGTTCGCCGATGAGCTGGTGATCATCGGCGTCCACTCACCCAAGTTCGAACACGAGGGACGCCCCGAAGCCGTCGAAGCGGCGGTGGAGCGCTACGGCGTGCACCACCCGGTGCTGGACGACCCCGAACTCGTCACGTGGGACGCCTACACCGCCCGCGCATGGCCGACCCTGGTCGTCATCGACCCGGAGGGATACATCGCCGGTTCCATGTCGGGGGAGGGCCACGCGCACGGGTTGCAGGTGCTGGTCGGTGACCTGGTGGCCGAACACCGCGCGAAGGGGACGCTGCGGTCGTGCGATTCGCCGTACGTGCCGCCGTCGATCGAGTCGACACCGCTGCGTTTCCCGGGCAAGATCGCCCGCCTCGCCGACGGCAGTTTCGTGGTGAGCGACACCAGTCATCACCAAGTCGTGCACCTCGCGAGCGACCTGCAGACCGAGCTGGCCCGCTTCGGTGGCCCGGAGGAGTTCAACGAGCCGCAGGGCGTCTGCGTGTTGCCGCCCGATGCTGCTGCCCGACTTGGTTACGACCTGCTCGTCGCCGACACGGTCAACCACCGCATAGCCTCGATCCGCTTGCAGGACGGCCGGATTCGCACCGAAGCGGGCACCGGCGAACAGCTGCGGGAGCGGTCCGGTAGCGGCGCGGCCCTCAAGCAGCCGTTGTCGTCACCGTGGGACATCGTCTGGTGGCTCGACCGCGCGCTGATCGCCATGGCGGGCACTCATCAGCTGTGGGTGCTCCACCTGGCTCCCGAGCAGACCGACAACACGGTCGCCGTGCTCGCGGGCACCAGCGCCGAAGGTCTGCGCGACGGTGAGGCGGACGAGGCATGGCTCGCCCAACCGTCCGGACTTGCCGTCAGTGCAGACACCTCACGCGTGTGGATCGCCGACTCCGAGACCTCCGCGCTGCGCTCCCTCACCGTCAGCGACGACGGCTTCGCGCTCGAGACCCACATCGGCGAGGGCCTCTTCGACTTCGGCTTCGCCGACGGTGACCGCGAGATCGCCCGGATGCAGCATCCCCTCGGAGTAACCGAAGCTCCGGACGGTTCGGTGTTGGTCGCCGACACCTACAACGGCGCGATCCGCCGGTACAACCCCGAGCGCCGCGAACTGACGACGGTGCTGACCGGCCTGGCCGAGCCCAGCGATGTGCTCGCGGACGACGGCGCGGTCATCGTGGTCGAATCGGCGGCCCACCGGGTCGACCGACTGCCGCTGACCGGTCGCACGTCCGCCTCCGGGGAGCGTGGCGCCGTGCGGCGTGCAGCCACGCCGGTCGCAGCGGGCGCCGTGCAACTCCGCATCAACTTCGTGCCACCGGTCGGGCAAGAGCTGGACGACCGCTACGGCGACCCGACCTTCCTGATGGTCTCGGCCACTCCGTCCGCGCTGTTGCGTGAAGGCGCGGGCAACGCCGCGGGCCTGCAGCGCGACCTCGTCCTCGATGAGTCGGTCGGGGAGGGCATCCTGCACATCAGCGTCCGCGCGGCGGCCTGCGACGCAGGCCTCGCCGAACACGCGGCGTGCCACCTCTACCAGCAGGACTGGGGTATTCCGGTCGTCCTCACCGGCGATGGCCCCGAGACGATCACGCTCGACCTGCGCGGTGTCTGAGTGGGATTGTTTCGAGTTCAAGTAGTTACCAGAGTTGGATGTTATTTTTTATTCAAACGCCCGACTTTTCTTGCTTCGCAGTTTCGCGATTGTGGGCGGCGCGAACAGGGGCGATCGGATCACTGGGGCGGCAGGGGGACGCCCAGGATGTATCTGCCTGTGCCGCAACGCTTTTGGGTGTGATTGCGCTCTCCTGGAACGTAAGAACTCCGTTGGTCGAGCCGGGCTATCCAACGGCTCGAACAACGGAGTTCACTCACTGTAACGCACGCACTCGGAAAATGTTTCCTGCGACGAACTGATTTCTTCGCGAGTGTCCTGGCGCCTCGGATGGGCAAATTGGAAACCGCCGGAATCCAATTGTCCTGCAATGGGTGACGCCATCTTCGGGCCGGGCTGCAGATGGGGTGAACGACAAGACGAGGTGGTGGTGCACGGCGGTGAAGCCACCTCTCCAGGATGGCCGCAGGACGCATGTGCGAAGGCCGGACCGACGGGCCCGGCCTTCGCACAGCTGTCAGCGATCGATCAGAACGCTTCCTCCGGAAGCTCCATGAGCGAGAGGTCGGTGGCCTCCAGCATCGCGCGCTCCGCGGTCAGACGGGGCAAGACCTCAGCTGCGAAGAACTTCGCCGCCGCCACCTTGCCGGTGTAGAACGCCTCGTCCTTACCGGCGTCCCCGGCGTCCAGGCGTGCCTGAGCGACCTCGGCCTGACGCAGCAGCAGCCAGCCGATCACCAGGTCACCGGCAGCCAGCAGGAAGCGGGTGGTGTTGAGGCCGACCTTGTAGATCGACTTCGGGTCGCCGCCTTCGCTCATCGAGCCCAGCGCGGTCATTGCGAGGTTCTCGACCATGCCCTGGACGTCCTCGATCGCCTTGCCGAGCAGGTCGCGCGAGGAGCGCAACTTGTCGTCACCGGCGCCGCCCTTGGCGGTCTGCATCATCTGCTCTGCGAGGGCGCCGAGGGCCACGAACTGGTCTTTCAGGATCTTGCGGAACAGGAAGTCCTGGCCCTGGATCGCGGTCGTGCCCTCGTACAGGGTGTCGATCTTGGCGTCGCGGATGTACTGCTCGATCGGGTACTCCTGCAGGAAGCCCGAGCCACCGAAGGTCTGCAGCGACTCGGTGCCCAGCAGCACCCACGCCCGCTCCGAGCCGACGCCCTTGACGATCGGCAGCAGCAGGTCGTTCAGGCGCACCGCCATCTGTGCCGGGGAGCCGTCGGCCGGCTGCTCCGAGCCGGTGGCGAGGAACTCCTGGTCGACGGTGTCCTGCTGGCTGGCGGTGAAGAGCACCAGCGCGCGCAGACCCTCGGCGTACGCCTTCTGCAGCATCAGCGAGCGGCGGACATCCGGGTGGTGGGTGATCGTGACGCGCGGGGCGTCCTTCTGCGGGGTGGTCATGTCGGCGCCCTGCACACGCTGCTTGGCGTAGTCGAGCGCGTTGAGGTAACCGGTCGAGAGGGTGGCAATCGCCTTGGTGCCCACCAGCATTCGAGCGTGCTCGATGACGCGGAACATCTGCGCGATGCCGTCGTGCTCGTCGCCCAGCAAGGTGCCGATCGCGGGGGCGCCGTCGCCGAAGGTGAGCTCGCAGGTGGTCGAGACCTTCAGGCCCATCTTCTTCTCGACGTTGGTCGTGTAGACGCCGTTGCGCTCGCCGAGTTCGCCGGTCTCGAGGTCGACGTGGAACTTGGGGACGATGAACAGTGACAGGCCCTTGGTGCCGGGGCCGGCGCCCTCGGGGCGGGCCAGCACGAAGTGGATGACGTTGTCGGTCATATCCGACTCGCCGGAGGTGATGAAGCGCTTCACGCCGGTGAGGTGCCAGGTGCCGTCGGGCTGCTGCACAGCCTTGGCGCGACCCGCGCCGACGTCCGAACCGGCGTCCGGCTCGGTGAGCACCATCGTGCAGTGCCAGCCCTGCTCGACGATGTGCGCTGCGAGCTTCTTCTGCTCGTCGGTGCCGAGCAGGTAGAGCAGTTTGCCGAAGGCGTAGGACGCGGCGAACATCGCGATGGCCGGGTTGGCGCCGAGCACCATCTCGTTCATCGCCCACTTCAGGCTCGGCGGCGCCACGGTGCCACCCAGCTCCTCGTTGACGTCGACGCTCCAGAAGCCCGACTCCTGGTAGGTCTTGTAGCTCTTGGTGAACGACTCCGGCATCGTGACCGACTTGGTCTGCGGGTCGTAGACCGGCGGGTTGCGGTCGGAGTCGACGAAGGACGCCGCGAGGTCGGTCTCGGCCAGCCGGGCGACCTCCCGGATCATCTCGCGCGCGGTGTCGGCGTCGAGATCGGCGTACGGGCCGCTGCCCAGCACCTCTTCACGCCCGAGCACCTCGAAGAGGTTGAACTCGATGTCACGGACGTTGCTCTTGTAATGAGTCAACTCTGGCTCCTTCGTGGGCTGAGGCGCTCTCCCCGAGCACCCATTACCGGTCAGTAACTTTGATCATGCTACTTCCCAGTACGACTCGGTGTGAAGGTGCCGGGGGAATTGCTCGTGATCGACCGCGGCCGCCTGCCACGATGGGGGCATGGAGGTCGAGTTCGTTCAGGTGCACGTCACCGTGCCGTCCGCCGGCGTGGCCCGCGACATCGCCGATGTGCTGGTGGGTGAGCGGCTTGCCGCCTGCGTGCAGGTGATTGCCGACATCGCCTCGACCTACAGCTGGGGGCCGGAGATCGAGCGCTCGCAGGAGTCGCTCCTGCTTGCCAAGACCACGCTCGAGACGTTCGACGCGCTCGCCATCCGCGTGCGGCAGCTGCACCCGTACGAAGTGCCGCAGGTGACCGGCACCCCGATCCTGTCGGTGGATGCCGCATACGCCGAGTGGATGCGGTCGGTGCTGCGTGGCTGACGTGGAGATGGCGCTGGCCCTGCTGCGCAGCAAGGGTGAGCGGGTGACCAAGGCCCGCCGTGCCGTTCTTCGGGCGCTGGCGGAGCGTCCGCACCAGGACGCCGAGTCGGTGGCTGCGTTGGTGGCTTCGGCCGATCCTGGGGTGCACCGGGCCACCATCTACCGCAACCTGCAGTCGCTGGTCGATGCGGGGGTCGTCTCCCACACGCACGTGCCCGACGCCGCCACGATCTACCACCTCAGCGTGACCGGACACCGGCACACGCATCTGCAATGTGTGCGGTGTGGACGCATGGTCGACATCCCGCTGGAGTGGGTGTCACCGCTCGCCGATCGGGTGCGCGACGAACTCGGTTTCGAGTTGGACGCCGGTCATGCTGCGCTGCTCGGCACCTGTCGGGACTGCGCAGCGTCCTGAGCAGCCCCACCCTCACTACGAACAAACGCGGCCCTACTTCACAAACGCGCTGGTTGCACCTGCCGCGGGTGCGAGGAGGGGCCGCGTTTGCTGCTGGAACCGCCGCGTTTGCGTGCGCCAGTGCGCCCTAACTCGGCTTGTGACACCACTTCGGGACGCCGACAGGGTTGAGTAGCAGTCATGAGCTCACTTGATCGCATCCAGCCGCCGAACCCCTACGACCACCTGCCGCAGCTGCCCGGCATCGAGGTGACGAGCACCGACGTCACCGACGGCAAGCCGCTGAAGTCCGACCAGGTTGCCGCAGAAGGAAATTCGTCGCCCCAGCTGTCGTGGTCGGGCGCTCCGGAGGGCACGAAGTCGTACGTCATCACCTGCTTCGACCCGGACGCGCCCACGCCGTCCGGCTTCTGGCACTGGGTCTTGGTGGACGTCCCCGCTGAGGTCACGTCGCTGGACGCGGGTATCGGGGCCGCGGGCGGAGACCTGCCCGGCTCGTCGTTCATGTTGAAGAACGACGGCGGCTCGGCCGACTTCATGGGCGCTGCCCCGCCGGAGGGCGATGTCTTCCCGCACCGTTACTACTTCGCCGTGCACGCAGTGGGTGAGGAGTCGCTCGGGATCGACGCCGACACCTCGCCGGCGGTCTGCTCGTTCAACCTCGCCTTCAAGGCAATCGGCCGCGGGTTCGTCCACGGCACCTACCAGTACTGACCTCACACGCAGGTGCCCCTGGTCGCGATCGCGGCCAGGGGCGCCTGTTCGTGGCGGGCTCAGCTGCGCCAATACCTCTGGCGCGCGATGACATAGCCACCACCACTGGAGGCTCCGGCCAACAGGGCCGGCCCCGCACCCAACGGCCACGCCGAAGCAGTCGTCACGGCAGCCAACTGCATCGGGAATGCCAGCCAGCCGGGCCGGGGCAGACTCCTCGGACGCGTGATCGGCAGCACCGTCATGAGTGCGCCTTCGCGTCCACTTCGTAGGAGGTGTTGACCGCCTCGAAGAAGTTGACCAACTGCAGGGTGTCGTTGGCCGTGGCCATCCACTTGGCCGGGTTGCTCACCTTGTAGTGCGGTTCGAACCCCAGCTCCTCCAGACGCCGGTCGGCGAGGTACTTCACGTAGGTGTTGATGTACGTGGAGTTCAGGCCGAGGATGCCGTGCGGCAGCAGATCGTGGTTGTACGCCTCCTCCATCTCCACCGCGTCCAGGATCATCTGGCGGATCTCGTCGGCGAACTCCGGCGTCTGCAGATCGGGGTTCTCCTCCAGCACGGTGAGGATGAGATTGATGCCGAACTTCAGGTGCAGGCTCTCGTCCCGCACGATCCAGTCGATGAGCGAGCCGAAATTGCGCAGCAGGTTGCGCTGCCGGAAGCTCAGCGCCACCATGAAGCCGCTGTAGAACCAGATGCCTTCGAGGATCACGTTGTACGCCACCAGGTTCCGCACGAAATCGCGCTTGCCCTCGGTGGTGGTGATGTCGAGCGTCTTCTCGGTCATCCGCTGGATGTGCTTGACCTCGAAGGCCTCCTTGGCCGCCATCGAGGGCACCTCGACGTGCGCGTTGTACGCCTCTTCGCGATCGATCGGGAAGGTCTCGAGCACGTACTCGAAGGCCATGCAGTGGTTGGCCTCCTCCCACATCTGCTTGGCGAGGTAGAGATGTGCCTCGGGTGCGTTGAGGTAGGGGTAGACGCCGAAGGCCAGCGCCTTGTTGACCAGTAGTTCGTTGGGGTTGAAGTAGCTCATCAGGAAGGTGAGCGCATGACGTTCCTGGTCGGTCATCCGGGAGAAATCGGCGAGGTCTTCGCCGAGTTGGATTTCGTGCGGGAACCACGTGTTGGCCACCGCCTGGTTGTAGAGGTCGTAGGCCCACTGGTAGCGAACCGGCTTGAGCAGCAAGCCATCTGAGATTCCGGTGCCGAGCATCTGAGGCTGTCCAGTCATGAGTTGTGTCCTTGTTCAGGTGGAGAGGGGAGAGGTCTACTGGCAGGCTTCGCACTCGAGCAGTGCCTGCGGGTCGGTCGGGCACACCAGGGGTGCCTCGTCCAGTAGTTCGTCGAGCGCGAGCGCGTCGTCCGGCTCCAGGACGGCGGTGGCGGCGACAGCTGCCGGGGCCGCAACGAGCTGCGAATCCGGCTGTGCCGCAGCGCGTTTGCCGAAGCCGAAGCCACCGCGGGCGCGTCCGGAATCGGTCGACTTGTTGACCGCCACGGTCGACTGCTCGGCGGTGTGCCGGGGCTTCACGTGCAGGTAGTAGGTGGTCTTCAGACCCATGCGCCACGCGGTTTCGTAGAGATCGGCCATCTCGCCGACATCGCGCGAGGCGAGGTAGATGTTGCGGCTGATCGCCTGGTCGATCCACTTCTGCGCGCGAGCCGCGACATTGACATACGCCTCCGGCGGGAGCTGGAAGGAAGTCTCGTAGACACGGCGCAGGTCGTCCGGGATGTCGGCCACCTGAGAAAGGTCGCCCTGGGCGCGCAGCAAGTCTTCGCGCACCTTCTCCCACAGGCCCCGCTCCTCCAGCGCGAGCACGAGGTTGCGGTTGACCTCCAGGAACTTGCCGGACGAGGTGGCCCGGGAGAAGACCTGGCTGAACTGCGGGTCGAGCCCGGGCGTCGTCCCGGCCACCAGGCCGATGGACGCGGTGGGCGCGATCGCCATCAAGGTAGCGTTGCGCATGCCGCCGGCAACCTTGTGCCGCAACGCATCCCAGTCGAGGCGGGTGGTGCGGTCGACCTCGACGGGCACTCCGCGTCGACGCTCCATCTGCTCGATCGTGTCGATCGGCACAAGCCCTCGACTCCAGCCGGAGCCTGCGAAGTTGGGGTAGCTGCCGCGTTCGCGGGCGAGGTCGGCGGACGCATCGATCGCGTGCCAACTGATGAACTCGGTGAGTTGGTCGATCAGGTCGTAGGCCTCCTGCGAGGCGTACGACAGGCCGAGCCGTTCGACCACATCGGTGAAGCCCATGAGCCCAAGCCCGACGGCACGGTTCTGCTCGTTGGAGTGCTCCGACTCCGGCACGCTCGATCGGGTGACATCGATGAGGTTGTCGAGCTGACGCACTGCCGAACGGGTGCTCTGCGCGAGGCGATCCCAGTCCCATTCCCCGTTGTTCAGGTGTCGCGACAGGTTGATCGAAGCCAAGTTGCAGACCGACACGTTGTCGCGGTCCTGCGGCAGCGTGATCTCGGTGCACAGGTTGGAGAGGTGGATCGTGCCGGTGTTGTCGTTGAGTGCGCGCTGGTTGATGGAGTCCTTCCAGGTGAGCCACGGGTGGGACGTCGTCTGCAGCGAGATGAGCATCGACTTCCACTGCTCACGGGCTCGCACCCGTCGGAAATTGCGCAGTCGGCCGGCTTCGGCGTCCGCGACGTACTGCGCATAGCGGCGGCTGAACTCGTCCCCGACCAACTCGACCAGATCCGGGGTTTCGAGCGGGTCGAAGAGATACCAATTAGCATCTGCCGCAACGCGCTTCATGAACTCGTCGGAGATCCAGACGGCCGTGTTGGCGGTGCGGGTGCGCCGGTACGGGTCGCCCGCCTGCTGGCGCAGGTCGAGGAACTGCGGGAAGTCGAGGTGCCAGTTCTCCATGTAGAAGCACAGCGCCCCGAACTTCTTGCCGCCGCGCGACACGGCCCGCAGGATCGAGTCGATGGTGTGCATGAACGGGATCGGGCCGGTGGAGGCGGTGTTGTTGCTGCGGATCGGGCTGCCCTCGGAGCGCAGCTTGGTGACGCTGAGGCCGATGCCGCCGGTGCCCTTGGTCAGCCACATGACATCGCGCATCGACTTGGCGATGTGCTCGATGTCGTCGTCCATCTGCATCACGAAGCAGTTCGACAGTTGCGGGGTCATGGTGCCGGCGTTGACCAGCGTCGAGCCCGCGGCCAGGTAATCGAGGTCGGCCATCTTGCGGTAGAAGACGGTCGCGGCGGCGGTGGGGTCGTCCTCGCTGACCGACAACGCCATCGCCACGCGCATCCAGAAGTAGGCGGGCACCTCGATCGGGTGACCGTCGGATCCCATTGCCAAATAACGGTTTCGCATGGTCACGACGCCGATGTAGCGCAGCGCGTCGTCCTTGCTCGGGTCGAGCGCAGCGGCGAGCTCCTCCAGGCGGAAGCTCGTGCCCAGGCGGGGGTCGAACAACCCTGATTCGACGGCGTCCCGGATGTAGCCGGGGAAGCGCGCTTGGTGCAGCAGGGCGAGTTCGGTGTCGGTCTCGTAGTCGCCGAGCACCTGCTTGTAGATGGTCTTGCGCAGCAGGCGGGAGGCGACGACATCGAAGTCGGGGTGATCCTTGACGTTCTGCACCGCCACCTGGATCGCGGCCTCGTCCAATTGCTGGGTCGTGATTCCGTCGAAGAGCGTGATCTCCAGTTCGGACGCGATCTGCATGGTCATCGCCATGGCGTCCGGGAGTGCGTGCGCGGCTCGTTCGATCGCTGCATTGATGCGGTCGGCGTCGTACGGCTGGCTGGTGCCGTCGCGCTTGGTGACGTGAAGTGTCACGGGCTTGCTCCATCCCTCGTGGCAAAGGCCCGAAGCCGCGCAGGGAGCAAGGGGTCGCCGACGAAAGGGTGCTGCCGACTCGCCCGGAAGCCCTCCCACGAGGCTGCGGACCACCGTCCGCGGTCGCGAACGGTGCGCTGGCAGGTCTTCGGACTCGTGCTTGTGAACCTCTCGGTTCGCCTACTCCTCGTCGCTTCCCAGGCGTGCTGTTGCCCAGTGCTGTTGACGGGTTTCGTCGGCACTCACCGCTGCGGGGCAGTTCCGGTCTCACACCGGATTCCCTCTTGCCTCGACGACGCGCACCCGCGATTTCCACCGTTTGACGCGCCGGCGAACCAGCTGCGTGAGCCACCATATATGGGACGTGCGCGACTTGTCACCCACAACATGCAGTGGTGTTTGGCGGGAATGGGTGTGGTAATGCGGACGGTCGGTCGAAGCGGGGTCGGCGGGCTCGCCGACCACCTACGATCGCGGCATGGCTGATATCCGGGCGCGTCGCGCGCATCTGCTGACCGCTGTCGTCGCATGGGTCGGTGTGGTGCTGGTCGCGGTGCTCTCGGCGACCGGCTCGTTCGCCCCGCCCAAGGACATCGTCGGCCACTTGTTCGGGGTGCACCCGAGCGGTTTTGCCGGTGCGATGTCGAGGCTGGTCGACACGCTCAGCTATTTCACCGTGTGGTCGAACATCGTCGTGGCGATCGCGTTCACGCTGCTGGCGCGACGCCCGAACGCCAATTCGCTCGTGCAGCGGGTGCTGCTGCTGGATGCCCTGCTGATGATCACCATCACCACGGTCGTCTACTGGGCGCTGCTCGCGGCCAAGGACACCTGGTCGGGCTGGTCGGTGATCACCAGCCCGCTGCAACACCTGATGGTCGGGATGCTCGCGATCGGTTCGTGGGCGATCTACGGCCCGCGCGGATGGTTGCGCTTCAACCTCCTGCCGTACGCGTTGATCATCCCGATGGTGTGGATCGTGTGGACGCTTTCCCGAGGCATGGTGATCGACGCCTATCCCTACGACTTCACCGACGTCGCGACCCTCGGCTACGTGGGCGTGGCGATCCGTCTCGTCGTGATCCTCGCGATCGGAATGGCCATCGCGGCGCTCTACTGCGCCATCGACCGCCGTCGGGCGCGGTCAAATGATTCGCCGTAACCGGCGCGCAACTGGAACACTCCGCGGGTGAGTTCCGCCCCCGCCACCGGTCACACCGACCTGCGTTCGTTCTGGTCGCAGCTGCCGCGTGAGGGCAAATGGCTGCTCTCGACGACGGCGATCCAGTTGCTCGGTCGCGGACTCACCTTGCCGTTCACGATCATCTACCTGCACGAGGTCAAGGGCATCACCCTCGACCTGGCCGGCACGTTGATGGCGTGGATTGCGGTGGTCGGCGTGCTGGTCACCGGCCCGGGTGGCGCGATGATCGACCGCTTCGGCGCACGCCTGGTGTCGATCTGGGGATCGGCCTGCAACCTGGCTGGCCTGATGATGTTGGCCTTCGCCGACAGCCTCCCGATGTTCTTCGTGGCGATGTCGCTCATCGGCGTCGCGGGCATCACCTGGCCGTCTTTCAATTCGCTCATCGCCGCGATCGTGCAAGGGCCGGCACGGCAGACCTATTTCGGCATCAGTTTTGCGCTGGTCAACCTCGGCATCGGCCTCGGCGGAATCATCTCCGGCATCTACGTTGACGTTGACCGGCCGATGACGTTCACCACCATCTACGTGCTGGACGCCTTGGCGATGCTCATCCCGATCGGCCTGCTCATGGGCCCACTGCGGCATGTGCGCACCCAGGTGGAGCGCACCGAAGAAGTTGCAGCGCAAGGCGTTTCGTACCTGTCGATCATCCGCAAACCAGCGATGCGCTGGCTTCTGGTGCTCACCTTCCTGGCGACGTTCATCGGCTACGGGCAGATGGAGGCCGGGTTCACCGCGTTCGCCCGCGAGGTCGGGCAGGTGAGCACGCGGACGATCGGATGGGCCTTCGCGGTCAACACCGCAGTGATCGTCGGGGCCCAGATGCTGGTGCTCAAGCGGATCAGCGGCCACCGTCGCACCCGCGTCCTACTCATCATGGCGGTCGTCTGGGCACTGGCCTGGACGCTCCTGGGTTCGGCCGGGGTGATGCCGGCAACCGCCTACGCGACGGCGGCGGTGATGCTCTTCCACGCCTTCTTCGGGTTCGGCGAGACGCTCATGCAGCCCACCATCCCGGCGATCACCAACGACCTCGCACCCGACCACCTGCGCGGTCGCTACAACGCGATCTCCTCAGGGGCGTTCCAGGCGGGGGCGGTGGCTGGTCCGGTCGCCGCCGGCTTCTTGTTGCGGCACGAGTGGAACGTCCAGTTCATCGCGATCCTGGTGGTCGGCTGCGCGGCAATGGCGTGGAGTGCGCTGGCCCTGGAGCGGCGCATCAGCCCGCAGGTCAACGGCGTCACCAAGGACGACGCGGGCGTCGTCGGCGACGGCGCCATCCACTCGGTCTGATCGGTCTGCTCGTAAGCTTCGGCCATGACCGCGACGCTTCTGGTGCTCAACGGCCCGAACCTCAACCTGCTCGGTCACCGCGACCCGGCGCAGTACGGCAGCACCACCCTGGTCGACATCGAGAAGGCGGTGCGATCCCGCGCCGAGCAGCACGGGATGGACGTCGACTTCCGCCAGAGCAATTACGAAGGCGAACTGGTCTCCTGGATCCAGGAGGCGCGGACGTCCGCCGCCGGCGTCGTGATCAACCCGGCCGCCTACACCCATACGTCCGTGGCCATCCGCGACGCGCTGGAGATCCTCGACTGCCCCGTCGTCGAAGTGCACCTGTCGAACATCCACGCCCGCGAGGAGTTCCGGCACCACTCGTACGTCTCGGCCGTCGCGACCGGTGTCATCGCCGGACTCGGAGCCCACGGCTACCTGCTGGCCGTCGAGGCGATCGCTGCGCTCAAAGCCACCAAATCGGCGTGAGTTTGTGGGGTTCGTAACGCGCACGAACCCCACAAACTCACGCCGATTTGGTGGGCTGTGGAGAACTAGAACGCCCGCGGCACTGGTTCGCCACCATGTCGTGGCATGGCAACTCGTATCCCCGTCCCCTCAGAGCCCTTTGCTGTCGCAGACGCTCGCCGCGCCGGATTGAGTACCGATCGGTTGCGCGGACGCGACTTGGCCTCGCCGTTTCGAGGCATCCGAGCAGCAGCCGCTCCCACAACTGCGCTGGAAGCAGTACACGCGTACGCACCGCGACTGCTGGACGGGCATGTCTTCGGCGGCGCGTCCGCTGCTGCGGTCTGGGGTCTGCCCGTTCCGCACCGGATGACAGGTGCGGAGTCGGTGGTCGTCGTACTACGCAAGAGCCGCACGCGCACCATCGTGCGAGGCATCACCACGCGAGAGGTCAAGCCTGGACTGTTCGATGAGGTGCAGTTGGACGGTCTGCGCGTTACGGGGCCGCTACTCACGTGGTGCGTCCTTGCACGTGAGTGTTCCGTCGACGAATTGGTGCGGGTGGGGGACGCCATGGTGAGTACGAACACCGACTACGTGGGGAGGCACCCGTGGTTCGAGCCGGTTTCGATCACGCAGTTGAGGGATGCCGCAGTGAAGTGGAAGGGCTGTGTCGGCGTGGAGAAGTTGCGCGTGGCGGCGACGCTCGTTCGGGACGCTGTCGCTTCACCTCCGGAGACAGATCTGCGGTTGGTCCTCGACCATGCCGGCCTTCCCGAGCCGGAGGTCAACGTAGATCTGTGGCGTGAGGACGGCACTTTCCTCGCGCGTCCGGATCTGCTTTTTCGGGACGTCCGACTGATCTTCGAGTACGAAGGCGATGGGCATCGCACTGATCTGAAGCAGTTCCGACGCGACATCACTCGAACCGGCGAGTTGGAGTCGGAGAACTACACCGTCGTCAGAGTCACCGGCGACGACCTGTACCGCCAGACCAGCTCGTTCCGGGAACGCGCCCGTCGGTCGTACGAGCTCGCCGTGCGCCGTTCGGCACTGGAATCGGCGTGAGTTTGTGGGGTTTGCAACGTGCACAAACCCCACAAACTCACGCCGATTTTCAGGGCTCTCAGGTGACGTCAACGGCGTGACGGGCGATCTGCCATTCCTCGTTGGTGGGCACGACTAGCAGCTTGGTGCGGGCGTCCGGGGTGCTGATCTCGCGCGTCTGGGCTGAACGCTGCTCGTTGAGCGTCTCGTCGAGATTGGTGCCGAGCAGCGGTTCGAGCTTGGCGGCCAGGGCAGCCCGGACGGCGGAAGCGTTCTCGCCGACGCCGGCGGTGAAGATGATCGCATCGACCCCGCCGAGCTGAGCCGCGTACGCACCGACGTAGCTGACCAGGCGATGGATGTAGACGTCGAAAGCCAACTTCGCGGCGTCGTCACCGGCCTCGACGGCAGCCACGAGGTCGCGCATGTCGTTGGTGCCGGCCAGGCCGAGCAGGCCGGACTTCTTGTTGAGCAGGGTGTCGATCTCGTCGACCGATAGGCCGGCCACCCGGTGTAGGTGCAGCACGACGCCGGGGTCGATGTCGCCGGTGCGTGTGCCCATCACCAGCCCCTCTAACGGGGTCATGCCCATTGAAGTCTCGACGGGGCGTCCGGCGTCCACGGCCGATACCGAGGCGCCATTGCCGAGGTGCAGGACGATCAGCTTGGCATCCGGCTGGTCCAGGAATCCGGCTGCTGCCGCAGAGACGTATTCGTGGGAGGTGCCGTGGAAGCCGTACCGGCGGATCGCGTGCTTCTTCGCGATGGCGGTATCGAGAGCGTACGTGGCCGACGCAGCGGGCAACTCGGCGAAGAAGGCGGTGTCGAAGACTGCGACATGCGGGGTCTGGGGGAAGGCGTCCAGCGCAGCCCGAAGGCCTTGCAGCGCAGCCGGATTGTGTAGCGGGGCCAGCACGCTGACCCGCTCGACCTCGGCCAACACGTGGTCGTCGACAACGGTCGGACGCATGAAGCTGCGACCGCCGTGCACCACCCTGTGGCCCACGGCGCGCAAGGGGGTGTGTTCGAGATCGAGACCGGCTTCGGCGGCCAGTTGCCGCATCAGTTGGATCGCAGCCGCGTGGTCGGGCACGTCAGCTTCGCGGCGGATCTCCACCTCACCGGCTTCGTGCCGAATGTTGGCCCCCGGCATACCGATGCGTTCGACCAGCCCCTTGGCCAGTGCCTCGCCGTTTTCGGCGTCGAGGAGTTGGTACTTCAGCGAGGACGACCCGGCATTGATGACGAGGACGGGTGCTTCGGTCATGAGATCCCTTGTGCCTGAACCGCGGTGATCGCGATGGTGTTGATGATGTCCTCGACGGTCGCCCCACGGGAGAGGTCGTTGACCGCCTTGTTGAGGCCCTGCAGCACTGGTCCGATCGCCACTGCTCCGGCGGAGCGCTGCACTGCCTTGTAGGTGTTGTTGCCCGTATTGAGATCGGGGAAGATCAGCACGCTCGCCTGTCCGGCCACCGGCGAATCGGGCATCTTCGACTTGGCGACCGACGGCTCGACGGCCGCGTCGTACTGGATCGGGCCCTCCACCAGAAGTTCGGGTGCACGCTCGCGCACGAGGGCAGTGGCCTCGCGCACCTTGTCGACGTCGGCTCCTGCGCCGGAGGAACCCGTGGAGTACGACAGCATCGCCACCCGGGGCGCGATGTCGAACTGCTCGGCGGTGCGCGAGGAGGAGATCGCGATGTCGGCGAGTTCGGCCGCGGTGGGATCGGTGTTGATCGCGCAGTCGCCGTAGACGAGCACCTCGTCGGCCAGCAACATCAGGAAGACCGACGAGACGACTTTCACGCCGGGCTGGGTCTTGATGATCTCGAACGAAGGCCGGATCGTGTCGGCGGTGGTGTGTGCCGCGCCGGAGACCATCCCGTCGGCCAGGCCGAGGTGCACCATCATCGTGCCGAAATAGGAGACGTCGGTGACGATCTCGCGGGCCTGCTCCAGCGTCATGCCCTTGTGCTTGCGCAACTCGGTGTAGGTCTCGGCGAACTTCGCCACCAGTTCTGGGTCGGTGGGCGAAATGATCTGTGCCGCAGTCACATCCGCACCGACGGACGACGCGATCGCCTGGATCTCCTTGCCATCGCCGAGGATCGTCAGGTCGGCCACGCCACGACGCAGCACGTTGTCGGCGGCGAGCAGGATGCGCGGGTCGTGGCCCTCCGGCAGCACGATGCGCCGGCGATCGGCTCGGGCTCGTTCGAGAAGGCGGTGGCCGAACATCATCGGCGTCACGACGGGGGAGCCGCCGAGCTTGACCTTGTCGAGCAGCGCCGCGGTGTCAACATGTTCGGCGAAGGTGCGCAGCGAGGCCTGCACCTTGGTGCGCGCCTGCGGGCCGAGGCCGCCGCGCACCTGGCCGACCCGGTTGGCGGTGTCGAAGGTGTCGCGCTCGGTCACGATGATCGGCAGTTCGAGACGCGCGCCGTCGATAAGACGCACCACCGACTCCGGCGGCTGGTATCCACCGGTCAGGACGATCGAACTCAAGGCAGGGAAGGTGCCTGACTGATGTGCCAGGACGAGCCCGGGAAGGATGTCGTAGCGGTCTCCCGGCGCGATGACCGTGGCGTCGTCGACCAGCCGTTGCAGCACATTCGGCATCGACATCGCGGCCACGATGAATCCCCGCACCTCGCGACCCAACCACTCCTGGTTGCCGTGCACCAAGCTGCCGTCGCAGGCGTTCATGACGTCGGCAACTGTGGGTGAGCGCAGCAGCGGCACTTCGGGGACGACGCCGAGCAGGGGCAGGTCGGTGGCGGCCGTCACCGTCGTCCGGATTTCGTGGAGGATGTCGGGCTTGGCGCGGTTGACCACGAGCGCCACCGGGTGCGCGTGATGCCCGTTGAGTTCGGTGAGGGCGAGGGTCACCGCGGTGGTTACCTCGTTCGCGCTGCGCCCGAAGCCGGGCACGACCAGCACGACGGGGGAGCCGAGGTTGACCGCGACCTCGGCGTTGAAGGCTGCCTCGCGCCCGGTGGTGATGTCGGTGAAGTCGGAGCCGACGACGAGGACGAAGTCGTAGCGGTCGGCCATCGCGTGGAAGCGCTCGACGATGAGGCTGAGGGCGTCGTCCTCGTGGCCGTGCACCTGGTCGTAGGCGACCCCGATCGCGCTGTCGTAATCCTGGTCTGCCGCCGCGTGCTGGATCATCAGTTCGACGATCGGGTCTCGGCGCGACTTGCTCGCGGTGATCGGCCGGAAGACTCCGACCGAACCGGTTTCGGCGACCAACGACTGCAGGAGCCCGAGGGCGACGGTCGATTTACCGGACTGGCCTTCTGCGGACGTGACGTAGACGCTGCGGGTCATGGGCCAAACCTAGGCGACTGCGGCCACCGACAGGCGGGCAGCCGCGAGCACATGCGGGAGGGATCGCGAGCGAGGGTTAGAATCCTCAGTCGTAAGCCCGCGAGCGTAGTTCAATGGTAGAACATCAGCTTCCCAAGCTGAATACGCGAGTTCGATTCTCGTCGCTCGCTCCGAATGCGAATCCCACTGTGCGGCAGTGGGATTCGTTGTTTGATCAGCCACTGGTCGGGCCCCGCGAGGGACGAGTGAGGCGTCGAAACCTGCCGAGTTGCGACACCGCGTCGTGCGACATGTGGGTGTGGCTGCAGCCGATGTCGCTAGGTTGGGCCCGTGCTGCTTTCTGATCGCGACATCCTGGCCCAGATCGACGCCGGCCGCGTCGTCCTCGACCCGTGGGACGCGGGCATGATCCAGCCCTCGAGCATCGACATCCGCCTCGACAAGTTCTTCCGGTTGTTCGACAACCACAAGTACCCGTTCATCGACCCCAGCGAGGAACAGGACGAGCTGACCCGCCTGGTCGAGCACGACCCGAACGAGGCATTCATCCTGCACCCGGGGGAGTTCGTGCTTGGGTCGACCTACGAGACCGTGACGCTGCCTGACGACGTCGCCGCCCGCGTCGAGGGAAAGTCGAGCCTGGGACGGCTGGGCCTGCTCACGCACGCCACCGCCGGTTTCGTTGACCCTGGTTTCAGCGGGCACGTCACGCTCGAACTGTCGAATGTCGCCACCTTGCCGATCAAGCTGTGGCCGGGGATGAAGATCGGTCAGCTGTGCTTCTTCCAGCTCAGCTCGCCGGCCGAAAATCCTTATGGCAGTGAGAAGTACGGCTCGCACTACCAGGGCCAGCGCGGCCCGACCGCGAGCCGGTCGTACAAGAACTTCCAGCGCACGCAGGTGTAGTGCAGCGGGTCGAGGTCGGCCCGGGGAGCGGCCCGGCCCGCCCCAGGCTGGTCTTCCCCTCGGTCGCCGAGCCGAAGGCGATCGTGCTCATGCTGCACGGCGGCGATGTCGAGGGTGTCGAGCCCGTGGGCAGGTGGGATGTGGCTGCGTTCGCCGTGCGAGTGATGGCCGGCAACCTGCAGGAGCAACAACCGGATCTCGGTTTTGCTCGGTTGATCAATGCCGTCAGTGGTTGGAACGAGCGCATCATGTCGCCCGTTGCGGACGCCGAGTGGGCGCTGATGCGCTTGCGTCAGGTCTATCCAGGGCTGCCGATCGCAGTGGTCGGCCATTCCATGGGCGGCCGGGCTGTCTTCGAACTCGTTCGCAACCACGACTTCGGCGCTGCCGTCGGACTCGCGCCGTGGTTGGCAGACGGCTACGACGAGCGTCGATTCCGTGGGACGCCGCTGATGATCGTGCATGGACGGGCGGACACCGAGACCAGTCCAGACGCGTCCGCCGACCTGGTGCGTCGGGTGCGGGCCGACGGGGGCACGGCGATCTATCTCTCGGTGCTCGGATGGCACTCACTGCTACTGCGTCCATCGCGCTGGCAGTGCCAGGTGGGGGCTTTCCTGCAGCGTTATCTGGTCGACAGTCCGGCGATCCAACCCTGGAGCTGACCCCACCCGCAGGTGTGGCACTGCGCACATGTGTCGAAGTCGGCGTCGCGTAGGCGGCCGGTCGTCGGTGTCAGCGCGTACGTTGATCAAATGATCCGATTCGACGAGGTCGTGAAGTCTTATGGCGAGACCATCGCGGTCGATCACCTCAACCTTGAGTGCCCTACCGGCCAGATCACCTGTTTGGTGGGTCCTTCCGGCTGCGGCAAGACCACCACGCTGCGCATGATCAACCGGATGATCGAGCTCACCTCCGGCACGATCACGATCGATGACAAGAACATCGACGACATCTCGGCTCCGGAGTTGCGCCGCGGCATCGGCTACGTCATCCAGCACGGCGGACTCTTCCCGCACCAGACGGTGGTGGAGAACGTCGGCACCGTTCCCAAACTGCTCGGCTGGGACAAGAGGCGCATCGCCGAGCGCAGCCGCGAAGTGCTCGACCTCGTCGGACTGCCGGAGAAGTACCTCGACCGCTACCCGGCGCAGCTCTCTGGTGGGCAGCAGCAGCGGGTCGGCGTGGCCCGCGCGCTGGCTGCCGATCCGCCGGTCATGCTGATGGACGAACCCTTCAGCGCCGTCGACCCGATGGTGCGCGACCAGTTGCAGGACGAGTTCCTGAAGATCCAGGACGAACTCGGCAAGACGATCGTCTTCGTCACCCACGACATCGATGAGGCGATGAAGCTCGGCAACCAGGTGGCCGTGATGCGGGTCGGTGGTCACCTCGCGCAGGTGGCGACGCCCGAATACCTGCTGGCCCACCCGATCGACGACTTCGTGGCAGGGTTCGTGGGTCGCGATCGCGGCTACCGGGCGTTGTCGTTCCAGGAGTCGCCGAAGTTCCCGCTGGCCAAGGAGCCCACCGTTGAGCTCGGCGCCGGCGTCGACGAAGTGCGCAGCGCCACCAGCGACCGGTGGCTGCTGGTGCTGGACGAGGGACGTCCGGCAGGTTGGGTGGAGCCCAAGCGGGTGGAGGCGCCCATCGAGTCGTCCATGCTGCATCGCGGTGGCACCGTCGCGAAGTTGCGTGGGCCGCTGCGTGCCAGCCTGGACGCCGCGCTCTCCTCACCCAGTCGGCGCGGAGTGATCGTCGATGACGACGGCCTTCTGCTCGGCACGGTGCGCGCGCCCGATGTGCTGCGCGCGATCGAAAGCACCGACCGGGTCGAGGTCGACCCCGAAGATGTTGCACCAGAAGGCGATTCGTGAACTTCGTCCAGGACAATTGGTCCGACATCCTCCAGCGGGCGTGGCAGCACACGCTCCTCGCGGGGTTGCCGTTGATCTTCGGCCTGGTGCTCGCGTTGCCGCTGGGGTGGCTCGCGGTCAGCCGTCCGCGCTGGCGCAATGTGATGGTGGCCGGATCGGGGCTGCTCTACACGATCCCGTCGCTGGCGCTCTTCATCATCATGCCGCTCTTCCTCGGCACCGGCATCCTCTCGCCCTGGAATGTCATCGCCGCGATGACGGTCTACACCCTCGCGCTCCTGGTGCGCACTGTCGCTGACGGGCTGGACGCCGTGCCGAGCAGCGTCACCGCCTCGGCCACCGCCATGGGCATGAAGCCGCTGCAGCGGCTGCTGAAGGTGCAGCTTCCGCTGGCGGTGCCGGTGATCGCGTCCGGTCTGCGCGTGGCAGCCGTGAGCAATGTCAGCATCGTGAGCGTCGCCTCGCTGATCGGTGTCTCGCAGCTGGGCTACTACCTGACGCACGGCCGGCAGCTCGACTACTCCACCGAGATCTGGGTGGGCATCGTTGCGTGTCTGGTGCTGGCGTTGATCTTCGACCTGGTGATCCAGATGGTCGCCCGAATGCTCACGCCGTGGCGCAAGGTGGTGACCAAGTGATTCCGCAGAAGGTCTGGCAGTGGTTCACCGACGGCGCCACCTGGGCAGGTGAGACCGGCATCCTCAACCGGCTGCAGGAGCACGTCGTCTACAGCCTCATTACCGTGCTCATCGCTGCCGCCATCGGCATTCCGCTCGGCACGTGGATCGCGCACACCGGACGGATGAAGTGGCTCATCGCGGCCGCCAACGCCGCCCGCGCCATCCCCTCACTCGGTCTGCTCTTCGTCGCCGCGGCGTGGGCTGCGCCCCGACTGTCGGGTGACCTCGCGTTCACCGCGCCGTCCATCTTCGTGTTGGTGCTGCTGGCGATTCCACCGATCCTGGCCGGTGCACACGCCGGGGTGAGCGAGGTCGACCCCGCGGCCCGGGACGCAGCAAAGGGCATGGGAATGACCGGCGGCCAGGTGTTCTCCCGGGTCGAACTGCCCAACGCGCTGCCGCTGATCTTCTCCGGCGTCCGCAGCGCGACGCTGCAGGTGATCGCCACGGCGACGATCGCCGCGTCGGTGGGCCTGGGCGGGCTCGGCCGCTACCTCATCGACGGCCTCGCGCAGCAGCAGTACGAGGTGATGGTCGGCGGTTCGTTGCTGGTGGCCGCACTCGCACTACTCATCGATCTGATCTTCGCGCTCGTGCAACGCCGGGTCGTCTCGCCGGGTCTCACCGGTCGCACCCGACGTTCGGCGCGTACCCAACGCAAGGTTCTGCAAGCCACAGGGAGTGCCCGATGAAACACACCGTTGCGCGACGCACCGCCGTGGTGGCAGCGCTGGCGATGACGTTGGCCGGTTGCGGCCTGTCCAACGATCCGCTGCAGCAGGGTGGCGACGGCGGAGCCTGCTCCACCGACAAGCCCAAGGAAGGTGCGATCAAGATCGGCTCGGCCAACTTCCCGGAGTCCGGCTTGCTCGCCGAGATCTACGCCGGCGCCCTGCGCGCCAAGGGCATCAAGGTGAGTACCACCGACCCTATTGGCGCCCGGGAGGCCTACCTCAAGGCGATTCAGGACGGCTCGGTGCAGATCGTGCCCGAGTACACCGGCTCGTTGCTCAACTACCTCGACAAGACGGCGACGGTGAAACAACCGGACGAGGTCTACGCGGCGCTGCTGACCACGCTGCCCTGTTCGCAATTGGCGCTGCGCCCGTCCGTGGCCGAAGACTCCAACGCGCTCGTGGTCACCAAAGCGACCGCGGACAAGTGGAAGCTGAAGACGATCTCCGACCTGGCCAAGCAGGCCCAGAACGTGACGATCGCCGCGCCGTCGGAGTTCCAGGGGCGCGCCCAGGGGCTGCCCGGGCTGAAGAAGACCTACAACTTCACGCCCAAGTCGTTCCGTGCGCTCGACTCCACTCCAGCCATCGTCGACGCGTTGAAGAACGGTCAGGCACAAGCGGCCAACATCTTCTCCACCGACCCGGCGATCACCGTCAACAAGTTCGTCACCCTCAAGGACGACAAGTTCTTGTTCGGCTCCGACCAGGTGGTGCCGCTGGTGGCGCGATCGGCTGCCACCCCCAAGGTGCAAGTGACGCTCAACGCGGTCTCGGCCAAGCTCACCACCCCGAAGTTGGCCGAGATGCTCAAGGAAGTGGTGGTCGACAAGAAGGACGCGAAGTCTGTTGCGTCAACCTTCCTGCGCAGCGAGGGCTTGGCCTGACACAGTGAGCGGGTGCTCACCCGACTCATCGTCAGCCATCTGCGGCGGTATCCGCAGCTGACCGCTGCCTTGGTGGTGCTGCAACTGTGCAGCGTCATCACCTCGCTCTACCTCCCTTCGCTCAACGCCAGCCTCATCGACCGCGGCGTCACCACCGGCGACATCGGCTACATCTGGCGCACCGGTGGCTGGATGTTGCTGGTCTCTTTTCTGCAGGTGCTCGCTGCCGTGGGCGCAGCCTTCGTGGCCGCGAAGCTCGCGATGTACTTCGGACGCGACACCCGAGCTGGCCTGTTCGCCCAGGTCGGACGCTTCTCGGCCCGCGAGGTCGGCCAGTTCGGAGCGCCTTCACTCATCACCCGCACCACCAACGACGTCCAGCAGGTGCAGATGCTGGTGCTGATGTCGGCGGTGCTCATGGTGATGGCTCCGATCATGATGATCGGTGGCGTGATCATGGCGCTGCGCGAATCGGTGTCACTTTCGTGGTTGATCGTCGTCTCGGTGATCGTCCTGGGCGTGGCGATCGGCCTGATCGTGCGGCGGCTCGTGCCGGGCTTCCGCGCCGTCCAGACCCGGCTGGACGAGGTCAACCGCATCCTGCGTGAGCACCTCTCCGGCGTCCGCGTGGTGCGGGCGTTCACCCGTGAGCCCTACGAGCAACAGCGGTTCGAGAAGGCCAACCGAGACCTCAGCGACATGCTGGTGCACACCGCTCGACTGATGATGTCGCTCTTCCCGATCGTGTTCATGGTCATGAACCTCTCGACCACCGCCGTCTGGTGGTTCGGTGGCCACCAGGTGCAGGAGGGCACCCTGCAGATCGGTGCGGTGACCGCCTACATGACCTACCTGATGCAGATCCTCATGGCGGTCATGATGGCCACCTTCATGGTGATGATGATTCCGCGCGCCGCGGTCTCCGCCGAACGCATCAGCGAGGTGCTCTCCACCGGGCCGTCGGTCGAGCCACCTGCCGACCCGCGCCGGCCCGAGCAGATCCGCGGATGGGTCGACCTCGAAGATGTCTCGATGTGTTACCCGGGCGCCGACGTGCCTGTGCTGCAAGGCATCTCGTTGCAGGCGCGCCCCGGTCAGACCGTTGCCGTCATCGGTGCGACCGGCTCCGGCAAGTCGACTCTGCTGTCGCTGATCGCCCGACTCTTCGACGCCACGTCCGGCCGGGTGCTGGTCGACGGGGTGGACGTGCGCGACCTCGAGCCGCAGCTGCTGTGGGGACGCATCGGCATCGTGCCGCAGAAGTCGTATCTGTTCACAGGCACGATCGCCTCCAACCTGCGATATGGCGATCCGGACGCGACTGACGAGCAACTCTGGGAGGCGTTGCGCATTGCGCAAGCCGCCGACTTCGTCGAGGCATTGGAGGGCGGGCTGGACGCCGAGGTCAGCCAGGGCGGCACCAACTTCTCCGGCGGTCAGCGCCAGCGACTGTGCATCGCGCGAGCCCTGGTCAGCCGCGCCACCATCTACCTCTTCGATGACAGCTTCTCCGCGCTCGATCTGCGCACCGACCGGGCGCTGCGCACCGCGCTCGCGCCGCACGTCGCCGATGCCACGGTTTTCGTGGTGGCGCAACGGGTTTCGACGATCCGCGACGCTGACCAGATCGTGGTGCTCGAGGACGGCCGGATCGTCGGACTCGGCACCCATGACGAACTGCTTCGCACCTGCCAGGAGTACCAGGAGATCGTCGCCTCCCAGCAGATGGAGGGTGTGGCATGAGCGCGCAGGCCCGTGGCCCGATGCGCCGCCAGCACGGCCCCGGCATGGGCATCGGTGCGGCGGAGAAGACGATGGACTTCAAGGGCTCTGGACGCCGGTTGCTCGGCCGGCTACGACCCTTCCGGGCCGCACTGGTGCTCGTCCTCGCGCTCACGGTGGTGTCGGTCGCACTGTCGGTCGTTGCGCCGCGCGTCCTGGGCGGGGCCGTCGACAAGATCTTCGACGGCGTACTCGCGCAGCGGCCGATCGACTTCGACGGGGTCGGTCGCATCCTGCTCATCGTCATCGCGCTCTACGCCGGTTCGGCGCTGGCCCAGCTCGTGCAGGGTTTCATCCTGGCCCGCATCGTGCAGCGCACCGTGCAGCGGCTGCGCGACGAGGTGGAGCAGAAGATCAACCGGTTGCCGCTGGCCTATCTCGACGGTCAGCCGCGCGGTGAACTGCTCTCGCGGGTGACGAATGACATCGACAACGTCGGCCAGTCGATGCAACAGACCATCAGCCAACTGCTGGTCAACGGGCTCACCGTCATCGGCGTGCTGGTGATGATGCTGTCGATCTCCTGGTGGCTGACGCTGGTGGCACTGCTCGCCATCCCCGTCGTGCTCGCGGTGACCGGTCGGGTGATGAAACGCTCGCAGGGGCTCTTCGTCGACCAATGGAAGCGCACCGGCGAACTCAACGCACAGATCGAGGAGACCTACTCGGCGCACGAGCTGGTGAAGGTGTTCGGTCGGGGTCCGCAGACCCAGGCGAGGTTCGCCGAGGCCAACGACGAGCTGACCCAGGTGAGCTGGAAAGCGCAGTTCATCAGTGGGCTGGTGATGCCGATCATGATGTTCGTCGGCAACCTGCAGTACGTCATCGTGTGCGTCATCGGCGGCGTCCAGGTGGCGAACGGTGGTATGTCGCTCGGCCAGGTGACGGCCTTCGTGCAGTACTCCCGGCAGTTCACTCAACCGCTCACGCAGTTGGCCTCGATGGTCAACCTCTTGCAGTCGGGTGTGGCCAGCGCCGAGCGGGTCTTCGAGGTGCTCGACGCACCCACGGAGTCGCCCGACGGCGAAGGCGCCCTGTCCACTGGTCCGGGCGCCGTGACCTTCCAGGACGTCAGCTTCTCCTACGGTGACGAGCCGCTCATCGAACACCTCGACCTCACGGTGCAGCCGGGCCAGACCGTCGCGATCGTCGGGCCGACCGGGGCGGGCAAGACCACCTTGGTCAACCTGCTGATGCGTTTCTACGACGTCGACTCGGGCCGGATTTTGTTGGACGGCATGGATATTCGCGAGGTGCCTCGCGCCGAACTTCGCTCCCGGATCGGCATGGTGCTGCAGGACACCTGGCTCTTCCACGGCACGATCGGCGCCAACATCGCCTACGGCAACCTCGACGCCACGGAGGAGGAGGTCACCGCTGCGGCTCGGGCCACCTATGTCGACCGCTTCGTACACTCCTTGCCCGACGGCTACGACACCGTGATCGAGGAGGACGGCGGCAGCGTCTCGGTCGGCGAGCGTCAGCTCATCACTATCGCACGCGCCTTTGTCGCTGATCCCGCGCTGCTGATCCTCGACGAGGCGACCTCCTCGGTCGACACCCGCACCGAGGTGCTGGTGCAGCAGGCGATGGCTGCGTTGCGGGCTGGTCGCACCAGCTTCGTGATCGCACACCGGCTCTCGACGATCCGCGACGCCGACCTGATCCTGGTGATGGACGCCGGGCGCATCGTCGAACAGAGCAACCACGACGAGCTCTTGGCACGCGGCGGTGTCTATCGCGACCTCTACACCTCGCAGTTCGAGGGCGCGCAGACCTGATTCGGGTGCCTTCCGGCCGCCCGAAGTTACCGCCGGGTTGAAAATAAACGCCTGCAGGTCTGCCATTGTTCCCGTTTGACGGCTAGCTTGGATGAGGATCCGGGCGGGGACCCGGGTCGTTCATTCGCAGCAGTTGGGGATTTGTGATGCGGAAAGTTACTCGTTTGGCCTCCGTCGGCGCATTGTCGGCGGGCCTTGTCGGTGTCGGCATGGGGGCTGCCAGCGCAGCGACTGTCGTCGGCACGCCGTTGGTGTCGGCCACTCAGGTGGTGAGCAAGGACTGCCAGAAGACCACGGCCAAGGTGACCGCCAGCGTTCGCGGTGTGACGAACGACAAGGGCGGCAAGGACCACGTGCAGTACCAGCTCTGGGACGACGGCGTCATGAAGGCGTCGTACGACCTGTGGGTGACTGTCGGTCAGACCGTCAAGCCGACCGTGGTGATGGAGTTCTCCGGCCTCTACGCCACCGGACGGACGGGCGTCGGCATCTACCTGGTCGACACGGAGAACAAGAGGACGCTCGTGTCGAAGGACCCGTTCGTGCCGAGCGACACCACCGGCAGCTGCACGCCCACGGCTCCTCCGACCGCCACCGTCGAGCCAACGAGCACTCCGACCACGAGCACGACCACCAAGCCGACGACCACGTCGACCACGACGCCGACGACGAAGCCCACCGGCACCGTCACCGGCCCGCCGGTCGTCACTGACGGTGGTCAGCCGCCGTCGAACGACAACGGCCGTCTGCTGCTCGGCGGCGGGGCAGCGCTGTCGCTGTTCGCTGGTCTGGCCTTCGTGCTGGGGCGTCGCCTCACCTGAGACTGACTGACTTGATCGACCGACGGGTCGGTGTCGCCGAGTGCGACGCCGGCCCGTCGGTGATTTCCCGAGCAGGCGTCGCCCGTGCAGCCGTCATCGGTTCGGCACCTTGGCGACCACATCGGGCGGCTTGCGCTGCAGGTGGTAGTCGTCCACCGTGCCGGTGTCGCCACCGAAGAACGCGCTGTCGTAGAAGGCGCGGACGTCGGGGTCGGTGCTGTGGGCGGGAGCCCAAATGCGGGCCGATTCGGCGTAGCGATCGGCGCCGTGCACCGCGATCGGGTCGGTCTTGTCTTCCGGCCTGGCCACCGGGTCGCCGGTGATGCCATACCGATGGCGGACGTCCGGCGGCTTCTGGTGGTCGAGGCGCGGCACCGGGTCGGCCTTGTGAGCGAGGTCGAGGGTCTGCACCGACGCCGGCACGCGGATGTGGGAGACCGGTGAACCGGCGGTCGCGACATGGGTGACGCGGAAGGTCGTGCGGAAACGGCGATCCTGCGCCAACCGGGTGGCCACGATGCCGCCCTGGCTGTGACCGGCCAGCATCACCGGCTCGCTGCCCGGCTTCACCCCCGCCTTGGCCATCGAGGTTTGGAGCGCCTTCTCGATCGCCGGGTAGAGCGTGCTGGGCAGCCCTGCGACGGCAGCGAGGTTGGCAGCGGCATCACTGGGATTGGAGGGCTGCGTAGCCGACCAATCCTGGGTGCCGGGCACCTCCACGATCCACGCACCCTCACCGGACGCCGACGTCACATGGCGCACCCGGATGCGGGAGGCGGTGTTGCCGGCGCTCGCCTTCTCGCTCTCGATACTGCCCACGCTGTCGAAGACGTCCCCGACATCGCGCGGTGGACGTTGGGAGTGAGGGATCGGCGGCGCCGTGCGCACCGTCAGCGGGTGGTCGTCTCGCAGGAGGCGCAGTACGCGAGCCGTGGCGGTCGTCCCTGCTGCCCTTCTCTCCAGCGTGCCCGGTGCCATGACCTCGGCGAGAGAGTCACCCGCGAGCAGGCGGACGGTGATGAGCGCGTCCTCGGTGAGGCCGGGTGAGGCGATGAGGCGATGCTTGAGGTGTGCCACGAAGGCTTGATCGGGCGACTTGTCGCGGATGCGCTCAGGCATAGCGGCATCGCGTGCCCAGTCGTACTGCGACGGCAACGGCACTGTCGCGGCAGCAGACCAAGCGGCGGCGGAGCACAGGGCAGCCGTCATCCGGGGGAGTGCAATGGCCACCTGCACTGATCGCATCAGTGCATCGGCGGTGGCGTCGGCGCCTGCGTAGGCCGATGCGCTGAAGCGCAGTGACCGCGCGATCACCTCCAGGTCGAGACCGGTCGCCGCCAGGCCCTGCAGCCCGTGAACGAGACGGAATTCGTCGGCGGCGATATCGGCAGCGCGCAAGGGAGCCAGCGGTACCGCCGTGGCCGGTAGGCGCAGCAGGGCTGTGATCAGCCTTCCTCCAGCGCCGCGGACGTCGTTGCCGGCGCGGTCGAGCACACCGGCGGTCGAGTGCATGTCGGCCAGATCGGCGACCGTGGAATGTGAGCCGCCGGTGCGCTCCGGCTCGCCGCTCACACCAGTTCCCGCATCGTTTCGACGGTGCCCGTGATGGCCTTACCGAGCACCGAGGTGCGCCGCTCGACCGCGCGGGCGTATGCCTCGAGCGAGGCGGCCAGTGAGTCGACGTCGCGGGCGAGGGCATTGATGCGGGCCGCGTTGGTGCTGAGTCGTTTTCGGTACTGAGCGGCGCCGACGCTCTGCCAGGCCACGCCGTGCGCCCCGCCGACCGTGCGGGTGGTGCTGCGCAGATCGGCCGCGATGCCGCGCACCCGGCGGGCCACGTCCCTGATCTCGGAGGCATCACTCATGGCAAGGAAGCTACGGAGTCGGCCGGTCGTCCTGAAGGGTCACCGAAAGCCCTGTGCACAACCGTGCTCGACGTCGCACCTGTGGATGAACAAGGAGGGCCACCGAAACCGGTGGCCCTCCTGATGCGCTCGGTTCAGTCTGCCGTCTTCACTGCAGCCAGCAGCATGTTGGCCACATCGACCACCTCGACGTCCTCGCGGGCGTTGCCGTTGGACTGCTCGGCGGTCAGGCCGTCGGTGAGCATGACGCGGCAGAACGGGCAGCCGATGGCGATGCGGTCGGCGCCTGTCGCGACGGCCTCCTGGGTGCGGTTCAGGTTGATGCGCGAACCCAGCTTCTCCTCCATCCACATGCGGGCACCACCGGCGCCGCAGCAGAAGGAGGTCATGCCGCTGCGTTCCATCTCCTTGTACTCCACTCCCGGCAGCGAACCGATGAGTTCGCGCGGCGGGGCGTACACGTTGTTGTGACGGCCCAGGTAGCACGGGTCGTGGTAGGTCACCGAGCGACCGGTGGATGCAGCGCCCGAGGACGTCGGCGTCTCGCCCGGGCGGGTCACCGGGGTCAGCAGCTTGTCGCGCACCAGGCGGTTGAGCAGCTGGGTGTGGTGCACCACCTCGTAGTTGCCGCCGACCTGCGGGTACTCGTTCTTGATGGTGTTGAAGCAGTGCGCGCAGGTGACCACGATCTTGGAGGCACCTGCCTCGTTGAGGGTCTCGACGTTCTGCTGGGCCAAGGCCTGGAAAAGCATCTCGTTGCCGGCCCGGCGAGCCGAGTCGCCGGTGCAGGTCTCGCCATCGCCGAGCACGGCGAAGTTGACCCCGGCGAGGTCGAGCAGTTCGGCCACCGCGCGGGTGGTCTTCTTCGCGCGGTCTTCGTAGGCGCCGGCGCAACCGACCCAGAACAGGTAGTCGACCTCGGCCAGCGACTCGACGTCCTGCCCGTAGACCTTGACCTCGAAGGGGAGATCCTTGGCCCAGTCGAGGCGGGCGCGCGGAGCCATGCCCCACGGGTTGCCCTTGTTCTCCATGTTCTTGAAGAGTCCGCCGAGCTCACTGGGGAAGGCCGACTCGATGAGCGTCTGGTAGCGGCGCATGTCGACGATGTGGTCGACGTGCTCGATGTCGACCGGGCACTGCTCGACGCACGCACCACAGGTGGTGCAACTCCACAGCACATCCTCGTCGATGACGGCGTCCGGACCATGCGGGTTGTACGCGGTGAGCGGGTGGTCGAGGTCGTAGCCGGTCTGGCCGATCAGCGGAACAGACTCGCCAGACTCAGCCGTCGCGGCCTCGGCCGCCTTCATGAACGGTGCGTTGGCGTGCGCGTTGTCACGCAGCGTCATCATGAGCAGCTTGGGCGACAGCGGCTTCTCGGTGTTCCAGGCCGGGCACTGGCTCTGGCAGCGTCCGCACTCGGTGCAGGTGGAGAAGTCGAGCAGACCCTTCCAGGTGAAGTCGTCGACCTTGCCGACGCCGAGCACCTCATCGCCTTCGAGCTCTTCCATCGACTCAGGGGTGAGCGGCTTGCCGTTCACGATCATCGGCTCCAGCGCGCCCAGGGCCGTACGACCGTCGGCGTTGCGCTTGAAGAAGATGTTGAAGAAGGCCAGGAAGCGGTGCCACGCGACACCCATGGTGATGTTGAGCGAGATCGTGATCATCCACGCCATCGAGATGATGATCTTCAGCGCGGCGATGACGACGATGAACTGCTTGAGCCCCGCGTTGTCCATGTTGGCCCACCAGTTGCCCATCCAGGCGGTGAGCGGGAAGTGCAGCAGGCTGGCGTGGTCGTTGCCGGTCACCTTCATCTGCGCGTACTCCAGCGCGCGCAGCGTCAGGATGCACATCGTGACGCCGAGGATCGTGAGCTCGACGTAGTAGGCCTGCCAGAAGGTGGAGCCGAAGAAGCGCGACTTGCGACCGTCCGGACCGGCGGATCGTCCGGGGTGCAGCTTGCGACGGTTCCAGATCAGGTAGCTGATGCCGAACAGGCCGGTCCAGGCCAGCAGTTCGGTGAGCCACTCGTAGGGGAAGAAGTGGCCGATGAGCGGCAACGCAAAGGTCGGGTCGAACAGCTGCCCGTAGGCGTTGACCAGCGTCAGGAAGAGGACGCCGAAGCTCACCATCGTGAACCAGTGCGCGATCGCGACCACCGGCAACCGCGACATCCGGGTGTGGCCGAGCACCTCGCGCAGTAGCGTCATCGTGCGCGCGCCCTTGTTGTCGCCGCGGTCGGCGGACTGGCCGACCTTGAAGGTGGCGATCAGTTGGCGGCTGGCGCGGACCAATAGTGCGACGCCGACGATGCTGATGGCGAGGGCCAGGAAGGCGGCGATGATCTGCAGCGCTGTCATGGGCGCAATCCTAACGACGGTTACTGCTGAGTAATCAGTGGCTGACAAGGTGGAAGATTGACCCTGCCCTGACAGGGTTAATCTTCCATGTTGTTGATCAGGACGTGCGTCGGACGCCGTCTCGTTTGCGACACGGGTGCCGGCCCGTCGTCGCGGCTCATTCCTCGGCGTCTCGGAAAGTGTCACGAAGTGGCGACTGGAGGACGCCGGTGTATAACCTGACGTTGGAATGGGCATAACAAGCTATGCGTTATCGCCCGTAAGCATCCGAACACACGAAGGCGAACCGCGCATGCCCATCCTGAACGACGTCACCGAGGCCATCGGCAACACACCGCTGGTCAAGATCAACCGCATCATCGACGCCCCCGACGTGACCGTCGCCGCGAAGCTGGAGTTCAGCAATCCCGCCGCCTCGGTCAAGGACCGCATCGGCGCCGCGATCATCAAGGCGGCTGAGGAGTCGGGCGAACTCAAGCCGGGCGGGACGATCGTCGAAGCGACGTCCGGCAACACCGGGATCGCGCTGGCCATGGTCGGCGCGGCCAAGGGCTACAAGGTCGTCCTCGCCATGCCGGAGACGATGTCGACCGAGCGCAAGAGCCTGCTGAAGGCGTTCGGCGCTGAGCTCATCCTGACCCCCGGCTCCGAGGGCATGAAGGGCGCCGTCAACAAGGCCAACGAGATCGTCGCCGAGCGCGGTGGGGTGCTGGCCCGCCAGTTCGCCAACGAGGCCAACGCGAGGGTGCACCGCGAGACCACCGCTGAGGAGATCTGGCGTGACACCGACGGCGGCGTCGACATCCTCATCTCCGGCATCGGCACGGGCGGCACGATCACCGGTGTCGGCCAGGTGCTCAAGGAGCGCAAGCCGGACGTCCAGATCATCGCGGTGGAGCCCGAGGAGTCGCCGATCCTGAACGGCGGTCAGCCCGGCCCGCACAAGATCCAGGGCATCGGTGCCAACTTCGTCCCCGAGATCCTCGACACCGAGGTGTACGACGAAGTCATCGACATCAACGCCGGTTCCGCCGTGGAGTGGGCGCGCAAGGCAGCCACGCAGGAGGGCCTGTTGGTCGGCATCTCCTCCGGTGCGGCGCTCGCCGCGGCAGCCCAGGTGGCCGCGCGTCCGGAGAACAAGGGCAAGACGATCGTCGTCATCATCCCCAGCTTCGGTGAGCGTTACCTGTCGACCATCCTGTTCGAGGGCATCCTCGACTGATCATCCGCCGCGGCGCTCGGAATCGCCCGGGCGCCACGGCGGTTGTCATTCCCGTGGCTGAAGAAGGAAGTAGCGCGATGGCAGTTCTGACCGACGGTGGCGTGAACCGTCGCAGTTTCTCGCTGCGCTCGGCGCTCGACCAGGCCCGGGACGACGTCGACTCCGCGATCGCGCGTGACCCGGCCGTCGACTCGCGCCTGGAGATGGTGCTGGCCTCGCCTGGTCTGCACGCGATCTGGACCCACCGCGTCTCCCATTCCATGTGGCGCAGAGGTGGACGCTGGAAGCTGCCCGCGCGCATGCTCTCGCAGGTCTCGCGTGCCGTGACCGGAGTAGAGATCCACCCCGGCGCCCAGATCGGCAAGCGCTTCTTCATCGACCACGGCATGGGCGTCGTGATCGGCGAAACGGCCGAGATCGGTGATGACGTGATGATGTACAACGGCGTCAACCTCGGCGGACGGACACTGGCAAAGGTGAAGCGCCACCCCACCCTCGGCGACGGCGTCACTGTCGGGGCAGGTGCGCGCATCCTGGGCCCGGTGACCGTTGGAGCGGGCTCAGCCGTCGGCGCCAACGCAGTGGTGGTCAAGGACGTTCCGGCCCAATCGACTGCGGTTGGTGTGCCAGCCGTGGTGCGACCCACGCGTCCGGCGGTGGAGCGGGACGACTACGTCGATCCGGCCATCTACATCTGATTCAGGGACGGCTCCGAGCCACCCCGACAACGAGAAGGAGCCCGCGACCGAAGTGGTGCGGGCTCCTTTCGAAGTTCTGTGGCCGAAGCTCAGCCCTTGGCAGCAGCCTTCAGCTTGCTGCCAGCGGTGACCTTGGCGGCCTTCGTCGCGGCGATCTGGATCTCTTCGCCGGTCTGCGGGTTGCGGCCGGTGCGGGCAGCGCGGTCGACAACCTCGATGGTGAGCAGACCCGGGAGCTGGATCTTCTCGCCGCGACCGACGGCCTCGAGGATGACGTCGTTGAGACCGCCGATGACCGCGTTGGCGTCCTTGGCGCTGACACCGGTGCGCTGGGCGATGGTGCTGGCGAGGTCAGTCTTGTTCATCAAATTTCCTGTCTGTGCGAATCACGATGGCTCTGGGCTTCGCCATCTGACTGGTCAGCTGATCGGTCGAACCTCACAGCCTTGGCAGTCCATCACAAGAACCGCGTAAAACCGCGGATTTGTGCGGGTGTGCCGTTGAATCAACCGTAGGGGATGAGCGCCTCAGGTCAAACCGGAACGCGCGTGAGGCACGCTCAGTTGGCGTCGAAGCCGGGGTCGGCCGCCTTGGTCTGAACTGCGTCCGGATCTTCGACGTTCTTGGTGGAGCCGCTGTCGGTGTCAGACGCGGGAGCGGTCTGCTCGTTCCCGTGCGCCAGCGAGCCCTCGACCACAGGACCCTTGTGACTGTTGGTTGCTGCCTGGTAACCGGCGGCCACCGCACTCTTGGCAGCGGTGCTGGCGCCCTTCAACGCAGCAGTGCCCGCAGCGGCCGCGACCTCGGGGCCGCGCTCCTTCAAGGTCTGGGTTGCCTCGTCCTTCTTCTGCTGCACCGCGGGGTGCTGCCACGCCTTGCCGGCCTGCAGCTTGATCTGCTCATAGCGCTCTTCGCCCGCTCGCGCGCCGACCACGTACCCGGCCGCGAACCCGGCGAGGAAAGAAATCTTGCCCATCGGGGCTCCTCTCGTCTCAGTGGACGACCATACTGATCGGCTCCGGATCTCTGGGGTCTGCGGAGCCGTGGGCTTGAACGAACTCAACACGGTTCGAGAACTGCTCGTCGTCGCCTACCATGGGCGGGCTGCGGTTCGCCGTGGCAAGGAGGGCTCGCATAGTGGCCTAGTGCGGCGGTCTTGAAAACCGCTAAGTCGGTAACCCCGGCTTCGTGGGTTCGAATCCCACGCCCTCCGCCCTTGCGGCCCGCTACAGCTGAAATGGGGCCCCGCGGAAGCGGGGCGCCGTTGTCTCAGTGCTGGTAGGGCTGGAACTGGGCTTGGTGCTGGCCGCTGTTGCGCACCGCGCGCAGCTTGGTGCGCATGGTGAACCAATAGATCATCGCGCCGATGCCGCCGACGAGGACGACGACGAGCACCCATACGACCTTGGACGAGCCGGCCGCCTGGTACTCCCGCTCGTTGTACTTCAACAGGTCGACGAGCGCCAGGATCCAGAAGATGAACATCGCGAAGGCGATGACAAGGAACACGAGAAGCAGGACCAGCCCAACGGCGCTACCGGAACTCATGCCGCAATCCTAGTAATCCGTGGCGCCGCGCCGGCATCTCGCCGATGGTGATCGTCAAGGTGTTGCGTCCCGGGTCGACGCAGGCGAGATCGCCGCGTTCGAGGGTTTCTCCCTCGAAGGTGACATCGCCCGAATCCACGAGCAGGGCGTGCTCGAAGGAAGGATCGACGTCGAGCCTCAGCTCACTGCCGGCGTCCAGGCGCAGCTCTGCTCCGAGCAACGGGGAGTATGTGCGGACGGGGGAGGTGTCGACGCCCTTGAGTTCGCCCAGGAAGACCAGCGCCGAGCCCTGGCAGCCGTCCAAAGGCACTTCGTCAGGCGCGTGATGCTCGAAGGCGCGGGCGACCTTGCGCGCGGAATCCGGCAGCGCCACCCACAGTTGGACGCCGTGCAGCGAAGAGGTGTCAGGAGTGGAGACCTCGGAGTGGGCGATGCCGTCGCCGCTGGTCATGAGGTTCATCTCGCCGGGACGCACCATGCCGTGCACGCCGCCTGAGTCGCGGTGCTCGATGGTGCCGTCGAACAGCCACGACACCGTCTGCAGCCCGGTGTGCGGGTGCGGCGGGACGTCCATGCCGTCCCGCTTCGCATCACGAACCGGCTCGGGACCGTAGTGGTCGACGAAGCACCAGGCCCCGATGAGCGAGCGCTCCTTGTGCGGGAGGGTGCGGCGCACCTCCAGCGCGCGCAGACCGCCGAGCGGCACTTTTCGTGCTTGCAGTACCTGAACCATCAGCAACCCAATCTCGTGTGCATGCTCGCGAACCCGACCTCGCTCTTTCTCGACCGCGACCACGAGGAAGTGGCCGAGCGGGTCTTCTTCCACACCGAGGTCGACGAGGAGTTCGGCGGACGCGGGCTGGCGACCATTCTCGTCCGCGAAGCCATCGCCGCCACGCGCGAAGCCGGCAAGATCATCTTCCCCGTCTGCCCGTTGGTGCGCGGCGTGCTGACCAAGAATGCCGACGAGTACGAGGGGGCGTTACGCCAGAACCGGCCCGCTGATTTCGCGTGGGTGCAGGAGGAACTCGCAGCACGGAAGCAAGGCTGATGAGCGAGCCGGCACGGGGTGGCTCCGCCGAGCGTCCCTACATCGACAAGACCCACCCTGAGATCTACTCCGTGCTCGTGTCGGCCGCCAAGGCCACCCGCGAAGCCTGGTCGGCAGCAGGTCTGGACGAATCACTCATCGAACTGGTCAACACCCGTGTCTCCCAGATCAACGGATGCGTGACCTGCCTCAATGTGCACGTGCCGGCGCTGCCCGCAGCCGGTGTCGACGAACTCAAGATCGACCTGCTGCCCGCCTGGCGTGACGCGCAGATCTACTCCGAGCAGGAGCGAGTGCGCTCGCCCTCGCCGAGGCGCTGACCTGCCCGCACGAACTCGACCTCGCGCGGGCGCAGGCCGCCGCATCGCATGTTTCTCCACCGAAGCGCTCGCAGCCTTGGAGTGGGTCATCGTGGTCATCAACAGCTTCAACCGGGTGTCGATCGCCAGCGGTCACCCACCTCGGCGACGCACGAGCTGAGTGCCCACAACAGGCCCGAAAAGTTTTTTCGGCGAAGGTGCATCCAAGATCGGGGTTCAAACGGAAGAGAGGGACAGAAGCACTCGTCGGGAGTGCCTCAAGTCCAAGGAGACCGTCATGAATCTCGCCCGAATTGTCGCGGCAGGTGTTGGTGTCACTGGAGCGATCGCGTTGTCGCCCACCCTCGCCCATGCCGCAGACGCCCCGGCCGCCAAGCCCGCGATGGTGTCGGTGCTGCACGCGGTGCCCGGTGCCACGGTGGATGTCTACGCCAACGGCAAGGAACTGCTGCCCGACTTCAAGCCCGGCACGCTGACCGACCCGGTGTCGCTGCCTGCCGGTGAGTACGACCTGAAGGTCGTGGCGCCCAACGCCGGAGCCGACGGTAAGGCGATCATCGAGGCGAACGACGTGAAGGTGCCAGCCGGTGCCAACATCACCGTCGTGGCCCACCTGTCGGCCGACGGCAAGCCGATGCTCACCCCCTACGTCAACGACACCTCCGCCCTCGCGGCCGGCAAGGCCCGCGTGACGGTGCGCCACACCGCTGCCGCACCCGCGGTGGACGTGCGCGCCAACCAGGCGGTCGCCTTCAAGAACCTGGTCAACCCCAAGGAGGCCATGGCTGACCTGGCTGCCGGCAACATCTCGGCGGATGTCGTGCTCGCCGGCACGCAGACCGTCGCGATCGGCCCGGCCGATTTGTCGCTGAAGGCCGGCACCAACACGATCGTGTATGCGTGGGGTAGCGCCGCCGACAAGAACCTCAAGCTCGCCGTGCAGACGATCGACGGTCTCGGCGGAATGCCCGGTGGCGTACCGGCCGGCACCGGTGGTCAGGCGACCGCCGGCGACTCCTCGTCCGCGGGCGTGATCGTGCTTGGCGCCGCCGGTGCCGGTGCACTCGCCATGCTGGCCACCCGTCGCCGGTCGCGCACCGAGCGCGCGTGAACCCTCACCGCTCCCGGAGGGTGGCAGTCGTGGTGGCTGCCGCCCTCCTGGGCGGTGGGCTCGGTGCCGCTGCAACCGGCGGTGACGAGCAGCCGCCGACCTCGGACGGGGCAGCGCTGGCTGCGTACGCGTCTTCGTCGTCGTCTTCGTCGGCTTCGTCGGGGAGTTCTGTCTCAAACACCTCCGCGGCCACCGCCCGCCCACCGGCGCAGAGCGGCCTACCCGCACCGGTGCGCCGAGACGCGCAACCGACCGCGCTGCGCTCGCGCATCACGCCGACCGACGTGACGATCGATTCGATCGGGCTGCGGTCGACGGTTCGTCCCGTCGGAGTGGACCGGTCGGGCCTGATGGAGATTCCCCAGGACGTGCAGGTCGCGGGCTGGTATCGCCATGGCTCAGCGCCGGGGGAAGGCGGTGGGGCGACAGTGCTTGCGGCACATGTGGATTCGGCAGCAGCCGGCACCGGGCCGTGGGCGAAGCTCGCCGACGTCCCGGTCGGGAGCGAGGTGCGGGTCAGCACTGCAGAGGGAACCGTGCGGTACCGCATTTCATCGGTCAGCCAGTTGCGCAAGAACGGCCTCGACACGACGGCGCTCTTCTCCTCGTCCGGCCCCGAACGCCTGCATCTGGTCACCTGCGGAGGCCGATTCGACCGAGCGACGGGTCACTACGACCAGAACGTCGTGGCCATCGCCGTGCGGGTGCGCTGATGGCCATGACTACTGTTGAACTGTGAGCCTGGAGGATGCCGATGTGCAGCAGCTCGCTGTGCAGTTCCAGGAAGGGTCGCGCGAGGCGTTGGCCGAGATCTATCGACGCTGGAGCCCGTTGGTCTTCACCGTCGCCCATCGCGCCCTGGGGCACCGCGCGGACGCGGAGGACGTCACCCAGCAGGTGTTCGTCGCCGCGTGGAAGAGCCGCCATACCTTGCAACCGTCCTCGACCGCCCTGCCGGGCTGGTTGGTGGGCATCGCCAAGCACCGGATCGCTGACCGGATGTCGTCACGGGCCCGCGACCTTCGACTGGTCGAGCACGTGGGGTCTTCCGGTGAACCCGATCCGGTGGACGAGGTGTACCGGGTTGTCGACCGCGTCGTGGTCGCTGACGCCATCGATCAATTGGACGAGCCGCGCCGTACCGTTGTGTTGCTGGCCTTCACCGAGGATCTCACCCACGAACTGATCGCCCAGCGGGTCGACCTACCGCTCGGCACGGTCAAGAGCCACATCAGACGCGGCCTGCAGCAGTTGCGAACCCGACTCCAGGAGGTGAGTCATGCAGCATCCGAGTGATGACGAACTGGTCGACCTGGTCATGGAGACCGGAGAGCACCAGGACGCCCTTCTCCACGTCCGGGAATGTGCCGAATGCAGCGATGCGCTCACCCAATTGCGCCGCGCGCTCGACGCTGCTTCGGCCGGTGCGCCTGTGCTCGAGCAGCCGGGTGAGCACGTGTGGCAGGGCATCCTGGACGACATCGACCGTGCCGATGATGATGCTGTCGGATCCGACACTGACCCCGATGACGGTGTCACTGACGATCGCCGGCCTTTCAGAGTCGTCAGCGAAACTCCTGGCAGTGGCAGTGGCAGTGGCAGTGGCAGTGGCAGTGCGAAGCGGGGTGTCGGTCGACGCCGCACCTTCCTCGCGGTTGCAGCCGCGTTGGTCATCGGCGCAGGCATCGGACGCTTCACGGCATCGCCGACGAACGACCCGCCGACGACGGCGACCGTCTTAGCCAAGACGTCGTTGACGACGCTGGGTGACGCGCCCAAGCCGCTCGGCCAGGCCGAGCTCATGCGCAGCGGCTCGGCGACAAAGGTGCAGATTGCGATGAACTCGTTGCCCTCCAACGGCGAGATCGTCGAGGCGTGGTTGATCAACAAGGACGGCCAGCGAATGATCAGCATCGGCTTCATGCACGGTGCGAAGCCGCAGCAGTTCGTCATCGACCCGCGATTGGTCCAAAAGGGATACGTGATCGTTGACCTCTCCCGCGAACCGCTGGACGGCAACCCGAAGCACTCCGGTGACAGCATCGTGCGGGGCACGCTTCCGGTCTGACTTCGCCGCTCCGTCTAGGCCCAGGTCAGCTGAGCGTGAGGGCGGGGCGGGTGATGTGGACGCTGCCGGTGGGTGAGGTCCAGGTGCAGTCGCCGTCGCGGGTCATGGTGACGCTCCAGCGTTTGGCGGTCTTGACGCGGTGGTGCCGTTTGCACAGCAGCTGCAGGTTGGACGGTGTGGTGTGTCCACCGGGAGTGCCCCAGGGAATGACGTGGTCGGCCTCGCAGTACTTCACCCCGCGGCTGCAGCCGGGGTAGCGGCAGTGTTCGTCGCGCAGTTCCACGAAGCGGCGGATGTGGGCCGGGACGCGGTAAGCCGGTGAGCAGGTGTCGGCCGTGCCGAAGGGGGCGAACTCCAGTTCAGCGGCGGCGTCGGCGATCGGTGCGAACCATGCCTCGAAGGCTTCGTCGTCGTACTGATGAGCGTTCGCGGTCTCCTGGTCGAGGGATTCCTGCCGATCGATCTCGGCGACGGCGTGTTCGAGGCTGCCGGGCACGCTGGCGCGGGCGCACCAGTCGTCCAGGTAGGCGGCGAAGTCGGCAGCAGCGGCATCGGTGGGCTCGCAGTGGGCACAGCGATCCTTTACGACCTGGGCAGGGTGTTGCTCTACAGGGTGATGTGAGGACGCTGCGCTGCCTGGCGGATCGGCTGTGTGCCAATGGGATTCGCTGTTCGGGGCGGTGTTGCCGTTGTCGTGGTGCTCCGACTGTGGCTGCTGCGCGCGAGGGTCGCACTGTGCGCAGCCCGGCGGTGGTGATGGTGCGGGTCCGAGCAGGGTGAGTTGGATGTGGCAGGTCACGTTCGCCATCACCAGCTGCAGTAACGCCGAATTCAGTTGCCGCGAACACCGGGCTGCTGCGAGCGTGGACGCCATGACAGACACGCAGATTTCCATCCGGCAGATCACCCCGGACGAAGCCGAGTTCTTCCTCGAGACCGACGAACTGATCTGGGCTGCCGACGGGGATGGGCCGCTGGAAACGCGGCTGCGCAACACCCCGGTGCGGGCCAGTTTCGTGGCCGAACGCGAGGGCGAGACCGCAGGCATCTGCGCCTCCTGGGACATGCAACTCGCCGTGCCGGACGGCCGCGAGACATCCCGGCTCGTACCCGTCGAAGGGCTCACCTGGGTGGGGGTGCATCCCGATCACCGACGCCGAGGCGTGCTGCGGGAGATGATGCGTCACCACTTGCGCTGGACGCGAGACGTGAAGGGACGCTCCTTGGCCGCGCTCAAGGCGTCCGAGCCGGGCATCTACGGACGTTTCGGCTACGGCTTGGCCAGTCAGGTGCTGCGCGCCAGCTTCGGACGCGGCACCACCTTCGCTGCGCCGGCCGCTGTGGTGGAGGTAGCCGACCGCACGTCGACCAAGTTCAGTGTCACCGGCGCGCAGGACGCCGAGCGCCTGCGAGCGCTGCAATTACGGTGTGCCACAAGCGGGCCCGCTGGAACAATCGTGCGCAGCCTGGAGGATGTCGAACGACACCTCATCCACGTGCCGGAGTGGCATCGCGGTAGTGAGCCCAGCCGCGTGTTGTGGGCGACACGCGACGGCGAGGACGTCGGTTTCGCTGTCTTCCGTCGTACCCCGAAGTGGACGGACGGAGGCCCCGCCGGCCAGGTGGACGTCTGGCTCTTCGGTGCGGTGGACGTCGGCGCCCGCCTGGCGCTCATGCGCCGCTTGGTCGACTTCGATCTGATGTCGACCACCGTCAACTGGATGGCGCTGGACGACCCGCTGCTGCTGTGGGTCCCGTCCGCACGCGGCATGGGCGACGGGGTGACCGATTCACTGTGGCTTCGGTTGGTCGATCTTCCCGCGGCGGTCGCCGATCGAGGCCATGCCGCCGAGGTCGACGTGACCGTGCGGGTGCGCGACAACATCATCAACGAGAACGACGGCGTCTGGCGATGGACGACGGACGCGGGCGGCAGCGGACGCATGGAGCCGTCGGACGGCGACCCCGACCTTACGCTCGACATCCACGACCTCGGTGCGATCTGGCTGGGTGGTCAGACCCTCGGCGCCCGGCGGCTGGCCGGGTTCCTCGAAGAGCACACCGCTGGAACTGTCGCACGACTGGACGCCGCGCTCCGCACCCCGACAGCACCGCTGAAGTCGTCCGACTTCTGAGGCTGCACGCAATCGTCCCCGGTCAGCAGGTGAGACCTGCCGGCCGGGGACGCTTGCTGTGAAGAGGTCAGTCGGCGTCGTGATAGCCGGCGTTGTAGGCCGCCTGCTCGTCGAAGAACCACACGTCCGGCTCACGCTCGCCGTCGCGCTCCTCGCCTCCGCGGAACGACATGGTGTCGTGCCACGCGCGGATCGGGTGTCCCATCGGCTGCGCGTTGTCGACAATCGGAGCCGCCGACCCGATGCCGTAACCGCCGTCGCGCACCTCGTCGAACTCGCTCACTCGGCGCCCGGCTGAGTCACCCATCGCCGGGCCGTCGGCCGCGAAGTCCTCGCCGGCGTCCGAACGATCGTTGTCCCAACCCCCGCCCGCGCCTGCTTCGCCACCAGCAAACCCTTGCCCGGCTTCGTGATCGCCACTCAGGCCGCGGTCGTGGTCTGACCCAAAGTCCTGCTCGCCGGCGAACACGCGGTCGCCGTCACCAGAGATGCCGCGTTCGTCGGTCTCGACCGCCGCAACACTCTCCACGTGCACCGGCGTCTCGCCACCGCGTGAGCCGAACGACGATGCGTCGGTCGAATCGTCGTAGGTGCCGCAGCTCTCACCAGCGGCGTCGTTCGACCGCTCGCCAAAGGTCTGACCGGGAGTGCCCTCGTGCCGCTCCTGGGTGACCAAGGTGTCGTCGTACTCCGACGGTGTTGCGTCGATGTCGCGGTCACGTGGTCCGTCTGCGTGATCGCTGCCGGCGTAGGCAGCACCGGCTGCGCCCACGCCCGCTACGCCCACACCGTCGCCCCGGATCTCGCCCGGAGCCGAACCCTCTTGCACCACATAGGTGTCCGACTCGACGTCCTCGCGATCGCCGGACGCTGCATGCCGGCCGCGCAGGTCGTCATCGGAGCGGTCGTCCGCATCGGAACGACGCTCACCGGCGTCCCCGCCCGACCATCCGTGGCGGCGGTAGTACGCGTGCAGCTCACCTTCCTCGTCGCGGGAGATGTGCTGGTCGGCATCCACCCGCGGGGCGTCCTTGATGACGTCCTTGCTGTAGGGGACGCGCAGCTGGTCGGCCTCCAGGTCGACGTCGTGCAACGGCACCAGCGCCTCGCGCATGCCGAACAGGCCGGTCTTGACCTCCACCCAGGAAGGGCGCCCAGTCTTGTCGTCGATGTAGACCTGCTCCACCGAGCCCACCTTGTCGCCGTCGCTGTCGTAGACGGTGGCATCGGCGAGACGAGCGAGTACGTGATTGCTCACCGACGGCTGCGGCCCGTCCTGACGGGGAGCCGAGTTTCCTTGTACCTCATCGTGATTCGTCACTGCGATCTCCTCGTTCGGTGCCTCGTGGGCAACTTTGTGCTGGCTCGCGAGTTGGACGACCGTGGGTGCGCACCACACGCAAGAACAACGTTCGTCGATCGTGACACAGCGCAGGTGTCTCTTGAGTGGCTGCGAAGTGACCGATCGACGGACTGCAGCGACATCCCACCGCTACGGGTGGGGCTGTTGCCGAGGCCGTCACCAGTTCGGTCGTTCGACCAGGAGCAAGGGCCGCCGGGCCGCCTGAGAACGCCCCGAGAGCCCGCTGTTCGCAACGCGTTTGCACTGTGTTCACCGGTGACTTCGAAAACCGGTGCGGCAGCCGTGACTTGACCAAATCTTGAACATCTGGGTGCGGCCATCGGACTCTTCAGTATCTGTCGTGCGTGCTACGGTCATGACGTTGCAGTTGCAGTTCCTCGCAGGAAGAAGTGCCCGCCGACGTGCGGGCGCTTTCATGTAGGGGGCGGTTTCGGCAACACCAATCCCGCCGGCTTGGCGGGCTTGAAACCGCATCACAGATTGAGAGTTACCCCGCATGGCACAAGGAACCGTCAAGTGGTTCAACGCCGAAAAGGGCTTCGGCTTCATTGCGCAGGACGGCGGCGGTCCGGACGTTTTCGTCCACTACTCCGCTATCCAGAGCAACGGCTACCGCAGCCTCGAAGAGGCGCAGCGCGTTGAGTTCGAGATCACCCAGGGTGACAAGGGCCCGCAGGCGACCAACGTCGTCCCGGTCTGAGTTCCCTCAGCATGGTGATCGCAAGAACCATCTGAGACTTTCACCAGCAACACGGCCCCGGCACTGCCGGGGCCTTGTTGTGTAGATGGCCAGATCAGCTGCGCGCGAGCGTCGACAGGAAGTCGCGAGCCACCGGAGCGGCCACGGTGCCCCCGCTCTTGCCGGTGGGGATGTCGGCCACCAGCACCGCGAACGCGACGTCACCCTGCCAGCCGGCCAGCCACGCGTTCGCGCCCCGCTTGCCCCCTTCGGCGAACTCCGCGGTGCCGGTCTTGGCGTAGACCTCACCGCCGGGGATGCCGTCGACCAGGGTGGCCGTGCCGCCGGTCACCGTCTGCCGCATCATCTGCTTCAGCGAGTTGACCAGCGAGGCATCGAGTGGCTTGGGCGTGCGATCACCGCCGGGGTTCGGATTCGTCACCAGCACCGGTGGGACGAAGCTGCCGCGGGCGACCGCCGCGGCCATCGACGCCAGCGAGAGCGGCGAGGTCTGGATGCGTCCCTGCCCTATCGACATCGCCGCGGTGTCAGTGGCGCCGTTGGAGGCAGGTACGTTGCCTGAGTAGGCACCGTCGAAGCCGACGTTCTTGCCCCAGTCACCGCCGATGCCGAACGCGGCTGCGGCCTGCTGTTGATCTGTCGGCGAGAAGTTTTTGGTGGCAGTGACAAAAGAGGTGTTGCACGAGTGGGCGAAGTCGTCCCGGAAAGTCGGATCGCCCAGGCTCTCGCCCTCGAAGTTGCCGAAGGTGAGCCCGTCGATCTTTGTCTCCTTGGGGCACGGCACCTTCGTATCGGGGTTGAGCCCCTTCATCATCAGCTGGTAGGCCGTGGCGATCTTCATCGTCGACCCGGGGGAGTACCGGCCGGTGATCGCGCGCTCCAGCCCGTACGTCGGTGCGTTCGCAGCGGCGATGACGTTGCCGGTGCGGACGTCGATCGCGACGACGGCAGCGACCGATCCGTCGGGCAGCGTACCGAGTGCCCGCTCCGCGGCAGTCTGCGCCTTGGCATCGAGCGAGGTGGTCACGTCGGTGCCATTCTTCGCGCCGGCGCCGAAGAGCACCGTGCCCGGCTGCGACTTCGCGGTGATTTGCACGCCGCCCTTGGGCTGCAGCACCGAGTCGTACTGCCGTTGTAGGCCGCCGGTGCCCGCGCGCATTCCTTCGCGGTAGCGACTGGGATCCTTCTTGATCATCTCGGCCGTCACCGGACCGACGCCGCCCAGCAGTGGCTGACCCCACGTCTTGGTGGGTGCGAGTGGCTGCTTGCGCTCGTTGATGATGACACCCGCCGTGCCTCGCAGCCCTGCTTCTCGCGAGCTGAAGTCGTCCTCGCGATAGGTCACCACACTGATCGTCGCCTGCGACCTGGACGCCTTCGCGGCGATCACCTTCGCCCGCAGCCCACCCACGCCGGTCGCGCGTTCGAGTGCAGCGGCCGACTGCGGGGTGGCCTTCGTGGGGTCGAGCAGGACGTCGTACACGGTCTGGTTGCTCATGATCGCGGCACCGTCACGGCCCTTGATCTCGCCGCGCAGACCACCGTCGAGCTTCACCACGAACGAATCGTTCGCCTGCAGCTTGGGGTGCCACAGCGACCGGTCAGTCACCCGAACGCCCCAGGAGTCGCCGGTCTTCTCCAGCGCGATCGGGTCGAGCCAGGTGAAGGTCTGCCCGCCCGGAATCGTCCATGCCACGTTGACATCGGCGGTAGCTGTGTTGCCCGAGCGCTTCACGTTCGCGATCGAGGTGCGGATATTGCCGTTGCCCAACTGCGCGGTCGTCGTCCGGAAGTTGGCGGCAGCGGCGGCCGGTTCGGTGCCGACGTACCTCGCCTTCTCCGGGGTGCGATTGGCCCAGGCGCGGGCGAAGGTGGTCGCGGCGTCACGGGCTGCGGTGTCGGCTGCGGAGTTCTTCGAGTGGTCGTTCCAGAGCATGTAGCCGCCCGCCCCGGCGGCCACCAGCAACCCGGCGGAGGTCGTTGCGAGAACGGTGCGTGCGCTCATGGTGCCTTCCCGGGCCGCCCGGTCAGCAGTGGGCGGCGGTGTCGGTGACGGGGTCGATGCTGGTGGTGGTCGACGATGGCGCGGTGGTCGGAGTGGAGGTCTTGCTCGGCGTCGCCGTCGAGGTCGTGGCAGTGCCGCCCGGCTTGGGTGCCTTCGGGTTGTGCGGACGGTTGATCGCGCTCTGCACGATCGAACGGATCTTGGCGAAGTCAGGTCTCACGTGGCTGACCGAGTCGGTGACATTGGCGGTCAGCAGATTGCCCTTCTTCATGGTGTTGACCAGCGTCGCGAAGGCCGGCAGATCGTCCTGCGGGATGTCGATCTGGATGTTCTTCTCGGCCACCTTCATCACGTCGGTGAACTTCGTGACCATCTTGAACGGATCGGCCTGATCGACCAAGGCGTTGACCATGCAGCGCTGACGACGCATGCGGTCGTCGTCGGTGCTGGCCACGCGGCTACGGGAGTACCAGAGGGCCAGGCGTCCGTCGAGTTTCTGGTAGCCGGGCTTGATGTAACCGGTGATGCTGCCCGGACGTACGGTGCCCCACGAGGTGAGTGAGCCACCGATCGGGATGCCCGGCTCGGGTCCGGGGACGTTGATGTAGACCCCGCCCATCGCGTCAACCAACTGCTGGAAGCCGGAGAGATCGACGACAGTCGTGTAGTCGATGTGCAGCCCGGTGATCTCGCTGATCACCTCACGGGTGGTGTCGAGGCCGGGGTTGGCTTCGTCCTTGGGGAAGAGATCGCGGTGCACGCTGTCGGCCTCGACCCAGACGGCGTCCATCAGGCATTCCTGACCGTTGCCGCGTTCGGGGCAGTGGAAGCCGTTGGGGTAGACCTTGTGCAACGGGTTGTTGGCCGGGAAGGGCACGCGCTGCAGGTTGCGCGGAATCGAGATCAGCGTGGAATCGCCGGTCTTGGTGTTGACGCTGACGACCATCATTGAGTCGGTGCGCACGTTGATGCGGCCCTTGCCGGCGTCCGAACCGAGCAGCAGGACGTTGACCCGCGGGACGTTCTTCCACGGGTCGGATCCGCCGGAGGGCCCGCGGGCTTCGCCACCACGACCGGCGTAGCGGTCGGTAAAGATCTTGTTGAAGGCGTTCTGGGTGACGACGACGTAACGCGCTGCCTGCGCGGCGGGCAGGGCGACGATCAGCACCATCGCCGCGGTGAAGGCGCGGTGCACCCAGCGCATGCGCGGGCTCCAGCGCCGGCCGCTGGTCTCCTTGGCCGTGAGCAGGATGCCCCCGACCCACAGCAGCGCGCCCACGATGAAGAGCACGAGCAAGGAGAGCAGACCGCGCTTGGTGGCGAAGCGGGCGGCGCCGGTGACGATGCCGCCGTTCATCACCATGAACAGCAACACGATCAGAGTGGCCGCGGAGGCGAGTGCGAGCGTGATGCCCAGCCAACGGCGGCGAGTGGGGATGAGGCCGATACCCGGCCAGAGGGTGGAGAGTCCGGTGAGGGTGAGCGCGCGGCGTAGTTGTTGGGCGCGCAGCTGGCGAACCTCGTGCCGGGTCACTTCGCGGCCTCCCCGCGTGGCGTCCGAAGACTCCTCGGGTGTCGCGGCGTCGTCGGACAGACTCTCGTCCTTGGTCGCCATGACTTACCTCTAACGCCGAGCGTGATGGCCTCGTGAGCCACCACTGATGAAGTGGACGACGTTGTCTCGCCGTCCACGGTCCGTCCAACTGGACGACGAGCAACGTACTGCGGTTGGTTCCCCCTGCACCCCATTTTGCAGGTACTCGCGGCTGCGATGTAGCCTTGCGGGGCTTGTGGTCCATGGTGCTACGTGAATGCTCAATCGGCAAAGTCGCGTCAAAGGCCACGGGTGGAGGAGGCGTCGCCTAGTCAGGTCTATGGCGCCCGCCTGCTAAGCGGGTTTGGGGTTTATAGCCCCATCGAGGGTTCAAATCCCTCCGCCTCCGCCGCGATCCTCGAGGGTCGGTGCCATCGCACCGGCCCTCGAATCATTTGGTGCCTGGGCGATTTCAGTCGTTCATCGCACCGCTGTCCGGCTGGAACCACCGCCGCAAGAGGACGAAGCGGACGACCGTGGCGGCGACGTTGGCCGAACCGACGGTGAGTGTGGCGACCCACGTGCTGGCGTCTGGATCGAATCGGTGCAGTGCCCAGAGCGCGCCGGCCGTGGCCGCCCAGGTGATCAGCAGCAGCACCAGGCTGCGTAATTGCACCGCCCAGGCCCTCTCGCGTGCGCCACCGAAGGTGAACCGCCGATTCGCCGCGGTGTTGAGCACGGTGCAGACCACGAGTGCGAGCAGATTGGCCACCTGATCGCTCATCGCGTGCCTGAAGCCGGCGAACAGCACCAAATGCAACAGCGTGCTGCCGACGCCGATCACCCCGAATCGCACCAGCTGGCCGGTGATCCCGGCGCGCGGTGACTGCTCGGCGTCCGGGCGTTCGAGCAGCGCCGTGCTGGTTGGCTCACTCATCGCCGACTACCGGGGGCTGCTTGGGCAACCGGATCGTGAACACCGTGTCTCCCGGCTGTGAGCGCGCGGTCACCTGCCCGCCGTGTGAACCCACGACCGCCTGGACGATCGACAAGCCGAGCCCGGTGGAGCCCTCGGTGCGGGTGCGGGCGCTGTCGCCGCGGATGAAGCGCTCGAACAGGTGCGGCATCAACGCGGCATCGATGCCCGGGCCGTTGTCGGCCACTGTCACCTCGACGTGGTCGTCGACCTCGCGCACACCGGCGGTGATCGTCGTCCCGGCGGGGGTGTGGCGTCGAGCGTTGGCCAGGAGGTTCAGCAACACCTGCCGCAGTCGGGCTTCGTCTCCGGTCACCTCCACCGCCTCCTCGGGCAGGTCGAGGTTCCACTGGTGATCGCGCGCCGAGGCATGCACGTCGCTGGTGGTCTCGATGAGCAGCATCGACAGGTCGACGGTCTGCCGGTCGAGCGGCCGTCCGGAGTCGAGCCGGGCCAGGAGCAGCAGGTCTTCGACCAGCGCGGTCATGCGATCGGCCTCGGACTCGATGCGTCCCAAGGCATGGGTGACACCCGCGGGCACTGGCTCGCGTTCCTTGCGCGACAGTTCGGCGTAGCCACGGATGGAGGCCAGCGGCGTCCGCAACTCGTGGGAGGCGTCCGCGACGAACTGCCGGACGCGCGTCTCGCTGGCCTGGCGGGCCGTCAGAGCAGCGCCCATGTGGTCGAGCAAGTTGTTGAGCGCGTGGCCCACCTGACCCACCTCGGTGTGCGGGTCGGTGTCCTGCTCGGCGACTCGATCGGCGATGTCAACCTCACCGCGGGAAAGCTGCAGCTGCGAGACCTTGGTGGCCGTGCCGGCGACGCGACGCAAGGGCTCGAGATTGCGTCGGATGAGCAGGGTCGATGCCAGACCGACGATGAGCACACCGAGCCCGCTGAGCAGCGCGACCGATAGTGCGGTCTTGGCGACGTTGTCGCGCACCGGATTCAGCGGCAGCCCGATCACGGTGTCCCAGGTCTGCACCTGCTCACCGCGGGTGCCGATCACCCGCACCTTCTGGTCGTGGCGCACCGCGACCAGGCGGTAGTCGCCCACGCCGTCGATGTGCAGCGTCGTGGGCTTCGTGCCCAGCCCAGCAGACAGCAGTTGGTTGATCTGCGTCGAGGTCAACGAGGCGCGACCCTTGGGCGAGATCACCCACGCATGTTCGGACGACTCGCCGGTCTCGGGGTTGTAGGACGACACCGGTGTCGAACTACCGGCGGCGACGTCGAGTTGCAGGCCGGATGTGCCCGCGACGCTGCCTTGAGGACCGCCGGGGCCGGGCCCGCCGTCGTCGGTGTCACCGGCCAGCGAACGGGCCGAGGTGGAGAGTTGGTTGTCGACCTGGTTCATCAGGGTGCGGTTGAGCTGCCAGACGGTCAGCACGCCGACAGCCGCTGAGACCAGGAAGAAGAGGGCGAGGACGGAGGTGACCAGTTTGGTGCGCAGCGTCCAACGCGAGGGGGAGAGCGGAGCCATCGGGGCGGGGTCTACTTGGCCGGCTTGAGCACGTACCCGGCGCCGCGCATCGTGTGGATCATCGGGTCGCGGCCGGCGTCGATCTTCTTGCGCAGGTAGGAGATGTAGAGCTCCACGACGTTCGCCTGACCGCCGAAGTCGTAGTGCCACACCCGGTCGAGGATCTGCGCCTTGCTCAGCACCCGCTTCGGGTTGCGCATCATGAAGCGCAGGAGTTCGAATTCCGTTGCGGTCAAAGTGATCTCGGTGCCGTCGCGGACCACCTCGTGGCTGTCCTCGTCCAGCGTCAGATCGCCCACGCGCAGCAGCGAGGAGTTGTCCTCGACGAACTGGGTGGAGCGCCGGATGAGGGCGCGGACGCGTGCCACCACCTCTTCGAGCGAGAAGGGCTTGGTCACGTAGTCGTCGCCACCCGCGGTCAGCCCGGCCACTCGGTCTTCGACGGCGTCCTTGGCGGTCAGGAAGAGCACCGGCAGCGTCGGGTCGGTGTCGCGCATCCGGCGCAGCACTTCCAGGCCGTCGAAGTCGGGCAGCATCATGTCGAGCACGACGGCGTCCGGCTCGAACTCCTTGGCGGTGCGTACAGCACTGGAGCCCGTGGCGGCCGTCTTGATCTCCCAGCCCTCGTAGCGCAGCGCCATGCTGAGCAGCTCGGTGAGGTTCGACTCGTCGTCGACGACGAGCACGCGGACGGGGGAGCCGTCGAGGCGGGTGAGGGCAGGCGCGTTGGTCATGGGCATGAGTCTGCTGCCCACAGCTAGCTCAAAGCTAGGTCAATCCTGTGTGGATTCTGTGTGCGGCAGTCGGCCCTCAGCGCGTGGCGAGCACCCGGCGAAGTCCGGGACGAGTCTCGGGCGCGGCGTTGCGGCGGGCGTCCGATTCCTCGTCGGTGTCCATCTCCTGGCTCTCGCGCTCGGCCTGCACCCGCTCGACGTAGGCCCTGACCTCGAGTTCCTTCTTGGCCTCGTCCCAACCGAGCACCGGCGCGATGATGTCGGCGGCTTCCTGGGCGGCCTCGGTGCCGCGGTGCTTGGTCTCGATCGACATGCGCGTGCGCCGGGTGAGCACGTCGGCCAGGTGGAGGGCGCCTTCGTGCGTCACGGCGTACTTGATCTCTGCGCGCAGGTAGGCCTCGGCCGCTTCGACCGGTTCGAGCAGCGACGGGTCTTCGTCGCCGAGTGCGAGCACCTCGTGCAGCTTGGAGCCGTAGCGGCCCAGCAGGTGCTCGATGCGCCACTCGGGCAACCCGGTCTCCGTGGCGAGCTCGCCCTTGAGGTTGAGCATCGCCTGGTAGCCGTCGGCGCCCACGAGCGGGACGTTCTCGGTGACCGAATCCTTGATCTGGCCGATGTCCTCGGCGGCGGCGTCGATGGCGTCCTTGGCCATCACGCGGTAGGTCGTGTACTTACCGCCGGCGATCGAGATGAGGCCGGGCTCGGGGCGCGCCACCGCGTGCTCGCGCGACAACTGGCTGGTCGACTCGCTCTCACCAGCCAACAGCGGACGCAGGCCGGCGTAGACGCCGAGGATGTCGTCCTTGGTGAGCGGTGTGGCCAGCACCGTGTTGACGTGTTCGAGGATGTACTCGATGTCGGTCTTGGTGGCGGCCGGGTGAGCGACGTCGTAGGTCCAGTCGGTGTCGGTGGTGCCGATGATCCACTGCTGGCCCCACGGGATGACGAAGAGCACCGACTTCTCGGTGCGCAGGATGAGGCCCACCTCGCCGGCGATGCGGTCGCGGGGCACCAGGATGTGCACGCCCTTGCTGGCGCGCACCTGGAAACGCCCGCGTCCGCCACTCATCTTCTGCACGTCGTCGGTCCAGACGCCGGTGGCGTTGATGACGACCTTCGCGCGCACCATCTGGCGCTCGTCGGTGTCGACATCGCGCACGATGGCGCCGACGACGCGGTCGGCTTCCTTGACGATCTCGACGACCTCGGTGCTGTTACGCACCACCGCGCCGTAGTGGGCGGCGGTGCGGGCGACGGTCATGGTGTGGCGGGCGTCGTCGGCCTGGGCGTCGAAGTAGCGCACCGCACCCACGAGCGCGTCGGACTTCAGGCCCGGGAAGAGCTTGAGGGCGCCGCCGCGGGTGAGGTGCTTCTGGCGGGGCACCGAACGGGCGCCACCCATCTGGTCGTACATCGTGAGGCCGGCTGCGACATAAGGACGCTCCCAGCCGCGGTGCGACAACGGGTAGAGGAAGCCGACCGGGTGCACCAGGTGCGGCGCGATGCGGGTGAGCATCAGCTCGCGTTCCTTGAGGGCCTCGGCCACCAGGCTGAAGTTGAGCTGCTCGAGGTAACGCAGGCCGCCGTGGAAGAGCTTGCTGCTGCGCGAGGACGTGCCGCTGGCGAAGTCGCGTGCTTCGACCAGGCCGGTGCGCAGGCCGCGGGTGGCGGCGTCGAGTGCGGCGCCGGCTCCGGTCACGCCGGCGCCGACCACCAGCACGTCCAATTCGCGCTCACCGAGTTCCTTCCACGCCTGTGCGTGCTCCTCGGGTCCGAGTTTCGCGCTGAACGGCTGCATGACCATGACGGCTCTCCCTGCTGATCGTTGTGCCACGTCTGGGCTCACTCTATGCCGGAGTGGGCGACCGAAGTCCAACACTACACCTGTAGAAATTGGATTCGATCTCGACTTGGACAATCCCTATCCGCACTAGATGAAAATTTGATAGAACATACGCACGTCATGACGTGATTGAGTCTTCGATCTGCGTCCTCATGGGAGGAGGGGTTCAACGGTGAACCTCCTTGTTACAGCGGCTGCGACACCCGAGGTGGGCTTGGGTGCCGTTTTTGTCAGCGAAGTAATTGGCACGGCCATCCTGCTGTTGCTGGGTGCCGGAGTCGTGGCCAACGTGGCACTGCCGAAGAACAACGGCACCGACGGTGGCTTCCTGATGGTCAACTTCGGCTGGGGCCTCGCGGTCTTCGCCGGCGTGTACGCGGCCTACAAGTCGGGCGCGCACCTCAACCCCGCCGTCACGATCGGCCTGCTGACCCAGAGCCTGGGTGAGGACGGCGTCACCTACGCCAAGGGCGTCGACATCACCGCAGCATCAACGATGGTCTACCTGATCGCCGAACTGCTCGGAGCCTTCATCGGTGCCGTGCTGGCTTGGGCGGCCTACAAGAAGCAGTTCGACGAGCGCGGCGACGCCGGCTCGCTGGGTGTCTTCTCCACCGGCCCGCAGATCCGCTCCAACGCCTGGAACCTCGTCACCGAGGCCCTCGGCACCTTCGTCCTGGTCTTCATCATCATGACCTTCGGCAAGTCGCCCGCAAGTCTTGGCCCGTTGGCCGTGGCCCTGCTGGTGGTCGGTATCGGTGCGTCCCTCGGTGGTCCGACCGGCTACGCCATCAACCCTGCTCGTGACCTCGGCCCGCGCATCGCGCACGCGATCCTGCCGATCAAGAACAAGGACGACAGCAACTGGAGCTACGCCTGGATTCCGGTCGTCGGCCCACTCCTGGGTGCGGTCGCGGCGGGTCTGCTCGCCATCGTCTACATCTGATCGCCGACGCGGTCCGCGCCCTTCCGGACGCGGGCCGCGTTTGCATCCACCGCTTTTCCCGCACGTTTCTTCTTGGCTAAGGAGCCGCAGCAGTGAGCAAGTACATCGCTTCGATCGACCAGGGCACCACCAGCACCCGCTGCATGATCTTCGACCACGACGGCAAGGTCGTCTCGGTCGCGCAGATGGAGCACGAGCAGATCTTCCCCAAGGCCGGATGGGTTGAGCACAACCCGGCAGAGGTCTGGGAGAACACCCGCAAGGTGTGCGCCGAGGCGCTCGCCAAGGCCGACATCTCCCGCGGCGACGTCGCCGCCGTCGGCATCACCAACCAGCGCGAGACCGCGGTGGTCTGGGACAAGAACACCGGTGAGGCCGTCTACAACGCCATCGTCTGGCAGGACACCCGCACCGACAAGATCGTCGACGAGCTCGGTGGCTCGGAGGGCGCTGACAAGTACAAGGCGAAGGTTGGCCTGCCGCTGGCCACCTACTTCTCCGGCCCCAAGGTGAAGTGGATCCTCGACAACGTCGACGGCGCTCGCGAGAAGGCCGAGAACGGTGACCTGCTGTTCGGCAACATGGACACCTGGGTGCTGTGGAACATGACCGGTGGCCCGGAGGGCGGCGTGCACGTCACCGATGTCACCAACGCCTCGCGCACCATGCTGATGGACCTCGACACCCTGCAGTGGGACGAGGGCATCGCGGGGGACATGACGATCCCGATGTCGATGCTGCCGGAGATCAAGAGCTCCTCGGAGGTCTACGGCGAAGGCCGCGAGAAGGGCTCCTTCCCCGGCGTCCCGATCGCCGGCATCCTCGGCGACCAGCAGGCCGCCACCTTCGGCCAGGTCTGTTTCGAGCCCGGCACCGCCAAGAACACCTACGGCACCGGCAACTTCATGCTGCTCAACACCGGCGAGGAGAAGGTTATGAGCAAGAACGGTCTGCTCACCACCGTCTGCTACAAGATCGGCGACAACAAGCCGGTCTACGCGCTCGAGGGCTCGGTGGCCGTCACCGGTTCGCTGGTGCAGTGGCTGCGCGACAACCTCAACCTCATCTCGTCCGCACCCGAGGTCGAAGACCTCGCCAAGGGTGTCGAGGACAACGGTGACGTCTACATCGTCCCGGCCTTCTCGGGTCTCTTCGCGCCGCACTGGCGCTCCGACGCGCGCGGCGCCATCGTCGGCCTCACCCGCTTCGCGAACAAGGGCCACATCGCCCGCGCCGCGCTCGAGGCCGTCGCCTTCCAGAGCCGCGAGGTCATGGACGCGATGAACGCCGACTCCGGTGTCGACCTGACCGAGCTCAAGGTCGACGGCGGCATGGTGGTCAACGAGACCCTCATGCAGTTCCAGGCCGACATCCTCGGCGTGCCGGTGATCCGTCCGGTGATCAACGAGACCACCGCGCTCGGTGCCGCCTACGCCGCCGGTCTGGCCGTCGGCTTCTGGAAGGACGAGGACGAACTGCGTAAGCAGTGGGCCGAGGACAAGCGCTGGGAGCCGGAGATGGAGGACGCCGACCGCAAGCGCCTCTACGCCAAGTGGAACAAGGCTGTGCAGCGCACCCTCGACTGGGCCAAGGAGGACGAGGCTCCCGAGGACGCCGTCTCGGAGGCTGACGTCCAGCAGTAAGGCCTCAGGCCAAGTCCCACAAACCGGACGCAAATCGCACCTTTTCGGAGCAAAAGTGAGCGATTTGCGTCCGGTTTGTGCTGTCGGCGGTGCGCAGGAGGTCCGGTCAGGCGGCCGGGATGCGGTGGTGACGACCGATCGGCACGACCAAGGGAGTGCCGGTCACCGGATCGGGCAGCACGGTCGCGGTCATGCCGAAGATCTCTTTCACCGACGCCGTCGTGATCACCTTGGCGGGGCTGCCCTCGGCGAGCACCGCGCCGCCCTTCATCGCCACCAGGTGGTCGGCGTACCGGGCTGCGAGGTTGAGATCGTGCAGCACCATCGCCACGGTGGTGCCGCGTTCGCGGTTGAGGTCGGTCACCAGGTCGAGCACGTCGACGGCGTGGGCGAGGTCGAGGAAGCTGGTGGGCTCGTCCAGCAGCAGGATGTCGGTGTGTTGCGCGACCACCATCGCGATCCAGACCCGCTGGCGCTGACCGCCGGAGAGTTCTTCCACCGGGCGCTCGGCCAGGGCGACGGTGTCGGTGGCCTCCATCGCCTCGGCGACGATGCGGTCGTCCTCGCGCGTTCGGGGTCGGAACGCACTTTGGTGCGGGTGGCGTCCCATGCCGATCAGCTCAGCCACCGACATCCCGCTCGGTGCGACCGGGTGCTGGGGCAGTAGGGCGATGTGGCGGGCCACCTGCTTGGGCGGCATGCGGTGCAGGTCGTCGCCGCCCAGCAGCACGCGTCCTTCAGTGGGCGCCAGCACCCGCGACAGCCCGCGCAGCAGCGTCGATTTGCCGCAGCCGTTCGCGCCCACGATCGCGGTGACCTTACCGGTCGGCAGTTCGAGGTCGAGTTCTTCCACGACGCGGTGTTTGTCGTAGGAGAGTCCGAGACGCTCGGCGCGCAGGCTGGTCATGGTCGGTCCTTTCGTCGTCGGCATCAGCCGTTGACCGATCGCCGGGTGGAGACGAGCAGGTAGAGCAGGAAGGGCGCGCCGGCGATGCCGGTCAGGACGCCCACGGGCAGATCACCGGGGATCACGTAGGACGCCAGGTAGTCGGCGCCGACCACGACGCAGGCGCCCACGATCGCCGAGAGAAGGATGGACGGCCGTCCGGCGTTGATGCGCCGGGCGATCGGGCCGGCCAGCAGGCTGACGAAGGCGATGGGTCCGGTGACGGACGCGGCCGTGGCGGTCATCAGGACGCCGATTCCCATGAGCGCCAACCGGGTGCGGTGCACATTGGCGCCCAGACCGGTGGCTGCGTCATGGCCGAGTTCGAGCAGCCGCAGACCGCGGCCGAGCGCCATCGCGATCGGCAGACAGACTGCGACGACGAGGGCGAGCCGGGTGATGCCGTCCCAGACCGGTGCGTTGAGCGAACCGGTGAGCCAGATCATGGCGTCCTGGGCCTGATAGACGCTGGTGCGGGTCAGCAGCCACTGGATCAGCGACTGCAATGCCGCAGCGATGCCGAGGCCGATGAGGATCATGCGGTGTGAAGCGGTCTCGCCCTTGCCGCCGACCACGTGGATGAGGACGGCGACCGCCAGGCCGCCGACGAGCGCGGCGAGCGACATCGAGGTGCCGCTCCAGCCGAACAGGATCGAACTGCCGAGCGCTCCGACGCTCGCGCCGAGCGTCACGCCGAGGACGTCGGGGCTGGCGAGCGGGTTGCGCAGCATCGTCTGGAAGATCGAGCCAGCCGCGCCGAAGGCGATTCCGGCGAGTGCTCCCGCCAGGGCGGCCGGCAGCTTCGACTCCATCACGATGAAGCTCGCGACCGGGATGTCGGTGCCGGTGATGATGCGGAAGAAGTCGGGGATCGTGATCGTGAAGTCGCCGAGCAGGAGGCGGGCAGCCATCAGGCCGATCAACACAACTGTGGCGATGACGAGCAGGAGGGCGGCCCGGCGGGTGGCGCGCACCCCGACCCGGCGAATGGTTTCGACGGTGGACGCGCTCACAGCGTCACCACCTTGCGACGAAGCAGCACCAGCAGAGCGGGGACGCCCACCAGTGCGGTGAGAATGCCGGCCGACACCTCGCCCGGAGGCGCGATCACGCGTCCGATGACGTCGGCGAGCAGGAGCATCGTGGCGCCGGCGAGGGCGCTGAGGGGGAGCAGTTTGCTGTGGTCGGGCCCGACGACGAAACGCACCAGGTGCGGCACGACAAGTCCGACGAAGGCGATGGGTCCGGCGATCGAGGTGGCGGTGCAGGCCAGCAGCACGGCGCCGGTGGCGATGAGCAGACGCACCAGCAGCACGCGTTGTCCGAGTGAGCGGGCCAGGTCGTCGCCCAGGGCCAGGGCGTTGAGGGTGCGGGCCGAGGCGAACACGATCACGGCGCCGAGGATCAGGAAGGGCAGGGTGACCGGCAGGTTGTCCAGGTCGCGTCCGCCGACCGACCCCACCTGCCAGAAACGGAAGACGTCGAGTGCGCCCTGGTCGCGCATCAACATCGAGGCAGTCAGGCTGGTGCACCCGGCGGTCACCGCGGCACCGGTGAGGGCGAGAGTGATCGGTGTGGATCCGCCCACTCCGGCCGAAGCGATGGCGTAGACCAACGCAGCGGCGATCGAACCGCCGAGCAGTGCGAGGGCGATGAACGACAACTGGCTGCCGGCGATGCCGAGGGTGAGTCCGGTGACCACCGCCAACGACGCACCGGCATTGACGCCGAGCAGCCCAGGGTCGGCCAGTGGGTTGCGGGTCAGCCCTTGCAAGGACGCGCCCGACAGGGCGACAGCGGCGCCCACCAGCAGTGCGACCACCGTGCGGTCGAGCCGGGCGTCCACCACGGCGCTCGCGTCGTTGTTCTGACCGAGCAGCGCGCCCAGTGCGTCGGGGATGCTCACCGATTCACTCGAACCCACCGCCACCGAGAGCAACACCGCAGCGACCAGCGCGAGTGAGGCAAGAACCAGCTTCGTCACGAACGAGGCGCGACGCGACCCGCGTCCGAACTCCTTGGTGGGAGCATCGGACGCGGGTCGGGATTGAGCTTTGGTGCTCACTTGGCCTTGGCGGCCACCGCAGCGAGCTGCGGCAGGAACTTCTCCAGTGCCGTCGGAATGCTCAGCGTCGTCGGGCTCGACATCGGCATCGCGGCGACGTTGTCGGTGCTGGCGAGGTAGTTGCCCTTGGCAAGCGCCGGGATCTTGGCGACGAGCGCGTTCTTCTTCAGTTCGGCCACCTGGGCCTGGTTCTCCACGTAGAAGATGAGCAGATCGGAGTCGGCGGTCGAGGCGTTCTCTGCCGAGACGTCGACGCTGAACATGTTGGGCTGCTTCTTCGACAGCGTCTGCACGAAATCGGGCGTCTTCATGCCGAGCTCCTTGAGCATGCGCGGACGGTTGTCCTGCTCGGTGTAGAAGCTGACCTTCGACAGGTCGGTGGGGGTGAACCAGGCCCACGCGACCGACTTGTCCTTCAGCGCCGGGTACTTCGCGGCGGCGGTCTTGATCTGGTTCTCGGTCTGCGTCTTGAGCTTGGCGGCGTCGTCGCTCTTGCCCAGGGCCTTGCCGATGAGTTCGAGTGACTGCTGCCAGGAGGTGCCCCACGGTGCGCCGGGGTAGGCGACCACAGGAGCGAGCTTGCTGAGCTTGTCGTACTCGGCCTGCGTCATGCCCGAGTTGGTGGCGAGGATGAGGTCGGGCTTGAGCGCGGCGATCTTGTCGACCGGGGTGCCGTCGGCATCGCTGTAGCGGGTGGGCTGTGCGCCGCCCATCTTGGTCAGTGCGGCGTCGTACCAATCAGTCGACTTCTTGTCATTACCACCCCAACTGATCTCTGGGACGCCGACCGGGGCGACGCCGAGCGACAGTGCGAAGTCCTGATCGCTCCAGCCCACGACGGCGACACGCTGGGGCGCATTCTTGATGGTGGCGGTGCCGAGGGCCGTCTTGATGCTCACCGGGAAAGCGCCGCTGGCGGCGTTGTTGCTGGTGCTCGAGCTGGTTCCGCTGGACTCCGCAGAGTCGGTCGGGCCGGTGCTGCAGGCGGCGAGCAGCGTGGTGCAGGCGGCGGCTGCTACCAGGGTGATGCGCTTCATGCGGGGTGGATCTCCTTGATCGACAAGAGTTTTCGGCTGGGCGCGCTCAGGTGCGGGCTTCGCCGAGCGTCCAGAAGGACGAGAACATCACGCTGCGCCGATTGACGTCGCGCTCCTTCACCAGGTGTCGTCGTACGCCGGTGGCCAAGGTGTGCTCACCGCAGATCCACGCGTACGAGAGGGCTGGCAGGTCAAGGCCGGTGAGGCGCTCCAAGGCTGCCTCGCCCGGTTGGCGATCACCACGCTGCACGACGATCGCCTCGATGCCGTCGGGCAGCGGGCTGAGATAGCCCAGATCGGGCACTTCCACCAGCACGGTCGCTGCCGCCGGGTTGTCCAAGCTCTCCAGAATCGCCGCCAGTGCGGGCGCCCCGGTTTCGTCCGCGATCAACAACTGGTGGCCTGTGGCGGGCGGAAGGTGCAGGGCGGTGTGCTGCCGGAAGCCGACCTGCTCACCGATAGCGACTCGGGTGGCCCATGCCGAGCCGGGCCCGGCGTCCCCGTGCAGCACGACGTCGACGTCCACTTCGCCCTGTTCTGGGCGGACGGCACGCAGGGTGTACCACCGCAGCTCCGGGCGGTCGTCCTCCGGCATGCGATGGACGGCGCGGCGCAGGTTGGCTTCGTGCGGGTCGGGCATCACCAGGCGACCGTCGCGCGGAATCAGCAGACCGAAGTATTCGTCGGCGCCGTTGGTGACGTACGAACGGAACTCGGCTGCACTGAAAGTGATGCGGCGGACGTGTGCCGCAACATCAGTGACCGCCTCGACGGTCATGACCCACTGGCCGCCTTCCTGGCGTGAGGGCATCCGCGCCATGGTGGTGGCGGTGTACGCCGAGAGCGCGCGTTCTTCGATTCGATCGCGAAGCGTGGACACGTGGGGCCTCCGGTGTGAGTAGGTCAGGCATACCTAACTAAGCATGCCCTTCCTATGTCAAACCGAGGTCAGCGAGGTGACGGCAGCACGCTGCCCTTCCATCTGAGTTCGACCGGCTGCCCGGCTGATGTGCAGCCGAAGGTGCTGATGCTCACCTCGCGACCGCCGAGTTCGTACGTGCCGAACGTGCGGGTGGTGTCGACGGTGCGCTTGCTGCCGCGATCACACATGCGGACACCGTCCTCAATGAGGCCTGCGCCGTCCGGTGCGTCAACGCTGTAGGCGAAGGCGACTGGGGTCGCGTACGTCGTGCCCGTCATCTCGACACTGATCGTGACCTTGCCGTCGTCGATCGTGAAAACCGGTGTGAGAGTGAGCGTCTCGCCATTTCCCACCGACACGGTCGTCGATGCCGGGCCCTGCACGAAACCACCCGGGACAGCGAAACCCGCCTCGCCGGATGTCGGGCGGGACGCTGCAGCGGTTCCGGCTGCGGGCGCCGAGGCGTTCGACATCGTGTCCTGTCCGCTGCCGCCGGGCAGGTTGATCTGACCGGAGGCGGCGAGCACCGCCACGCCGGCAGCCGCGCCGGCCAGCGCGATCTTGGTGACCAGTCCCGTCCGCGTCGGATTTTCTGGGGCGGATCTGCGCAACTGCGTGAGCAGATCGTCGCGCTTCGACGCGTCCAGATCTTCTGGGTCGACCTGATCGGCGCGCGCCTGCAGCGACGCCCGCAATCGCTGCTCCAATTCGTCGCTCATCGCTGCACCCCCATCGCCTCACCGAGTGCAGCGACGGCCCGGCTGGCCTGCGACTTCACCGTGCCCTTGCTGATGCCGAGGGCGTCCGCGATCTGCGCCTCCGACAGATCCGACCAATAACGCAGTACGAGCACTTCGCGCTGTCGGGGTGGCAACCGGTCGAGCGCGCCCAGCACCTCGCGATGTTCTTCGGCCAGCAGCACGTCGTCGTCGGCCGGTGGCGTGACCTCCGGTTCAGCGCCCTTGAGGTGCTCACGCACCGTGCGCCTCCTGCGCAGCTGCGATCGCGACTGGTTGACCACCGCGCGACGCACGTACGCCAGCGCCGCATCGGCATCGCGGATGGAATCGAGGTTGCGGTGCATCCCCAGGAACGCGTCGTGGACGGCGTCCTCGGCGCTCGGCAGGTCGTCGACGAGCAGACGAGCCAGCCTGATCAGCCCGAGATGGTGCTGCTCGTAGAGCGTGGCCAGATCGACGCGGGGCGTCACGCGCGCGTGGTCCAGTTCACGAGTCCCCCTGAAATTGGCGGAAACTGCCTGCCACCGCGGCCATTGTGCTCCAGTAGTCGCGGTCATGTCTGTCCAGACGCGCACGTCGGATGCAGGTTGCCCCGGGGCTGGAAGTCTTGCGGGTCAGAGCCAGCTGCGCCGCTTGAAGACGATGTACATCGTCGTGCTCACCAAAAGCATGAGACCGAGCGCGAAGGGATAGCCGAACCACCAGCTGAGCTCGGGCATGTGGGTGAAGTTCATGCCATAGATGCCGGCGACGACGGTCGGAGTGAACAGGATGGCGGCCCATGACGAGGCCTTCTTCACCTCGTCCGCCTGCGTGTTGGCGGTCTGGGCGAGGCGCTTCATCTCCTCGTTCTGCGTCTGCGCGACGAGGGTCGCGTTGAGAGTGAGGATGTCGGCCAGCGACTGGCGGAAACCGTCGACGCGCTCGCTGACGCTGATGGTGTGGTCGAGCACGTCGCGCATGAGCCGCTGGAGCTCGGGGTCGGTGCCGTACTTCTCGGCGCCCCTGTCGAGCGAGTCGAGGATGCCGCGCAAGGGCTTGACCGCGCGCTGCAGCTCCATCACCTCCTGCGAGAGCTCGTAGATGCGCCGCGACACGTTCGGATCGGACTCGAAGACCTGCGCCTCGATCTCGTCGATGTCGTTCTCCAGCCCGGTCAGCACCGGCGCGTAACCGTCGACCACGTGGTCGAGCACTCCATACAGCACCGCTTCCGGGCCGAGCGCCAACAGGTCAGGGTTGCCCTCCAACCGTTTGCGCACCGGCGCCAGCGACGGGTCGGAGGTGTGCCGCACAGTGATGACGAAGTCGGGGCCGATGAACAGGTGGATCTCGCCGAAGTCGACGGTCTCGGTCTCGTCGTCGTAGGACGCCGAACGCAGCACCACGAAGAGCGTCTCGTCGTACCGCTCGAGCTTGGGACGCTGGTGGGCGACGATCGCGTCTTCCACCGCGAGCGGGTGCAGATCGAAGATGCCGGCGACCTGTTGGACGTGGTGCGAGGTCGGGTGCGCCAGACCGATCCAGGCCATCGGCCCGTCCGTGGTGTCGTCCCGATCGGTCAGCCGATGAATGGTCTCGGAGATCGTCCGAGGGTTCTCCAGCTTGTGGCCATCGCGGTAGATGGCACGCTCGATCACCATCGCCTCGGCGGGGCCGTCGTCCTCCTCGCGGGCAGGCTCGAACGCCGCGGCAGGCGGCTCGAAGGCCGGGATGCGCGGGGTGACCTTGGGGACGTTGATCGAGCGTCCACGCCAGACGGGCATGGGAGCCACCTTAGTGATTGCGGGGAGGCTCGCCGCCTTGACTATCCGCGGGTCATCGCCAGCACGTCGAGTGCCTCGTCGAGCTGCTCCTCGGTGAGCTTGCCGTCGGCGACGTGGCCGCGCTCGAGCACCACTTCGCGGATCGTCTTGCCCTCCTTGAGCGCCTGCTTGGCGATGGATGCGGCCTCGTCGTAGCCGAGCTGGTGGTTGAGCGCCGTCACGATCGACGGGGACGACTCGGCGTAGCGACGCATGCGGTCGCGGTCGGCTTCGATGCCGTCGAGGCAACGCAGCGCGAACACCCGAGAAACGTTGGCCAGCAACTGGACCGACTCCAGCAGGTTGCGGGCGATCACAGGCAGCATGACGTTGAGTTCGAAGGTGCCGGCGCTCGCACCGAAGGCCACCGCGGCGTCGTTTCCGATCACCTGGGCGCTCACCTGCAGCATCGCCTCGCAGAGCACCGGGTTGACCTTGCCCGGCATGATCGAGCTGCCCGGCTGCAGGTCGGGCAGGTGGATCTCGGCGAGGCCCGCGGTCGGGCCCGAACCCATCCAGCGGATGTCGTTGGCGATCTTGGTGAACGCAATCGCGACGGTGCGCAGCGTGCCCGAGAGTTCGGCCAGTGCGTCGCGACTCGATTGTGCTGCAAAGTGATTCGTTGCCTCGGTCAGTGGCAGGTCGAGCTGCTGTGCGAGATCGGCGATCACTGTCGCCGCCATGCCCTCGGGCACGTTGATGCCGGTGCCGACCGCAGAACCGCCGAGCGGCAGTTCGCCCACGTGGGGGAGGCCATCGCGCAACCGTGCGGCAACGAACTCGACCTGCGCCGCGTAGCCGCCGAACTCCTGGCCGAGGGTCACGGGGGTGGCGTCCATAAGATGAGTGCGCCCCGACTTCACGGCATCGGCGAACTCGGTTTCCTTGCGCCGCAACGACTTCGACAGCACCTCCAGCGCGGGGAGCAGGTCGTCCTTCACCCCGGCGGCAGCCGCGATGTGGATCGCCGACGGGAACTGGTCGTTGGAGGAGAACGGATCGTTGACGCCGTCGTTCGGGTGCACAGCTCGTCCGAGCTTCTCGGTGGCCAAGGTGGCGATCACCTCGTTGGCGTTCATGTTGCTCGATGTGCCCGAGCCGGTTTGGAAGACATCGATCGGGAACTCCGCGTCCCACCTGCCTTCGGCGACTTCCTGCGCAGCCTGCGAAATTGCTTGCGCCACATCGCTTTCGAGTGCTCCCGACTCTGCGCGGGCGCGCGCGGACGCAGCCTTGATCGCAGCGAGCGCATGGATGAGCGCTGGCTCGATCGGACGTCCGGAGATCGGGAAGTTGTCGATCGCGCGCTGGGTCTGCGCCTGCCATTTCGCAGCGGCCGGCACCTCGATCTCACCCATCGAATCGCGTTCGGTGCGCATCTGCTGGTCGGACATCTCAGGCTCTCCTTCGTCGCTCGGTGGATCTCACGTCTCGCGCAGGTCAACCGCGCGGTCGTCGCTGATGTTCCGATGTTTCGAGGAGACGCAAACGCGGCGGTTGCAGCGGTAGGTGCGGCGCTTGTTCGCAAACGCGGCAGCTGCAACCGCCGCGCCTGTCAGCACGTGGCGCACCTGTCGGGTCGCGTTGAGGGCGACCGATCCGAGGTGCCCACCGCGGTGAAGTCGATCAAGCTGACCACGGGTGCGTCTCAGGCGATCGCCTACCGTCCCGGCACGGAGAGCTTCTTCGGCAGCGCCGAAGGGCTGACGTGGACGAAGGCCGGCGCGGTCCGATCGAACAGCAAGCCTTCGAAATCACACCGCCGTTCGGTGCGGCCGAACTGCGGACAGGTCACGCGACGTTCACGCTGACCGCCGGTTTCACCGGCAACAGCACCGGCGACGGACTGCCCGGGTGGCGGCAGCGAAGGCGGCAACGAACGCTCCGCGGACGCCGGCCCGGAGCGCTTGGTGCAGGTTACCTCGGACGCTCGTACCCGGCTCTTCGGCGAAGGCGCCGGGGCCACCATGGTCACGGCACCCGCGTGGGCGTGGTTGCTGACGGTCGCCGAACCGATGACCGCCGAAGGCTTCACCGGGTCGCCGTACCTGCTGCCCGCAGGCGTCACCCAGCTGAGCGAGCCGACCGACGCCGTGGTCAGGATCGTCGGCGGCATGATCGTTGAATCGCACCAGATCCTCAAGGTGTGACGCGAGCGATCGACGCGCACGGCTCCATGCTGTCGACCCAAACGACAGGATGGAGCCCATGCGTCGCATCGTCACCGCTCACGTCGAAGCCAATGTCTCCAGCCTCGCCGACATCACCTGGTCGGTCGCGGTGTCGGAGGCCGTGCCCCGGGCGCAGGAAGAGCTCACGATCACCGTCGACGGACGGCCCGTGGAGGTCGAGGAGATCATCGACGGCATGACCCGGCTGCACCGCTGCCGGGAGACGCCGGCCGGCGCGCTCGTGCTCGACTACAGCTGCACCGTCGAGGAGCAGGCGCCCGAGCCCGACGTGACGCCGCTGGACGAGGTCGCCTTCCTGCGTCCGAGCAGGTACGTCGACTCCGACACGCTGGCGCCCGTCGCCCTGGCGACCTTCGGCGGCAAACAGGGCAAGCAGTTGCTGGACGAGGTGACGACCTGGGTGCACCAGAGCCTGCAGTACGTCAGTGGGTCGAGTCGTCCTACCGATGGCTCGATCCAGACCTACTTGTCACGGCAGGGCGTGTGCCGCGACTTCGCCCACTTGGTGATCGCCATGCTGCGCGGGCTCAACGTGCCCGCCCGGCTGGTCAGTGTCTACGCGCCGGGTCTGAGTCCGATGGACTTCCACGCGGTCGCCGAGGCGCTGGTCGACGGCAAGTGGCAGGTCGTCGATGCCACTTTGCTGGCACCTCGCACCTCGCTCCTGCGCATCGCGACGGGCCGTGACGCCAGTGACACGGCTTTCATGACGGTCACCGGCGGCACCGTCGAACTGGGACAGATGGAAGTGACGGCCGTCGCCGAACCGGACCTGCCGACCGACGATCCGACCATGCTCACCCAGCTGCGCTGACGCCTCTGCCGACTACTGCGTTGCCACCCGCACGAAGACCGCGAGGGCGGCGACGGTTGCAAGCACGAGCATGAACTGACGGAATCGCGCCGGGTGGATGCGATGTCGAAGGGGTTGTGCGACAAGCGAACCCAGCAGCATGAAGGGCATCCACGCAAGGCCCGCGACGACGGCGTCCGAATGCACCTGCCCGCCGATCGCCAGACCGCCAAGCGAAGTCAGCGCGCCGATCAAGAAGAACGGCGCGAGTGTCGATCGCACCTGCTGCGGCTTCTGGTTCTGCAGGACGAGGCTGTAGAAGGGGCCGCCAATCGACGCGGCGGTGGCAGAGACACCCGTGATCAGACCAGCGGCGAACGACAGCGGGCCGGTCGGCTGCACCCGTACCCGTGCAAAAGAGCCAGCCACCGCGACCAACACCATGCAGGCGACGACCACCGAGATCGTCGTGCTGGAGGCCACGGCCACCAGCCACACCCCGAGCGGCATGGTCAGCACGCGTCCGAGCATTGCCCAGGAGAAGGAGCGCCACAGCACGTAGGCCCGTCCGCGGATGACTTCGACGAGGGGGAGTGGCAGGACGGTGATGAGCAGCGACACGGGCATGAGGTCGGGGGCGGCCATGACGATGAACGGCGCGGCGACGACGGCAAGGCCGAAGCCGACGACCCGCTGCACGAAGGAGCCGAGCGCGACGAAGAGACCGAGGACGACGAACAGCGTCCACGAGATGCCCACCCGTTGTCCCCTTCGATCGACCGACAGGTGATCGTTGCAGGGCGAGGACGAAACGGCGAATTGAGCTGAACGTGGTGCGGCAGAAGGCGCGACCCGTCGAGTTCGTCGGGGGGGCGCCGTTACGCCGGAAATTGGGTCAGAGACTGGTGGAGGAGGGCAGACTGGTGCTGCTCCGGGCCGACCGGAATCACCCGAACGAAGGAAACCCGTGGCAATCGCAGGCCTTGTTCTCGCCGTCCTCGCTGCACTCGTGCACGTCTTCATCTTCTACTTGGAGTCGTTGGTGTGGACGTCCGCGAAGGCCCGGGCGGTCTTCGGCACGTCTCCACAAGCTGCCGAGGCGACCAAAGAGATGGCCTTCAACCAAGGCTTCTACAACCTCTTCCTCGCGATCCAGGCGTTCATCGGCGTCCTGCTCTACGCGACCGGTCATGAATCGATCGGTCGCGCACTTGTCTTCGCCGGAGCCGGTGCCATGGCGGCCGCTGCTTTGGTGCTGCTGGTCAGTAGCCCTGACAAGCGCGCCGCGGCGATCAAGCAGGGCGTGTTGCCCTCGCTCGCGGTGCTGTTCCTGGCGCTCAGCTCGATCTGACACGGCCAGCCGCCGCTGACTGAGGCGACTCGGGTTCGTTCGCCCACGGAGGTCGGTGGGGCGGCTATCGCCGCCGGATTGCAGTGTTTGAGCTGTTGCTCAAGGTGCAGTCGGTATTGACGTGATCTCACCCGTCGATCGACTTCTCGGACGCGGATCCTCCCGCTTGCGGCCGGGCGATGAGCTCAGGCGGGCACAACTCGCGGACGCCGCGAGCACTGTTCGCGCTAACCGCGACTTGTGCTTGGGTGCGACCGACTCGTTGGCGGCGCGCTCAAACTGACGCCGGCACCCACCTTCGGAAGGTAGGTGTCGGCGCCGGATGTGCATACGAGGGAGAGCCGGATCAGCCGCGGGGCTCCCAGCGCCACGCCTTGCGGGCGATGGCGGTGAAGATGACGAACCACAGCGCCGTGACCGCGATGTCGTAGCCGGTCATGAATGTGTTCGCGGAGACGCCGACCTTCTCGGTCAGGTCGCTGACGAAGCCGGGCTGGGCGAACACCTGCCCGTCGACGCCGAGGAACCGGGCGCAGAGGTTGCTGGCCGCGGCGTACGGCGCGAGCAGCACACCGGTGCGTAGCTCGTCCGACATTCCTGGGTTGAGCACCATGATCGAGGTGACCAGACCGAGCATCATCACCGGCATCACGCCGAACTGCACGCGTTCGCTGTTGGTGGTCAGCGAGGCGGTGGCGAAGCCGGCCACCACGCTCATCACGGTCGTGACGAGTACGACGGCACCGAAGAGCAGCGGCTGCTGCGGCATCGGTGCGCCCATGAGGTGGTAGGCCGTCGTCAGGATCGCGACCTGTGCCAGACCGACCAGGACGTAAGGCATCGCCAGCGAGATCATCATCTGCCGGGGCAGCAGTTCAGAGGTGCGGAACCGTTTGAAGACCTGCGACTCACGCCGCGAAACGACGGCACTGGTGGTGGTCGTGTAGACCGCCATGATCAACACGAGAATCGTCATGGACGCCGTCAGGCTGTGCCACGCGCCGGGCGTTGTCGGCTTGCTGAACGACGCGATCCCGATCGCTGTCGCCGGAGCGAGCAGCACCGACATGAGCGCGACCTTCTGCTTGAAGATCATCGCCAATTCGAAGCGCGTCATCCGGACGATCCGTCCGATCCTGGTGCGATGGCGTCGCTTGCGCTCGGGGCGGGGAACACTGTGCGCGGTGCGCGCCGCCATCGGCGCGGACTCGGTGCGGGGACGGGTTGCAAGACTCATGACGACACCTCGTGGGAGTTGATGGCAGATGTGGAGTCAGGGTCGGCGGCCACGTCGTCGAGATCGGTGAGCCGCACCTGGTGGAAGACCTCCTCCAAGGAGGCGGGGTTCGCGCGCAGCCGCTCGAGGTCGACGCGCTCACGATCGGCGACGTCGAGCAACCACCGCAGGTCGCGCACGGGTTCGGGTCCGCTGACCCTCAGCTCAAGGCGCTCGCCGTGGGGACGGGTGACCCGGTCGACCGAGATCTCGACACCGCCTGGCCGACGGTGACGGTCGAGCCACTCCGTGCCGACGGCAGGGACGACGTCGAAGGTGATCCGCGCCGGCTGGGTCGACAGCACTTCGTCGAGGGTGCCGGCCACCGCGATGCGCCCCTGGTTCATGATCGCGACGCGGTCGGCGAGGCTTTCGGCCTCCTCCAATTGGTGCGTCGTGAGTAGGACGGTGGTGCCTTCGGCGCGCAGTTCGCGCACGAGCGTCCACAGGGTCTGCCGTGAGAACGGGTCGAGTCCGGTTGTCGGCTCGTCGAGCACGATGAGATCGGGGCCGCCCCAGATCGCGGTCGCGAGGTCGAGCCGGCGCCGCTCACCGCCGGAGAGGGCCTGCACCCTGGTGTCGGCCTTGTGGTCGAGGCCGACCCGCTGCAGGACGGTGTCCACGTCGTCGCGCCGCGACGACAGATCGGACCACAGTCGCAGCGTGGACAGGACGCTCAGCTCCGTGAAGAAGCCGGCCTCCTGGAGCATCACGCCGGTGCGGGCCCGGATCGCGCCCTGGTTGCTGGTGGGTTCGACGCCGAGCACGCGGACGCTGCCGCTGGTAGGTGCGCGGAAGCCTTGGATGAGTTCCAACGTCGTCGTCTTACCGGCGCCGTTGGTGCCGAGCAGCGCATAGACCTGCGCCGGCTCGATCGTGAGCGTCACACCCCGCACAGCGTGGTGCTTGCCATAGGAGAACTGCAGGTCTTGCACGTCGACGACAGGGCCGTCGAGAGCGGGGCGTTGGTTCTTCTTCATGGGTCCAAGCCTCGCGATCCTGTGCGTCCGTCGGTAGGACGTAACAGCCAGGATCGGGATGACAGGTGTCAGCATCCGCAGGGGAGTCAGACCTTGGCCGGACCCATCGCCCACGGCAGGTCGGCTGTGGAGATCAGGTCGGGCCGAAGGGTGCGCACCCACCCTGTGGGCATGCCGGCGGTGTCGTGACGGATCACCTCGACGACATCACGTGCTGCCGTCGTGAGCAGGCGGGTGTCGAACGCGAGCACGTCCTGTTCGGTGGCGCCGTAGTCGAGCATGCTGGTCGCCCGGCGGGCGAGGTCGAGGCCATCGCTTGCCGTCCGCAGCCACTGCCCGGCGACGGCGATCGCGGTGTCGGGCAGGTGCTCGGCGCGCTCGGCAAGACGGTCGCGGGAAAGCTCGTTCGCCAGGTGCCGCAGGGTCGCTCCGAGCGTCTCGGGGGCGGCCCACACATCGAACACGAGATCTTTTCCTGTGGGCACCACCTCTTGCCGCAGGCTCAGCAGCGTGCCTTCCGGTGCCGCGAGAGGGTGTGGGTCTGAGCCGTGGCTACGCGCCTGCAGGTCGGCGAGCAACGCGATGCCCAGCCAGCGCTCGATGAACCCGGCGCGCTCGGTCGGCCAGCGCAATTGGGCGCTCGCGATGTCGCGTGGTTGACCGGCGAGTGGCAGCAGCCGCAGGCCGCGGGGGCGCTCGTCGGGGCGTGGCTTGCAGGGGGCCGAACGCCACGGTTCGAGTGACTCCGATCCTTCGCCGACGATGACGACATGCCGCACCGGCGCGTTCCGCAGACACGAACGGACGACGTTCGCCAGCGTCGGGGCGGCACCCGCGGACGTGCCGAGCACTAGCTGACCGGCGGGTTCGCCGATCAGCTGGAATCCGTTCTGTGCCAACGCAGTTTGGTCGACGTCAGCTCCATCGGGCAGCCGTACGGCGATCGCGGCGCCCAACGACGGGCGCTCCACGCGAACCGTCGGCACCGGCCGCGCCATCGCCACAGATGCCGGTGCCGAACGTTTCGGACGCTCGGTCGGCAGGCCGACGATTCCCACGGGCTTGTTTCGTGTCAGCGAACGGGCAGCGGCAACCACCGAGTCGGTGTCGACATCGTGCAGCTTCTGAGCCCAGGTCGCAGCAGCGTCCGGGTCGTCGCCGAGCAGGGTCGCGCGTGCCATGAGGGTCGCCGCTGCGCGCGGTCGGTCGAGCAGTGCGGCGCTCGTCGCCCGAGCACGCTGCACCGCGTGGTCGACCTCAAGATCCAGCTCACCGATGGCGAGGCGCTCGAGTTGATCGCTCACCGCGTCGAGGGCCGAGCGCACATCGCGCGTGTCGGTGGCGGTGCAGGTGAGCGCATCGGATCCGCTACGGGCCAGCGGCATGGTGTGGCCCAGCCGTCCGCGGGTGCCGGTGGAGTGCCCGAGGTGATCGGCGAGTGCGAGGAGTCCGGCATAACCTTTCGGGTCGTCGACGACCGAGGGCACACGCCAACCGACGGCCCCGACGCTGTGGGCAGCCGTCCAATCGGCCCGGCTCACGATGCCGCCGGTGTCGACGGGCTCATGTTCGGGTGTCGTGCGAGCGGTGGTGGCGAGAGCGGGCACCTCGTCCCAGCCGGAGAGCAACGACTCGACCCCTCCCAACACCTGTCGCAGGTCGGCCACGATCACGACCACGATGTCGTGGGGATCAAGGCTGTCGAGCCAGAAGGCCTCACATTGCTGCTCGGTCAGCGTGGCTACGTCGCGCACGGCGCCGAACGGGTCGCGTCCGGCCTGCTCGCCGAAGATGCGCGGACCCAGATCGGGCCACGGCAGGGAGCGGGTGTGCCGATCGAGATGCTGCTGGATCTCGCGCATCACGCCGTCGCGCTGCGTGACGAACTCGGACGGACGCAGCCGTGGCCAGCCCAGCAGCCGTTGGCGCTCCGCCCTGAGAGCCCACGGCAGAGCCGAGTGCGGGCCCTCGAAGCAGAACTCGAGGTAGTCGGGATGGGTTGTGGCGCTGACGTCGCCGCCGCTGGCGACAAGCGGTGTGACCAGTCGCTCACCATCGGGCCGTAGGCCTTGGGTCACGAGGTGTTCGGTGAGATGTGCGGTTCCGGCGGCACCCACCGGATCATGACGGCTGCCACCTCGCACGTGCGTCAGGCACAAGGCGTTGCGCTGGCCGGGGCGATCTTGCACGAGCACACGCAGCCCGTTATCGAGCCGTCGGTAGGCGGTCGGCGTGACCGTTTCGGTCCAGCGCATGCCCTCAATTCACCTCGAGTCCGTGGATGAGTTCGGCCCAACGGGCGGGCTCCTCGTCCGGGCAGCTCGCATGGACGCAGACATCGGCCAGGTGCCGGGTGATGGCGAGCCGTACTTCACGGTCGAGCCACGGCTGGTCGACCGGCAGGGGATACCCGGCCAGCAGGGCGGCCCGTGCGTCGGCAAGCGTGATGAATCCGGTGAGGGCGGGTCGGAAGAAGCGCAGCTCGATCACCTGCGCGAGGACGGCTGCGAGATCGTGCTCGGCTGCGGCGACGCCGAGGTCCTCGCCGATCAGTCCGATCGCGGTGCGGTCACTCAGCACGAACCAGCGTCCGAGGCCCGCCCAGCCGTGACTGCGCACTCCTCGAACGGGGTGCCCCGCACGCAGGACGTCGTCCTGGAGCTCGAGGAGGAAGCCCGCGGGTAGTGGGTCGATGAATCCTCGTCTCAACTGGACCGCGCGACCGCTCAGGCCGGTGCCGTGCAGGAAGGCGCTGAGCCGGTCGAGCCCTTGCGGTGCGCGCGACCAGGATGCGTGCGGGGTGCTCTGATGAAGGCGTCCGAGAGCGGCGCCGATGTGGCCCAGTGCGCGTTCCCAGTCGTCCACGGCGTGCGGATCGGTGAGCCCGATGTCTGCGAGCGAGCGGGCGTCGGAGGGAAGGTTGTATCGGCGCTCGGTGGCATCACCGGTGCCGCAGTCCCATCGCCAGTTTCCGGTCTCGGCGGCGACGAGCTCGACGACGTCGGGTGGTATCGGGCTGAAGCCGGTCGAGGCGGCGGGGCCGACCGAGCGCACCACGACGTCGCCCTCGCGCAACCGTGAGCGCAGGGTGCTGCCGATGACTGGCGGGGCGCTCATCGATGCCCTTCCATCGGCACCACGTTGTTCTCCGCGGTCACCTCACCGTTCTGCTCGGCGATCATCTCGTCGATGACCTCGAGGCAGTCCGGCAGCGGCGCGGAGGTGTAGGCCGACATCGTGCGCGTGGCGGCGCTCATTCCGAGCTTGGGTGCGATCACCCGGACGCCGGGCAAGCGCGCGATGTCTTCGACGTGGCGACCGTAGGTGCGTCCCTCCATGCCACCGGGCGGCAGCGCGGGTGCGATCACGACCGGCACCCGTGTGCAGGCGATCATCAACAAGGACGGCGTATCGCCCTCGCCACGTGCGACTCGGCCGACGTAATCGAGGGTTGCGGGATAGACCAGCACGGCGTCGGCCCACATACCGAGGTCGACGTGCAGGGCCGGGCCGATGGCCTCGGCATCCCACTCGTCGTCGTGGATCGGTCCGCTGCTCAGTTGCTGGAGTGCAGGACGGGTCACGAACGCGCGGGCCGCCCGGGTGCGGACGAGGCGCAGCTCGATATCGGGTCTGCTGAGCCGGATCCAGTTGATCCAGTACGGCGTGAATGCCGCGCGCAGCGAACCGCAGATGACGACCACGAGCTTCATGCGGGCCTGCTTCCGATCGGCGCGGGCCGTGGCTGGAGGCGCCGCTCGATGACGTCGCCGAGCGCGTACCACTCCTCACGCAGTGCTGCCCAGGGCAGATCGCGTGGCTGGTGCAGCACGATCGGCACCTCGTCGGCGCCGGCGGTCGCGACCTCGGCGACGCGCCTGGCGATGTCGTCGGGGGAGCCGTACGTGACCAGGCCGGAGTCGAGCGCGGCAGTGTGTCCGCGCTCGAGGACCTCTCCCTGGCCGGACTGCTCGAGCATCGTGCGGTAGCTCGGGGTGCGAAGGTGCTTGCCGATCGCGGCCTCGGCGAGCCGGGCGGCGTCTCGTCCCGGCGCGGCGACAATCGCGTGCACCGGCGACACCAGGCGAGGGCGTGCACGTCCGGCGGAGTCAGCGCCCTGCTGCAGAGCAGGGACGATCACGTCACGCAGGTAATCGGGCGGGGTGAGCCAGGTGGTGGCCAGATCTGCCAGCTCCCCGGTGAGGCGAGCCATGCCCGGGCGCAGAACGCCGAGGCCGAGATGCACTCGGTGGGGGCTGGGCCGTGCCGGCATCCGGGCGTCGAGCGGGAAGTACTTGCCGTCGTGGCGGACGTGCTCACCGTCGATGAGTCCGCGCAGCACGGTGAGGAACTCGCGGGCAGCGGTCAGGGGACTGGCATAGCGCCGCCCGGTGAAGCGCCGCTGGGCCACAGGGTCGCCTGCCGAGAAGCACGCGGTGACGTCGTGGCGAGTGGCTTCGGCGATCGCACGCAGCGACTGCGTGAGTGCCAGAGGGTGGTGCATGGGAATGACGTTGACGGCGATGCCGACAGGGCAGCGTCGTCCGGTGCCGGCTGAGTATGAGACCGCGGCAGCGGTGTCGAGGGCCACCGACTGACCAAGCCAGAGCCGCTCGAACGGACCACCGCTCACAACCTCGGACCAGCGCGCGACATCGTCGATCGCCGATGGCGTGTACGGCCAGAATGCCGAGAGCGTCGGCCGCAGTGACTGCTGGTCCATCAGGGTCTCCTTCGGTGGACGCGGTCTGCGAAGAGACCGCCTTGCCCCGGGAGGTCGGCCCGTGTGAAAGGGCCTACCTCCCGGGATCGCAAGATGTGGCGGTTTGCCACTCAGTGGGAAGTGATCAGCAGTCGATCTCGATGGTGATCACGCTGGCTGCCGTGGCGCACCACGGGGTCGAGCCGGGGGTGTCGTCACCGTCGGGGTTCTGCACTTCCTGCGGCTCGGTGTACTCCTCGAAACCGCCAACCAGTTCTTCCTTGGCCATGATGTTCTCCTTCTACTTGGTGAGTCCTGCCAGTGCGGCAGGGTGGTCCTGCACCGGTTGGTGCAGGAGTCTGAGCTCTGGCGAATCGAGATTGCGCCAGACGTTGTGGGGGTCGATCCCGCGGCTTTCGCATGCGGTCTCGGTGGTGCCGGGGACGTCACTGCCCTCGGCTCGGGCGACCAGCAGTTGCGCGAGGACGGCCGCGCGATGTTGGCCGAAGCTGACCGAACCCTGTCCGGGTCGGGGGTCGGCGGGCTCCCACGCGCAGCGCACTCCAGGAGCGAGGTGCAGGGTGAAGACCGAGCCAGGCGCCTCGTGCGAAGCCGGGCGGCGGGCGGCACGGATGATGTCGCGGATCGCCCCGAGTTCGTCCAGGTGGAGGTAGATCGTCACCGCGTCGCTGCGGGGGTAGAGCCGGCTCTGCGAGGCGACCTTGGCCTGCCAGCGCGTGCGATGGCGCAGGACCTCGACTACGCGCAGGAAGACGTTCGTCGCATCGGCGCGAGTTGTCGCTCCGAGGTAGAGCCGGAGCATCGGTCCGCCATCGGTCGGCTGTTCGGGACCGCGGGCCAAGGCGAATCCGGGAGAGAGTGCGGGCCACAGGACCGGCACCTCCAACGCCGCCTTGGTGACCGGCATGTCGGACGCACGGGGCGGCAGGGTCAGCTGGCCGCGTGGCACCCGCACCCGAAGGCCCATGTGCTCGACGATCCCGTGGTGCTCACCGATCTTGTGGACTCGCACGGCCTGCCGGATCGTGTGGCCGGCCAGACGCTGCGCCAAGTCGCTCTCGTACGCCGCATCGCGACCCGCTGACACGTCCAGACCGTCCTCGACGAGGTGACCGACGTGCAGTAGTTCGTACAGCAGCGATCCGAGGCCGGTGACCAGGTCGCGTCGCTCGACGTGCTCGATGGTTGTTCCGGCGATGGTGGCGGTGCCAGCGGTGAGATCGAGTGTGACCTGGTCGGCGTAACGCTGCACCAACGTGTTCATGGAGCTCATGCCGCACCCACCGTCGTCGTCGGAGTCATCAGGCCGAGTGCCTCTGCGGCGCCGACCGGATTGGACAGGATGCGCTTGCCGATTCCGGCGGCGGCGCGGTGCAGTCCCGGCAGGCTCGGACGCGAGTGCGCGTGTGCCAGCAGCCGGTCGAGCATGTGCCAGCCGGCGAAGGCCGTGACGCGGGCGATCTCGTCGTGCTCGACCGTGCGCTGGGTGCGATAGGAATCCCAGAACGCGCTGATGAAGGGCGCTTGCGCGTCGAGCTTGGCCACGCCGCGCGCGATGACATCGCGTTCGGTGAAGTCGGTGCGTTCCAGGACACTCCCGGTCTGGCTGCCGCGGCCATCGCCGCGTGCAGTCGGGATGTCGAGGATTGCGCGGTAGATCCACTCACCGATCCAGCTGCCCGTATCGCGGGCAGGATCGCCCGAACCGAACTCCTCCCAGTCGACGATGTGAAGTGCGTCGCTGGTTGCGAGAACCTGGTCGACCCGCAGGTCGCCGTGGATCGGTGTGTGCTGCGCATCATCCGAGGACGCACGCAGTGCACGGATGTACCCGGGCAACTGTGGGTCCGACTGGATCAGCCTCCACGCCTGGACCTCGCCAGCGGTGAACCTGCTGACGAGGTCCAGCGGGAGTGCTCGCAGTGCCTCGTCCGAGGGCATCGAGAGCGACGGTGTGGGCAGCTGCGCGACCGCCGCAAGCGGAGCATTGTGCAGCTGTCCGACTGCTGATCCGAGATCGGCGCACTGGCGCGTGGAGAAGGACTCCTGCACCAGAAGGTCCGAACCGGAGATCGCATCGGTGATCGTGGTGAACAGCAGGACGAGCGCATCCGCGTCGTGGTGCACGAGCTGCGGCGTGAGCGGACCGGAGCCGAGTTCGGCGTGGCCGGTGCTCCGTGCGAACCGAGCTGTGGCGGCCGGGCCCTGCAGTCGCTTGGCTACATACGAGCCGGCAGGCGTCTGTACGCGGTAGGTCTCGTTGCGTCCGGCAAGTCGAACGGCGTCGAGCCCGGGAGCCGAGGGGGAGACCAGGCCGGCGTCCGCGAGGGCTTTACGCACCCACTCGGGGGCGGTCTGCGCTGCGGCGGTTGCGTTGGTGACCATGGTCATCTCCTTTCGATCTCGTTGTGCCCGAGGGCTTTTCGCTTGTCTTGCTGACTGACTCAACTCTCTCCCGGCAGCAAAGGGGCCCGTTAGGGGCAACCGTCACGCCCTGCACTGACGGGCGTCATCTCTTGACGCTGACTCCGTGGCCACCTGTCGGCGGTCGATGACGGGGCAAACGAAAGGGGCGTCGTGCGCATCGGTGGATGCGGCACGACGCCCCTGTCGCGGTGTGTGGTCATAGGTCAAGAACGCAGATCCCCGCGCTGGTAGACGTAGACCAACCGGCCGAACTGGAAGAGCAGCAAGCCGGCGCCGATCATGCCGTAGAGCACCGGTGACTTGTCGGTGATGGTCATCAGCGTGCCGAAGATCGCCACGATGCAGATTGCGGAGACGACGAAGACGGCGGTCTCGCGTCCCTTGGTCGGCGCAGGGCTGACACGGCTGAGGTCCTGGATGAGAGTTCCCATGGCTTACTACCTTTCTCGAGAGGACACCGTCCCCCGAGGGGCGGCGTTCGCGCTGGTGCGCTTCGCCTCCAAGACTGCTTCGGGACGCCCTCGTCAGTTAGTGGAAAGTGTCACGGGTGGGTGTGACGTTGTGTCACACCCACCCGTGGGATTCGTACTACTCGAGCTCGCGTCGCTAGATGAGTCCTCGGTTCTTCGCGCGCTTCACCGCCTCGACACGCGACGGCGCATCGAGCTTGGTCATGGCGTTCGAGAGATAGTTGCGCACTGTTCCCTTGGACAGGAAAAGCTCTTCGGCGATTTGGTCGGTGGAAATGTCCTGGTCAACCAGGCGCAGGATGTCGCACTCGCGGTCGGTGAGCGGGCTGGGGCCCGAACGCAGCGCCTCGGCGGCGAGCGTCGGGTCGATCACCGTGCCACCGGCGGCGACCGACTGGATGCCGTCGATCAACTGCTTGGCGGTCATCGACTTCACCAGGTATCCCGAAGCGCCGGCGGCAAGCGCGCGTGGCAGGTGTCCGCTTCCCGGGAGGGCCGTGAGCAGGATGACCTTGCAGGCGGGCAGTGCCTCGGTGAGTTCGGCGCAGGCCTCGATGCCTGTCATGCCAGGCATGTCGATGTCGAGCAGTGCGATGTGTGGCCGGTGTGCGAGCGCGGCACGCACGACCTGGTCACCGCGTCCTACCCGGGCCACCACATCGTAGCCGGCTTCTGTTGCGAGCAGTGCCTCGAAGGCTTCGCCGACGAGGTCGATGTCCTCGGCGATCAAGATCCGCAGCGGCTCATCCATGGGTGCTCCCTTCGAGCGTCAGGTCTTCGCGGTGGACGGCGGGCTGCATCGCGGGCACCCGCACCAGCACCCGGTAGCGCTCCCCGTGCAGGTGCTCGGTTGTCACTGTGCCGCCGAGGCGGGCAACCTCGTCACGCCAGCGGCGTTGGCCAGAGCTTCCGGCGGTGGCTGTCGGACTGGGCGATGGGTTGTTCGGGTCGCTGCCGGATGCGCTGACGCCGTCATTGACGAAGCTGAAGAGGAGACCGTCCTCATCCTGACGCGTCACGAGCACCGCCCGGGTGGGGTCGGAGTGTTTGAACATGTTGGTGACAGCTTCGCGCAGGAGGAGCCCACTCAGGGTGGACGCCGCCTCATCGATGTCGCCGACGGAGGCGGTCAGTGCCACGCCCAGGCGGTTGCTGAGGGTCTGCGCAGTACGCAGTTCTTCCTCCAGGCCGCTCGGGACAGGCTCGAAGCTGAGCAACTGCAACTGATCGAGACCACGCTCGACGAGTGCAGCGATGTCATCGAGTTGACCGGCGACGGCATCTTCCGCAGCGGGCACCGCCGCCTTGGCCTGCGTGGTCTGTCGTCCGACCTGGTGAAGGGTGTGGCCGATCATCGTGTTGAGCTGCTGGGCGAGCCGGTCGCGTTCGGCATCGACTTCGGTGTTTGCCAGTGCCGCGCGAGCATCGCGTAGCTGCCGGGTGGCACGCGCAAGGCGTTGCAGCAGGAAAACGGTGAGGGTGAGGATGAGCTGGCTCAGCACCACCTGGGGGATCAGAGCGGGCGGCACCAACTGCTGGATCAGCCACGCCTGGGTGGTGGCCACAACACCGAGGACGGGCACCGACCACCTCATCGGCAAGACCAGCGCGAGCACGGCCATGCCCCAAGCGGACGGGGCGGTGAGCAGCCACGTCCACATCATGGTCAAGCCGGCCGTGGTCAGTGCGATGGCCCACAGGACGGAACCCCAGAGGGGTAGCCGGTACTGGAGGCCCTCCCACGCCAAGAAGGCTGCCGCGATCGCCAACAGGCCGGTGCGGGCGGCGAGGTCGGGTGCTGTGGAGAGGAAGCCCGCGGTCAGGTAGATTACGAAGAGCCACGTCATGATCCGGGCGGGGCGGTCGTCGAGGAGCACCCTGCGCAGCAGGCTGGTGCCCCTCATGAGCGTGCTCCTGTCGGTACTGGCAGACGCACCGAGGTGCGGAAGGTCGTCGGCCCGATCATCCCGCTCCGGACAGTGCCGCCGGCCGCGGTGACGGCCCGTGCGAGACGGCTGTCCATCGCGTCCTCAGATCTTGCTTCGACGGTGCTCGGATCGGCCCCGTCATTGGTGATGTCGATCGTCGTGACAGCGCCGTCGCGGTCGATGGTGAGACTGAAGAGGGACGCGCGGGTGTGCTTGAGGATGTTGGTGATGCTCTCGCGGATCACGAGACCCACGACCGCCTCCTGCGTCGACGGGGGATAGGTGCGCAGCTGCTGTTCGATCGTGATGTCGACCCGTTCGCAGAGCATCCGAACTGCGTCGAGTTCGTCGTCCAAGGTCGCGATCGTCGGGCCGGAGGTCAGTGCGCGTAGTTCCACCTGGCCGCGGGAGATCGTCTCGTGCAGCTTCTCGAGTTTGGAGCTCAGCTCGGGATTGCGATCACCGAGGGTGCGCAGAGCGGTCTGGTTACGCAGTGAGGCGGCGACCAGCGTCCGACCCATCAGGTCGTGCAGATCGCGGCCGATGCGCTCACGCTCGACGTCGACCCGTCGCCGGGCCATCACTTCTGCTGTGAAGCGCAGTGCATCGAGCACCACGGCCATTCTGGTCACAGTGACAAGCATCAGAGCCATGATCGCCGTTTCCAGCAGGGCCGCAATGACGCCGATGCGCGCTGAGACCGCGAGTCGCGGGAAGAGCAGGACGTATCCCGCCACGAGCAAGCCGAACGCAACCAGGGCTTTTCGTGGTGGCAGGGCCAGCACGATCGCCACCATCGCCAGACCGATGGTGATGCTGAGAATGCCCCAGTACATCGGGATCAGCGTCAGCGCGGCCATCACCGCGGGAGCCCACGGCACCGTCAGCCGGGCGCCCCCGCGGCAGGCCGCGAGTTGGATCCGCATCAGCAGCGCGAGTCCGATCGAGGCGGTGATCGCCGACACGAGTGGGGTGTACACCGCCGAACCGCTGGCCTGGAACGTCTTGAACCAGTAGATCGAGACGGATGCTCCGACGACGAGCCAACTCGCGACCAGGGCGAATTGGGATTCCACGGCCTGCATCCGAAAGACCGTGCGCATGGCGATGTCTCCCGGGGTGCGGACCCGCAAGGCGGGTAGGGCCAGAGTCGTCATCGTAGGCAATTCCTCGGCGGTAGTCGGCTCAGCAGTGCATGCCGAAGAGCGACAGCGTCGTCCGTGCGTTGCTGAGCTCCTCGCCCTGCAGGTCGGACTCGAGGTCGTGCATCTGGTCGATGGTCATGGTGTTCTCCTTGGGTGATTGGTGCGTTGGACGAAAGGCTAAGAAAGCTGTCACGGCGTGACATACTCATGAAACGGCGATTTGCGTCTGCGGGTCAGTGGCCGGTGGCAACAGATCGAGATGACAGGTGTCATCAGCCGGGAGCTCGGGCAAGGACAACGCCTCCAGCAGGCGCTGCGGACCTCGATGACCGAGCGCAAGTAGGAGTCCGGCCGAACCGGTGAGTAGGTCATCGGAGCAACGCAAGCGTTGGGCGCCAAGGGTGCTCCATCCCTGCTCGGTCGGGACGCAGTGCCAGGCCGCACGCTCGTCCCAGCGGCAAGCGGTCTCGTCGTCCCCTCCGGCCCGCAGCACTGCAGCAGCGCCGGCAAGGCCCTCACCGACACCGGCGACCGGAGCAGCTACGCTCGCGAGGCTGCGTGCGGCTCGGCTGGTTGCGTGGCGGATCAGCGTGTCGGGTGTCGCCGAGTGATCGCGGTCGAGAATCGCACCGGCGAGCGCCATGCCCCCGCTGCCGTGCAGCAGCCCGGGGGTCAACCGGCCGTGGGTGAGGGCAACGAGGACGTCACCGACGGGATGCAATAGCTCCAGTTCACGGTGTAGGCAGCGCGTAGCAGCTTCGGTGAGGACGGTCGCGTCCTGACCGCCCCAGGTGCGCGCCCGCAGCAACGCGAGGGCGATACCCGACCACCCGTGCATGAGTCCGGCAGCCGGCAGCTCGACCGTGGGATCACCGACCGCGTCGACGACGGCGCGGATCAGGCTGAGCGCCTCCTCGTGCAGGTCGGCGCGACCGGTGAGCACGGCGAGTTCTCCGAGCGCGACAGCGCACCCAGCGCGTCCTGTGCCCCAACCGAACGAGTTGACGGCACTGCCGTGCCGGGCGTCGATGAGCGCGAGTGCTTGCTCCGGTCGTCCGAGTCGAGCGAGGGTGAGCGCGATCCCGTCGACGCCCTCCATCAGTCCGCGACAGGCGACGGTGGCCGGCGATGGCAGCCGGGTCAGCCAGTCGAGATGCGTCGGTCGGGGGGCGCGTCCGGCTGAGGCCAGCGCGAGGAGCGTGCCTGCCGCCCCGGACAGTATGTTGTGGCCCCCGAGCGGGGAGGTGAACTGTTCGATTCCTCCGGGGAAGAGTCGGTCGCGTCGGTGGGGGGTGGCTCGTTGTGCCATCCCGTCGCCAAGCAACTCGAGCAGTTCGTCCGTGTCTCGAAGGGCGGTGACCATGGGTCGGTGCGCCTTCTGCGCCGGATCGTCGAGCGCAATGCCCCGGGCGATGGTGCCGGCCAGGTCAGGCCGACGTTCCAGCAGCGACACGTCGGGGTCGTGGAGGGTGGCGCGAACGCGGCGCAGGCAGAAGGCGTCCTTGGCCTGCACGTCGTCCGTGGCTCGGTGATAGCCGGGGGTGCCCACTGCCTTGGTCACCCGGTGACCGTCGAGCGCGCCCGATTCGAAGTCGACCAGCCGAGGGCCGTCCGGACCATCGATGATGTTGCCGGGGTGCAGGTCGCCGTGCGCGACGCCCAGGTCGTGCATGCGCCGAACGACTTCGACCAGCGCACTCATGATCGAGCGGGTCCAGTCCCAGAATGCTTCGGTCGCGTCGGGATCGGCGTCGTAGCGCATGAGCGGGTGCTCGCGGCCGATTCGGCTGATCATCGATCCGCCTTCGACCCACTCCATGACGAGGAAGTCGTTGGACGCGTAGCTCCAGTAGTCGATCGGTTCTGGTGCAATGCCACTACCGCTGAGGCGCTGCAGAATGTCGTACTCGTGGCGGAGTCGGGAGACGGCGTCGGTGCCCGCCTCGTCCAGTCCGACGTGATGCCGCGCCTCCTTGAGGGCGACGGTGCGGCCATCGGTCAGTTTCGCGCGGTAGAGCGAGCCGGCGTTGCAGCGGTGCACGAGCGTCGCGGACGCGATCGGCAGCGTCGGCGTAGGCGCCTGCGTAGTCATCAGGACCGCGACGGAGTTGGGCAGCGGACGTGGGGCTGGACGGCGCCGGTCATCGTGCTTCGCACCGCCCGAGGTGTGGACGGCCGGGGCGAAGCGGCCGTCGGCGCTCTCGACCCAGTGCTCGGTGAATGCGCCCCAGCGCACCCCGATCGGAGCGTCGGGGTGGTTGTGGTCGCCCGGGATCTGCGGCGCGGGCGTCCCAGCAAGATCTGCGGAGAGTGCGCCGACGAGGTGCGCGAGTTGTTGGTCCGAGCTGGTGTAGATCGTGCAGATTTTCCCGCTGAGGGTGAGCGGCGCGTACTTGTGCTGGACGGCGCGCACCAGCGGAGCGCTCCGCAACAGCTTCCACGGCACCTGCGACTCCGTGCAGATCCGCGCCACCACATCCACCACGTGCTGGGCGTTGTCGGGGCGGGCGCTGATGTGGATCTTCCACCCCGCGTCCGGCAGCACCACGTCGGGAGGCGCGAGCATCATCCACGGACCGCTCTCGGCGCGTTGCCATCGGCCGAGAGGGTCGGGCGCGACGTGTAGATCGTCGTCCTGCGGACGGCACCACGGCACGTCGAAGAAATCCGGATCGCTCAGCGCGAAATACAGATAGCGGTCATCCACGGTTGCCTCCCCGACTCTCGGTCCAGGCCGAGTGTGCGTCCCCTCGACGCCTGCACACCACAAAGTCATGGGGAATGGGTGACCGCCGTCATCCGTCGCTGCACGCCTCCCCGCGCGCAGTGACATTCCCGCAGTGACATTCCCCGGACCATGTCTGGCCGACGTCGTCCGAACCTCGACGTTAACCCGAATATGACGACGATCACACCCTCGGGTCCGCTGGGTGGACGCCGGCCTGCCGCACGTCCGCAGCCACTTCCCAGTGGTGAGACGGCACCCACAAGCGGTGACAGCTGGCACTACGAGGCGCGGTCCCGACCGACCTAGCGTCTTGAGCAGACCTGTTGAGCAAGCGCCGTGGAGGGGTGGAGGATCACGTGTTGGGACAACTGCTGAGACGCGCGCTGCACCGCTATCGACGGTGGATCGCCGCCCTCGTCGTCCTCCAACTTCTCAATGTGGTCGCCAATCTGTATCTTCCGGCGCTCAACGCCAGGATCATCGATCGTGGGCTGACCCAGGGCCGGACGGATGTGATCTGGCAGACCGGTGTGGTCATGCTGGTGATCGCGCTCGGGCAGGGTGTGGTCGCGGCAGGAGCCGCGTACATCGGAGCACGGACCGCCACTGGCCTCGGTCGTGATCTGCGCGCAGAGGTGTTCCGCGCGGTGGGGCGGTTCTCCAGCCGGGAGATGCGCGAGTTCGGCACGGCATCGCTCATCACCCGCACCACCAATGACGTCCAACAGATCCAGATGCTCGTACTGATGGGCTGCACAATCTTGGTGATGGCACCGATCATGCTCGTCGGTGGTGTCGTGATGGCACTACAGGCCGACCTCGGCCTCTCGTGGATCATGGCGATCGCCGTCCCCCTGCTCGTCGCCGCGATCGGATTCTTGGTGACCCGCCTCGTGCCCGGCTATCGCCGGCTGCAGGAGACCGTCGACGACGTCAACGGGGTGCTGCGCGAGCAGCTCACCGGCGTGCAGGTCATCCGCGCGTTCGTGCGGGAACCCTTCGAGATCGAGCGCTTCGGACGGACCAACGCCGAACTGACGCAGGTCTCGCGCAGGGTTGCGCGGATGATGGGCGGACTCTCCCCACTGGTGATGGTCGTGCTCAACGCAGCGATGGTGGCGGTGCTGTGGTTCGGCGGCAAACGCGTCGGCGACGGCTCGATGCAGGTCGGCGCGTTGACGGCGTACCTCACCTATCTGGTGATGATTCTGATGTCGGTCACCATGGCATCGGTCATGGTGATGATGATTCCGCGGGCCGGGGTTGCCGCGTCGCGCATCCAGGAGATTCTCGACACCACGCCGTCAGTGACTGCTCCGGAGCTTCCTCGTGAGGTCGCCCGCCTCGGCGGCCGGGTCGAGCTCGACCGGGCGCAACTGCGCTACCCGGGCGCTGACGAGCCGGTGCTGCGCGATGTCACTCTCCGGGCCGAGCCGGGGCAGACCATCGCAGTCGTCGGCTCGACCGGAGCGGGCAAGACCACGCTGCTTTCCCTCATCGCGCGCCTGCTCGATGTCACCGATGGCGCGGTGCGCGTCGACGAGATCGACGTCCGCGATCTCGACCCCGATCGTCTGCGCAGCCATGTCGGACTCGTTCCGCAGAAGACCTTCCTGTTCAGCGGCACGGTCGCGAGCAACCTGCGCTTCGGCAACCCTGCGGCCACGGACGCCGAGCTGTGGCGTGCACTCGAAGTCGCCCAAGCGGCGCCGTTCGTACGGGCGATGGACGGCGAGCTCGAGGCGCCGATCACGCAGGGCGGCGGCAACGTCTCCGGCGGCCAGCGACAGAGGTTGTCCATCGCCCGTGCGCTGGTGGCACGCCCTTCGATCTATCTCTTCGACGATGCCTTTTCCGCGCTCGACCTCTCGACCGAGGCCGACCTGCGCGAGGCGCTGCGTCCCTACGCCCGACATGCCACGACATTCATTGCCGCACAGCGGATCTCGACTATTTGTAGCGCCGACCAGATCGTGGTGCTGGAGGCAGGTGAAGTGCAGGGAATCGGCACGCACGAGGAGTTGCTGACTAGCTGCCCGACCTACGGGGAGATCGTCGCGTCCCAATTGGCCGAAGAGGTGACCGCATGAACACGTCCTCGACCGCGTCCGTCTCGGTCAAACTCGGACCCTCGGGTCGGCGCCTGCTCGGCCTCCTGGTGGGGCAGCGGCTGCGTATGGTCGCAGTCGTCCTGCTGACGCTGGGCACGGTGGCGACCTATGTCATCGGGCCGCTCCTGACGGGGCGGGCGGTCGACCTCGTCTTCGCCGGCGCTCTCGGGCAGCGGCTTCCAGCTGATCAGACGAAGGAGGCGGTGGTCGACGGGCTGCGCGCCCACGGCCAGGGGACCTTCGCCGAGGTGGTCAGTCGGATGGATCTTGTGCCCGGGGTGGGCATCGACTTCGCAGCTCTCGGAGAATTGCTGCTCCTCGCGCTGGCTCTCTTCCTGGTCGGCTCGGCCTTCCAGTACGCCCAGATTTGGGTGCTCAATGATGCGGTGCAGGACGTCGTCGAAGATCTGCGCAACCGGGTCAGCGCCAAGCTCCACCGGATGCCACTGGGTTCCTTCCAGGCCAGTGGGCGAGGCGACCTGCTCTCCCGCGTCACCAACGACATCGACAACATCGCGCAGACGTTGAGCCAGACGCTGAGCCAGTTGCTCTTCTCGCTCCTGACGGTGGTCGGAGTGCTGGCGATGATGCTGCACGTTTCGCCCATGCTGACCCTGGTGGCGGTGATCGCCATACCGCTGGCAAGTGGGCTATCGCGAGTGGTGATGAAGCGGTCGCAGCCGCGCATGGTGGAGCGCTGGGCCCACACCGGCGCACTCAATGCCCAGGTCGAAGAGGCCTACAGCGGCCACGACGTGCTCACCGCCTTCGGTCGTCGCGGTGAGGCGCAGGAACGCTTCGACGCCGAGAACAACGCGTTACGTCGTGCGGGTTGGATGGCCGACTTCATCTCCGGATTGATGACGCCGATCATGATGTGCGTCAGCAACCTCACCTATGTCGCGGTGTGTGTCGTCGGAGGCCTCCGGGTGGCGTCCGGCTCGCTCACGGTCGGTGATGTCACCGCGTTCGTGCAGTACTCGCGCCAGTTCACCCAGCCGCTGTCGCAGATCGCGTCGATGACCAACCTGATGCAGTCGGGCGTTGCCTCCGCCGAGCGGGTCTTCGAACTGCTCGACGCACCCGAGGAGACTCCCGACGCACACGCACCTGGCCGGTTGGACGCTGTTCGAGGGCACGTGCAATTCGAGGACGTGGGCTTCAGCTACTCGCCCGAGCAACCACTGATCGAGCATCTCGACCTCGATGTCCAGCCGGGCCGAACCGTGGCGATCGTCGGACCGACCGGGGCGGGCAAGAGCACGTTGATCAATCTGCTCCTGCGGTTCTACGACGCGGACAGTGGACGGATCCTGCTCGACGGTCGGCCGATCACCGAGATACCGCGTGACCAACTGCGCTCCCGGATCGGGATGGTGCTGCAGGACACCTGGCTGTTCCGCGGGTCGATCCGCGACAACATCGCCTACGGCAATCTGCACGCCACGGAGGAGCAGATTCGCGAGGCCGCGCGGGAGACCTTTGTCGAGCGATTCGTGCACACCTTGCCGGACAGCTACGACACGGTGGTGCAGGACGACGGAGCCAATCTCTCGGTGGGGCAGCGTCAGCTCATCACCATCGCCCGGGCTGCGCTCGCGGCGCCGCGATTGTTGATCCTCGACGAGGCCACAAGTTCGGTCGACACCCGCACCGAGGCGTTGTTGCAGCAAGCGATGACGGCGCTGCGTACCGGCCGCACCAGCTTCGTGATCGCGCACCGACTCTCGACCATCCGCGACGCAGACACGATTCTGGTCATGGAGGGCGGCGCCATGGTCGAGCAGGGCTCCCACGACGAATTGTTGGCGCACGACGGCGCCTACCGCCGGTTGTACGACGCGCAGTTCGCGGGGACGTGACGAAGCGCTTCGTCGGCTCGGCGCACAACCTTCCGGTCATGGCGCACACAAGTCGCGGACGCCGCGTGCACAATTCGCGGGTCGACCCATCTGTGAGCACAGCTCGCGTCCGCCGCGACTTGTGCACGCGACGCCGCCCAATGTGTGAGGTGCGTGAGGGAATGAGGAAGCCCCGACCGGCGCATCCGCCTGTCGGGGCTTGAATCCTCGGTCTCAACACAGAGCGCACCCGTAGGGATTCGAACCCCAAACCTTCTGATCCGTAGTCGGGTCATCCGCCTCTTGAGCAACGGTCCTGGCCGGGCCAGCAGGGCTGCTCGGTCTCCTCCCGGGTGCCGACGTCTGCGATTGCGGACCCCTGTTGCTGGCAGAACTGCTGTCACTTCATGACGGCTTTGCACGCGGTGCGGATCAACACAATGCGCCACCCAAGAACTTCACGGACCGGACGGTTTCGGTCTCGAACCTGGAGGACAGAAGAATGAACGTGAGTGACCATTCCAAGCTCGTCAGAGCGTGGCGTAACGAACTTCAGAACTGGTGTGACGAGCACAGCGCCTCGTTTCAGGACGTCGACGAGTCCGAGCCGAACTATCGAGAAACGGTGATCGAGATGCCACTGGACCGCGAGTCGGTCGCCGGTCGATCGCCGCCGAGCAGGCTGCAGTCGCGGTCGAGGAGGATCTTCCTCAACTTCACCTGAGTTCGTACGTTGATCGTGCCGACGATGTGGCCCGCACGATCCTTCGGGACTTCCCCGGATTGGTGAAGGTGTCGAAGGACGAACGTCGAGATCTCGTTTTCGTCGCGCTGCGCGCGGCGGATGCCGAGTGCGTCGACTCGTATGAAGTTGTGCAGCTGGTGATTGATGCGGTCGAACGCCGAGTTCAAGAAACCGACAGGTAGAACACGCCAGGAGATAGATAGCGGGAGCCTCAATCAACTCTGATCGGGGCTCCCGCCGTGGTCATGGCGTAGGGGTGGACAGTGGGGTGCGCGGAGGTCGAGCTTGCGAGGCCGGAGCGCGGGGCCCCGGCGGGCCACCCCCACGCAGCCCGCGCGCCGAAGGCGCGCCTTGAGTCAGTAGAGAAAGTTCTCACACTCGGGTCAGCGGGACCGCCACTCATGGAACCTTCGTGCGCCGCCACTGGCGTGTGATCGCCTGACACCGTTCACCAAAGCACCGAGTGGAAGGGGCGAGTCAGCTACCATTCGCGAGAGGGCCGTAAGTTAGTGGGCTTCCGCCTCCGCTTGCGGACGACCGGCCTGACCAGTCACTCAGCTGAGGGGACCCTTTTGTCTCCGACTGGGAATTCCACGTTCCAGGCTCCGACGGGCGGTGCGGCGAACTGTGCAGAACTCAATTGCTAATTTGTGGGGGAATCGAAGGTGACGCGCAATATTGTCGGCGTATGGCGCCAAATGACGTCGTTTCAGCGCCTTCGGTGCATAATTCCCTCCCTGGTAATTCTAGCACTTGCTAGCTACAGCGCAGCTATGCGCGTCTCTGTAGCAACGGGGGCGGATGGAAAGCTTTGGTCGGCTCTGCGGGTGCTGGGGCCTGGAGCGCTAGCAGCGATCCTGTTTTTCCTTATCGGAATGTGGATAATTAATAGGACTGAGTCAAGAGATTGAAGTTTGAGTGTTCTGCAGTGAGCAAGTAGGAAAGAAGCGAGCTGCGGTCCGTACTCCGCGATGGGCGTCAAACCATAGCCTGGGCACTAGCGGCCGCCGGTGATCGGCGACCCACATGTGGCCATGACGACGGCTGTCAACCAGTCACACTCCAACGGGGTGCGACGGTCTCACCAGCGTGGGAACCGTCCGTGATTACGGCGAGCCAACCACCGCCCGGTCGCGACGACGATTCGTCGCCTCGAGACGCCGTCGGCTCGCCGAACGCCGCCGCACGCCGTCGCGGGTGTACGCGCCGAGGCCATCGAGCAGGTTCTGGGGCTCTGGGTAGCCGGAGAAGTCGTCTTCTGCCCCGATGTAGAACGTGACGGCCCGGAGTCCGTTCTTCCGCGTCGATGTCGCCGTCGAGCGTTCGCGTGACGGCGTCAGCCGTCGACGCGCTCGCGCATCACATTCACGGTCCAGACGACACCCTCCTCGTCGTATTCGAAGTGCACGACGCGGTCGTCGACCTCATAGAGATCCCAGTCATCGCTGCGAGACGCCGTCGGCTCGCCGAACGCAGCACGAACGCCGTCCCTGGTGTACTCCTCGATGCCGCTGATGAGCGTGGCTCGGCCGGGGTACGCGTCGAAGCCGCCTTGGGCGATGAGGTAGAACGACACCTGCGTCAGCCCCTGCTCGTCGAACACGAAGCCGACGCCGCTCTTGTAGTAGCTGACATAGTGCGCGAACGGGCCCTTGAAGGTCTGCGTCTTCGCCTTGCCCTGCTGCTGCTCCATGATCGCCTGGACGGCTGCGACATCCTCAGCGAGGCCGAGCACGGCAAGGTACGGGACGCAGTCACCGATAATGGTCGTCATCAGTTCATCCTCATGGTCGAGTCGCGCGTGGTCGGGGACGTCAGGAAAAGCGCTAGCAGCCTCAGTCCTCCACGCCGGCGATCGTCATCGAGACGACTTCGACGCGGCCGCGCTGATAGTCGAAGCGCAGATAGTGATCGCCGTAGCGATAGAGGTCCATGATCTGGCTTGCACGATCAGGCTCGCCCAGGCGCTTCTCGACCTCGCCACGGGTGCCCTCGCCGTCGAGCCCCTCGATGAACGCGGCGGGGTCGCGGTAGGTCGGCTCGCCTGCGTCGGAGCGCAGCGGGATGCGGATCACGATGGGCTTTCCGCTGCGGAGTCTGATGCTGCCTCCGGTCGCGGCGTAGTGGAGCATGAGGTCGGTCCCGCCGCTGGGGCGCTCGTACTCCTCGGACTCCATGCCGGGACCGAGGAGTGCGATGGCTTCGCCGAGCGCGGTCGCATCACCGGCGAGCGCAGCGTCGAAGACACCGATCTCACCCGGCGGAAGGGTTCGGGGCGCTGTCATGGTCACCATCTCCCGTTGTTGGCGCGGCGGATCCCCGCCAGGATCTTATCGATTCGCCAGAAACGACCACGACTGACGACGCCGATCGGGCGCGTCGCTGCTGACCGCGCACACCGTCGGGTACCTCCACACCGAGTCAGAGTTGAGTCCCGCATAGTGGTGTAGCGCGGTCGCGGTGAGCGTCTTGGTACTGGACGTGAGCGCGGCCACCGCGTGATCCTTCGAGTGAACCTTCCACAGCTCTCTCGAATGGAGTCATCACGATGACCGCTCCACACATTGTTGACCCTGCCGGGCTTCTGGGCGAGGCCTTGGCCGAAGCATCACCGGATCTGATGCGCATCCTGCTGTAAACCATGATCAACGCGTTGCTGTCTGCGGACGCCGACGCCGTGGTCGGCGCCGAGTGGGGACGCCCCACTGCGGCCCGCACGAGCCAGCGCAACGGCTACCGACACCGCGACCTCGACACCCGGGTCGGCACGATCGATGTCGCGATCCCCAAACTCAGGAAGGCACCTACTTCCCCGAGTGGCTGCTCGAGCGTCGCAAACGATCAGAGTCCGCGCTGATCACCGTCGTCGCGGACTGCTACCTCGCCGGGGTCTCCACCCGCAGGATGGACAAACTCGTCAAGACCCTCGGCATCGACGGGCTGTCAAAGTCCCAGGTCTCCCGGGTGGCAACCGACCTGGACTCGATCGTTGAGGACTTCCGCCACCGACCCCTCACCGAGGCCGGTCCGTTCACCTTCGTCACCGCCGACGCACTCACGATGAAAGTCCGTGAAGGCGGCAGGGTGATCAACGCCGTGGCGCTGCTGGCCACCGGGGTCAACGGCGACGGCACCGAGAAGTCCTCGGGCTCCGGGTCGCGACTAGTGAGACCGGGGCGGCGTGGAACGAGTTCTTCGCCGACCTGGTCGCCCGCGGCCTGACCGGGGTTCGGCTGGTCACCTCCGATGCTCATTCCGGGCTGCGCGAGGCGATCGCGGCGAACCTTCCGGGCACGTCCTGGCAACGGTGCCGCACCCATGACGCGTTCAACCTGATGAGTGTCACGCCCAAGAGCATGTGGCCGGCGGTCAAAGCGATGCTGCACAGCGTGTACGACCAAACCGACGCACCCTCGGTGCACGCCCAGTTCGACCGGCTGCTGGACTACGTCGCCGAGAAGCTACCGACCGTGTTCGAGCACCTCGACACCGCCCGCGCCGACCTGTTGTCCCTCACCGCGTTCCCGAAGGAGATCTGGACCCACATCTGGTCCAACAACCCGACCGAGCGCCTCACCAAGGAGATCCGGCGACGCACCGACGCCGTCGGAATCTTCTCCAACCGCGAGGCCATCGTGCGCCTGGTCGGCGCCATCCTGGCCGCGCAAACCGACGAATGGGCAGAAGGCCGCCGCTACCTCGGACTCGAGGTCCTGGCCCGCTCCCGCGTCACCATCGTGCCCGCCACCGAACCCGAGATCGGAGCTGATGAATTACCCGCGCTGACTGCCTGACCACCCCAACGAGGAACACGCAGCGCTACACCACTACCGGGGACTTGACCGGCTTGTCTTCACCACAACGAAGGGCACCGTCATTGAGCCGCGCAACCTGAACCGTCTGTTTGATCAGAAGGTGAGCGAAGCCGGTGTCAGACGTATCCGCTCTCATGATCTCCGGCACACCTGCGCCACGCTGCTGCTCGCGCAGAACGTCTCGTCGAGGATCGTGATGGAACTGCTCGGCCACACCCAGCTCAGCATGACGACCGATCTGTACGGCCACGTTCTGCCGACCACTTTGCGCAGTGCGGCCGACGCGATGGACGGACTGCGCAACACGAAGGAGGACGACGCATGCTGACCAAGCTCCGCGCCGTCGTGCAGGACATCGCAGGCGCCTACGACATCGAAACTGCTTGTTGTCTCCGCGCTCGTGCGGCCCGGTTGCTGTCAGAACTGCTGTCAGTGGCAGTGCGCCCCGCAGGTAATGAGAAGACCCCGACCGCGTTTCCGCTGGTCGGGGCCAATTCCTCTGTCTCAACACAGAGCGCACCCGTAGGGATTCGAACCCCAAACCTTCTGATCCGTAGTCAGATGCTCTATCCGTTGAGCTACGGGTGCTTGCTGCCCTCACGGGCAACGACGAGTTACTTTACCCGGTCCCTGCCGCGGATGCGAAATCGAAGTTCTTTCACGGCATCTGGATCGGTGTGACGACCGGATCGGTCGACCCGCCACAGGTGCGGTCCTTGGCCTCTGGGACGAACTGTCGGCCGGAGAGCACGGTCGTCGACTCGATCTGCGGACGTCCGACGAGGATGCCGGAGAAGGTGTACCGCCGCACCGTCGCCAGGGAGCAGGACGTGTCGAACTCGGCGATGTCGAAGGAGTACGACTGGGTCAGCACCTCCGTGCCGGCGTCGGCGGTGATCGCGATCTTGGCGCCGAAGAGTCCGCCGCCGGTGAAGGTGCCGACGGTCATCCGGTTGTCCTCCCGCGCCGGCTTGTGGGTGTGGCCGGAGATCAGTAGTTGATCGGCGGTGAAGCCGTCCTTGGTCGCGGCGGGTTCGTGGCTGACGACGACGTCCGGCTGGGTCTGTTCGCCGTCCTTCCACGCACGCACGAAGGCCTTGCGAGCGTTTTCCTGGAGGGCTGGGAGTTTGGGATCGTTGTCGCCGTAGTAGCGCGGATCGTTGAAGCCGCCGAAGGTAACTCCCGCCATCCTCACCTTCTGGTACGACTTCGAATCCGGTTGCAGAGTCACGACATTGGGGATGCGGCTCAAGCGGCTGACCAGGCTGGTGTCGTTCGCACTGCTTGCATCGTGGTTGCCACGCACGAACAGGTACGGGACGCCCAGGTCGGCGATGTCGTCGAAGATGCCGGCCGCCTCGGCCTCCTGCACGCTGCCGAAATTGATGAGATCGCCCGAATCGACGACGGCGTCGATCTTCTGGGTGGTGACGAGATCTTTGAGCAGGGCGTACTGGTTGGCGCCGTGGATGTCGCTGATGAAGAGCACCCGCAGTGCGGTCGGCCGCGGCTTCGCGGCAGGCGTGTATTTGCTCTGTAAGGCATCCGAGAGCGCCAAGGCACTGACGACATAGCGCGACGATTCGGCTCCCCGTCGCTCCAGATCACCGAGCAGGTCCATGTCCTGCCGGGCCACCGAGAGCAGCGATGTGGTGCGGACCGCGCCGATGTTGTCCTCACGGTAGGTCAGGAAACCCGCGAGGGCCGGAGCCACCAGCGCCAAGGTGGTCGCGAATGCCGTCGCCGCGGTGGCCGCGAACGGCCTGCGCCACAGCGCTCGCGCACCGAGCAGCACCACGACCACCAGACCGAAGCCGAGCAGGAATCGCCAAGCCACCCCCACCAGCGCGGCGCGCGCGGCAGCGTCCAACTCCTGCGCAGTCGGCTGGAAGGTCGAGACCGACGGGGCCCCGTCGGTGAACGCCTCGGTGACATCGCGGCGCAGCTGCGGATCGATCAACAAGCCCGGCGCAGGCAGTGGTCCATCAAACTCCACCGACAGGTCGCCGAGCATCGTCGGCAGTCGGGCAGTGGAATCAGGCACGAGCCCGAGCCGGACGTCCGCGGCGTAGTACTTCGTCGTGACCGTCGTGGGGAACAGGCTCGTCATTCCGACGCCGCCCAGGTAGCCCAGAGCGGCCACGAGCAGCAGACCGAAGATCGCCTTGAGTGCGTGGGTGAAATCAGGCAGCGTCGGACGGCGGAAGTTCACGGGTCAAGCCGATCAAACTGCGCGCGCCGGCCGGCGCTTGGGGCGCAGCGAGTTTGCGATCGTGCGGCTGGTGCTGGTCAGACCTTGTCGGCCTTCTGGGTGGCGGGGTCCCACTTGGTGATGCCGTCGGCTTCCCAGCCGCGCTCCTTGCGGGCTTGTCGGGAAAGGTCGCGCTGCGACGGGGTGAGGCGCTCAAGGTAGAGCTTGCCGTCGAGGTGATCGGTCTCGTGCTGCAGGCAACGGGCGAACAGGCCGGTGCCCTCGTACGACACCGGGTTGCCGTCCAGGTCGGTGCCGGTGACGCGGGCCCAGTCGGCTCGCGGCGTGGGGAAGTGTTCGCCGGGCACCGACAGGCATCCTTCGGAGCCTTCGTCCTCGTCCGGTTCGCCCGGAGGGACGACGCCCTTTTCCAGCACCGGGTTCACAATGACGCCAACGTAATTGGGCTCGTTCTCGTCCTCGGCGGGGCAGTCGAAGACGAAAATGCGCTGGCGGGCCGCCACCTGATTCGCCGCAAGGCCGACGCCGTGCGCGGCTTCCATGGTGTCGAACATGTCAGCCACCAGGGTGCGGATCTCGTCGGTGATCTCCTTGACCTTCTTGGTCGGCTGGTGCAGCGCCTTGTGTCCGATGATCGTGATGGGACGGACGGCCATGTGGTGAATCTCCTGCGCGCGGTCGGTGTGCGCCCAGCCCTGGCGGGACGCACATTTCTGCCGCAGAGTCTCCCACGGCCCGCGGGGATCAGTCGCGGCGGCGGTCGACCCGGTGGGTGGGGCTGGCGTGCTCGGTGCTGACCGACCACGGGGTGTCCTGGAAGGGTTCCTCGATCTCGGCGGCGTCCTCGTGCTGCAGCGGGTCGTCGACCGGTTGCGGGCCGCGAAGCAGCCGTTCGCGCAACGGGGTGCGGGCCTTGTCGCGATAGCGGTCGACGTACGTGCCGAGGCGCGAAGCGACGTCCGATTCGGGCACCACGGGCACGGGACGCTGAGACACCGGCACCGGTGGCCTTGCTCGCCGGGCGTCGGCGCCACGAGTGTCGACGGTCATCGGCTTGAGGAACGGATCGGTGTCGTCTGTGCGGTCGTCGTACGAGTCGCGGGTCGGCACCATCGCAGGCGACGGTTCGTCCGAAGGCTTGCTGAACAATTGCCCGCAGATCGCCCGGTAGGACGCCTCGGGGTGCGGGATGTAGGTGAGCAGCCGCAGGGCTTGGTCCTGGCCCGCACTTTCCATCACGAACTCGCCGTAGCCCAGGAAGCGCCCGATGAGCGGCTGGTTGAAGGACATGTCGGTGACCTTCTGCAGCGGCATCATCGCGGTCTTCTGGTTGAGGATGCCGCGTCGCCAGATGAGTCGCTGGTCGGTGGCGGCGAACCAGTCGCGACTCCACAGCCACACCCGCGCGGCGGTGAAGACCAGCATCGCGGCCAGCACGTACCACGTCTTGTCGGCGAGCCAACCGAGCGAGGCCGGAGCGGTGAAACCCACCCACAGGGTGACGATCAGTCCGCAGGCGAGGGCGAAGAAGGTGCCGAAGAGTGACATCCAGTGCGGCCGGTGCACCACGACCATCTCCTCGCCGTGTACGAGGAAGCGGCGCATCGACTGCGCACCACGGTGATCGACCAGGGTGGTCGAGGAGAGCCCGGATTCGTGCGGGCTGATCATGGCCGTCCGCCCCGCGAAGTTCTCGCGTGGCTCGAACCTGCGGCGGTACTGCTCGTCACGACTACTGCCCGAGGATCGCCTTGAAGAAGTCGCCGATACTGCGGACGCCGGTGGCCAGCAGATCCCAGATGTTGTGCACGATGTCGGCCGACTTGTTGGGGTTGGTGAAGATGGCGTAGAGAACGAAGGCGAAGATCACCCAGATGGTGATCCTCTTGATCTTCTCGGTTGCCATGGTGTGGACCCTTCGGTCGAAATGCGGGCGAGGCGTCCGCGGTGAGCACAGGTGCGCAGATCATTGTGCCAGCAGTGACGCGTGTGACTGGTGTTTCCACGCACTGCCCGTGTGTCGCGTCCTACTACGCTCCTGATGTGCCCTCGCTCGCGCCCACCCTTCGTGCCGCCCTCGACGACGAACTCGCGGGACGTCCTCGCGCAGCGCTCGCCGAAGCAACGGCCCGGTTGAGCGAGCGTTATCGCCGAGGTGGTGCCGCATCCGAACCGATTCTCACGGGGCCGGCAGACGTCGCTGCGTACGCCGCCTATCGCATGCCGGCCACCTACGCAGCCTGTGAGCGCGCCCTCACGCTGGCTGCGCAGAGCTTCGCCGAACCGATCGAATCGGTCGTCGATCTGGGCGGCGGCACCGGCGCTGCGGCGTGGGCGGCGTCCGCGGTCTGGGAGCCCTCCTCGGTGCGGGTGCTCGACCAGGTGGACGCCGCGCTCGAATGCGGTGCGCGACTTGCGGCGGACGTCCTGCCCATGACCTTCTCGCACTGGCGGGTCGGCGCCGCGGTGCCCGCTGCCGATCTCGTCACGGTGTCGTTCGTACTCTCGGAACTGTCTGTGGCGCAACGTGATTCGCTGGTCGACGCGGCCGCAGGGGCGGCGGCCAAGGCGGTCTTCGTCATCGAGCCCGGCGCCCCGGAGGGCCACGAACGCATCCTCGCCGCCCGTCAGCGACTGGCGGCTGCCGGATGGACGATTGCGGCGCCGTGTCCGCAGTCGGGCGACTGCCCTGTGCGGCAGCCGGACTGGTGCCACTTCGCGGCACGCGTGGAGCGTTCCGCGCTGCACCGGCAGATCAAGGGAGGCGACCTCAGCTACGAGGACGAGAAGTTCAGCTTCGTCTTCGCCGTGCGCTCGGCGTCCGCGCCGGCCGCCGCGCGCATCCTGAGATACCCGTTGAAGCGGAAGGGCTTTGTCGACCTGACCGTGTGCGACGCGGCCGGCAAGGCGGGGCGCCGTGTTGTCACCAAGAAGCAGGGTCAGGCCTACAAGCAAGCTCGAGACGCTCGCTGGGGCGACGCCTGGCCTCCGCTCGACTGACGGATCCGGCGCGCTTCGCTTCCTGGCCAAGGCCACAAACCGGACGCAAATCACACGTTCTCGGCGAAAAAGCGTGCGATTTGCGTCCGGTTTGTGTGAGCACGAGCGCTCACAACGCCCGCTCAGAAGGGAAAGCCAGCCGCTGGATGGCAACCCTCAAGCAAGTGCTTGACAGTGCGCGACGTGGTCCGCTTTACTCCCCAACATGTCTTTGGAGGATGCTGAACTACGCGCCGCTCGCGCGTTGGCGCACCCGATTCGCCTGCGCATCCTGTCGCTGCTCACAGGCGTCGAGCTCAGCGCCGCTGAAGTAGCGCGCGAGCTCGACATCACCCAGGCGAACGCCAGCTATCACTTGCGGCGTCTCGCCGCGGCAGGCGAACTCGAGGTCGCTTCCACCGAGAAGATCCGAGGAGGCGTTGCCAAGAAATACCGCTACGTGGCTCGGTTCGACACCCCAGCGGACGGCCAGCAGCGGCCGAGCATCGTCCGGTTGGAGCAGATGCGCCAAGCAGTTGATGCCGAACTGCGGCGCCGTATTCCGCTGGCCGATGAAGGTCCGAGGATCTTCGCGGACGCTGAAGTCTGGTTGCCCCCGGAGGTGCTGGACGAGGTGCACGCGTTGATCGCGCGCGCGTCGATGCTGGCGCACGAGCAGGCCCTGCCGCCGCGCACGCCCGGTGCCAAGCACGTCTCGCTCCTCACCTGGCTCTTCGGTATGAGAGATGACGATGAAGCTCGCTGACTCATGGGGAGTGCTGCAGCACAGGGACTTCCGTTGGTTCTTCCTTGCGTCCAGCGTGAACCGCTTCGGCAGCATGATGACCTCGGTTGCGTATGCCTTCGCGGTGCTGCACGTCGACAACTCCGCGTCCGCGCTGTCGAAGGTGCTTGCTGCACAGATCACCGCCAACGTCGTGTGTGCGCTTTTCGGTGGCGTGATCGCCGACCGGTTCAGCCGCCGAGTGGTGTTGCAGTCGACCTACCTGTCGTCGGCGACCGTGCTGGCGATCACCGCGTGGCTGTTGTTCACCGACCGGGCAACGGTGCCGATCCTCGTCGGCCTGGGTGCTCTCGCCGGCGCTACCAGCGCGTTTGCGCAACCGGCCGTCCATGGCTTGGTGCCTCAACTCGTGCCGCGTCGCGACCTGCAACAGGCCAACGCACTCATGGCATTCGTGCGCAACAGTGCGCAGTTCCTCGGCCCAGTGCTCGGGGCAATGCTCGTGGCCATCGGTGGTGCGCCCTGGGCACTTGCAATCGACGCGGCATCGTTCGTGGTGTCGAGCGTCCTGCTGCTGCCGGTCAAGTTGCCGGGCGTCGTCCGAGCAGACACCGGCATCGTGCATGAACTGAGGGAAGGGTGGACCGAGTTCCGATCACGCACGTGGCTGTGGGTGATCGTGCTCGCCTTCGGTGCCATGAACGCCATCCAGTCGGGGGCGATCCTCGTGCTCGGACCGCTCGTCGCCAAGAACACCGACACCCTCGGCATCAAGGGCTGGGGCTGGGTGATGGGCGCGGAGGCCGCAGGAATGTTGCTGATGTCGCTCGTGCTGCTGCGGCTGAGCGTGCTGCACCCTTTGCGCGCCGGCATGCTCGGCATCGGGGTCGGTGCTGCCCTGATGATCGTGCTGCTTGGCGTGCACCCCGTGACCGTGCCGATGATGATCGTGGCTTTCTGCTGCGGTGCCGGCATGGAGACCTTCGGAACCGGCTGGAATGTCGCTCTGGGAGAACGCATTCCGCCCAACGTGCTGTCCCGGGTCGTCAGCTACGACATGGTCGGATCGTTCGTCGCCATGCCGATCGGGATGCTTCTGTATGGCGCGCTTGCGACCGCCGTCCCACTCCAGCCACTGCTCATCGCGTCCGGTGTGGTCTACGCCGCGATCGCACTGTCGACCCTCGCGGTGCCTTCGATCCGGACGATGCAGCGGCTGCCGGAGCATGCCGACGAGCCCTTGCTCAGCTGAGCTGTTGTCGTTCCTGGACGTCCGTGATCAGTCGGCGACGCCGTAGAGCCGGTCGCCGGCGTCGCCCAGGCCCGGCACGATGAACCCGTGCTCGTTGAGCCGCTGGTCGATCGCGCCGGTGACCAGCGTGATCGGAATCTGCAGCTCGGCGAGGTCCTTCTTCATGAACTCGATACCTTCGGGGGCGCCGAGCAACGTGACCGCGGTGATGTCGTCAGCACCGCGCTCAGCGAGGTAGCGGATGGCCATCGCCAGCGAACCGCCGGTGGCGAGCATCGGGTCGAGCACGTACACCTGGCGTCCGGAGAGGTCGTCCGGCAGTCGGTTGGCGTAGGTGATCGCCTCGAGGGTCTCCTCGTCGCGCTGCATGCCGAGGAAACCGACCTCCGCGCTGGGCAGGAGGCGCACCATGCCCTCGAGCATGCCCAGGCCCGCCCGCAGGATCGGCACGATGAGCGGCTTCGGCGACGACAGCTTGATACCCGTCGTCGGCGAGACCGGCGTCTCGATGTCGAACGGCTCGACCCGCACCTCACGCGTGGCCTCGTAGGCCAGCAGCGTCATCAGCTCTTCGGCCAACCGGCGGAACGTGGGGGAGTCGGTGCGCTTGTCCCGCAAGTAGGTGAGCTTGTGGGCGATCAGCGGGTGATTGGCGACCAGAACACGCATGGAGCAGACTCTACGGGTGATCGAGCCCGTGGACGACTGGATGCAGCGTGCGCTGGACGAAGCGACGGCGGCACTGGCTACCCAAGACGTCCCCGTGGGTGCAGTCGTACTCGACCAGAACGGCGGCGTCATCGGCACTGGACGCAACGAACGCGTCGCCGTCAACGACCCGCTCTCGCACGCAGAGATCGTCGCGATCCGCGCCGCAGCCGCCACCCACGGCAACTACCGGCTGGACGACTGCACCCTCGTCGTCACCCTCGAACCCTGCCTCATGTGCACCGGCGCGGTGATGCAAGCCCGCATCGGACGCGTCATCTTCGGCGCCTGGGACGCCAAGGCCGGTGCGTGCGGAAGTGCGTGGGACGTCGTGGCGACCAACCGCAGTCCGCACAAGCTCAGTGTCACCGGTGGCGTCCGCGAGGCGGAGTGTGCACAGCTGCTGACCGACTTCTTCCGGGCCCGGCGGGGCAAGAGACCCAACTGACCAAAGCGCCGCCTGGGCGAGCTCGACCTGAGACACTGGAGCACCCCGCACAGAGGCAGGTTCTGATGAGCATTCCGCGCGCCACTCCGGCTGTGCGGGTGCCGGACGACCTGCGCCAGAAGGTCGCAGACCTCGCCCGCTTGCACGAGCGATGGGCTGCCACCCGCGTCGTGCCGGAACTCTTACGACCGGAAGTCGCCCGCGCGTGGGCCCGCCTGGACCCCGAACATGCCCCCGCAAAGTCGCAGCAACTGCTCGCCGGGCCGGAGGTGCGCAGGCGTCGTGAATCCGCACGGGTGCTGGCCGAGGCCACCGCCAAAGTGCAACAACTCCTGCTCGACACCGCCACCGATTCGTTGAATCAGTTGGTCGTCTGCGACGCCGACGGCGTGGTGCTCTGGGTCGACGGGGCTCCGGTCGTCCGACGGCAGTCGGAGCAACTGGGTTTCGTGGAGGGTGCTCGCTGGACGGAGGGCGCGGTCGGGGTGAACGCACTCGGAACGGCGCTGGCCGAGGGGCGCCCGATCCAGTTGTTCGGGCCCGAGCACAGCAATCCCGACCAGCATCGCTGGGTCTGCACCGGCGCGCCGGTGCGCGATCCGGCAACGACCAAGATCATCGGGGCGATCACGATGTCGGGACCACTGGCCAGCGCGCACCCCCACACGCTGACCCTGGTTGCCAACGCTGTCATCAGCGCTGTGGAATCGGAACTCGCTGCCCGACATCGGGTTTCGTTGAACGTGTTGGCTGACAAGGCCACGGACGCCGACCTCGTCCTCGACGTCAACGGATGGGTCGCGGCCGCTCGCTCACGGCATGCGCCGGAGAGGGTCTGGACTCCGCGCGGCTTGACCGAGGGACGGGTGTGGTTGCCGACTCTTGGCATGTTCGAGTGTTCGGCTCTGCCCGGCGGCTGGTCGCTGCGATCGCTACCGGATGGCCAGATGGCCTCCTTGCACCTGATCACCCACCCGCGCGCGCTGCTCGAGGTGAGCAGTGGCGCAAGCACGTCGACCTTCTCCCTGACCCCGCAGCATGCGTCCATCGTGCGGGCCCTGGCATTGGCTCCCGATGGACTGAGTGCCGCGCAGTTGCAGGACCAGCTCGGCCTGGGGAGCGTGGTTTCGATGCGTGCCGAGGTCTCGCGATTGAGACGCTTGCTCGGGGAGCTGCTCGAAAGCCGTCCCTATCGGCTGACCGCACCCTGCGCCGTCGACTGACCACTGCAACCTTCTGCAACCCTTCTGTCCCGCGCAGGTCTGCTCCTACCGTCGCGATGTGACCCACATCACTGTCGAAGGAGCCGCGATGACCGACGAAACCACCACCGCTCAGCACTGGGCGGACGCATTCGAGCAGGCCCTTGCCGGTGATGAACCGGCAGCGGTGGCTGCGTTGTTCGAGGACGAGAGCTACTGGCGCGATCTTGTCTCTCTGACGTGGAACCTGCACACCGCAGAGGGGCACGAGCAGATCGTCCGGATGCTCGACGCCGCACCTCAAGGCTTGCGGCCCAGGAAGATTCGCGTGACCGAAGCCAGTGCGGCCGACGGAGTCGTGGAGGCGTGGATCGAGTTCGAGAACGACACTGTCAACGGCAAGGGCTTGGTGCGGCTGCGCGACGGCAAAGCGTGGACGCTGCTCACCACTGCTCAGGAACTACGTGACCACCCCGAAGCCAAGGGCGCGAGTCGTCCGCGCGGCGCCGAACACGGCAACCCGAGCCGAACGAAGAACTGGCTGGACGAGCAGAAGGAGCGCCAGGCGCGCTTGGGCTACGAGGACCAGCCGTACGTGCTGATCATCGGAGGTGGACAAGGTGGGATCGGCCTGGGTGCGCGGCTGAAGCAACTCGGCGTCCCCACCCTGATTGTCGACAAGTACGCGCGTCCGGGAGATCAGTGGCGCAGCCGGTATCACTCGCTGTGCCTGCACGACCCCGTCTGGTACGACCACCTGCCCTACCTTCCGTTCCCGGCGAACTGGCCGGTGTTCACGCCCAAGGACAAGATCGGTGATTGGCTGGAGAGCTACACCAAGATCATGGAGTTGGACTACTGGACCAGCACCGAGTGCCTGTCGGCGCAGTACGACGAGAGCGCCCAGACCTGGACCGTCAACGTGGTCCGCGACGGCGAGAACGTCACGCTGCACCCCACTCAGCTCGTGCTGGCCACCGGCATGTCGGGCGTCCCGAACATGCCGCAGGTGCCGGGCATGGAAACCTTCGCCGGCGAGATCCAGCACTCCTCGCAGCACCCCGGAGGGGACGCCTACACCGGCAAGAAGGTCGTGGTGGTGGGATCGAACAACTCCGCGCATGACATCTGCGCCGACCTGTGGCGAGCCGGCGCCGACGTGACGATGCTCCAACGCTCGACCACGCACATCGTGAAATCCGACTCGCTGATGACCGAGGTGCTCGGCCCGCTCTACTCCGAGGAAGCCGTCGCGAACGGGATCGATCACGACAAGGCTGACCTGATCTTCGCGTCGCTGCCCTACAAGGTGCTGCCCGGCGTCCAGAAGCAGGCCTTCGACGTCATCCGGGAGAAGGACAAGGAGTTCTACGACGGTCTGGAGAAGGCGGGTTTCATGCTCGACTTCGGCGACGACGACTCCGGTCTCTTCCTGAAGTACCTGCGGCGCGGATCGGGCTACTACATCGACATCGGCGCCTCCGACCTCGTGGCCAAGGGTGAGATCAAGCTGATCGCGCCCGCCGTGGTCGAGCGACTCGACGAGACAGGCGTGGTGCTGGACGACGGCCGTCACCTGGACGCGGATCTGATCGTCTTCGCCACCGGCTACGGATCGATGAACGGATGGGCGGCCAAGCTCATCAGCCAGGAGGTGGCCGACAAGGTGGGGAAGTGCTGGGGCCTCGGCTCCGACACGACCAAGGACCCCGGCCCGTGGATGGGTGAACTACGCAACATGTGGAAGCCCACCCAGCAGGACAACCTGTGGTTCCACGGCGGCAACCTGCACCAGTCGCGCCACTACTCGCGCTACCTGTCGATCCAGTTGAAGGCGCGGTACGAGGGGATCGACACGCCTGTCCACGCACTCCCCGAAACCCACCACCTGTCCTGAAAGAGGCATCACATGTCGAATGTTCACATCACCGGAGCGGCTCGCGGTATCGGCAAGGCCATCGCGGTACGACTGGCCGCAGACGGTCACAACCTGCTGGTCTCCGATCTGCCGTCGATGTCGGACGCACTTGAGCAGACCGCCGAAGAACTGCGCTCCCATGGCACCACCATCGCCACGGCCACCGGCGACGTTTCCAGTCACGATGACGTCCGCCGGCTCGTGCGCGCCACAGCGGACGAACTGGGCTCGTTGGATGTCATGGTGGCCAACGCGGGCGGGGATCGCACAGACCAAGGCGCTGCTGGAGGTCTCGCCGCAGGAGTACGACCGAGTGCACGCGATCAACGGACGCGGCGTCTTCCTCTGCTACACCGAAGCTGCTCGCCAGATGATCGAGCAGGGCAGCGGCGGCAAGATCATCGGCGCCGCTTCGATCGCTGCGCACAAGGGCTTCCCGCTGCTGGGCGTCTACTGCTCGTCGAAGTTCGCAGTGCGTGCGCTCACCCAGGCCGCGGCCCAGGAATGGGCGGAGCACCGCATCACGGTGAACGCCTACTGTCCGGGGATCGTCGACACCACCATGTGGGAGGAGATCGACCGCGACTTGGGCGCCATCAACCAGGTGGGCAAGGGGGAGTCGATGAAGGCCATGGCCGAAGGCATCGCGCTCGGGCGGGTGTCGGTCGGTTCCGACGTCGCAGGGCTCGTCTCTTACCTCGCTGGGCCGGACTCCGACTACATGACCGGTCAGTCGGTGCTCATCGACGGCGGAATGGTCTTCAACTGAGCAGCATCCAGGTCGACAAACCGAGCGCCCCTCCGGATCAACCGGAGGGGCGCTCGAGCGATAGCGATACGGACGAGACTCAGCTGGCCGCGCGGCGCTTGTTGATGAGGTCGAAGGCGACTGCCGCGAGCAGCACCAGACCCTTGATGGCCTGCTGCCACGCGGGGTCGACCGCCATGATCGACAGACCCATGTTGAGCACACCCATGATGAGTGCACCGATGATCGCGCCCGACACCTTGCCGACACCACCGGTGACGGCGGTGCCACCGATGAAGCAGGCCGCGATGGCGTCGAGCTCGTAGTTGGTACCGGCCGCTGCCACACCGGCGCCGGCGCGGGAGGTGGTGACGGCTGCGGCGACCGCGGCCAGCACGCCCATGTTGACGAAGATCCAGAAGTTGACCTTCTTGACGTTCACACCGGAGAGCACGGCGGCGTGGACGTTGCCACCGATCGCGTAGATGTGACGACCGAAGATCGTGCGTCCCATCAGGAAGGTGTACGCCGCGATGAGCGCACCCACGATGATCAGCACGTACGGCGTACCGATCGCACTGCGCGCGAGCACCCAGGTGAAGAAGAGCAGCATCGCGGAGATGATGACCATCTTGGCGACGAACGCACCGAAGGGCTCGACCATCAGCTCGTGCTTGTGCAGCGTTGCGCGGGTGCGCAGCTGGCTGATGATGAAGCCGGCCACGGCGAGCAGACCGAGCACGAGGGTGAAGACGTCCAGCTCACCGGCGTAACCCAGCCAGCCCAGAATGCCGCCGTTGGAGATCTGCTGGAAGCCGTCGGGCAGACCGCCGATGGTCTGGCCGATGATGACGATCGTAAGACCGCGGAAGATGAGCATGCCGGCCAGCGTCACGATGAACGCCGGGACGCCGATGTAGGCCACCCAGAAGCCCTGCCACGCACCGATGAGGGCGCCGAGGCCGATGCCGAACAGCACGGCCAGCACCCAGGGCAGGTTCCACTCCATCATGGCGATCGCCATGACACCGCCGATGAAGGCGACCACCGATCCGACCGAGAGGTCGATGTGGCCGGCGACGATCACCATCACCATGCCGATGGCCAGGATCATCACGTAGGCGTTCTGCTGGATGAGGCTCGACACGTTGTCGGGCTGCAGCAGCTTGCCGTCGGTGAGCACCTCGAACAGCAGGATGATCGCAACGAGCGCGCCGAGGATGCCGTACTCGCGCAGGTTGCCCTTCTTGACCCGGTCGGCAGCAGATGCGCCGTCGCCGGGCTCCTTGCCCGGGGTGAGCAGTTCTTCGTTGAGGCCGACGCCGGAGGAGTCAGCTGATCCGGCCGGTACAGGGGTCTCGGTCATCGAGCCGCCTCCTTCTCCATGGTCATGTAGTGCATGAGTCGTTCTTGGGTTGCTTCGGCGCGCGGCACCTCACCGGTGATGCGGCCCTGGGACAGTGCGTAGATGCGGTCGCAGATTCCGAGCAGTTCGGGCAGCTCGGAGGAGATCACCAGCACGCCCTTGCCGGCGTCCGCCAGCGCGTTGATGTGCCCGTAGATCTCGTACTTCGCGCCGACGTCGATGCCGCGGGTGGGCTCGTCGAGGATGAGCACCTTGGGGTCGGTGAACATCCACTTGGCCAGCACGACCTTCTGCTGGTTGCCGCCGGAGAGCTTGCCGACACCAGCGTCCACCGTGGGCGTCTTGGTGTTGAGCTTGCGGCGGTATTCCTCGGCCACCTTGTACTCACCGGCCTGGTTGACGACCCCGACTCCGCGGCTGATCTTGCGCAGGGCGGCAGCGGTGGTGTTGTGCTTGATGTCGTCGATGAGGTTGAGGCCGTAGCGCTTGCGGTCTTCGGACGCGTACGCCAGGCCCGCCTTGATGGCGTCGGTGACGTTGTTGATCTTCACCGGCTTGCCGTCGATGAAGATCTGTCCGGAGATGCGCGAGCCGTAGGTCTTGCCGAAGACGCTCATCGCCAGCTCGGTGCGTCCGGCGCCCATGAGTCCGGCGATGCCCACGATCTCGCCGGCGCGGACGAAGATGTCGGCGCCGTCGACCACGACCCGGTTCGGATCGAGGGGCGAGTGCACCGTCCAGTTCTCCAGCCGCAGCACCTCGCTGCCGGGGTTCGACACGTGGTCGGGGTAGCGGTTGTCGAGGCTGCGGCCGACCATGAGGCGGATGATCTCTTCCTCGGTGACCGGCTCGGCGCCGTGCATGTCGAGGGTCTTGATCGTCTGGCCGTCACGGATGATCGTGGTGGAGTCGGCGATCGCGGCGATCTCGTTCAGCTTGTGGCTGATGATGATGCAGGTGATGCCTTCTTCGCGCAGGGTGCGGATCAGCCCCAGCAGGTGGGCGCTGTCGTCGTCGTTGAGCGCGGCGGTCGGCTCGTCGAGGATGAGCAGCTTCACGTCCTTGGAGAGCGCCTTGGCGATCTCGACCAGCTGCTGCTTGCCGACACCGATGTCGACGACCTTGGTGTCGGGCCCTTCCTTCAGGCCCACGCGCTTGAGCAGCTTGGAGGCCTCACCGTTGGTCTTGTGCCAGTTGATGACGCCCCGCGAGGCCCGCTCGTTGCCGAGGAAGATGTTCTCGGCGATCGACAGGTAGGGAGACAGCGCCAGTTCCTGGTGGATGATGACGATGCCCTCGGCCTCGCTGTCGCGAATGCCCTTGAACTGCGCCGTCTTTCCTTCGAACTTGATCTCGCCGTCGTACGACCCGTGCGGGTAGACGCCGGAGAGCACCTTCATCAAGGTCGACTTGCCTGCGCCGTTCTCGCCGCAGATCGCGTGCACCTCACCGCGCTTCACGCGGAAGGTGACTTCGCTGAGCGCCTTGACGCCGGGGAACGTCTTGGTGATGTCGACCATCTCCAGGATCGTGTCGCCGGTGGGCGCGTCCTTCGTCAGCTCCATTGCTGGCCCTTTCTTCCTGCGATACGAAACGATCCCGTGAGACTGCCCAGAAGCGATGTCTCACGGGATCGAATCTCGATCACATGCCCAGTTCGGAGGCCTTGTAGAAGCCCGAGTCGACCAACTTGGTCTTGATGTCGTCCTTGGTGACGACGACCGGCGCCAGCAGGTAGGTCGGGACGACCTTGGTGCCGTTGTCGTAGGTCTTCTCGTCGTTGACGTCGACCTTGCCGCCGGAGGCGATCTGGTCGACCATCTTGGCGACCTGGTCACCCAGCGCGCGGGTGTCCTTCCAGACCGTCATCGACTGCTTGCCGGCCTGGATGTTCTTGACGTTGGCCAGGTCGGCGTCCTGACCGGTCAGCACCGGGTAGTCGGCGCCGGCCTTGTAACCGGCGGCGGCCAGGGCCTGGGCGATGCCCAGCGCCAGCGAGTCGTTGGGCGACAGGACGACGTTGACCTTCTTGCCACCGGTGTAGAAGGAGTTGAGACGGTTCTGCATCTCGGTCTGGGCGGCGTCGGAGGTCCAGCCCTGGATACCGATCGACTTCCAGTCATCGTTGTTCTTGGGCGCCTTGCCCGACGGGACGGTGATCTGACCCGACTTCACCAGCGGGCTGAGGACGTCCCACGCACCGGAGAAGAAGAACTTGGCGTTGTTGTCGTCCGGAGAACCGGCGAAGGGCTCGAGGTTGACCTTGTTGGTGCCGATCTTGTCCTTGATGAAGTTGCCCTGGAGCTGGCCGACCTTGTAGTTGTCGAAGGTGGCGTAGTAGTCGACGTTCTTGCTGCCGTTGATCAGGCGGTCGTACGCGATGACCTTGACGCCCTTGGTGGCGGCGGTCTGCAGCACCGGGGTGAGCGCGGTGCCGTCGATCGCGGCGATCACCACGATCTTGGCGCCCTGGTTGATCATGTTCTGGATCTGGCTGCTCTGCTGGTCAGTCTTGTTGTCGGCGTACTGCAGGCTGGTCTTGGTGTAGCCCAGCGACTTCAGCTTGTCCTGCAGGTGGGCGCCGTCGCGGTTCCACCGCTCCAGGCTCTTGGTCGGCATCGAGATGCCGATGAGCGAGCTCTTGTCGAACTTGGCTGCGGCGCCCGAGGCGCCCGAGCTGCTCTCCGAACCGCCGTCGCGGCTGCTGTTGCACGCAGCGGTGCTGAACATGAGGGCAGTCACGCCCACCGCGGCAACCGCCGTGGTCAACTTCCGGGTCATCTTGGTCCCTTTCATGGGGTGCTGCCGTCGTGCAGCGAGTCGTAGGCTCAACCGCCTATTTGTTGCGCCGGTAAACATATTGTGTGGTCGCGGTCACGCGCAACGGGTTTCGGAAAACTCGCAGATAACGATTCGGCCACCGAGTTCAGGCGCCGTTGCCGACCCACGCGATCGGGTCGGCGATCACCTGGTCGAGCACCAGGCGTGCGGCCCCGATCACCGACGCGCGCCGACCCAGTTGGCCGGCCTCCACCTGCAGCGGTGTCCAGCGTGCTGCCATCACCCTGGAGAAGAGCTCGCGCTCGATGTCGCGGCGCAGGTAGGGGTGCAACTGCTCAAGGAAGCCGCCCAGCACGGCGCGGTCGACGTCCATCAGATTGATCGCATTCGCCAGCGCCAGTCCGAGCATCTGGCCAGCGGTGCGCACCGCGTCCAGGGCTACCTTGTCGCTGGTTTCCAGTGCTCGCAGGAGTGCGGAGATGTCGTCGTCGAGGGCGAGGCCCGCGCCCCGGAAGAGGGCATCGCGTCCGGCGTACTGCTCCAGGCAGCCGCGTGCGCCACACGAGCAGGGTGGGCCCGAGGGGTCGACGCACATGTGCCCGATCTCGCCGCTCCAGCCGTGCTGGCCCTCCAGCAAACGGCCCTGGACGACCATCGCGCCACCGATGCCGACCTCGCCGGCGAGGTAGATGAAGTTCTGGCCGGTGGTGGGATTGCCGCGTACTTTCGCCCGCGCCCACGACTCCGCGAGAGCACTCACATCGGCGTCATTGCCGAGCACGCAGACCGTATCTGCCCAGGTCGGGTGGCTGCGCACGAGGTGGAAGAGGTCGACTGATTCCCAGTGCAGGTTGGGGGCGAAGCGGATCTCGCCGCTGCCCCGACGGGTGAGTCCGGGCACCGAGAAGCCCGCGCCCAGGATGGTCGCGCCCTTGCTGCGCATGCTCTCCACGATGGGCGTGGCCAGGGCGTGCACGGCCTCGACGACCTCGGCCGGATCGCTGTGGCGGTAGTTGCCGTACTCGGTCTCGCGGGCGATCTGCCGCCCGCCGATGTCAGTGACTCCGACGGTCACCTGGTCGACCTGCATCTCCACGCCGATGGCCACGACCCGGGCGGTCGTGGCGGTCAGCGGTACGCCCGGCCGGCCGGCGCCCTTGACGATCACGGGCTCGAGTTCTTCGACGAATCCGGCCTCGATGAAGGTGTCGACCAACCCGGAGATCGTGGCGCGGGTGAGACCCAACTGCGCGGCCAGTTGGGCGCGAGTGACCGGTTTCGGGGCCTCGAGGATCGCACGCAGTACGAGCGACAGGTTGTGTTCGCGCAGGGACGCCTGACGCGCGGCGGCGGGCGTGCGGCGTCCCATCGGGACGACCTGGACAGTTCGTGACACCTCTTGACCCCTCTCTTCAACGAGCCATATGTTTAGCGGAACAACAAATTAGCGCATGGATGGAGCCCCGCATGGTCAGTAAGCCAACTCGTGATGACAAGTTCTCCTTCGGGCTGTGGACCGTGGGCTGGGAGGCTCGTGACCAGTTCGGTGACGCTACCCGTCCGCACCTCGACCCGATCGAGGCGTCCCGCAAGCTCGCCGACCTCGGCGCCTACGGCGTGACCTTCCACGACGACGACCTCGTGCCCTTCGGCAGCAGCGACACCGAGCGCGAGCGCATCATCGGCGACTTCAAGAAGATGCTGGACGAGACGGGCCTGGTGGTGCCGATGGTGACTACCAACACCTTCAGCCACCCGATCTTCAAGGACGGCGCCTTCACCAGCAACGACCGCCAGGTGCGCCGTTACGGCCTGCGCAAGGTCATCCGCCAGGTTGACCTTGCCGCCGAGCTCGGCGCCAATGTCTTCGTCATGTGGGGCGGCCGCGAGGGTGCGGAGTACGACGGTTCGAAGGACATCAACGCAGCCCTCGACCGCTACGCCGAGGGCATCGACACCGTGGCCGCCTACATCAAGGACAAGGGCTACGACCTGCGCATCGCGATCGAGCCCAAGCCCAACGAGCCCCGCGGCGACATCCTCCTACCGACGGTAGGCCACGCGCTCGGCTTCATCGCCAAGCTCGAGAACGGCGACATCGTCGGCCTCAACCCCGAGACGGGCCACGAGCAGATGGCTGGCCTGAACTACACCTCCGGCATCGCGCAGGCGCTCTGGCAGGAGAAGCTCTTCCACATCGACCTCAACGGTCAGCGCTCGATCAAGTACGACCAAGACCTCGTCTTCGGTCACGGCGACCTGCTCTCGGCCTTCTTCACCGTCGACCTGGTGGAGAACGGCTTCCCCAACGGCGGACCGAAGTACGACGGTCCTCGTCACTTCGACTACAAGCCTTCGCGCACCGAGGGTGTCGACGGTGTGTGGGAGTCGGCCGAGGCCAACATGGCCACCTACCTGCTGCTCAAGGAGCGCGCCGTTGCCTACCGCGCCGACCCCGAGGTGCAGGCCGCGTGGGAAGCCAGCGGCATTCGCGAACTCGCACAGCCGACCCTTGGTGAGGGAGAGACGCTGGACGACCTGCTGGCCGACCTGTCGGTCTTCGAGGACGCCGACGCCGACGCTCTCGGCGAGCGTCACTACGCGTTTGTGAAGCTCAACCAGTTGGCCGTCGAGCACGCTCTCGGCGCACGCTGATCCACCTGCCGCGTCGGCCGCGCTCACGGGCGCGGTCGACGCGAATCTCATTCGTGCACTAAGGAGTTCGCATGGCCACACTGGTTGCCGGCATCGATTCGTCCACCCAGTCCTGCAAGGTGTTGATCTGCGACGCCGAGACCGGCGCGATCGTGCGCGAGGGCCGGGCCAAGCATCCCGACGGCACCCAGGTCGATCCGGCGCACTGGTGGTCAGCCCTGCAAGAGGCGATCGACGCCGCCGGTGGCCTGGACGACGTCGCGGCGGTGAGTGTCGGTGGTCAACAGCACGGAATGGTCGTGCTCGACTCCGCCGGCGAGGTGATCCGTCCGGCGATGCTGTGGAACGACACCAGCTCGGCGGACGCCGCCGCCACCCTGGTGGAGGAACTGGGTGCGCAGGCATGGGCCGAAGCCGTGGGGACCGTGCCGGTCGCCTCGCTGACTGTGGCCAAGCTGCGGTGGCTGGCCGACCACGAACCCCAGAACGCTGCTCGCGTCGCTGCCGTCTGCCTGCCGCACGACTGGCTGAGCTGGAAGCTCGCCGGAGCGACCGATCTGGAAGCGCTGTTCACCGACCGGTCGGACGTCTCGGGCACCGGCTACTGGTCGCCGGCCACCGGTGACTACCGCCGCGACCTGGTGCAGCAGGCACTCGGGCACGACGTCGTGCTGCCCCGTGTGCTTGCACCTAACGAATCGGGCGGCGCCCTCGCGTACGGCAATTCGACCGCCGTGATCGGCCCAGGCGCAGGCGACAATGCGGCCGCCGCCCTGGGTCTGGGCATGACACCCGGTGATGTCGCCGTCTCCATCGGCACCTCCGGCGTCGTGTCGGCAATCAGCCAGAACGTGGCGGCAGACTCCTCGGGTTCGGTGGCGGGTTTCGCCGATGCCACCGGAGAGTTCCTGCCGCTGGCCGTCACGCTCAACGCCGCACGAGTGCTCGACGCCGCTGCCAAGATGCTCCGTGTCGACCACGCGCGTCTGGCCGAACTCGCCCTCGAAGCACCCCGCGGATGCGACGGCCTCGTCCTGGTGCCTTACCTGGAGGGGGAGCGCACGCCCAACAAGCCGCACTCCACCGGTGCGGTGCACGGGCTGACTCTGCAGACGTCCACCCCCGCTCATTTCGCCCGGGCCGCCGTCGAAGGCATGCTGCTCGCGCTCGCCGACGGACTCGACGCGATGGTCGCCGAAGGCACTGTGGCGCAGCGGATTTCGCTGATCGGGGGCGGATCGAAGTCGGAGGCGGTACGTCGGATCGCCCCGTCGGTCTTCGGCCTCGACATTGTGGTGCCCCGCGAGGGGGAGTACGTCGCACTCGGCGCGGCCCGCCAAGCGGCATGGGTCTTGTCCGGAGAAGACCAGCCGCCGGTCTGGCCACTGGACGGAACGCAGATCTACGCGGCCACGGACGAGGATCTGGCTGCCACCGAAGTCCTGCGCAAGCAGTACGCCCGGGCCCGCGATCTGACGCTCGACCGCCCCTGATCCGTCGGCGCCTCCAGCTAACGTGGAAACCATCCGTTAGCGAAGGAGCCGACGATGGCCGATCCACGCAAGAAGTTGAGCTTCGACGAAGTCCGCGCGTCGCAGTTGGGCGACTGGCGCCAGGTGGCCGGCGTCATCAAAGCCAAGTTTGCGACCGGAGACTTCGCGACCGGGTTGAAACTCGTCGATCAGATCGGTGCCGCCGCCGAAGAGGCCGACCACCATCCCGATCTGAGTCTCACCTATTCGCAGGTGCTGGTCAGCCTGAGCAGTCACGACGTCGACGGCATCACCAGTCGCGACATCGCACTCGCCCAGCGCATCAGCGAGTTTGCGAAAGACCTCGGAGTCCCCGCCGAACCGGAAGGCATCGCCTTGGTCGAACTCGGTCTCGACACACATGACGGTCAACGGCTCGGCCCGTTCTATGCGGCGCTGCTCGGCGCCGAGGCAGAGGACGGCGACGTGGTTGACGCGTCGGGTCAGGCTCCGCCGATCTGGTGGCAAGGTCCGGCTGATCCGTCCGACGGCAACACCAGGCCCGAACTGCCGGAGCAGGCTTTCGAGCAGCGCTGGCACCTGGACGTCTGGGTGCCGCATGACGAAGCAGAGGCGCGGGTCAAGGCCGCGCTGGACGCCGGTGGCGTGCTGGTGAGCGACGACGCGGCTCCGTCGTTCTGGGTGCTCGAGGACGCCGACGGCAACCGCTCGTGCATCTGCACCTCGTCGGGGCGCTGAGCCGTCGGTGAGCGAACCCGAGCGCACTCCCGACGGTCATCACATCGTTGTCGGCGGGCGACGTTGGCGCGCCACCGACCCGGCGATCCCGCAGAAGTTGCGCGTCGAGCTGGTCGAGGAGTTGATGCGCGCCCGGCGAGAGGTGCGCACGCAGGGGGACGAGGCGAGGCACTTGGTCTCGGACGCCAAACATGCCCTGGGTGAGCGCGGCGAGCCGTGGTGGGAGCCCGCAACCGAGCACGGCCGTCGCCACCGGTTGGCCGCGACGATTCGGGCATTGCTGCGGCACCGCGACGGATCGACCATCTGCCCGAGCGACGCTGCAAAGGCGGTCGGTGGCGAAGGCTGGCGCGACCTGATGGACCTCGCGAGGGAAGTCGCCGCACAACTGGTCGAGGCGGGCGAGGTGGAGGTGCAGCAGAAGGGGAAGCGGGTCGACCCGGCGGGAGCAAGAGGACCGATCCGGCTGGCTCCGGGTGAGGACCTCCAGCGATAAGCGCTTCGCGCGATCCCGGGCGTGGCTGCCAGCGCATCACGGGGCGAATCGCCTTGAGAACAAAAGAAATCCGGGGCACTCGCTGACGCGGGTGCCCCGGATTTCTTTGGCGGTGGCGGAGGGATTTGAACCCTCGGTGGGTTTTATCCCACAAACGCTTTCGAGGCGTTCTCCTTAGGCCGCTCGGACACGCCACCGCGGAAGAACATACCCGAACAGGCGCCCTGCTCCCAAACCGAGCGCCTCGGTGGCACGCTGTCGGGGTGGATCGCGACGATCTGGTGCGGCTGCGGCAGGCCAAGGACCGAATGGATCGGGAGTACGCCGGGCCGCTCGATGTGCCGTCGCTGGCAGCGGACGCGCTGATGTCGGTCGGTCACTTCCAGCGCGCGTTCAAGAAGACCTTCGGGGAGACGCCGTACTCCTATTTGATGACCCGCCGGGTCGAACGCGCTCAGGCGCTGCTGCGCATCGGTGAACTCAGCGTCACCGACGTCTGCATGGCGGTGGGCGCGACCTCGCTGGGGTCTTTCAGCGCGAAATTCACCGAACTGGTGGGGGAGACGCCCTCGCACTACCGGGCGCGTTCACACGAAACCCTGGTGGGCGTCCCGGGCTGTATTGCCAAGCAGGTGACGCGTCCGCGCAAGTGATCAGTTTTGGAGAAGCGCGGCCAGGGGCAGCGCAATAGCGTTGCAGCCATGAACAACACAGCACTCGCATCCCTGACCCTCGCCAACTGCTTTGTCTATGTCGACGACCCCGAGCAGGCGCTCGCGTTCTACCGCGACACGCTCGGACTGACCGTCAAGACCGACGTGACCAACGGCGACTACCGCTGGCTCACCGTGGTGACGCCCAGCCAGCCCGAACTCGAGATCACCATCCAGCAAACTGCAGCCATGCCCGCCTCGGACGAAGACAAGAAGGTGCTCGCCGATCTGGTCGCCAAGGGTGTCGCGGGCGCGCTGATCTTCACGGTGGACGATGTCGACGCGGTCTTCGAGCACGTCCGCGCCTCGGGCGCCGAGGTCTTGCAGGAGCCGGCCGACCAGTTCTACGGCGTGCGCGACTGCGCTTTCCGTGACCCGGCCGGCAACATGGTGCGGATCAACCAGAACCTCCCACAGGCTTGAGATGTGTCGTCCCGGATGGGACCGCCCCCGCCAGCCCACAAACCGGACGCAAAACGCACGCGCTGAGGCACGAAAGCGTTCATATGCGTCCGGTTTGTGGGGGGAGGGCAGGCCGGAGAATGGCTCAGGCCAGGGTGGAGCGGTCGATCTCGGCGATCGAGGTGACGCCGGTGGTGGCCATCATGAGGTCGAGTTCGGCGCGGAAGTGTTCGAGCACCTCGCGCACCCCGTCGGCGCCGGCGATCGCCAGCCCGTAGACATATGGCCGGCCGATGCAGACCGCTGACGCGCCGAGGGCCAACACCTTGTAGACGTCCGCGCCGCACCGGATGCCACTGTCGAAGAGCACCGGCACCGTGCCGTCGACCACGGGCACGATCTCGGCGAGGGCGTCCAACGAACCGATCGCACCGTCGACCTGCCGACCGCCGTGGTTCGACACGATGATGCCGTCGACCCCGTGCTCCAGGGCGAGCCTGGCGTCGTCCGCGGATTGCACGCCCTTGACCAGGATTGGCAGCTTGGTCATCGCGCGCAGCGTCGCCAGATCGGCCCAGGTCAGATCGGTGCGGGAGAAGACGTCCAGGAAGGTCTGGACGGCGGCCCGCGGGTGGGCCGAGCGCAGGTTGTCGCGGAAGTCGCCGGGGTAGTTGCGGGTGATCGACAGCAGTGAGCGCACCGCGGTCGGCGTGGGCCGGCCATCGGGAGTGGGTAGGTCGTCAGCGGCGACGCGCGCCTCGACCAACGCCTGGAACGCCGGATCGGAGGTGTACTGCGCGATGCCCATTCCGCGAGCGAACGGCAGGAAGGCGCGATCGAGATCGAGGGTGCGCCAGCCGAGCACGGTGGTGTCGAGGGTGACCACGATGGCCTCGGCGTCGATCGCCTCAGCGCGCCGGACGAACGACTCGACCACCGACGGCTGGTTGCTCCAGTAGAGCTGGAACCAGCTCGGGTGGTCACCGAGCGCGCCGGCGATCTGCTCCATCGGGTAGGACGCCTGCGAGGAGATGATCATCGGCGTCTGCGCCGCCCGTGCGCCACGTGCAACTGCGAGATCAGCCTCGGGGTGGGCCATCTCCAGTACGCCGATCGGCGCGGTGAGCAGCGGCGAGGGGAGTTCGCGCCCCAGCAGCGTGATCGACTGGTCGCGCCGGGAGACATCGCGCAGCATCCGCGGCACGATCCGGTGCTTGTCGAAGGCCGCACGGTTGGCGGTCATCGTCGAACCAGCCCCAGCGCCGGTCTGCACGTAGTCGCGGGCGGCCGGGCTCATTGCCTTCAGCCCCAACTCCTCCAGAGCGGCGGGGTGCGTCGGCACCGAGGGGCGACGGCCGAAAACGCCCGCCGAATAGATGCGCGACTGGATCCAGCGTCCGAAGGGCAGGTCGTGCTGTGCGTCATTCACTCAAGCGCTCCTTCGGGAGGTCGGGCTCAGCAGCCGGGCGGCGTGCTGGACGTGGGGGAGGGGAGCACCGCGATGTCGGGGAACTGGTCTCCGAGCACGACATCGACCGAGTCGTCGTCGCGGCCGTCGGCAAGTTCCTGGACGCCGGGGATGAGCGGCACGACGAACTGCTTAGCCTTGGCCGCCCCCTTGGGCCCGTAGCGCACCTGGCCGACGTCGGTGAGTTTCATCGCGTACGGGTCGTTGCTGACCACGGCCATGCTGAAGTGGTGGCTCTTGAGCGCGCGCGCCACTTCCTTGGCCTTGCCCTGGTTGCGCGAAGCGTTGTAGACGTTCACGGTGAAACCGGCGTTGGGGTAGATGATCTTGGTCGGGCTGCAACTGGCCGGCTTCTGCGGCGGGCGGCTACCCGGGATGAGGCCGGAGGTGTAGGCGGCGGCGTACGCAGTGCCCACCACGACCGCCAACGACACGATGACGAGCACGATCAGCGAGCGCCGTCGCTTGCGTTTGCGGGCGTGACTGAGTCCGGTGGTCTGTGCGTACTTCATCGAATCGGCTACATCACATCATGTGGACGCGGGCGTGCAGGGTCGCGCGTTGGTGCAGGGCTGCGCGCAGGGCGCGGTGCAGGCCGTCCTCGAGGTAGAGCTCGTCATTCCATTGGACGACGTGGGCGAAGAGGTCACCGTAGAAGGTGGAGTCCTCCGACAGGAGTGTGTCGAGGTCGAGCACCCTCTTGGTGGTGATGAGTTGGTCGAGCCGCACCAGTCGGGGAGCCAGGTGGCTCCAGTGCTTGGGCGTGTCGAGGCCGTGGTCGGGATACGGACGCCCCTCGCCCACCGCCTTGAAGATCACCGCTTCATCCTATGTCGAGGTTCGACTGGCATTCGGCGCTCAACCGGTGCGCCGGGCAGCCTTTGAGTCTATTGTCGGCGCCGTGACCGAATCTGCTGCGACCCAACTCGATCTCATCAAGTCCGGCTACGGATTCGAGGGCGCTGCGCTCGAACTCGGAGTGGCGATGAACGACGGCAAGCCGGTGCCCGGAGTGCCGGTGCGGCTGCCGCTGGCGATGATGAACCGGCACGGCCTGGTGGCCGGTGCGACCGGTACCGGCAAGACCAAGACGCTGCAGCTCATGGCCGAGCAACTCTCCAACGAGGGTGTGCCCGTCTTCATCGCCGACATCAAGGGCGACATCTCCGGCCTTGCCAGCCCGGGCGAGGCCAGCGCCAAGCTGACCGAGCGGGCAGCCAGCATGGGGCAGGAGTGGACGCCGACGGCGTACCCGACGGAGTTCCTCTCCCTCGGCGGCGTCGGCAAGGGCGTGCCGATCCGCGCCACGATGACCTCCTTCGGTCCGACGCTCCTGTCGAAGGTGTTGGGGCTCAACGACACCCAGGAGTCGAGCCTCGGCCTGATCTTCCACTACGCCGACAAGCGCGGCCTGACGCTGCTCGACCTCAAGGACCTCCAAGCAGTCATCAAGCACCTCACCTCCGACGAGGGCAAGGCCGACCTGAAAGACCTCGGCGGGCTGTCGTCGGCGACCGCCGGGGTGATCCTGCGCTCGCTGATCACCTTTGCCGACCAGGGCGCGGACGCCTTCTTCGGTGAGCCGGAGTTCGACACCGCCGATCTGCTCCGGGTCGGCGCGGACGGCAAGGGCGTCATCACCTGCCTCGAACTGCCCCGCGTCCAGGACCGTCCGGCGCTCTTCTCCACCTTCCTGATGTGGCTGCTGGCCGATCTCTTCCACGACCTGCCTGAAGTGGGCGACGCCGACAAGCCGAAGCTGGTCTTCTTCTTCGACGAGGCACACCTGCTCTTCAAGGACGCCTCCAAGGCGTTCCTGGCGGCCATCGAACAGACTGTCAAGCTGATCCGTTCCAAGGGCGTCGGCATCTTCTTCGTCACCCAGACGCCCAAGGACGTGCCGGACGCAGTGCTGGCGCAACTGGGTAACCGGGTGCAGCACGCGCTGCGCGCCTTCACCCCCGATGACCAGAAGGCGCTCACCCAGACGGTGCGCACCTTCCCGCACTCCGGCTACGACCTGGAGAAGCTGCTCACGTCGCTCGGCATCGGTGAAGCCGTGGTGACCGTGCTCAGCGAGAACGGCGCTCCGACGCCGGTGGCGTGGACGCGGATGCTCGCGCCCACCTCGTTGATGGCCCCGTCGCCGGAAGCCACGATCGACCAGGTCGTCGGCGCGTCGCCGTTGAACCCGAAGTACTCGCAGGCGATCGACCGCGAGTCGGCCTACGAGATGCTCAATGCGCGGGTGAGCGCGGCCCCCGAGCCGGCCGCGAGCGATCCTGCGCCGCCCGCTCCTGCGGCCCCTCCGGCGTCCAGGCCCGCCAAGGAAGAACCGGGCATGGTGACGCAGGTGGTGCAGTCGAGCGCCTTCAAGTCGATGTTGCGTTCGGCCGGCACGGTCATCGGACGCGAGATCACCCGCAGCCTTTTCGGCACCGCGCGCCGCCGACGCTGAGTTCTGCCCTGCGCGGTCCGGGGCAGGTCAGCAGCCGGGTGGCTTCGTGGCCTTGGGCACCGGCTTCATCGTGGCCTGCGCCGCGGGCACCAGTTGGTCGAATTTCGACCCGACCACCAGGTCGATCGTCTCGTCGGCGCGGCCGTCCTTGACCAGGCGGGCACCGCTGACCGACAACGCAACTCGGCGGGCTGCTGGCTCGCCGTGCTCGCCGTAACGCACGATTGCGGTGTCGTCGGGGAAGAAGCCGCCGCGGGGGTCGTTGCCGACGGCGTCCACCTTGAAACCGCGGCTCTTGAGGTCGCTGGCGATCTGGCCGGAGAGTCCGGTGCGGAAGGTCGTGTTGTAGACGTTGACCGTCACCCGCTCGGCCGCGGGCGGCGGCACCGGGACGAGCTTGAAAGAGTTGCCGAGCACGAGGTCGACGGTCGGGTTGGTGCGGTCGTCCTGGTAGAGCACAGCATTCTCCACCTGCGTCGCGAGATTGAGTGCGATCTGGCGGCCGTTCTTTCCATAGCGGATCTCAGCCGATTTGGGTTCGGGGCGGTCATCGGGGTTGGCGTCATTGCCGGTCTTGATGACGTGTGCACCGCGCCAGGTGAACTCGGAGGCCACCTTGGAGGCCAGTCCGTCGGTACCGCTGGCGTTGAAGACGTTCAGGTAGATCTGCGAGAGCGCAACCTTGTACGCCGGCGCCGGGAGGGCGCTCGGGCAGATCGGTGTCTTGCTCGGTGCCGGCTTGTCACCCGACCCGCAGCCGACGAGTGCGAGGGTCAGCAGAGGTGCAGTCGCGGCGATCACCGTCCTGCGCAGTCGCATACCCACCCCTTGTTTCCTTCTCGGCTGCTGGCCTGCCGGGGCTGATTCTTCCACGTTCTTGCGCCGTCGTTGATCCATCACGAGGTGCCCCGAGGGTGCTCTGCAACACTTGATCCCGCCGATTTGTGGTTCGGGGGCCACAGATCACGCGGAGCAGTGAATATATTTGCTCGGAGCCAACCGAATCGTTGCTTCGAAGGTCCACATGGAGAGTCATGCGACCCGGGGGCCGCGATTCACCCGGACGGCGCTGAACCGCCTGATGGAACCACTCTGTGCCATGAGGTCAGCGTCAGCCCCGTATCAGGAGGACGATCAGTGCGAATCTCGGAACTGTCGGAGGCGACAGGCATGCCGATCGCGACACTCAAGTTCTACCTGCGTGAAGGCGTGCTGCACCCTGGCGTTCCCCAGGCCAAGACCCAGGCCTCATACGACGACACACACATCGAGCGGGTGAAGCTGGTGCGGGCCCTGACCGAGGTCGGCGGACTCTCGATCGCGAGCACTCGTCGGGTCGTCGAGGCGATGAACGATCCGGACGTCGACCGGTTGAGTTTGCTGGCCACCGCCCAGGAGTCGCTGGCGCCCAATGTCATCGTCCCGCGCGACGAGCACCCGCTGGCGGACGCCATCCTCGGCGAGGTGGGTTGGGTCTACGACCCCAAAGATCGGATGGTCGACCTCCTGGAGCGCCAGCTCGAGGCGATCAACGACTCCGAAATCGGGGTCTCCCACGACCAACTCACGGGTCTGGCCGGCTTGGTGCACACCATCGCCGAGGTCGACCTCGCCCTCGTGCCGGACGACCCGGCCACCGCGGTGCGCAATGTCGTGCTCGGCACCGCTCTGACCGACCGACTCATGATCACCTTGCGCCGGCTCGCGCAGACCGATGTCGCCGTGCGTAAGGCAACTCCGGCCGAGCCAGTCCGTCCTTGACGATGCCGAGCGCGACACCGTTGACTGGACGACGCCGTTCTTGAGGCCGGATGTCTCCCGTCGTGGGCGTTTCGCCGCGCGGTCTGCCACCGCGGACGGCACCGATTTCGGCCCTGGCCTGCCAGCCGGTATCCTCGTCCGGCCTGGAGGATTCGCATAGTGGCCTAGTGCGCACGATTGGAAATCGTGTTGGGGATGAAACCCCTCGCGGGTTCAAATCCCGCATCCTCCGCCAGCGTCGCCGCAGGTCAGAGCCCACGCTCTGACCTGCGGCGTTCTTCGTTCACCGGTCGCGTGCAAGGTGCCCTCCACAAGGCCCACCCCTCATGGCCCACCAGCGTCCGGCAACCTGTGTGTGCGGCTCGATTCGGCGTGGACGCCGCCCCTGATCTAAACTCCATGCAGACCCCTCGTGTGGTGGTACCTCACTGAACTCCCCCAGGGCAGGAATGCAGCAAGGGCAGGTGAGCTCTTCCAGGTGCGCGAGGGGTCCTTTCATGTCTGCCCGAGGGTGTCGACAGCCGGGCCCGTGCGGACTGCCGCCTGTCGGCCCTGCGGCATAGAGTGACCGCGTGAGCACCGCCCTGTATCGCCGCTACCGACCGGAGACGTTCGCCGACGTCATCGGGCAGGAACACGTCACCGAGCCGCTCATGCAGGCGCTGCGCACCGGACGGGTCAACCACGCTTATCTCTTCAGCGGTCCGCGCGGCTGCGGCAAGACCACGAGCGCTCGCATCCTGGCCCGTTGCCTCAACTGCGAGCAGGGCCCGACACCCACCCCGTGCGGCACGTGCGATTCGTGTGTTGCGTTGTCGCGCAAGGGTGCCGGCACGGTCGATGTCATCGAGATCGACGCCGCGAGCCACGGAGGCGTGGACGACGCCCGCGACCTGCGCGAGCGCGCGTCCTACGGGCCGGCGCAGAGCCGGTTCAAGATCTACATCATCGACGAGGCGCACATGGTGACGCCGCAGGGCTTCAACGCGCTGCTGAAGATCGTCGAGGAGCCGCCGGAGCACGTGAAGTTCATCTTCGCGACGACCGAGCCGGAGAAGGTCATCGGCACGATCCGGTCGCGCACCCACCACTACCCGTTCCGGCTGGTGCCGCCGGCCCGGCTGGCTGAATACATGCAGCAGTTGTGCGCCACCGAGAATGTCGCCGTCGAGCCCGGCGTGCTCTCGTTCGTCACCCGCGCCGGTGGCGGATCGGTGCGTGACTCGCTGTCGGTGCTCGATCAGCTGATTGCCGGTTCGGACGACGTGGGCCTGACCTACGCCGGTGCCGCCTCGCTCCTGGGTTTCACCGATTCCGCCCTGCTCGACGCCACCGTCGATGCACTGGCTGCCGGTGACGGCGCGGCGGTCTTCACCCAGATCGACCGCGTCGTCGAGTCGGGTCACGACCCGAGGCGATTCGTCGAAGATCTGCTCGAACGGCTGCGCGATCTCATCATCGTCGCCGCCGTGCCTGACGGCGCCGAGGCGGTGCTGCGCGGCCTGCCTGCCGACCAGGTCGAGCGCATGCGCTCGCAGGCGGGTGTGTTCGGCGCGAACGGGCTTTCGCATGCCGCCGACATCATCAATGCCGGGCTCACCGAGATGACCGGAGCCACGAGTCCGCGGCTGCAGCTCGAACTCATGTGTGCTCGGGTGTTGTTGCCGCGGGCGTCCGGCGAGCAGGGCTACGGGGCGCGCCTCGACCGCCTCGAGCGTCGCATGGAGATCGCCGGGTCGGCCTCCGCTGCGTCCTCGCCGATAGCGGCGCCGGAGGCACCTACGACGGCGCCCGCCCCCGCGGCGCCCGTCGCCTCGACCGAGCAGCCTGCTCCCCACGCACAAACCCGGCCTGAGCCTGAGCCCGCCGTGTACCGACCGTCGGTCGAGGCGCCTGCTTCCTCGGAGCATGCTTCGGCCGGCCCGCAGACGCCACCCGCTGATCACGAAACGACCGGCGAGCCGGATGCTCGCGAGCGCTCTACAGCGCAGGCGCCCACGCCGTCGTCCCCGCACGTACAGCCGCCCACCTCCGTCCAGCAGGCCGACGCCGACGCCGATGCGCCTGACACTGCGGGACCTGCGGGGCACGCCGCATCGGACGCCACCCCGCAGGTCGCACCGTCCGCGCCGCGAGACGAGCCGGTGGCTGCCACGACGTCGGCGCCCAGCGCGGGTGGGATGAGTCTGGGTGTCGATGAACTGCGGAGGGAATGGCCCAACATCCTCCAGCGCATCGCCGGCATCCGCCGGGTCACCTGGACCCTCATCAGCCAGCACGCCCATGTCGCATCCTTCGACGGCTCGTTGCTGGTGCTGGGCAGCAGCAGCCCGGGCCTGGTCGAACGCATCGGCTCAGACCCCAACCCCAACATCGTGCGTCGTGCAGTGCATGAGGCCCTCGGTCTGGACGTGCGGGTGCAGGCCCGAGTGGTGGGGGCCGACGGGGCGCTGGAGCAGAGCAGTGCGCAGTCGGAGCAATCGTCCTCCGGTTGGGGGCCGAGTACCGATGCAGCGGTCGCCGATCCGGGGGAGGACGAGGCCGCCAAGCAGGCCGCGATCAGGTCTCGTTGGCAGCAGCGGGTGCAGCAGGCGGGCGGTCAACCGCCCACGCAGCAGGCGCAGCGTCCCGAGACCGAGCGTCCTGCATCTCCTCCTGCCGTCCCGGCGGCAGCTGCGCAGTCGGTCGATTCCAGCGCGCTCGACGCGCAGGCTGCGTTGTCGCGAGTGCAGCGTGAAGACAATTCCGGCGACTGGTCGACCTCTGACGCAGCAGCTCCGGCGTGGGCGACAGCGCCCGCGGCGCCATCCTCCCCAAGCTTTGTCGAGCCGCCGGCCGTCGAAGGTCCGGATGACACACCGGTGGAGTCGATGGACGACGAGGACGTCGAGGACGGCGCAGCCGTCGGGCTCCCGGTGATGTCCGAGGTATTGGGTGCAGTGGTCATCGAGGACGTACGGGAGTAGCGATGCTGTATCTCACCACTCGCTTGGTCGTCGGTCCGCTGGCTCGGGCGTGGTTCCGGCTCACCGTCGAGGGAGCCCACAACGTGCCGCGCACCGGGGGAGTGCTGCTGGCCAGCAATCACCTGTCGTTCATCGACAGCTTCGCCATTCCGCTCGCCGCGCCGCGCAAGGTGGTCTTCCTCGCCAAAGCGGAGTACTTCACCGGCACGGGCGCCAAAGGTGCGGCCAGCCGCGCGTGGTTCAACTCGATGGGCATGGTGCCGGTCGAACGCGACGACTCAAAAGCTGCGGCTCGGTCGCTGGAGATCGCCCTGGAAGTGCTCGGGCGCGGCGAGGCCTTCGGTATCTATCCCGAAGGCACCCGGTCGCGCGACGGCCTGCTCTACCGCGGTCACGTCGGCGTCGCCCACCTCGCGCTCACCGCAAAGGTGCCGGTGGTCCCGGTGGGCCTGATCGGCACGCAGGACGTCCAACCGGTCGGCACCAACAAGCTCACCCGGGCACCGTTCAGCGTGAAGTTCGGAGAGCCGATCGACTTCACCGGCCGCTTCGACGGTGTCGCGCAGGGCAAGGCCCGGCGTCAGGCCACCGACGAGATCATGGACGCCATCGCTGCTCTCTCGGGCCAGCAGCGGGCCGGCAAGTACAACGAGCGCGCAGCCACGGTCTGAGCGCTCTCTGAGGGTCCGCGAGCCGCGCGGGGCTACTCACCAGTCCCGCGGATCTTCGCGCGTATCACGGGTGGAGGGCGTCGAACTCCGCCTCGGCAGCAACCTCGTCATCGACGTCGAGGCGCAGGTGGCGCAGGATCGTCAGCAGCACTCGCAACGCCGATGCCGCGCGCACACCCCACTCCGACAGATAGCTGAACTGCCACCACCACAGGGCCTCGGTGCGGCGACCGGAGCGGTAGTGGGCCAGGCCATGCTCGAGTGCTTGAACGATGGCGGCGAGGTCGTCCGAGAGCGCGCCGCGGGCCAGTTCCACCGAGGTGACGGGGTCGACCAGGTCGGTGTAGTCGTCGATGCCGTCGAAGAGATTGGCCAGGCTCTGCCGCACCGGATCGAGGTCACGCTCCGGCCCGGGGTCGGCCTCGAAACGGTCGGGCGGCACGACGTCCTGCACGGCGCCGAGGCGGGCGCCGCTCAGTTGCAACTGGGTGAGCAGCAGCAGGAGCAACGGGATGGCGGTCTCGGGTGCGCTGCCTGCCGCGATCTCGCGTACGCTCAGGGCGAACGTCTCGGCATCGCGTGCGGTCTCGTCGGCCAAACCGCCGAGGTCGGAGATCTCAGACATTGGTGAGCACCTTTCGTCCTTCGATGGCCCGACCGAGGGTGACCTCATCGGCGTACTCCAGGTCGCCGCCGACCGGCAGGCCGGACGCCAGCCGCGAGAGCGTGACGCCCATCGGGCGCATCGAACGCACCAGGTAGGTGGCCGTCGCCTCTCCGATGTGGTTGGGGTTGGTGGCGATGAGCACTTCCTCGATGGGTTCTTCGCCGAGTCGGCGGAAGAGTTCGGTGATGCGCAGGTCGTCCGGACCGATGCCCGACATCGGATCGATCGCCCCACCGAGCACGTGGTAGACGCCCTTGAACTCGCGGGAGCGCTCGATGGCCAGGACGTCCTTGGGCTCCTCGACGACGCACAACTGGGTGCGGTCGCGTTTGGTGTCGGCGCAGATGCGGCAGCGCTCCGACTCGGCGACGTTGAAGCAGGCCTCGCAGAACCTAACCCGCGCCTTGACCGTCTGCAGCACCTCGACCAACCGGTTGACATCGGCCGGGTCGGCCTGCAGCAGGTGGAAGGCGATTCGTTGCGCCGACTTGGGACCGATGCCGGGCAGCCGCCCGAGCTCATCGATCAGATCTTGAACCACGCCCTCGTACACACCACGAGCCTACGGCGTGGAGGCGACAGTTACTGCCGGGACGCGCTCAGTGCTCCCTGGGGGTCGCGCGTTCGAGACTCACCCGGTGGCTGGTGCCGCCGTGGAGCGGAGCCTGGAGCCGGTGACCGGGCTTCTCCGGCTCAGGCGTCAGGGTGAGCTCTTCGTAGGTCGCCGCCGGAGCGAAGCTGCTCTGCCCGTAGAGGATGCGCTGGGTGGCGAAGGCGACCGCGAGGATTGCGGCGCCCGCGACGCCATCCAGGATGAAGTGATTGGCCGTGCCGACCACGACGGTGAAGGTGCAGATCGGGTAGAGCACGCCGATGACCCGCAGCCAGCGTCGCTTGGCAAAGAAGAAGAGGCACAGGCCGACCCACAGCGCCCACGCGCAGTGCAGGCTCGGCATCGCGGCGTACTGGTTGGTCTGGCTCGCGACGGTCGGGCTGCTCCACGACCCCCATGTGCCGAACTCGACCAGGGTGTCGATGAACGACCCGCCGTGCAGCAACCGCGGCGGAGCCATCGGGAAGAGATAGAAACCGGCGAGTCCGAGCACCGTGGTGATGACCAACACCGATCGCGTGGCGCGATAAGCCCGCTTGTGCACGCGGAAGATCCACAGCAGCGTCGCCGCAGTCACCGGTAGGTGGAGATAGGTGTAATACGCATTGAAGGCGTGCGCGATCACCGAGTGCGAGGCGACGAACTGGTTGAAGCCGAGTTCGACGTCCCAGTGCATCTGCTGAGTGAACTGCCACACCTGTTGGGCGCGGTTCTGCGCCTCGGCCTGCCGGAACGGCACCAGATTGCGCAGGTGCTCGTAGACGAGGTTGAGGATGATCAGGATGCCGAATTCCACCCACCAGCGCGGCGGTTGGTAGGCGCGCAAGCGAGCGGGCAGAACCGCCCGATGACGTCGTACGCGTGGCGAAGCTACGGCTGTGGCAGTTCCCCCAACGCTGTCCACGTTGCTTGACACTCGGTAAGTGTCACCCGATCACCTGCTGTTTGCCAAACATTTCCCGCGTCCGCGTGGCGCTCGTCACAGAATGTGGACTACGGGTCCGTATCGCGGTCGGCCACGGGGAATGCCGGGCGCCGTCGTTAGCATTGTCCGCGGTGTCGGCGCTGTCGCGCCGCCGAAAGCAACAGTGATGGCAAGGAGAGCCCGGCGTGAGTTTGGTGGTCCAGAAGTTCGGCGGGAGTTCGGTGGCGGACGCCGAAAGCATCAAGCGCGTCGCTCGTCGGATCGTCGACACCCGTAAGGCCGGCAACCAGGTGTGTGTCGTGGTGTCGGCGATGGGTGACACCACCGACGAACTGCACGACCTCGCTGCCGCCGTGTCGCCCGCACCGCCCCAGCGTGAGCTCGACATGCTGCTCACCGCCGGCGAGCGGATCTCCGCCGCGCTGCTCTCTATGGCCATCGACAGCCTGGGCGATTCGGCGAGGTCGTTCACCGGCTCCCAGGCCGGCGTCATCACCGACGACGTGCACGGCAAGGCCCGCATCATCGACATCACCCCTGGCCGCATCCGCGAGGCGCTGGATGCCAATCACATCGTGATCGTGGCGGGCTTTCAGGGCGTCAGCCAGAGCACCAAGGAGATCACCACCCTCGGCCGCGGCGCCTCCGACACCACAGCGGTCGCCCTCGCGGCGGCACTCGGCGCGGACGTCTGCGAGATCTACACCGACGTCGACGGCATCTTCACCGCCGACCCGCGCATCGTCCCGACGGCGCGCAAGATCGACCGCATCAGCAACGAGGAGATGCAGGAGCTGGCCGCCTCGGGCGCCAAGATCCTGATGCTGCGCTGTGTGGAGTACGCCCGCCGGTTCGGCGTGCCGATCCACGTCCGTTCCTCGTTCAGTCACCACGAAGGCACCTGGGTCGTCGACAACGAGTCGGCCCGTAACCAGCAAGGAGAAGAAGGCGTGGAAGACCCGATCATTGCCGGCGTCGCGCACGACCGCGGGGACGCCAAGGTCACCATCGTCGGAGTCAAGGACTCCCCGGGTGTGGCGGCGAAGATCTTCCAGACCATCGCGGCGGCCCAGATCAACATCGACATGATCGTGCAGAACATCTCCGCCCTCGACACCGGCCTGACCGACGTCTCCTTCACCTGCCCGATGAGCGACGGCCCGCGTGCGGTCGAGGTGCTGCAGGCGGCCAAGGAGTCGATCGGCTACGACCAGCTGCAGTACGACGACCAGGTGGGCAAGCTCTCGCTGGTGGGTTCGGGCATGCGCTCGCACCCCGGTGTCAGCGCCACGTTGTTCCAGGCGCTCGCCGACAACGGCATCAACATCGAGATGATCAGCACCTCCGAGATCCGCGTGTCGGTGGTCACCAAGGACGACCAGCTCGACGACGCCGTCCGCGCAGTGCACACCGCCTTCGGGCTGGACGACGCCGACGGCCAGGCGGTCGTCTACGGCGGCACGGGCCGCTGAGCGAACCACTTTTCCCAGGAGTCATCACATGAGCAAGCCCCTCAACATCGGTGTCGTCGGCGCGACGGGTCAGGTCGGCGCGGTCGTCCTGCAGTTGCTCGCCGAGCGCAACTTCCCGGTCGGTGACCTGCGTCTGTTCGCCTCGGCGCGGTCGGCCGGTCGCACCATCACCTGGCAGGGCCGCGACATCGTCGTCGAGGACGCTGAGACCGCTGACCCCACCGGGCTCGACATCGCGATCTTCTCCGCCGGTGGCGCCACCTCCAAGGCGCTGGCGCCGAAGTATGCCGCCGCCGGTGCGACGGTGATCGACAACTCCTCCGCATGGCGGATGGATCCCGACGTGCCGCTGGTGGTCACCGAGGTCAACCCGAACGAGGCGCTCGAGCCCGCCAAGGGAATCGTCGCCAACCCCAACTGCACCACGATGGCTGCGATGCCCGTGCTGAAGCCGCTCTCCGACACCGCCGGTCTGCGCCGGATGACCGTCGCCACCTACCAGGCTGTCTCCGGTGCGGGTCTCGCCGGAGTCGAAGAACTCGCCACCCAGGCGCGCCAGGGCGCCGACTCGGAGTCGCTTGAGCAACTGGCCCACGACGGCTCGGCCCTCGAGCTCGGCCCGGCCCAGAAGTTCCCTGCGCCCATTGCGTTCAACGTCGTCGCTCTCGCCGGTAACGTCGTGGAGGACGGATCTGGGGAAACGGACGAGGAGCAGAAGCTACGCAACGAGAGCCGCAAGATTCTGGGGTTGCCCGAGTTGCTGGTGGCGGGCACCTGCGTTCGCGTGCCGGTTTTCACCGGTCACTCGCTCTCGGTCCACGCGGAGTTCGACAAGCCGATCACGCCCGACGAGGCTCGCTCGGTGTTGGCCGACGCCCCCGGTGTGGAGCTGTCCGACGTCCCGACGCCGCTTGCCGCGGCCGGCTCCGACCCCTCGTTCGTGGGCCGCATCCGGCAGGACCAGTCGGTGGCCGACGGCAAGGGCCTGGTGCTCTTCATCTCCGGCGACAACCTGCGCAAGGGTGCCGCGCTCAACACCGTCCAGATCGCGGAGGTCATTGCGGCGGGCCGGTGATCGATCGTGGCTGCTGATCGGGTGCTGGCGATCGTCGGCGCCACCGGCGTCGTCGGTCAGACGATGCTGTCGATCCTGCCCACCCGCCCCGACATGTGGCGCGAGGTGCGCCTGCTGGCGTCCGGGCATTCGCAGGGCACCAGTCTGCGCGGGGCCGGCGCCGAACTGCCGGTGCGGGAGCTCACGGCGGACGCCTTCGACGGCGTGGACGTCTGCATCCTGGCCGTGCCGGCCGACGTCGCCCGCACGTGGGCGCCGATCATCGCTGCCCGTGGAGCCGTCGTCATCGACAACTCGGGGGCACACACCGCCAACCCGTTCGTGCCCCTGGTGGTGCCGGAGATCAACCCCGCTGCAGCGCGCGGCGAAGGCGGACGCATCATCGCCAGCCCCAGCGGCACCACGCTGCTCATGATCAACGCGCTGGCTACCCTGCACGAGCACTGGCATCTGCGCGAGGTGGTGGCCTCGACCTACCAGGCCGTCTCGGACGCCGGGGTGCGCGGCGTGCACCGGTTGTACGACGAGATGGCCGAGCTCGCCGGTAACCGCAAGGTGGGCCAGACCCCGGGCGATGTGCGCCGCTTCCTCTCCGACCTCGGTGAGGCCTCGCCGTTCCCGGCGCCGGTCGCGTTCAACGTGATCCCGTGGGTCGGTGGGCCGGGCGATGGACGCTGGTCGGGTGCGGAGCTACGCGCTCGGGAGGAAGTGCGCGCGATCCTGGGTCTACCGGATCTTCGGATGACGACCACCTGCGTCCAGGTGCCGGTCACCACCACCCATTCGGCCACCCTGCACATGACCTTCGAGCGTCGGATGTCACGCGACGACGCAGTGCGTGCGCTCACCGAGGGCATGAATTCGATTGTGGTGCTTGACGATCCGATGCGGGCTGAGTGGCCCACTCCGGTCGACGTCGTCGGTGCCGACCCGGTTTTCGTCGGACGCATCCGGCAACCGGCCGACTTCCCGCGCTCGCTCGAACTCTTCGTGTGCGCCGACAACCTGCGTAAAGGCTCGGCGCTCAACATGATCCAGGTGGCCGAACTCGCCTGCGGATCACTCGGGAGCGGGAGCGCTTAGATCACGATTGGGCCACTGCTGGCATCGGATTGTCGAAGTTTGTGCGTACATATTCACACTTTGACCTATCGTGTCGCCCATGACGCAGGAGCATGCTGCCGCCGAGCAGCCATCTGAGCAGGACCGCGGCGCCTCTTCGCGGAGCGTTCTCGGCGAGCCATTGGTCGTCCTGCAGGGTGTCAACAAGCACTACGCCGACCTTCACGTGTTGCAGGACATCAACCTCTCCGTCGCCAAGGGTGAGGTGGTCGTCGTGCTCGGCCCGTCGGGTTCTGGCAAGTCGACGCTCTGTCGCACGATCAACCGGCTGGAGACCTTCGAGACCGGGTCGATCACCATCGACGGTGTACCGCTTCCGGAGGAGGGCTCGGGCCTGGCCAAGCTGCGCGCCGACGTCGGCATGGTCTTCCAGTCGTTCAACCTCTTCGCGCACAAGACGATCCTGCAGAACGTCACGCTCGGGCCGGTCAAGGTGCGCAAGATGAACGCCAAGGAGGCCGAGTCACGCGCGATGCAGTTGCTCAAGCGCGTCGGCGTCGATCACCAGGCCGCGAAGTATCCGGCACAGTTGTCGGGTGGTCAGCAGCAGCGTGTGGCCATTGCCCGATCGCTGGCCATGGAGCCGAAGGTGATGCTCTTCGACGAGCCCACCTCCGCGCTCGACCCCGAGATGATCAACGAAGTGCTGGACGTCATGGGGCAGTTGGCCAAGGAGGGCATGACGATGATCGTGGTGACGCACGAAATGGGCTTCGCCCGTCGCGCCGCTGACCGCGTCATCTTCATGGCCGACGGCCAGATCCTCGAGGAAGGCACCCCCGAGGAGTTCTTCGACAACCCCAAGTCGGATCGTGCCAAGGACTTCCTGTCCAAGATCCTCGCTCACTGAGCACCCCGAATCACCAACCTTCACAACACATTCCGGGGCTCAGACACCCCGCCAGCAGGAGGAAAACCCATGAAGTTCCGTTCCGCATCCGCCGTGGCCGTGCTGGCCGCTGCCTCCCTGACCCTGGCTGCCTGCGGCGGCGACTCCGACTCCGGCTCGGGTGACAAGGTCAAGATCGGCATCAAGTTCGACCAGCCGGGCCTCGGCTTCAAGGACGGCAGCAAGTACACCGGCTTCGACGTCGCGGTCGCGAAGTACGTCGCCGGCAAGATGGGCTACAAGGAAAACCAGATCGAGTGGGTGCAGTCGCCCTCCAAGCAGCGCGAGTCGATGCTGAAGGCCGGCACGGTGAAGATGATCTTCGCCACCTACTCCATCACCGACAAGCGCAAGAAGGAAGTCGCCTTCGCCGGCCCCTACTTCGTCGCTGGTCAGTCGGTGCTCGTGCGCGCCGACAGCAACATCAACGACGTTACTGGTCTGAAGGGCAAGAAGGTCTGCTCGGTCACCGGTTCCACCTCGGTCGACAACCTCAAGAAGGAGCAGCCCAACCTGGTGCCGCAGGAGTACGACACCTACTCCGCGTGCGCCTCGGCCCTCAAGGACGGCGTCATCGACGCGATGACCACCGACGACACGATCCTGGCCGGTTACGCCAACCAGACCGCCTACAAGGGCAAGTTCAAGCTGGTGGGCAACACCTTCTCCACCGAGAAGTACGGCGTCGGCCTGAAGCAGGGCGACACCGACACCTGCAAGAAGGTCAACACCGCCATCCAGGAGATGGTCAAGGACGGCTCGTGGGAGAAGGCGCTGAAGGACAACCTCGGCGCCGACTACAAGTTCAACGCCGAGAACAACCCGCCGAAGGCATTCGAAGCCTGCTGACTTCGTCCCGGTGTGGGTGCGGCTCCCGTCGCACCCACACCCCCTTCGTCTGATGGAAGGTCGTGATGGCCGATCTCTTCGAGCAGTACCAGGTATGGGCTGCAATTTGGATGACGATCAAGCTGACATTCGCAGCTGCGATCGGCAGCTTGTTGCTCGGCACGATCATCGCCGTGCTGCGGATGTCGCCGGTGCCGATGCTGCGTTTCCTGGGCACCGCTTATGTCAACGTTTTCCGTAACACTCCGCTGACGCTGATCATCCTGGCCACCAACCTTGTGCTCTGGGCCAAGCTCGGCGTGAAACTGGCCAACGACCAGGACCCCAGCTACTTCGCCACCAACAACTTCCGTCTCGCGGTGCTCGGTCTGATCGTGTACCACGCCGCGTACGTGTGCGAAGCACTGCGCTCGGGCGTCAACACGATCCCGCTCGGGCAGGCCGAGGCGGCCCGCTCGATCGGTCTCACCTTCGGTCAGTCGCTGAAGGAGGTGGTGCTCCCGCAGGCCTTCCGTGGTGCCGTCGTACCACTGGGCAACACCCTGATCGCGCTGACCAAGAACACCACGGTCGCGATCACCATCGGTGTCGCGGAGATGGCGTACTTCCTGGCGAATGTGGCAGAGGACGATCCCGGCGCGTTGAACCAGGCCTTCATGATCAGTGCGGTGACCTTCGTGGTGCTGACCCTGCCGGTCGGTCTCGCCGTCTCGCACTTCGGTAAGAAGCTGGCGGTGAAGCGATGAGTGCTGGAGTTCTGTTTGACGCGCCCGGCCCGAAGGCACGCCGTCGGCACATGATGCTCACCGTTGTCGGCGCGCTGCTGCTCCTCGGTGGTTTGTTCGTCGTCTACCAGCGGATGGACGAGAAGGGCCAGTTCTCCTCGGCTCTGTGGAAGCCATTCACCGAGTGGAACGACTTCGTCAAGCCGTACATCTTCGACGGTTTGATCGGGACGCTGAAGGCAGCCGGCATTGCGATCGTGCTGGCCGGCATCCTCGGTTTCGTCTTCGCAATGGCGCGGATGTCACAGAGCGCACCCGTGCGCTGGGTGGCGTCTGTGCTGGTCGAGATCTTCCGGTCGATCCCCGTGCTGCTGGTGATGCTCTTCACCTACGGATACCTCAGCAACAGCTCGAACGTCTCGGTGCAGGACGCCGCTCCGCTGACCGCGACCATTGCTGGCCTGGTCTTCTACAACGCAGCCGTGGTTTGTGAGGTCATCCGATCCGGTGTCAATCAGTTGCCGAACGGGCAGCGCGAGGCCGGTCTCTCGATCGGTCTGACGGTGAGCCAGACCCTGCGGCAGATCCAGTTGCCGCAGGCGATCACGACGATGATGCCGGCGCTGATCAGCCAGCTCGTGGTCATCGTCAAGGACACTGCGCTCGGTTACAACGTGCTCTACGGCGAAATGCTCTACAGCGCCAAGACCGGATCAACCGGGCCGGCGAACATCGTGCCGATGCTCATCGTGGTCGCCGTGATCTACATCGTCCTCAACTACGCCATCTCCAAGGCGGCGGAGTACGTCGACCGGCGCCTCAAGCGTCGCGGCCAGAACTCCAAGCAGCAGGTGCCCGGCGGTCCGGTCGTCGAGGCCGACGCCGCCTAGACGTCGCGAGGCCGTACGCAGCCGCCGGCCGTCACTTCGGTGACCGCCGGCGGCTGCTTCGCACTAGGTGGTTGAGCCAGGCCGGTGAGGAACGAACCGGTCTGTGTCGAAACCGGCCAAAGCTGACGACCTGGTCGCCCGACTCTCGGGCGGCGGTGCCGGCGTCAACCTCCGCGCTCGCTGTCCATAAGCTCGTGCGGTGATTTTCGACGGATTCCCCGTGGCAGCCCTCGACTTCTACGACGACCTCGAGCAGGACAACAGCAAGGCCTTCTGGGACGCCCACCGTGACACCTACGAATCGGCGGTCAAGGAGCCGATGCAGGCGCTCGCGGACGCGCTGGAGGACGAGTTCGGCAGCGGGAAGATCTTCCGGCCGCATCGGGACGTGCGCTTCAGCAAGGACAAGACGCCCTACAAGACACACCAGGGCCTCTACGTCGCCGCCGCTGAGGCCACCGGCTGGTACGTGCAGTTGTCCGCCGCGGGCGTGATGGTCGGAGTCGGCTTCTATGACGCGTCCCCGGCTCGGCTTGCGGTGCTACGCAGAGTGATCGACGGCCCCGACGGCGCGACCCTGGAGCGCCTGGTCAGCGGGCTCACGGCGTCCGGGTGGGAAGTGGGCGGCGACACGGTGAAGACCACGCCGCGCGGCTACTCCGCCGACCACCCGCGCATTGCACTGCTGCGGCACAAGTCGATGACGCTCTCCAAGCACTATGGCTTCGGGCCGGAGATCCACAGCGCCAAGCTGCTCGGCCGGGTGCGGGACGACTGGCGGGCCGGGGCGCCGTTCGTGGAGTGGGTCGCCGCGCACATCTGAGCCGGCGGACAGGTGAGCGGACGTAGGCTGTCGCCCATGGCATCGCGCACAAGAGTCGCAGTCGCGCTCGGGTCGGGCGGAGCCCGCGGCTACGCCCACATCGGCGCGCTGGAGGTGCTCGCCGAGCGCGACCTGGAGGTCGTGACCATCGCGGGCACGTCCATGGGCGCACTGGTGGGCAGCTTCGCCGCGTGCGACCGGCTCGACAGCCTCAAGGAGTGGGCGCTCAGCCTTACCCAGCGCGACATCCTGCGCCTGCTCGACCCCTCGCTCGGCGGCCCGGGCGTCGTCCGCGCCGAGCGGGTGATCACCAAGATCGCTGCGCTGCTTGCAGATTCGCAGATCGAAGACTTCCGCATCCCGTTCACCGCGGTCGCGACCGACCTCGACGGACGACGTGAGGTGTGGTTCCAGAAGGGTCCGGCCGATATCGCGATCCGGGCGTCGATCGCCATGCCGGGCGTGATCCACCCGGTGATGGTCGACGGCCGGATGCTGGTCGACGGCGGTCTGATGAACCCCATTCCGGTCGAACCCACCCGCGCCGTGCCCTCCGACTTCACCCTCGCGATCTCACTCAACGGGGTTCGGCAGAGCCAGGGGGCGGCCGAAGCGGTGCCAGTGTCTCCGCTGCGCACCTTCATCGGACAGAGCGATGCGCTCACTCGTGGCGCGCGACGAGTTCGCAAGAGCACCAACGAGATCCTCGACACCCCGACGATGCAGAAGTGGTCGGCGCGGCTCACCGCCAACCGAGTCGCGAGTGAGGAAGCCGAGCACCTCGACCCGATCGACCGCCTCTTCGGCGCGCGGCTGCCCAAGGACCTCTCGACCGTCGAGATGTTCAACCGTTCGTTCGACACGATGTCGTCGTTGGTCGCCCGCTACCGAATGGCCTCCAACCCGCCGGACGTCCTGGTCACCCTGCCCTCGGACGCCTGCCGCACCCTGGAGTTCCACCGGGCCGCCGAGATGATCGAGCTCGGACGCCGCCTGACCACGCAAGCGCTGAACGAAGCCGGTCTCTGACCAAGGCTGGCGCTGTCTCCGGCCCATCTGGGTGTGCCCGGAACCCACTGGATCAGTGGACGCCTGGGTGGGTGCCACAGTGATGCCGATCACATGGTCGTTAGCATCAGGGGGTCAGGCGGGGACAACACGGAAGAGCGGTCATGGACAAGGTTGTGGCATCGGCTGCGGAAGCGGTGGCCGACATCGGGTCGGGATCATCCCTGGCGGTCGGCGGTTTCGGACTGTGTGGCATCCCCACCGTGCTCATCAAGGCGCTGCACGACACCGGAGCCGACGACCTCGCGGTCGTGTCGAACAACTGCGGCGTCGACGGCGCGGGCCTGGGAATCCTGCTGGCCGACAAGCGGATCAGTCTGGTGCAGGCGTCCTATGTTGGAGAGAACAAGGAGTTCGCCCGGCAGTACCTCACCGGTGAGCTCGAGGTGCGCCTGACTCCGCAGGGCACGCTGGCCGAGAAGATGCGTGCCGGCGGCGCAGGCATCCCGGCGTTCTACACCCAGACCGGCGTCGGCACCCAAGTGGCCGAAGGCGGCATGCCGTGGAAGTACGACGCCGACGGTGGGGTGGAGCAGGAGTCTCCGGCCAAGGAGACGCGCACCTTCGGCACCTTCGGCGAACAACGTGAGTACGTGCTCGAGGAGTCGATCGTCACCGATTACGCGCTCGTGCGTGCCCACAGGGGCGACCGACACGGCAACCTCGTCTTCCGCACCTCCGCCCGCAACTTCAACCCGGCCTGCGCAATGGCCGGCCGCATCACCATCGCCGAGGTCGAACACCTCGTCGAGCCGGGCGAGATCGACCCGGACGAGGTGCACCTGCCGGGCATCTACGTGCACCGCGTTGTGCCGCTGACGCCTGAGCAGGCTGCGGACAAACTGATCGAGCGAGTCACTGTCCGCACTGCGGGCTCTGGCGAACAGAAGGAGGTGTGATCGTGCGGACTGAGATCGCGACAACAGGAATCGAACGCACGACCACCCGTCCTCACGAGCAGAAGCAGGAGGCCTGAGATGGCACTTTCGCGTGAGCAGATGGCCGCCCGGGCGGCGCAGGAGTTGCAGGACGGCGACTACGTCAACCTCGGCATCGGCCTGCCGACCCTTGTGCCCAACTACGTCGCCGACGATGTTGAGCTGGTGCTGCAGTCGGAGAACGGCATCCTCGGCACGGGCGCGTATCCCGTTGAGGGAGAAGAGGATCCCGACCTCATCAATGCCGGTAAGGAGACGGTCACCCTGCGCAAGGGCGCCAGCATCTTCGACTCCTCGATCAGCTTCGGCATGATTCGCGGTGGCAAGGTGGACGCCGCGATCCTGGGTGCGATGCAGGTGAGCGCGGCCGGCGACATCGCCAACTGGATGATCCCGGGCAAGATGGTCAAGGGCATGGGCGGCGCGATGGACCTCGTGCACGGCGCCAAGAAGGTCATCGTGCTCATGGAGCACGTCGCCAAGGACGGCAGCCACAAGATCGTGCAGGAATGCTCGCTCCCGCTCACCGGCAAGGCCGTTGTGCAGCGCATCATCACCGACCTCGCCGTCATCGACATCACCGACGACGGGTTGGTCGTGCGCGAGGTGGTCGACGGCATCAGCCCGGAAGAGCTGCAGGAGAAGACGGGCGTGCCGCTCTCCTTCGCCTGATGCTCGGGTGATCGGCGATTAGGGTTGGTTGGTCCGCACCGAGCACCGGCCGGTGCATCGATGAGGCGTGGAGGCTTTCGTGGGTGAGTACGACGAACTGGTGAATCCGGCCAAACTCGGGCCCGCCCTGGCTGAAGCGATGTCGGACGACGCCTGGCGCGACTTCTCCGCCCACCTCATCGCCGGCGGCAAGTCGAATCTCACCTTCGAGATCTCTTCTGCTGCAGGCGAACTCATCCTTCGTCGTCCACCATCAGGCAAGCTGCTGCCCAGCGCCCACGACATGGGCCGGGAGTCACGGGTGCAGCGAGCGCTCGCGCCGACGGACGTCCCTGTGCCGCAGATCGTGCTGGTCGACGAGAGCGGTGACCTGCTCGGGGTGCCGTGCTACGTCATGCACAGGGTCGACGGCATTGTCGTGCGCGACGCCTTCCCGGACGGCTACCTGGACGGCGATCACGGCATGGAGCAGGTGGCCGGTGCCCTGGTCGACACCCAGGCCACGCTGCACCTGATCGATCCGGCGTCGGTGGGCCTGGATGACTTCGGCAAGGCCGAGGGCTTCATGGAGCGGCAGGTACGGCGCTGGTCTGAGCAATGGGAGCGCTCCAAGACCCACGACGTCGCTGCGATGGACGAACTCGGTCGCCGCCTGAGTGGGGGAGCGCCCGCCGCACAACGGGTTTCGGTGATCCACGGCGACTACCGCCTCGACAACTGCATGCTCGACAGCTCCGACCCGTCGCGGATCGCCGCCGTGCTCGACTGGGAACTTTCGGCGCTCGGTGACCCGCTGGCCGACCTCGCGCTCACCCTCTTCTACTGGGCCGAGCCGGGCGAAGTGTCACCGACGGTCACCCCGTTGATCACCCAGACGCCGGGCTTCCCGGGGCGCGACTTCGTCAAGCAGCGGTACGCCGAACGCACCGGCCTCGACTTGTCGAACCTCGCGTACTACGAGGCCTTCGCCGCCTTCAAGTTCGCCGGCATCGTCCAAGGCGTGAGCCGCCGCAGCCAGGAAGGCAAGATGGCCGGCCAGGACTTCGGCAACCTCGACGCGATGGTCGAGATGATCGCCAAAGCGGGCGTCGCCAAGCTCGACCTGATCTGACCGCAGCGCGCCGCTGGTCGAGCCGATTCGACTGAGGAACGAAGTCGGTCGTGTGTCGAAACCCGCCGAAACGAGTCAGCGATTTATTAGTCGATACGACCAAAAACGAGGCCGGTGTAGGGGCCGACGTTGATGCGCGCGGCAGCCTGGTCGCCCTCGGCGGTGACCGAGTGGGAGTCGACCGAGCCGTACTCGTCGGAGTAGCCGGGCGCGTCGGTGTTGAGCAACAGCTCCCAGTTGCCGGCGGCGGGGAAGCGCACGGGCAGGTCGGTGCGGGCCTCACCGCTGAAGTTGAGCACCACGAAGACGCTGTCGTTCGTGCCGCCTTCGGCCCAGCGGTGGTAACCGATGACATTGGCGTCGTCGTCGGCGTGCACGATCTCGGTGTGTTGTCCCTGCAGTCCGCGTGAACGACCGGTTGCGTTGCGGCGCAACGCGATCAGGTCGCGCCAGATGCCGAGGACGCCCGGCACCTTCTCGGTGAGCGACCAGTCGAGCGGCACGGTGTCCTGGAACCAGCCGTCCTGCAGGAATTCCTGCCCCATGAACAGCATCGGGATGCCGGGGGAGGTGAGCAGGGTCGCGGCGCCGAGCGTCGCCAGCTTCTGGGCGAGCTCGCCGGAGGTGTCGTCGGGTGCGACCTCGAGCGGCACCCGTGCCTTGCCATTGGCCACTTCGTCGTGCGACTCGGTGTAGATGACCCGCTCGAAGGCGTTGTCGTTGTACTTCTTCAGGATGGCGCCGGCCAGCGCCTCCAGCGAACGCTGGTCGTCGTTCTCGGCCTTGAGCGCTTCGCGCACCGGGTGGACGAAGGCGCCGTCCCACTGGGAGTGGAAGGCTGCTCCGCCGTCGCCGGTGTAGCTCACGGCGGGGTTCTGCTGCATGTCCTCGGCGATGAGCAGGCGGTCGGGGAAGTGTTCGCGCACGACGGAGTTGACCTCGCGCATCATCGCCCAGCCCTCGGGGATGTCCATGCCCGAGCCGTCCTTGCTGCGGATGTAGGGCGTCATGTCGAAACGCAGACCGTCGGCGTGGAAGTCGCGCAGCCACATGATCGCGTTGTCGCGGATGAAGGCACGCACCTCTTCGCGGCCGTAGTCGGGACGGGTGTCGCCCCAGGGAGTGGAGGAGCGGTCGTCGTTGTAGAAGTAGATGCCGCCCTTGTCGTCGCTCTCCGACCACCCGTCGAACTGCCAGGTGGGCAGGTCGCTCGGACCGAAGTGGTTGTAGACGACATCGACGATCACTGCAATGCCCCGCTCATGCGCCTGACGGACGAGCTGCTTCAAACCGTCGGGGCCGCCGAGGGTCGACTCGACGGCGAACAGGTGAGCCGGGTTGTAGCCCCAGGAGTCGTCGCCGGCGAACTCCATCACCGGCATCAGCTCGATCGCGTTGACCCCCAACGACTTCAGGTAGTCCAGGCGGGCTGCGACCGACTCGAAGGAGCCGCGGCCCTGCTGGGCGTTGAACGAACCGACGTGCAGTTCGTAGATCACCAGGTCGTCCAGCGAGTGCAGGCCGGGCTGGTCGTTGCCCCAGTCGAACTGGCCGTGGTCGTAGATGATGCCGTTGCCGACGGAGTTGGTGACCTTGCGGGCGTAGGGGTCGATGCGCTGGAAGGTCTGGTCGCCGTGCTTCAACTCGTACTTGTACTCCTGGCCCAGATTCGCGGAGGTCTCGGCGTACCAGTAGCCGTTGTCCTCACGATCCATCGCTGTGGCACCGGCGTCCCAGCCGTTGAAGTCACCGATCACCGCGACCGAGTCGGCGTGCGGTGCCCACACCCGAAATGCGACTCCGCCATCGAACGGGATCGCTCCCATTCCTGCGTGCTGACCCATGTGGGTGACTCCTGATCGTCGGTGTGAATGGACCGTCGATCAGCGTAAGCCCCAGCGTGGGCTGCGATCGGCTTTGGAAGTGACCGGACGCCGCGAGGTGGTGCGGCTCACATTGTGGGCAGTACCGGTGAGTATGTCCGAACATTTGCGATCTTGTGCTGTTCTGACTCTGGCCCGCGGGGCCGGCCGAGTCCTAGATTGACACCTGTCAGCTGTGCGGCAGGACCAGCAGGAAGGCTCTGACATGAGCATGATGCGCACCAAATCGGTCGAGCAGTCGATCGCCGAAGGTGACGAGCCGGAGTACCGGCTCAAGAAAAGTCTGACCGCTCTCGACCTCACCGTCTTCGGTGTGGGTGTGGTGATCGGTGCCGGCATCTTCACCGTCGCCGGTAAGGCGGCCAACGAGCTCGCCGGCCCTGCGGTCGTGCTGTCGTTCATCATCGCGGCCTTCTGCTGCAGCCTCGCGGCCCTGTGTTACGCAGAGTTCGCCTCGGCCATCCCGGTCTCGGGTTCGGCGTACACCTTCAGCTACGCCTCGCTCGGCGAGATCATCGCCTGGATCATCGGCTGGGACCTCCTGTTGGAGCTGATGCTCGGTGCGTCCGTGGTGGCGCAGGGCTGGTCGGCCTATCTGGGGGTGTTCCTGGACCACCTCGGCATCACGATTCCCGAATCGATCGCCTACGGCTCCAGCTTCGATGTGCCGGCCTTCCTGCTGGTCGTCGTGCTGACCGTGCTGGTCAGCTACGGCATCAAGGAATCGCTGCGGGTCAACCTCGCGCTCGTTGCGCTGAAGGTCTTCATCGTTCTCTTCGTGATCGTCGCCGGACTGTTCTACGTGAACAAGGACAACTACAGCCCGTTCGTTCCTGACAGCAAGCCGGCCGAGGGCACCACCGACGTCTGGAAGCAGCCGCTCACCGAGTGGATGTTCGGCATGACGCCGGCCCACTTCGGCGTCGCCGGAATCATGGCGGGTGCGTCGCTGGTCTTCTTCGCCTTCATCGGATTCGACGTCGTGGCGACCACCGCCGAGGAAGCCGAGAACCCCTCGCGTGACCTCCCGCGCGGCATCATCGGATCGCTCATCATCTGCACCTTGCTCTACTGCGGTGTCGCGCTGGTGCTGACGGGCATGCAGCCCTACGACAAGATCGCGCCCAGCGCCTCGCTGTCCAAGGCATTCGAAGCAGTCGGGCAGGACGGTTTCGCCACACTCATCGCAGCGGGAGCCGTGGCCGGTCTGACAACGGTTGTCATGACCTTGCTCATCGGTGCCTCCCGCGTGATCTTCGCGATGTCGCGTGACTGGCTGCTGCCCAAGGGCCTCGGTGTGGTCAACCCCAAGACGGGTACGCCCCTGAAGATCACCGCCGGCCTCGGTCTGGTCATCGCTTTCGTGGCCGCAATGACCCCGGTGGGTGAACTGGAGTACATGATCAACATCGGCACGCTGAGCGCGTTCTTCCTGGTGTCGATCGCCGTGCCGGTGCTGCGTAAGAAGCGTCCCGACATGAACCGTCCGTTCAAGGTGCCGTTCAGCCCGTTCCTGCCGATCCTGTCGGCGCTCATCTGCGGCTACCTCATGCTGACGCTGCCGGTCGAAACCTGGCTGCGCTTCCTCATCTGGCTGGCCCTCGGCTTCATCATCTACTTCGCCTACGGCTATCACCGCAGCCGTCTGGCGCAGGGCCACACCGGCCCCGCCAAGGAGAAGGCGAACCTTTGAGGATCAGCCAACACGCGGGCGAAGGTCTCCGGCCACCGGCCGGGGGCCTTCGTCGTTGGTGGAAAGGCTGGGTAAAGATGTGCCCATGGCCGCCCCCACCGCACCGCTGTGGCGGGCGGCGATGTCCGAGCAGTTGCTCGCCGCCGATCACGGTGTCTCTGCAGTGCTCAACCCCGACGAACGAGCCCGGTGGAGCCGCTTGCAGCGGCAAACCGATCGCGACGACTTCGTGGCCGCGCGCGTCCTCGTCCGTCAGTTGCTCGTGTCGGCCGGAGTGGCCGACGACATTGCAGCAATTGCCTTGGCGCAGAAGTGCGCTCAATGCGGCGGCCCACACGGACGTCCATCGGTGGTCGGGCATCCGGAGGTGTTCATCAGCTGGGCCCACAGCAACGGACGCGTCGCCGCGGCGGTCAGTGATCGGCCGCTTGGTATCGACATCGAACCGGTGGACGCCGGGGTGCCGAGCCTCGACGGGCGCGCACGGACGGTGACTGAGTGGGTGCGCCTGGAGGCGCTGGTCAAGGCCGGGCTCACCGATCTGGACGGCGCCCTGCACTTGGTGCTCGACTGGCCGCCCTCGCCGGACGGGCGACGATTCGGCGACTACCTGCTGATCAACGCCCACGATGGAAAGACCTCGGGCGTGATCGCCTTGGCATTCGCCAGCGATCACGCCCGAGATCGTCACGCCTAGAGGTCGACGATGGCTTCCAGCGGTTTGGTGCGAGCGGCCCGGATCGCCGGCCACACCGCGGCCAGCAGCCCGACCACCGCGGCCATCACAAGGGTGAACAGGATCGTCGGCCACGGGATGACCGCCTGGATGCCGGGGATCCACTCGCGGAAGGTGCGCACCAGGCACCATCCGATCGCTACGCCGACCAGCATGCCCAGCAGGGCCCCGAAGATCGAGATGAGCATCGACTCCAGGTAGATCGTGCGACGAACCTGCTTGCGCAACATGCCGATTGCCCGCAGCATGCCGATCTCGCGCTTGCGTTCGACCACCGACAGCGCCAGCGTGTTGATGATGCCGAGCACCGCGATGAGCAGCGACAGACCCAGCATTCCGTAGAGCACGGTGAGCATCTGGTCGATCGTGCCCGCTTGCGCGCTGGCGAACTGCTTGGGCGTCTGCACCTTGATGGTCAGGTAGTCGCGGGTGGCTTCCTCGACGCCGTTCTGCATCGTGGTGACGTTGACGCCGGGCTTGGCCTTGACCAGCGTGACGAAGGACGCCTGCAACTGCTTGGGCACGAGCTCGTTGTACGCCGCATCACCCAGCATGTACGGCCCGGAGAGCGGGCTCTCCCGGTAGATGCCGGTGACCTTGGCGCTGGTGCGGGTGCCGAAGCGGGTGGTCAGGTCGACCGCCGTCCCGACCTTCCAGTTGTTGCTCGCGGCGTACTTGTCGGAGGCGATGAGGTCGCGCCCGTTGACGGTGGCCGCACCTTCGACCATCGACACCTTCAGCACCGGGGTGAGCGGGCCTGAGGGGGCGGTGCCGATCGCGTTCTTGCCGCCGACCAGCGCCGGCACATTGCGCAACTGCACGACGTCCTGCACGCCGTCGACCTGCTTGATCGCCTCCGCACTGGAGGTCGGCAGGCCAGTGGTCTCGCTGCCGGTGAGCAGCACATCAGCCTTGATGTCGCTGGCGACCGCACTGTCGATCGTCGACTTGAACGAGGCGCCGAGCGTGCCGATCACTGCAACCAGCATGAGGCCGAGGGTGAGCGCGAATGCTGTTGCAGCTGTGCGGCGCGGGTTGCGGATCGCGTTGGTGCGGGCCAGGCTCGCCAGCTTTCCGAAGGGCCGGGTGAGCACACCCAGCACCCCGATCGCCGGACGCGATAACGCCGGCGCGGCCAGCACGATCGCGATGATCAGCAGGAGTGCACCCAGGCCCACCAGACCGGCGGGTCCGCCACCTTTGCCCATGGCGCCGACGGTTAGGGATACTGCGCCGAGCAGCGCCAACACGACACCGGCGATCGTGCGCACCTTCAGGGAGTCGGCGCCGCCGGCCTCGCTCTCGCGCATCGCTTCGACCGGAGCCACCTTGGAGGCCCGGCGGGCCGGCGCGTAGGCGCTGACCATCGTCACGATGATCCCAACCGCGAGGCAGGCGATGACCGAGGAGGGTGTGATCGCCAGGCTGCCCTCGGGTAGCCCCGAACCGGTCGCCGACAGCAATGCCTGCAGCCCGGCAGCAAGGCCGACCCCGATCGCGAATCCGACCAGTGAACCGATCAGTCCGACCACGAATGCCTCGAACATCACCGACCGGGTGACCTGGCGACGGCTGGCACCGATGGCGCGCAGCAGGGCCAACTCCTTGACCCGCTGGGCGACGATCATCGAGAAGGTGTTGTAGATGATGAAGGTGCCGACGATGAGCCCGATCGCGGCGAACGACAACAGGATGTAGTTGAAGATCTGCAGGAACTGGTTGATCGCGTCCTTCGACTGCTTGCGCACTTCGTCGCCGGTGAGCGCTTCGACGTCCGGGAAAGCCGCGGTCACCTGCTGCTTCAACTGCTCTGGCGAGGTGCCCGGCGCTGCGCCCAGGTAGATCGTCGAAACATGCTTGCCGTCGGTGAACAGTGACTTGGCGGCGTCGGTGGTGAAGTTGGCTTCGATGTAACCGCTGCTGTTCGGCGGCGAACGGACGAGGCCGACCACGACGACGTCCATCGGTTTGCCGGTGCCGTTGGCGATGACGACCTTGGTCTTCGAGCCGACCTTCAGCTTGCCGCGATCAGCCGCACTCTCGTTGAGGAGCATCTCGTTCGGGGCCGCAGGTGCACGCCCGCCAGGCATGATCGCCGCACTGTTCGGGTCGAGTTGCTGCTGGGGAGGCACCCAGTTGCTGCCGACGCTCGGTGCTCCGCCTGACTGGATGGCCTTGCCGCTGGCGTCCGCCACCACGATCGAACCGGTGTAGCCCACCTGGATCTTGGCAACACCGAATTGCGCCTTCTGTGCCTCGATGCGGGTCAGCACCGACTGCGGCACGCCCAGGTCGGTGCTGAAGCCGTCCCTGGTGTTCTTGGAGGTGATCTGGGTGTCGACCCCGATCGCCACCTTGTCGAAGAGTTGGTTGAAGGAGTTGCCGACGGTTGCGGTGAAGATCAGCGATCCGGCCACGAACGAGGTGCCGAGGACGACCGAGAGCACCGTGAGCAGGAGGCGCAGCTTGTGCGCCGCGAGGTTGCGCAGGGAGACCGTGCGCATCGCGCCGGCCATCACTGCTCGTGGGTGCGGCCGGAGCCGCCGTCGAGTTGCTTCATGTATTCGTAGATGTCATCGGCCGACAGCCCACTCTGGTCGCTGACGATCTGGCCGTCGGCGAGGAAAACCACCCGGTCGGCGTAGGACGCCGAGCGCGGGTCGTGAGTGACGATCACGACCGTCTGACCGAAGTCGTCCACCGCTCCGCGCAGGATCGACAGCACCTCGGCCGACGAGCGGGAGTCGAGGTTGCCGGTCGGCTCGTCGCCGAAGATGATCTCCGGGCGTCCGACCATCGCGCGGGCGCATGCCACCCGCTGCACCTGACCGCCGGAGAGTTCGGTTGGCCGGTGACCGAGGCGATCGCTGAGACCGAGACGCTCAACGATCGTCTGCATCCATTCCTTGTCGACCGACCGGCCGGCGATGTCGAGCGGGAGCGTGATGTTCTCGCGGGCGGTGAGGGTGGGCACCAGGTTGAACGCCTGGAAGACGAAGCCGATGCGGTCGCGTCGCAGCTTGGTCATCGCTGCGTCGGACAGCTTCGACAGGTCGGTGTCGCCGACGACCACGCGTCCGCTGCTGGGGGTGTCGAGACCGGCGAGGCAGTGCATGAGCGTCGACTTGCCCGAGCCGGAGGGGCCCATGATTGCGGTGAACTGCCCGCGACCGAAGGTGGCCGAGACATCACGCAACGCATGCACGACATTGCTGCCCGATCCGTAGGTCTTGGTGAGCGATTGGGCGTCCGCTGCCAGGGCATCTGGCGCGGGGACTGCTTGGGTCGTCATCGTCGGCCTTTCGTGGAGGTGGTCGTGCGCGAGGGCGGAGGGCCCCGACCCGGCAGGGCCGATCGACAACCTCCCCCGAGGTGGCGTGTGCTTACGAAAAGCATGGCACTGCTCGGCGCAAAGCACACTGTGGTTTTCCCGACAGTCGTCGGTCGGGTCGACCCGTGCCCGACGAGTCGAGGTCGCCGGGCCACGCACACCGATCTGCGGACTATTCCTCGACGTCGCGGCTCTGGATGAAGCCCGACCCGCTGAGGTCTTCGGCGAGTTCGTCGACGACGAGCGTGCCGCGGTCGACCAGGCCCGAGCGGTAGGCGCTGCGGCTGACCATCGTGCCCGCGACGGGTGCGGTGAACAGTTGCAGCACCACGATCACGATGCAGATCGCCAGGGTGGGCCAGGTGCGAAGTGACAATGCGATGCCGGTCGTCACGCACAGCACACCGAGCACCTGCGGCTTGGTGATGCCGTGCATCTTGCTCAGGACGTCCGGGAAGCGCAGCAGCGTGACAGCCGCGGCCAGGCACAGACCCGCGCCGAGCAGCAGGAAGATCGCCCCCAGCAGGTCGAAGAAGTCACTCATCGTGCCGCTCCTGTGCGCGGGTGGTGGCTTCGGGATGGGTGGTGCGGGTGAAACGGCGGTCGGCCACCATGCGGGCCACGGCGACCGCGCTGGTGAAGCCCAGCATCGACAGCAACAGCAACACATTGAGTTCGGTGGTGCGGTGCGTCCAGGACGCCCAGAGGCCGATGCCGGCGATCACGATGGCCACCATCAGGTCGGCCGCGGCGCTGCGGTCGAGTTGGCTCGGACCATGCGCAATGCGACCCACGACGATGAGCGCCGAGATGAGCAGCAGCACCGTCGCGATGCTGAGCAGGACGTCGGTCAGCAGGCTCATTCGTCCGCCTCCCATTCCTCGTGGGACACCGGTTGGTGGCTGCGTCGCAACTCCAGGCAGGCCGCCTCGAAGTCTTGTCGCTCGGCAGCCGTGCCGAATGCGTTGAGCACCCGGCGTTCGGTGGTCAGTGCCATCGTCCGGATGTCCTCGATCGCGTTGTCATCGGCGAGGTCGAGCACGTGCAGATAGAGCCGGCGCGGGTTGCGCACCACTTCGACGACCACCGTGCCGGGCACGAGCGAGATCAACTCCGCCACCTGCACCTGGTAGAGGTCGTGGTCGGAGAGCAGGTCGACGCGCACGATGCCCGAGCGCAGGCGGACGTGCCGCGCCCACACCAATCGGCTGACGTGCCACGACGACACCACGAGATCGCGCAGCAGCGCACCACCCAGCACCAGCACACCCCACGGGCGCGGGCGTCCGGGAATGTGCACCGGAGGCAACGGGAAGACGACAGTCACCAACCAACCGAGCAGCACGCCGCCGAGGAAGGCGACCGGCGAGATCGAGCCCCACAGCACCATCCAGAAGAAGGCCATCGTGAAGACGGCGGCCGGGCGGAACCGGAGCCGGGACCGTGCGGCGATCATGGCTGCACCTGCATGACCGACTGCTCGTAGGTGCCGTCGCGCAGGTTGATCGCGGCGCGGTCGGCATAGCCGTAGAGCGGTCCGGCGAAGACGGTGAGCGCGAGGCTGAACGTGACCAGCGCGCCGGTGGCGCAGGCCATCAACGGGGGCATCGGACGCCGGTCACCGGTGGGATCGTCGGCCACCCCTTCGTCCGATTCCACGGCCGGGGGAGTGCCCCAGAAGGCGCGGTTCCAGACCTTCGCCATGGCCAGCAGCGTCAGGAAGCTGGTGACGATGCCGCCCACGACGACGGTCCAGGCCATCGGGGTGCCGAGTTCGGCGCCGGCCTGCAGCAGCCCCAGCTTGCCGATGAATCCCGACAGCGGCGGGATGCCGGCGAGGTTCATGGCCGGCACGAAGAAGAGCACCGCGAGCAGGGGAGCCACCTTGATCAAGCCGCCCAGACCGTCGAGCGCCGACGATCCGCCGCGGCGTTCGATGAGGCCGGTCACCAGGAAGAGCGTGGCCTGGATGGTGATGTGGTGGGCGGTGTAGAAGATGGTGGCTGCCAGCCCCGCCTGGTTGGCCAGTGCGATGCCGAACACCATGTAGCCCAGGTGGCTGACCAGGGTGAAGGAGAGCATTCGCTTGATCTCCACCTGCGCGACTGCGCCCAGGATGCCGATGACCATCGTCAGCAGCGCCGCCACCAGCAGCAGATTCGTCAGGTGGCTGTCGGGGAAGAGCAGCGTCTGGGTGCGGATGATCGCGTAGACACCCACCTTGGTGAGCAGGCCGGCGAAGACGGCGGTCACCGGAGCGGGGGCGGTGGGATAGGAATCGGGCAGCCAGGCAGACAACGGGAAGACCGCTGCCTTGATCGCGAAGGTGACCAGCAGCATGAGCTGCAGCAGGAGCTGCACCGGCGGGCTCAGCGCCTGCAGACGGTCGGCCAGTTGGGCCATGTTGACCGTGCCGGTTGCTGCGTACACGGTGGCGATCGAGATGAGGAACAACGCCGACGACAACAGGCTGACCACCACGTACGTGGTGCCGGCGCGGATGCGGTCGCCGGTGCCGCCGAGGGAGAGCAGCACGTACGAGGCGAAGAGCAAGATCTCGAAACCGACGAACAGGTTGAACAGGTCGCCGGCCAGGAAGGCGTTGGAGACGCCCGCGATGAGCAGCAGGAAGGTCGGGTGGAAGATCGAGACCGGTGTCTCCCGGCGCAGTTCGTCCTCGTCCTGCCCGGTGGAGTAGACCAGCACCGCCAGCGCGACGACTGCTGCGACCAAGAGCATGAGGGACGCGAGCCGGTCGGCCACCAGCACGATGCCCAGCGGCGCGGGCCAACCGCCCACCCAGAGCACCAACGGGCCGTGGGCATCGGTGTGCCACATGAAGATCGCGGCCACCGCGATGACCCCGCCGAGACAGACGATCGAGACGGCGCGCTGCAGCTTGGGACGCCGGGGCATGGCCAGCGCGACGCCGGCACCGAAGATGGTGAGCAGCATCGGGACGGGCAGCAGGTTGTTCATTCGCTCACCACGTCCTCTCCGGTGTCGGAGAAGGTGGTCTCCTCGAAGGAGCCCGAGGCCTCGTCGGCCTTGGCGAGTTCACGGATTCGGGCGTCCTCGAGGTCGTCGGCGGTTTCGTCGTCACCGTTGAGTTGGAAGCTGCGGTAGGCCATGGCCAGCACGAAGGCCGACACCGCGAGGGTGATGACGATGGCGGTCAGCATCATCGCCTGCGGTAACGGATCGGCTGCGGTCGAGCGGCTGAACATGCCGATGATCGGCGGCGTGCCGGCATCGCCGGCGGCGATGAGGAAGAGCACGTTGACACCGTTGGAGATGAGGATGACGCCGATCAGGATGCGGGTCAGCGATCGCTCGAGGATCAGGTAGACGCCGCAGGCGACCAGGAACCCCGCGGTGATGGCCAGGGTGATGTTGGCGGTCATGAGCGGTGGCCCTCCGTCCCGGGAATGGCTCGGGTCGAGCGCTCCAGCGGGGTGGGCGCGATGTCTTCCTCGGCGTGCTGGTCGATGCCGGAGCCGAAGCTGCGGGCGAGGTCGAGCACCATGCCGACGACCACCAGGTAGACGCCGACGTCGAAGATCGTGGACGACACCAGGTGCAGTTCACCGAACATCGGCCAGACGGCCCCCCACGGCGTGTGCCAGACGTCCGGACCGGGCACGTTGAGGTACCAGTCGTAGCTCTCCAGCACCGCACCGCCGAAGGCCACCGGCGCGACCGCCGAGCCGATCGCGGTGAACAAGCCCGCACCGAGCAGGCGTCCGGCGTCGAAGGGTGCTGCTTCGTCGAGTTCGTGACGGCCGGCGGTCAGGTAACGCACCATCAACGCCATGCCGGCCACCAGGCCGCCGGCGAAGCCGCCGCCGGGCAGGTTGTGGCCGGCCAGCAGCAGGTAGAGCGACATGATGATCAGGAAGCCGAACAGCAGCCGGGTGACCACCTCGAAGACCAACGAACGGGTGATCGGCGAGAGCGTCTGGCCGGCGCGCAGCCAGACCCCGGGTGACTGGTCGCCCTCGTGGTCGCCGTCCATGGCCTCGGCCGTGCGGGTGACCGCCGTCGACCGCGAGCGCAGGAAGATGAGCGAGGCGACACCGGTGGCGGCGATGACCAGCACCGAGATCTCGCCGAAGGTGTCCCAGGCGCGCATGTCGACCAGCGCGACATTGACGATGTTCTTGCCGTAGCCGAAGTCGTAGGCGGCGTCGTACCACGGTTCGCTGACCGGGCGGGCGCGGCGGTCGCCACCGGCGACCAGCGCGATGAGGGTGATCGTGACCCCGACGACCGCGGCCACCAGCACCCGCCACCACCGGGTGGACGACAGCGGACGCTTGGTGAAGTAGCGCGGCAGCTTGCGCATGACCAGTACGAAGATCACCAGGCTGACCGTCTCGACGAGCACCTGGGTGACGGCGAGGTCGGGGGCACCGGCCAGGGCGAACATGAGCGCCAGGCCGTAGCCGGTGACGCCGGTCAGCAGGATGGCGCGCAGGCGTCCGCGCGAGGTAGCGGCCAGGAAGGCCGCCATGATGATGACCAGCGCGATCGGGATCTGCATCCAGTAGTCGGCGATGCGGACGGCCGGCCAGTCCTTCACCTGCCACAGCGCATAGGTGGTGAGGGCGACGAAGACCGCGAGGATCGTGCCGAGGTAGATCGACAGCGAACCGCGCTGGGTGCGGGCGGTGGTCTCGACGGCCAGGCGGTCGATGCCGCGCATGGAGCGGTGGTAGAGCTCTTCGGCCGAGGTGGTCTTGGGGAAGGTGGCCTGCACTGCGGCGATGCGGTTGCGGGCGAGGAACAACCCGACACCGGCGGCGAGCGCGATGACCGACATCAGCAGTGGCCAGCCCAGGCCGTGCCAGAGCGCGAGGCCGTGGCTGGCGGTGCCCGCGCCCACGCTCTCGGCGTAGGGGCTGAGCAGTTCGGTGAGCGGGCCACCCAGGAAGCCGCCCACCAGGCTCAGCCCACCGAGCAGCACCGGCACGGCGACCATGCCGGCTGCCGGCTGGTGCCATTGCAGGACGGGTGCCTCGGCCTTGGGAGCGAAGGCGCCCCACCACCACCGCAGGCTGTACGCCACGGTGATCGCCGAGCCGAAGACGAGCGCGAATGCGAGGATGCCGGCCGCGAGCGGGTTGAGGGAGGGGTCGTTGCTGTCGATCAGATAGGTGACCGACTCGAACGCCGCCTCCTTGGTGATGAAGCCGATCAGCGGCGGCATGCCGGCCATCGAGAGCGCGGCGAGTCCGCCGAGCACGGCCAGCCAGGGGACGCGGTACCCCACGCCGCCGAGCTCGTTGAGGTTACGGGTGCCGGCACTGTGGTCGATGATGCCGACGCACATGAAGAGCGTCGACTTGAAGAGCGCGTGTGAGATCACCAGGGTCAGGCCGGCCAGGGCGGCGGCCCGCGAACCGACGCCGACCAGCAACACCATGAAGCCGAGCTGGCTGACGGTGCCGTAGGCGAGCAGCAGTTTCAGGTCGCTCTGGCGCAATGCTCGCCAGCCGCCGACCACCATCGTCGCGGTGCCGAGCACGAGCACGGCGGTGCGCCAGTAGGGCACGGTCGAGAAGGCGGGGGCTAGCACGGCGACGAGATAGACGCCGGCTTTGACCATCGCTGCCGCGTGCAAGTAGGCCGAGATCGGGGTGGGCGCGGCCATCGCTCCGGGCAGCCAGAACTGGAACGGGATCAGCGCCGACTTGGTGAGGGCGCCCACCAACATGAGCAGGACCCCGACGGTCACCAGCGTGCCCTCGGGCGGGGCCGCGACGATCTGGGTCAGGGAGTAGGTGCCGGCCTCGTGGCCGAGGGCGACGATGCCGATCAGCATCGCCAGACCGCCACCGACGGTGACCATCAAGGCGGTGTTGGCCGCGCCACGGTTGGCGCGGCGGGTGGGGTCGTGACCCACCAACAGGTAGGAGAAGACCGAGGTCAGCTCCCAGAAGACGTACATCAGGATGAGGTCGTCGGCGGTGACCAGGCCGAGCATCGTGCCGGCGAAAACGGTGAGAATGGCGCCGCTGCGCACGGGCATCGTCTTGTCGAAGTACCACCGGCAGTAGATCAGCACGAGCGTGCCGATCCAGCTGACCACCATCGCCAGCACCCATTGCACCAGGCCGATGTGCAGGTCGAGGTTGACCCCGAGCGCCGGGATCCATTCGTATCCGACGTCGACGGACCGACCATCGGTGATGGTCGGTGCGATGGACAGCAGCCACAAGCCCGTTGCGAACGGTGCCAGGGCCAGCACGAAGAAGGCGCGCGAGCCGAGCGACCGCGCCAGAAAAGGGGTCAAAGCGCCGCCCACCACATGCGCAGCGATAAGGGCGAAGAGCACGCCAGGCGTTCCTTCCGTCTGGTGGCTGTCAGGTGGGGGAGAACACCATTTTACGGGGCGATGTGCACTGCTGCGGACGCCGGGGCATGCACAGAATTCGCCGGTAACCCGTGATCGGCGTATAACTGTTCGTCATGCGTCCCATCACCACGCGTGTCATTGCTGCGCTCGGCGCGCTGCTGATCACGCTCACCGCATTCGGACTCGGAGGTGCAGGCGCTTCGGCAACGGTCCCGGCGCCGGCGGCGAAGGCCGCGCTGCCAGCGGTGCTGAAGGTCGGCACCGAGGGTGTCTACCCGCCGTTCAGTTACCACGAGGGCGGCAAGCTCACCGGGTACGACGTGGAGTTCATGCGCGCTCTGGGCAACAAGCTCGGGGTGAAGATGGAGTTCGTCGAGGTGCCCTGGGATTCGATGTTCGCCGCGCTGAGCTCGGGCAAGATCGACGTGGTCGCCAACCAGGTCACCAAAAATCCTGAACGTGAGCAGTTGTACGACCTCTCCGAGCCGTACATCACCACCACCGGCGTGGTGCTGGTGGGCAAAAACAACACCACGATCAACAAGCTGTCCGACATCAAGGGCAAGCGGGCCGGCCAGTCGCTGACCAGCAACTGGCGGGAGGTCGCCGCCAAGAACGGTGCCACCATCGTCGGCGTCGACAGCCTGGACAAAGCGATCCAGAACCTTCGCCAGGGCAGCGTGGACGTTGTGGTCAACGACGAACTAGCCGTCAAGAACTTCATGGCCAGCCAGAGCGACCCCGGCGTGAAGATCGTCGCCTACACCGACGACAAGTCGGAGTCGGTGCTGGCGGCGCGCAAGGGCTCGGGTTACATGACCCAGCTCAACCAGGGCATCGCCCAGCTCAAGGCCGAAGGGGTCAGTCAGCAGCTGTACGACAAGTACTTCAAGGCCGACGTCAAGCCGGTCACCAGCTGGCAGATGATCAAGGACAACGCCTGGCCGCTGGCCTGGGCGGCGATCAAGGTGACGATCCCGCTGACGTTGATCAGCTTCGTCCTCGGGTTGCTCATCTCCCTCGGTGTCGCCCTCGCCCGGTTGTCGACCAACCCGATGCTCGCCTGGCCCGCGCGGCTGTTCATCTCCGTCTTCCGCGGCGTCCCGGTCTTCGTGCTGTTGCTGCTGATCTACTTCGGCCTCAACGAGATCGGCTGGAAGATCTCGCCCTGGCCGGCCGCCATCATGGGCTTCTCGCTCAACATGGCCGGCTACGGCGCAGAGATCATCCGGTCGTCGATCCTGTCGGTGCCCAAGGGCCAATGGGAGGCCGCGCGGACGATCGGCATGAACCACGCCACCTCGTTGCGCCGCGTGGTCATCCCGCAGGCCGCGCGCATCGCGGTGCCGCCGCTGTCCAACACCTTGATCGATCTGTTGAAGAGCACGTCGCTCGCGTCGGCGATCCTGGTGACCGAGATGTTCCGGCAGGCGCAGATCGCCGCCGCGCCGTCGTTCAAGTTCTTCGCGCTCTACGGTCTGGCCGCGCTCTACTACTGGCTGATCGTGGTCGTGATGACCTTCTTCCAAGGCCGTATCGAGAAGCGAGTGAGCAGGTTCGTGGCATGAGTCGCATCGTCGAGGTCGAGCATCTGAGGAAGTCCTTCGGTGGCAACACCGTGCTGCAGGACGTCTCGTTCACCGCGGACGAGGGCACCGTCACGGTGATTCTCGGACCCTCTGGTTCGGGCAAGACCACGTTGCTGCGCTCGCTCAACGGGCTCGAACTACCCGACTCCGGAGTGGTGAGCGTTGCGGACGCGTCGGTCGATTTCTCTGATGTCTCCGCGTCGCGGTGGGGACGGCTGCCCAAGGAACAACGCGCAGCGGTGGCCGAGCTCGGGGCGCAGAGCGGCATGGTCTTCCAGTCGCACAACCTGTTCCCCAACATGACCGCGCTGCGCAATGTCACCGAGGGGCCGGTGGTCGTCCAAGGCGTCGCTGCTGCCGATGCGGACGCGCAGGCTCGGGAGCTGCTCGACAAGGTGGGCCTGTCTGCGCACATCGACAAGTTCCCCTACCAACTCTCCGGCGGTCAGCAGCAGCGCGTCGGCATCGCGCGTGCGCTGGCCCTCAAGCCGAAGCTGGTGCTCTTCGACGAGCCCACCTCGGCGCTCGACCCCGAACTGGTCGGCGAGGTGCTGCGGGTCATCCGAGACCTCGCCACCGAGGGCTGGACGATGGTGATCGTCACTCACGAGGTGCGTTTCGCCCAGCAGGTGGCCGATCAGGTGCTCTTCATCGACGATGGTCTGATCGTCGAGCAGGGCCCGCCGCAGGAGGTCATCGCGGCGCCGAAGCATCAGCGCACCCAGGACTTCCTGCGCCGCATCCTCGACCCGATCTGAGGCGTCGCGTCCCGGCGCGGCCACTGCGAGGGAAGATTCCCCGGTCAGCGCCGGGGAGCCCGTGCTGGGCGCGCGTCCTGGTCTTCGGGGAGCGGGCGACGCGCGAGGCGCTCAACCCACGAGTCTTCTTGCTCGCCGCGGCGTTCGGCATCGCGAACCAGGGCGCGGGCCAACCGGATCTTGGACGTCGGAACACTGTTTTGTGCCCGGTCAGTCGTGAGGCTCATTGTTCGCCCTCCAGATCGTGGTCGTCTTCTCCATTGTCGCTCGAACCAGTCGCAGAATCCACGCTTAAACCGGTCACGGCTTGCCGCAGGCTCAACCGGCCGATCCGCCGAGCCAAGTCACGATCTCCCTCACTACCCAGATCAGAGTTGATGAGGTCGGCCAGCAACTCGTCCCCGATCAACTGCTTAGCCACCTCATTACTGGTGAGGTTCTCCAGGGCGCGGTCGAACCGTTCGCGCCATTCACTGCGCGCCGCTTGCCGTTGGCCCCGGACCGCGACCCAGGCCGGGACTCCAGCACCCACCAGCGCGCCAAGGAATGCCAGTGCGGGAGTAACCCACTCGCTCACGCCGGCCTCACCGCTTCGCTTCCTGGGGTGATGACGGGTGCGTGTACGTCACCGCGATCACCGTGGCCAGGTCGACGTCGGAGGATCCGAGGCGGTGGCACCCATCTGAGGCTGTTTCACATTGTGGTTCATTCGTGCATCGTCCATCACCCCACTGACAGTCCACGATCTTCGGCGGTGCACTCCCATCTCTGGAGCTCGCGCCCGGACCCGCGTCGACGAGGCAGTGGAGCTAGTCGATTTGCGCCGGTAGTTCCCGCACCTGCAGCTGGCACCACGGGCTCACCTCGCGCTGCCCGGCGAGCACTTCGTCGCGGAACTGCGTCCAGTCCTGCCACTCGTAGGCAGCCACCTCGTCCGGGTCGGCGTTGACGCTGGTCGGGTCGGCGCAGCGCGCCACGAAGACGGGGCACACCTCGTTCTCGACCGTTCCGTCGGCCATCACCGCGCGATAGCGGAATTGCGGGAGCACCGCGCGCAGGTCTTCCAGTTCGATGCCGAGCTCCTGCCGGACGCGGCGCCGCACGGCCTCCTCGACGGTCTCCTGCGGCGCCGGGTGGCCGCAGCAGGTGTTGGTCCAGCTGCCCGGCCAGGTCTTCTTGTGCAGCGCTCGCTGGGTGACCAGCAGACGTCCGGCGGGGTCGAGCACGTAGCAGGAGAAGGCCAGGTGCAGCGGCGTCTGGCTGTGGTGCACCTCGCTCTTGGCCGCGGTGCCGATCGGGTTGGCCTGCTCGTCCAACAGAACGACGAGCTCAGTTGTGGTCATGGTGTGGTCCTTCGATTCTTCGGGGTGTGGTGGCCTGCGCGCGGGATCGGCGGTCGATCAGCAGGGTGAGTCGCCCGCGGTTGTACCGCTGGACGGCGATGAACGGCAGGTTGATCGCGACTCCGTAGGAGATGAGCAGTGCGGACGCCAATGGCGGGTTCCAGAGCACGAACAACGGGCTGCAACCCATCGCAGCCCAGTGGCCGAGTTCGGCCCGGCGGGTCTCGCGGGCCATCAGTCGCAGCCCGTCCAGGTCGCGGGAGGGCAGCTGCCGTTTGCTGACGCCACCGGCGAAGAGGGCGCCCGCCTCGGGCAGCCGGTCTTTCCACCGGTGGATCCGCAATTGCTTCCGGTACCAACGGCCTTCGTCCTCGAAGGTGCGTGGACGCAGCAGCCACAGGTCTCGGTTCAGTGATCGTTCGTCGAGGCGGTGCACGGCGTATCCGGTGGCGGCGTGGAAGACGCCCCAGGCGGCGATGTCGAGCGCGATGGTGCGACCGTGTGGCCAGGTGACCAGACGCGTCCTCATGGCGAACCCTCCCGAAGATCAACCGTGCGGCCCCTCCAGCGAACACTGCGACGCAGCACCGTGTCGAGCGCAGATCGGGCGAAAAGCAGGTCGAAGACCATCAGCGGCACCGGGAAGAGCCCCCATGTCCACCAGGAGAAGGAGCCCAGACGAGCCAGAATGCTGCGCAGCTGGGCGGCCACGAGCAGCCATGCCGCACCCCAACCCAGCAAGCCCCACGTGGTCGGAGCAAGCAGGGTGGCGATCGTGCCGACGAGCACGATGTGGTGGGCGCAGATCCACAGGACGGCGGCCAACCCGGCCAGCGGATGGGTGGCGCCTGCTCCGGAGGCCATGTTCTTGATCCAGCCGGAGGCCAGCTGCCCGAAACCGTCCGGGTAACTGCGCATCGAGAGCTGGTCGCCGCCAGCGACGCAAGTGACCGGCAGGCCGGCTCGCTGATAGTTACGGGCAAGCGCGACGTCGTCGAGGATGTCGCTCCTGACGCCCTCGTGCCGACCGGCCCGCTCGTAGTCGTCCCGGCTGCTGATGAGGCACGGACCGAAAGCCATCGCCTCATTCGACGGCCGACCGGTGAACACGGCAGACGCCATCACCGACAGCGCATTGAAGTAGGCCGAGAACTGCTCGTGTGCACGCTGCACCCGGTGATAAGGCTGCACCGACACCAGGCCACCGTGTTGCTCCAGGAGTTCGACGAGTCCGGCGAGAGCTTCCGGTGCGAGGCGGGTGTCGGCGTCCAGGAAGACCACGACCTCGCTGGGGGACGCCGAAGCACCGCCCTCGCAGGCCCAGGCCTTGCCGGTCCAGCCGGAGGGTCGGCCGCTCGCCGCGAGCACCTGGGCGCCGGCGGACGCCGCGATGTGCGCGGTGTCGTCGTCCGACTCGTCGTCGACCACGATCACTGAATGCTCGACCGTCTGCTCCGCCAACGAACCGAGCAGCACGGGCAGCGAACGGGCTTCGTTCCGAGCAGGGATGATCGCGGCGATGCTGGGTCGGACGCCAGTTGCCTCGCCTGCGGGCAGGGTGCGGAAGTCGCGCAGCAGCAGCCAGCCGGCGATCAGGCCCACCACCACGAAGAACGCGGCGATCAGATCAAGCACTGCGAATCGGGTCTACTCGCAACGGCATTCCGCCCGACGGGTGCACCGCGACGCGGGTCTGGTGGGCGGGCCTGCGCCAACCGTCCGGCAATGAGATGCGGTGATCGCGCAGTAGTTCGGCGAGCACCACGACCATTTCGCCGATCGCGAACTCCCGGCCGATGCACAGGCGAGGCCCTTGCCCGAAGGGGATGTATCCCTGCCGCGGCGGAGTGGTGCCAAGGAAGCGTTCGGGGCGGAAGGTCTCGGCGTCGGGCCAGTCGGAGCGGCGCCGGTGCAGGATCCATGGGCTGATGATCGCCAGTGTCCCGGCCGGCAGGGTGATGCTTCCTCCGACGACCTCCTCCCCCCGGGAGCGGCGCGACAACGCCCAGGCCGGCGGGTAGAGCCGCAGCGTCTCGTCGATGACGGCGTGGGTCCAGGGCAGTTGGTCGCGCCCGGTCAGCATCGAAGGGTTGTGGTGCCCGGTGAGTTCGCTGCGCAGTTCTTGCTGCATCTGCGGGTGCTCGGCCAGCAGCATGAGGGTCCAGCTCAGGGCTGCAGCGACCGTCTCGTGGCCGGCGATCACCATGGTGATGAGCTCGTCGGTGATCTCCTGATCGCTCAGGCCGCCGTCGAGCAGGAGCCCCAGCAGGTCGTCGCCGTGCTGTCCGTCCGAGCTGCGTGCACGGCGGGCGGAGATGAGATCGGCGCAGATCGAGCCCATCGTGCGGCGTGTGCGGCGCAGGCGCAGGTTGGTGCGCGTCGGGGTCCACTGCGCACTCGGCACGACCGAGCGGCCTACCCGGACGATGAGTTCGGCGGCTGCGCTGGTGGCGTCCAGCAGGTCGTCGGTGCGGGACGACAGGTCGGTCGAGAACAACGCGCGGCCCACGGCGTCGAGGGCGACCCGGTGCATCAGGTCACTGAAGTCGACGATGTCGCCGTCGCTGCGCGGACCGAGTGTTTCGCCGAAGCAGTCACGCGCCGCATCACGCACCTGCTCGCCCACCGCGGCGAGGCGGTGGTGGTGGAACGCCGGTGCGGCGAGGCGGCGATGTTCGATCCAGTTGGGCTCGGCCGAGGCGAGCAACCCCGGGCCGGTCACTCGTGCCAGCGCGGCGTACTGGACGGTCTGCTTGCTCCAGTTGCGGGCCGAGGTCTGCAGGATCTGCCGCACATCCTGCGGGTCGTTGAAAAGCACGGCCGGACTGCCCGGGACCGGGAAAGCGACGGTGTCGCCGTACTGCCGGGTCACGCGGGAGAGGAAGGTGAGCGGGTCTCGTCGCACCGACCGGAAGACCTTGGCCATGTCGGCGGCGGTCGGCCCGTCGACCCCGATATCGGTGGGGGACAACGACTCCAAGCGCTCCTGCACGTTCATCGCTGCGCCTGGTCGCGACGTCCGAGCCAGGTCCAGACCACGCAGGTGAGCAGCACCAGACCGAATCCGAACGCGAGGTCCTCGACCGGCGCGTAGCCGATGCGGCCGTCGCCGAACATCGTCACCTTCTCGCTGCCGATGATCACGTCGGGGTTGTAGTTGACGATGCGGCGACCGGTCAGCCAGCCGTTGGTCAGCACCTGGAAGAAGACGATGATCGCGTAGGAGATCCACCAGACGGCGGTGGTGATGACGCGGGTGCGTGCCACCCAGAGGTCGAGGACCAGCACCACCACGACGCCGATCGCGGCAAGAGCGGTGTAGCTCATCGGGTCACCTCATCGGACGCGCCTTTTCGGCGCAGCACCGATCGCACGCCCTCGAGCGTGATGATCGTGACCAGCGGGATCACGATGAAGAAGGAGATCTCCTCCAGCGGCAGGTCGAGGATGCGCCACGGGAGGGTCTGGTCGTCGTCGAACCACCAGTGCCCGGCGTGGGTGACGATGAGATCCCAGACCAGGAACGGCGTGCCCGCGATCAGGATGCTCAGCAACACCCGGCGCCACTGCTTGGGCAGATCGAGTTTGAAGAGTGCGATCAACGGCAGCGTCGCGGCCAGGCAGAAGCCCAACATCGCTGCGTACGAGAGGTTTTCCCAGGTCATCCGGCGCTCAGTGTGCTCGCCGAATCGAGCGGAGTGGAGGAGTTGTCACCGATCAATCGTTTCAGCACCAGTTCGGCGCTGATCAGGCACATCGGCAGACCGACGCCCGGCACAGTGCTCGACCCCGCGTAGTACAGACCCTCGACCTTGGACGAGACGTTGGAGGGCCGCAGGAAGGCGCTCTGACGCAGCGTGTGCTCCAATCCGAGCGCGCTGCCCTGCCACGCGTTGAAGTCGTCGGCGAAATCGGCTGGTCCGATGGTGCGGCGCACGGCGATGCGCTCACGCAGATCGGGTACGTCCGCCCACGCGGCGATCTGGTCGATCGCGGCATCGACGGCCCGTTCGATGATCGGTGAACCTGCGCCGTCGTCCCCGCCGTGCCCGATCTCCACGTCGGACGGCACGGGGATGAGGACGAAGAGGTTCTCGTCGCCCTCAGGAGCGACGCTGGAATCAGTGCGTGACGGGGTGCAGACGTAGATGGACGCAGGATCGGGCACCTGCGCGTCCTTGCCGAAGATCTGCTCGAAGTTGCGCTTCCAGTCGGTGGTGAAGAACAACGAGTGGTGCGGCAGTTCGGGCACGCGTCCGGAGACTCCGAGTAGCGCGAGGACGGCACCGAAGCCCGGGTCGCGACGCTCCCACGACTTCTCCGGGTGCGACTGTTCGGAAGCCGGCAGCAAGGTGGTTTCGACGTGGTGCAGGTCGGTGGCGGCCACCACGATGTCGGCGTCGATCTGCTGCGCTGCGCCGTCTCGCAGGTAGTCGACTCCGCGCGCCTGAGGCGGTTTGCCCTCGGTGCGGATGGCGGTCACCTGCGCGCCGGTGTGCACCCGCACGCCGTGCTGCACCGCGAGCCGCTCCACCGCTTCGATCAGCCGGGTGAAGCCGCCGAGCGGGTAGAGCACCTGATCGCCGAGATCGAGACGGCTCATCAGGTGGTACATGCTCGGCGCCCGATCGGGGGAGGAGCCCAGGAAAACCGCGGGATAGCCCAGGATCTGGCGCAGCCGCACGTCCTTGAACCGGGCGGCGATGTGGCTCCCGAGTGACCGCGTGAGCAGCAGACCCAGCTTCGGGCTGCGGCGCAGCACGTCGAGTCCGAGAAACGAGGCCGTGGAGTCGAAGTTGCTGTAGAGGAAGCGCCGCAACGCCATGTCGTAGGTGTCCTGGGCCGACTCCAGATAGGCGCCCAGCTTGCGTCCGGCGCCCGGCTCGATCGTCTCGAAGAGTTCGGTGTTGTGCGCGACGTCGGGTCGGACGTCCACGGCTTCGTCGGCGTCCTGGAAGAAGACGCGATAGCTCGGGTCGAGGGTCACCAGGTCGAGTTCGGCCTCGACGGTGGTGCCGAGCAGTTCGAAGAAGTGCTCGAAGACCTCCGGCATGAGCCACCACGAGGCGCCGGTGTCGAAGCGGAAGCCGTCGCGTTCGTAGCTGCCGACCCGCCCACCGAGCTCATCGTTCTTCTCCAACAGGTCGACGCTGAACCCACGAGAGGCCAGTAGAGCAGCCGTCGCCAGGCCCGCGATGCCGCCGCCGATCACCACCACCGACTGCTGCTCGTCGGGGGCTGCGTATTCGGTGTTCATCGGCGGTCCTTATAACGAGAGCTGGCGGCGATTCGGAGCTTCACCGGGTTGGGCACCCGCACGCGCTGGCGGCGGATCTGCTCGGCCGGGGTGGCACGCAGTCGAGCGGCCAGTTCGGCGAAGGTGTCGTGGGCGGCTCGCACGGCCGGACGGCTGCTGCCCGGGAGCCCGGGGATCACCGCGTTGGCCGCTGCCAGATCGGCATCGATGTCGTCGAGGATGCGGTCGCGGTCGGCGTCCTGGAAGTTGTCGGGGTCGAGACCGGGGAAGTACGAGCGGTGCAGCAGGTCCTTGTCATCGGCCAGGTCGCGGATGAAGTTGATCTTCTGGAACGCGGCACCCAGGCGTTGCGCTCCGGGGGCGAGACGTTCGTAGTCCTTCACCTGATCGAGCTGCTCGGCGGCGATGAACGTGCGCAGACACATCAGCCCGACCACTTCGGCCGAACCGTAGACATAACGGTCGAAGGTCTCGGGGGTGTGGGTGGTGCGGTGAAGGTCCATGCGCATCGACTCGAAGAACGGGTCGATCAGTTCGTGCCCGATGCCGCATTCGCGGGCGGTGAGGGCGAAGGCGTGCACCACGAGGTTCGAGCTGTATCCGGTGAGCAGGGCGTGGGTGACGTCGTCCTGCAGCCAGGTGAGCATGCGATCCCGGGCATCCACTGGCACACCAGGATCGGGATTGTCGACGATCTCGTCGGCGATCCGCACCAACGCGTAGGCGTGGGCGACATGGATGCGCACCGGCTTGGCCAGCAGCCGCGACGCGAGTCCGAAGGAGGTGGAGTAGTTGCGGATGACCAGCGAGGCGCTGGCCGAAGCCACTGAGGCGTAAAGGTTTTCGGGTGCCGCGCTCAAGCTGCTGCCCCGTCCACCAGCAACGAAAGACCCTCGGTCACCGGCGTGGGCAGAGCGCTCGGCAAGCCGAGAAGCTCGATCTCCGACGCCGCCAGGGCGAGTTCGCGATGCACGGTGTCCTCCACGAATTGGCGCGAGCCGCTGATGGTGAGCAGGTGCCGTGCTCGGGCGAGTTCGGCATCGTCCAGGTCGCGACCGAGGTAGTGCTCGATCTGCGGCCACTGCTGGGTGTTGCGGGCGTGCACCAGCAACGGTGTCTGCTTGCTGGTGCGTAGGTCGCAGGTGGCGCTCTTGCGGGTCAGGGCAGGATCGCCGAAGACACCAGCGAGATCGTCGACGAGTTGGAAGGCCGTGCCCAGGCTGCGTCCGAGCGCGCCGCAGCGACGCACCGTCTCCTGGTCGGCCCCGGCCAGCAGCGCGCCGGCCTTGAGCGGTAGCGAGAAGGAGTAGGCGCTCGTCTTCTGTTGCGCCATGCGCAGGCTCTCGGCCATCGAGCCCGAGCCCAGATGCAGCGAGAGCCGGACGTCGGCGTACTCGCCTGCGGCGGTGGTGTGCAGTGCCTCGTCGAAGTGGTCGAGCAGGGTCAGCAGCAGATCACCCGGCAGATCGGTGGTGGCGACGGCTCGCACTGCGGCCGAGAGGGCCAGATCGCCCACCAGGATGCCGGCGGTGATGGACAACGTGGCCGCGCCTTCGTCATCGGCGCCCTGGGCGCCCGCCCAGGTGCGGAAGGCGCCGCTGACGTTGGGTCGTCCGCGGCGGATGTCGTCGCCGTCGATTACGTCGTCATGGATCACGAATGCGGTGTGCAGCAGCTCGATTGCCGCGCCTACCTGCACAGCCTGGTCGGTGCGTGCGCCACCGAAGGCGTCATGAGCTTGGAGGACGAGGATCGGGCGAAAGCGCTTGCCGCCAGCAGCGGCGTCCCCCAGCGCGTCCCACAACACGGTGTGGTCAGGGTTGACGGTCTCGGTGCGTGCGCGACCCTCACGCAGCAGGCGGGCGAGGGCGTGATCAACGGCTTCGGCGTCTGTACGCGCCGGATCGGTCATTCGTCACTCCCAGGGCTCGACCTGTCGATTCCTGATTATTCCATCATAGAAACAATCAGGATGTCGGACGTGACCCTCCTGCCGCCATGAATGCGTCGTGGATCTCGGTCAGCATCCGGGTGAACGCCTCGACCTGCTCGGGGTCATGATCGGCCAATACCGCATCAAGTGCCGTATTCACCTGTTCGAACTGAGAATTGCTGTGCTGCAACGCAGTTGGCGTTGCGCGGATCAGCACCCGCCTGGCGTCCACCGGTGAGGTGGAGCGCTCGGCATGGCCCGAGGCAACCAACCGATTCACCAGCGCGGTGGTCGCCGGAGGGGAGAGGCCGAGGGCGCGGCTGAGCTCGGTGGAGCTGACGCCCTCGGGCTCATTGCGCAGGACGCCGATGGCGTGCACATTCGTTGCGGGTACGCCGAGGTTGCGCGCGACCGTGTTGACGTGTTGGTCAGAGACCAGCGCGATCTGCCGCAGGAGTTCGTGGATCTCGCGCATCATCGCCTTTCTGGTCTCGGGGGTGGTGACGATTCTTGCACCGCGACCGGCGTCATCTCGTCTGTCGGATGCATCGATCGGGGAGGAGCCCGTGGGCTCCTGGGCCTGCTGATTGCCGTGCGTCAGGTCAGCCCGCGTCGGAGTCGTCCACCCGCAACTCGGCAATGGCGGCGTCCAGCATGGGTTCGGTGAGCTTGCCGGTGAAGGTGTTCTGCTGGCTGACGTGGTAGCTGCCCACCAGCTTCACCTCGCGAGTTCCGTTGCGCAGCAAAGTAGTTGCGGCATGGCCGAACTTCGGCTGCGGTCGCGGCACCTCCCAGCCGAGCCGGCGCGCGGCAGCCAGGGTGGCGTCCCAGGCGAACGACCCGAGGGCGAAGATCGAGTGCAGGTGCGGCTGCGCCAGTTGCAGGTCGCGATCGAGCCACGGGGCGCAGGTGATGCGCTCGACGGTAGTGGGTTTGTTGTCCGGAGGGGCGCAACGCACGGCCGAGACGATCCGTAGGTCGAGCAGTTCGAGTCCGTCGCCGGCGTGCTCGGACGCCGCCTGACTGGCGTAACCGGCACGTTGGAAGGCGGCGTAGAGCCAGTCGCCCGACCGGTCGCCGGTGAACATGCGGCCGGTGCGATTGGCGCCGTTGGCCGCCGGGGCGAGCCCGACCACGAGCACCCGGGCTTTCGGATCGCCGAAGCCTGGCACCGGACGTCCCCAATACGGTTGCGCAGCAAAGGAAGACCGCTTGGTCTCGGCGACATCCTCGCGCCATTCCACCAGTCGCGGGCAGGCCCGGCAGACCGAGATGCGGGCGTCCAATTGTGTTTGTCGGGGCGACGATTGGGCCAGTGCAGCCACCTGCTCGGCATGGCACGCGATCGGTGTGCGCGCAGTGGCGACGTCGCCTGGCCAGCCGCGACCGGGCGGCACCGGGGACGCGAAAGGCTCACCCGTGACCGGGTGCGGCAAGGGCTCGGACGACATGGCGCCATTGTGGCCGAGGACTCATGTGACTGAGCCCAACCCGGCCTTTACTCCGGACGTCCAGACCGTGATCAAGGTTGTGGGAGAGGATGACCGCGTGACGACGACGCAGATGGCGGCGGGCCTGACCAGTGCCCAGGTGCAGGAACGGGTAGCGCGCGGGGAGGTCAACGAGTCACAGGACCAGAACTCACGTTCGGTCGCCGACATCCTGCGGGTCAACATCTTCACCCGTATCAACGCCATTCTCGCGGTGCTCTTCGCGCTGGTGCTGGTCACCGGCTCCTACCGCAACGGGCTGTTCGGTCTGCTCATCGTCATCAACAGCGGCATCGGTATCGCCCAGGAACTTCGGGCGAAACGGACGCTGGAGAAGCTCACGATCGTCGGTCAGGCGACCGTCGAGGTGGTGCGTGACGGCGCCACCACGAGGATCCCGACCAATCAGATCGTGGTCGACGACCTGGTCGAACTCGCGCCAGGTGATCAGATCGTGGTCGACGGGCAGGTAGCTGCTGCAGTCGAACTCAGCGTCGACGAGTCACTGCTGACCGGTGAGGCGGATGCCGTCGCGAAGCACCCGGGCGACACCCTGCGATCGGGCAGCTTTGTGATCGCCGGTTCCGGATCGATGCATGTCACCAAGGTGGGCGCCGATTCGTACGCCGCCAAGCTCGCCGCAGAAGCGGGCGCTTTCAGCCTGGCGAAGTCGCAGCTACGGGCGGGCATCGACCAGATCCTGAAGGTCATCACCTACCTGCTGATTCCCGCGGGCATCCTGACGATCGTCAACCAGTTGCTGCTCGCCAAGCAGGATTGGCAGCGCGGACTGCTGGGCATGGTCGCCGCGCTGGTGCCGATGGTGCCCGAAGGGCTGGTGCTGCTCACCTCTGTCGCGTTCGCCGTCGGTGTCATCCGACTCGGACGCCGGCAATGCCTCGTCAACGAGCTGCCGGCCATCGAAGGCTTGGCCCGGGTCGACGTCGTCTGCACCGACAAGACCGGCACCCTCACCGAGCTCGGTCTCACCCTTGACCGTGTCGACCAGGTGGGGCAGGAGCCGGTCGCCGACGCGCTGGCCGCACTCGGGGCCGCAGACCCGCATCCGGACGCGACCGTCCAGGCGATCCACGAAGCCCATCCGGGCAACCCCGGCTGGACGGTGACGGCGGTCGCGCCGTTCAGCTCGGCCAAGAAGTGGTCGGGCGTCTCGTTCGAGGGCAACGGCAACTGGCTGCTCGGCGCGCCCGACATCCTGCTCGACCCCGAATCGCCGGTCGCCGAGCAGGCTCAAGAGGCCGGATCGCAAGGCGCTCGCGTGTTGCTGGTCGCCACCTCCGACCGGGCGGTCAACGCAGCAGGAGCTCCCGGCGTGGTCACTGCGCAGGCGCTGCTCATCTTCGAGCAACGAGTGCGACCGGACGCCCGCGCCACCATCGAGTACTTCCACCGTCAAGGCGTCCAGGTGAAGGTGATCTCTGGCGACAACGCGGTCAGCGTCGGAGCTGTGGCGGCATCGCTGGGCATCGGCTCCCCGCAGACCGCGGTCGATGCACGCACGCTGCCCGAGGGTGGGCCGGAGTTCATCGAGGCCGTGGAGAAGGGTGTCGTCTTCGGTCGGGTGCGCCCCGACCAGAAGAAGGCGATGGTCGACGCGCTGCAGGCCAAGGGCCACGTCGTGGCGATGACCGGTGACGGCGTCAACGACGTGCTCGCGCTGAAGCAGGCGGACGTCGGTGTGGCGATGGGCAGCGGCAGTTCGGCGGCCCGCGCGGTGTCGCAGATCGTCCTGCTCAACAACAAGTTCGCCACGCTACCCTATGTCGTGGCCGAAGGTCGACGCGTCATCGGCAACATTGAGCGCGTCGCCCATCTCTACCTCACCAAGACGATCTACGCGGTCACCCTCGCCTTGCTGGTGGGCCTGCTCGGCCTGAGCGCGCAGGCGCTGCACACGCCCGAGGTGTCGTATCCCTTCCAGCCGATCCACACCACCATCGCGGCGTGGTTCACCATCGGCGTGCCGTCCTTCGTGCTCTCGCTCGCGCCCAACCACGACCGGGCGCGCGACGGATTCGTCCGACGGGTGTTGCGACTCGCGGTGCCCTCGGGTCTGGTAGTTGCTGCGGTGACTCTCGCCTGCTACCTGCTGGTGCGTCCCGATGGTGCCAGCGGCGCCTCCGTGGGCGCTGGCGCCTCGTCGATGTCGGCAGCGCATCAGCAAGCAGCCACTGCCTGCCTGGTGGCGATGATTGGTGCGTCGTGGTGGGTGCTGGTGCTCGTGGCCCGGCCGCTCAACCGTTGGCGCCTCGCGCTCGTCGCGCTCTGCCTCCTCACGTACGTGCCGTTGTTCCTGCTGCCCTTCACCCAGGAGCAGTTGCTGCTCGACCCGTCCAACACCCGATCGATGGCGATCGGTATCGCGCTCGCGGTGACCGGGATGGTGCTCATCGAGTTGCTGCACCGCAGGGTGTCGCGGTCGGTCGAAGCGCCGGAGAAGGCCGAACATCCCTGACCGGAATTCATCGTGAAGCGATGCTGTGGCATCGTGGTGCGGTGGAACAATCTTCGGAATCGAAGTCATCGACCGGTGCCGCCGTCCGCGAACTCACTCTTCGTGGCGTCGTCATCGGCGGTCTCATCACGCTGGTCTTCACCGCGGCGAATGTCTACCTCGGCCTGAAGGTCGGGCTGACCTTCGCGACGTCCATCCCTGCGGCGGTCATCTCGATGGCGGTGCTGCGTTACTTCGCCGATCACTCGATCATCGAGAACAACATCGTGCAGACGATCGCGTCGGCAGCGGGCACGTTGTCGGCGATCATCTTCGTGCTGCCCGGCCTGGTGATGATCGGCTGGTGGAGCGGCTTCCCGTACTGGACCACCGCCGCCGTCTGCGCGGTCGGCGGAATCCTCGGCGTGATGTATTCGATCCCGCTGCGGCGGGCGCTGGTCACCGGTTCTGATCTGCCCTATCCCGAAGGCGTCGCCGCGGCCGAGGTGCTGAAGGTCGGTGACAGCAGCGAGGGCGCGCAGGAGAACAAGCGCGGCCTGCGCGTCATCGTCGTCGGTGCGCTCTCGGCAGCCGGTTTCTCCCTGCTGGCGGCCTTCAAGGTGATCGGCAACACCCTGGAGAAGACCTTCCGGGTGGGCTCCGGCGGCACGATGGTCGGCTCAAGCCTGTCGCTCGCGCTGATCGGGGTGGGTCACCTCGTGGGAATGTCGGTGGGCGTGGCGATGATCGTCGGACTGCTCATCTCCTACGGCGTGCTGCTGCCCACGCTCTCCTCGGGTGAAGTGCCCCGCACCGGTGACATCACCGATGCCGTCGGCACGGTCTTCTCCCAGGACGTCCGCTTCATCGGTGCCGGTGCGATCGCGGTGGCCGCCGTCTGGACCCTGCTGAAGATCATCGGTCCGATCATCAAGGGCATCAAGGACGCCATCAGCTCGGCCGGTGCCCGCCGCAGTGGGCAGGAGGTGCCGCTCACCGAGCGCGACATGCCGATCACTGTCGTCGGCGGAGTGATTCTTGCGTCGATGGTGCCGATCGGCGTCCTGCTCTGGGGCTTCGTGCAGGACACCGTGATCGCCGACCACGTCGGTGGTCTGATCGCGGTGAGCGTGCTCTTCGTGCTGCTCATCGGCCTGGTCGTCGCGTCGGTGTGCGGTTACATGGCCGGTCTCATCGGCGCCTCCAACTCACCGATCTCCGGCGTCGGCATCCTGGTGGTGCTGGCCGCAGCGCTGCTCATCAAGGCCACCCACGGCGGGGACGCTTCGCAGACCACGGCGCTTGTGGCGTATACCTTGTTCACCTCCGCCGTCGTCTTCGGTGTCGCGACGATCTCCAACGACAACCTGCAAGACCTCAAGACCGGCCAGTTGGTCGGGGCCACCCCGTGGAAGCAGCAGGTGGCGCTGGTCATCGGCGTCATCTTCGGATCGCTGGTCATTCCGCCCGTGCTGCAGTTGATGAAGACCGGATTCGGTTTCGCCGGTGCGCCCGGGGCCGGGCCGGACGCGCTCGCCGCACCCCAGGCGGCGCTCATCTCCTCGCTCGCCAAGGGAGTCTTCGGCGGCTCGCTCGACTGGGGCCTGATCGGCATCGGCGCACTCATCGGTGCCGGGGTGATCGCCGTCGACGAGATCATCAGCCGCATTACCCGCTTCAGCCTGCCGCCGCTGGCCGTCGGGATGGGCATGTACCTTCCGATCGCGCTCACCCTGATGATTCCGATCGGCGCCCTGCTCGGCATGTTCTACGACCGGTGGGCCGGCCGTTCTCGCGACCCCGAACGCGCCAAGCGCTTCGGCATCCTGCTCGCCACCGGACTCATCGTCGGCGAGAGCCTCTTCGGCGTCCTCTTCGCCGGCGTCGTCGCGGCCACCGGTGAGGAATCACCGCTGGGCCTGGTCGGTGACGGCTTCGCCGGCACAGCTCAGTGGCTGGGTCTGATCGCGTTCGCGGTGTTGGTGGGGCTGCTCTACCAGTGGACGCGGCGCGTGGGAGCGTCCGCCGAGGCTGCCCGGTAGTCATGTCTTGCCCGCTCGTCCGCGTGCGCGGTTGGTAGCCGCGTCCGGTGGCGGGCTCGCGCGTCCCAGTGCAAACGCGGCCTTTGTTGACAGGTGCGGTAGCTGCAACCGCCGCGTTTGCAAAGAGCTGCCGCAGATCTTGCTGGAACTGCCGCGTTTGTGCTGGCGGCTGGCCTGGTCCGGCAGGACGATTCAGCGCCGCCGCCGCTCGCAGCCGTTAGGTTCGAATGACTACCCGCCGTTGTTCGGAGTCAGCCATGTCAGCACCTCGCACGATCGCTCGTCTCGCCCTCGGTTCGATGCTGGCATTCGCCGGCACCGCCCACCTGACCTTCGCTCGCCAGGACTTCCAGGCGCAGGTGCCCGACTGGTTTCCTGCCGACAAGGACGCCGTCGTCCTCGTCTCGGGTGTGGTCGAGATCGTGCAGGGCATCGCGCTGATCAGTGGTTGGCGACAGCGGACCGTCGGACGCGTCGTGGCCCTCTTCTTCATCGGCGTCTTCCCCGGCAACATCTCCCAGTTCCTTGAGCAGAAGGACGCCTTCGGTCTCGACACCGACACCAAGCGCGCTGTCCGGTTGGCCTTCCAGCCGCTGCTCGTCGCCTGGGCGCTCTGGGCCACGAACCGAAAGGACGACTGACCCGCGCCAGCGACGCTCGCCCGATCCGCAAACGCGGCACTTGTTAACACACGCGGTAGCTGCAACCGCCGCATCGGTGAATAGCCGCCGCAGATCTTGCTGTAAACGCCGCGCTTGCGTCGCGGCCGGCTGACTGGCTTGACGACGTTGCGGCGCAGGTCGGCCGCGCCGCCGCTCTCCAACTGGATGCTGCCTTCGACGCGGCTGTCGAGCACCTGGACGCGGGTGTGCCCCTGCGACTGGATGCTGCCACCGACGGTCGCGCTGCGGACGACGACCGTCGAGTTGGTGCCGATGTCGATGTTGCCCTTGATCCGGGTGCCGGTCAGGGTGCAGGTGGCGCCGTCCGGCACCTTCACGTTGTCGAGGTTGATCGCGCCGATCGAGGTGCGGCAGGTGTATTCCTCGGCTTTGGCTTCGGGAGCTGTCGCCACGGCCAGACCGCGGTGGCGACAACGGCTGCCACTGTTGCAGGGACAAAACGCATGGTTCCTCCATGGTGAAATGCCTTCGGCTCCGCCAGTCGGTGCCGACAGTCACAGACCGTAGGGAGTCTCTGTGAACCTGCCATGAAGCGCTGATGAGAGCGTCTTCAGGATGGCGAGCGAGTGCAGCGTCCGGCGCAGCGGAGCAGGATTCGGGACGTCGCAGATCGTGCTGGTACGAGGGCGCGGAAGGGTCGGACGCCTGATCCCGCCCTCTACGGTGGAACCTGTGAAGACACCGGTGCCCGATTACCTCGAGGAGATTCTGCGCTCCTGTTCCGACGACACCAGCGGCGCGCTCGCCGATTACATCCCCGAACTGGCCGGGGTCGATCCTGACCAACTGGCTGTGGCGCTGTGCACGACGGACGGCACCGTCTACTCCGCCGGAGACGCCGACAACTGCTTCACGATCCAGTCGATCTCCAAAGCGTTCGTGTATGCCCTGGCGTTGCAGGAGCACGGGGTGGACGCCGTCCTGGAGCGGATCGGGGTGGAGCCCAGCGGTGAGGCGTTCAACGAGCTGTCGCTGGAGGAGGGCTCAGGGCGGCCGCTCAACCCGATGATCAACGCCGGCGCACTGACCTGCCACGCACTGATCGGTGGACTCGACTGTGACCCGGACGAGCGCTTCGAGAAGGTGCGAGCGGGCCTGTCTGCCTTTGCTGGTCGCCAACTCGAGGTGGACGAGGAGGTCTACGCCTCAGAGCTGGCGGACGCCTACCGCAATACCGCGATCGCCAACATGTTGCGCTCGTACGAGGTGATCGACGGCGACCCGACGGATGTCGTCCGGGGCTACATCCGGCAGTGTTCGCTGCGGGTCACCACACCCGATCTCGCCAGGATGGCGGCAACCTTGGCCAACGGGGGAGTGCAGCCGTGCACCGGCGAGCGCGTGGTCGATGTCGACGTGGTGCGTCAGGTGCTGAGCGTGATGATGACCTGCGGCATGTACGACGCTGCGGGTGACTGGATGACCAACTGCGGGTTCCCGGCCAAGAGCGGCGTCAGTGGCGGCATTCTCGGCGTTCGCTCAGGGCAGGTCGGGCTGGCCACCTTCTCGCCACGGCTGGACGACCACGGCAACAGTGTTCGTGGAATCACGTTGTGTCGCAGGATTTCTCGCGACATGGGCCTACACATCATGGAGGGGCTGGACGAGTCGAGGTCGGCCCTGCGGCGTGATCGTCGACTGCGAACACCGAGCGGGCGCATCGTGCGCATTCTCAGCTTGCAGGGCGATCTGCGGTTCAGCGGCGCGGAGTTGGTGTTGCGGGAGATCGCCGAGGACGACACCGATCTCGAGCGACTCGTGCTCGATCTGCGGCGGGTCTCATCGATCGACCGCGTGGCCGGCGTCATGCTCGCCGAAGGACTGCGACGCGTGCGCGAGGACGGCAGTCAGGTCACCCTCGCCGACCCGGAGCGCGTGCTGCGGGTGCCGGACGACCATCCGACGCCAGATCGCGTGGAACGCCTCGATGAGTACCGAGACCTTCCACGCGTCTGACGTGTCAGTCGGTGGAGCAACTGGAGGATCATCCCTGGTGATTCTTGCGCGCCATCACTGCCTTGCTGCCCGAAGCACGCCTTGCTTGCTATAGCACGCAAGAGATGGATCGGAGAGCAAGGCATGGGATGGCGAGCAAGAATAGAAAAACCGGCCCTGACCGCGTTTCCCGCAGGTCAGAGCCGGTTTTCCACGATGTCGGGGTGACAGGATTTGAACTGTTCACTCGCCAGATTTACGCTTGGCTCTGATCTGCACCGTAGGCGTCTGACCTGCGGCGTTGTAGACTCTAACGCGTGAGAGTCAAGGGCACAAGAGGACACGACGACACGCAAATTATGCCCGGATTATGTCCAGATGTGTCCGCGAACGGCATGTCATGACGCGGGCGAAGCGAGACTTCGGGACGATCCGGAAGCGTGCCAACGGGCGCTACCAGGCCTACTACATGGGTCCGGATCAGGGCTTTCACCGCGCACCGTCGACCTTCCAGGCGAAGTCCGACGCAGAGGGATGGCTCGCTGCGGAGCGGCGGCTTATCCAGAACGACGAGTGGACCCCGACGAAGTCACGGCGCGCGAAGGTTGTGCGCGCCATCGAAGCGTTCGCGCCGTACGCCGAGACGTGGCTGGAGCAGCGTGACATCAAGACCCGCACCCGGGCGCTCTATCGCCGGCAGCTCGATCGCTTCCTGCTGCCGGAGTTCGGGGACATGTCGCTGCGTGACATCACTCCTGCTGTCGTGCGCAGTTGGTACAGCGGTCTTGACCCGAACCATCCAACGCAGCGCGCGCACGTGTATTCGTTGCTTCGCGCGATCCTCAACGAGGCGGTGCGCGACGAAATCATCAGCCGGAACCCATGCAACATCCGAAGTGCCAGCGTCACGAAGCGGCAGATCACGATCGACCCTGCGACGCCGGAGGAGATCAAGGCGCTGATGGCCGAGATGCCGCAGCGGTACCACGCGTTCGTCCTCATCGGCGCATGGTGTGGGCTTCGGTTTGGCGAGATGTCCGAGTTGCGGCGGAGGGACATCGACCTGGTGAGCGGCGTAATTCACGTGCGTCGCGCAGTCGTCTGGGACGGTGGGGAGCCGGTCGTCGGGCCACCGAAGAACGGCCTTGGACGGAGTGTGACGATGCCGCCGCACATGGTCGAGCTCGTCGCTGTGCATATCGAGAAGTTCGCGGCGCCTGGCCCAGACGGGCTGCTGTTCCACGCGATGAAGGATCCGAGTCGTCAGGTGGGCTCGAACACTGTTCGGCGGCACTGGATCAAGGCGCGCAACGCCGTGGGCCGACCCACTATGCGGGTCCACGACCTCCGGCACAGCGGCGCGGTGCTCGCAGTGCGGGCGGGTGCCACGGGCAAAGAGACTCAAGACCGCCTGGGCCACCTCAGTGCGGGCGCAGCCGATCGCTATCAGCATGCGGCGCGAGGGCGGGACGCCGAGATCGCGAAGAAGCTGTCTGAGCTGGCTGGGTATTGAGCCAATTGACCGGGTTGTGTTGAGGCGGGCTGCGCATAGGCGAAATGACGCAGGAACGACGGCTTTGGGTTCGTGACTGGGGAACCGCCGGTTGACCCAGTTGGTTGCGCGACAAGGCGTGCACCGCGCACGCAGGCGCGGGGTGAGGCGCACTTTGTGAGACTGCATCGTCAGACGTTTGGCTTGAACACCTGTGTGAGGTGGGCGTATTCATCTGCATCGTAAGCGGGTGGTCCGTTCGTGGCGATCAGCGTCGTGTCCCACGGCCGTGGACCGTCGGGGCGAGGTGTGAGCAGAACGCCGACCGTCCAAGGATAGACCGGACCCAAGGCGCCTGACTTCTTGAGAAAGTCCTGGCGACGAAGCAGCAGCCAGGACCGGTAGAGCTCCTGGTGGTAGTCGGTCAGTTGCGACATGGTAGTGAATGTCAGCTGGAGGGAGCTCTGGTCAAGGTACATGATCCGATGTTCAACCCGGTGACTATCGGGTGCTGCCTCGGCACATAGAACCAGCCGTCTCAGCAGGAGCCTGCCTAGCTCGGCGCGTGCTCCGACGGGAACGCGATCGATGTGGGAGAGAAGCGTGATGCGGTCTCTCTCGTTGCCGGTGAAGTCGGTGTCGGCGATGTCCTCAAGAATCCGCTGGAAGATCGCGTGTCCGAAGGGGTCGGAAGACCCTGCAGGGTCACCCGGGAGGACGGGCATGTTCATGGACTGAGCGCCGATCTCCGGGATCCAGGCCGGCAACTTCACCGGAGCGGACTCTGCGTCCTTCTCGGCAAGGTCGAGGTACCGGTTGCTCTCTGCACCGAGTTCCAGTGGCTCTTCTTCATCGCCAACGCGGTGGATGTAGTCGACGATTGCAGTTGCGGAACGGAGCTGGTTCCACAGGAACTCCCAGTCGCGGCGCGTCAGTACCACGCTGGGACCCTTGCCATCAGACGCCGGGATAACGCCCGTCGGTGGCGGGTTGGGGTGGTCGATCACAACGACGGGGATCCAGGCAACGGATTTCCCGCGGATCGTGACCGTGCGCCCTCGCAGGTTCGTCAACTCGACGGTGGGGTTCAGCAATGCGCTCCTTATTGTCCCCCGTGCTTGTCGCAGGCCGCGGGCTGCATTCTTGATCATCCATTTCGCCGCCTTTTCCGGGGTATCTGCGGTGACGCCCCGGGCCTTGACCTGGAGGCTAATCCCGCGTGGACCCGCAAGGATCGTCCCGTCACCGAGCTCGCGAACTCCGCTCCCCTTCGTGAAGACTTTCGGCTGGAGTACGAGATCGCGTAGACCCCACCCGCCGGCAGCGGCTCGAACGGCTTCTTCGACGATCGTTCCGTCCTGGCTGGCGTCAAGCAGGTCCTGCGCGGCAGCAATCTCGCGCCCTATGACAAACCCGTCCGGTGAAAGGCGCATATACACCAGCGTGCCGTCGCCGTTGACGTAGGTGGCCATGCTCCTGTCGGAGTCAGCGATAGCAGTCCTGGCGTCGGCTTCTTCGTCGGAACTGCTGAAGTTCACCGGTAGCCACGTGTTGGCTTTCTCCGTCGGCGTCCCTTCGTCGAGCGCGCGAAGAAGGTCTGCGCGGTAGGGGTCGCTGACGGACCTCTCCAGTCCGTCGATCAGGTGCCGCGCAATCACAATCAGTCCATGCGAACGGTGGGAGAAGTTGTCGTCCGGGTCGTCGGGCCACGGGCCGGCGTTCAAGATGACGTCGAACGAAACGTTGGGGTTGCCGGCGAACGACGCCCCGGCCGAGTCTTTGTCGAGTGTGAACCTCGCCAACCGCTTGGGCCGATGAAGAGGACCTGCCGGGTCGATCTCGGTCTCCTCGACGCGTACACCGTCTGGAAGCACGGGCATGGCATCGGCTTTGGAGGCCCATGCTGTGAACAACTGAGGCTGCCTGTGGGCGGCTTCCCAAGCATCCAGCGCCTCGAGCCCGGCTGCCAGATGTGCCATATTCCGAGCGATCCTCCGCGTGGGCTTGGCATCTAGGCGCTCGGTGAACGGCTGTAGAAGCCGGATGGCACGGATCTGGTCAGGACGCAAACCCCTTAGCTGTCCCTGCCTGGGAAGTGAATCGAACTCCGACGGACTGCGGACTAGCGGCATTTGGTGGATTTCGGGCTCGACGAACCCGATCGTGCGGCAGACAGCGTTTGCCGCAGCGTGTACGCAGGCGTCTAGCGCGCCCTTGATGTCGCGGAGGAATGCCGCCATCGCTTCATCCGCCGCTCGTTGCAGGGAGTAGGAAGGCTCGAAGGAACACCACAATTCACGGACAAGAGGCTCGGGAGAGTCGACCCACGCCGAGAACGGCTGATCAGCGCGCGTTGAGTTCCAGAGGGCGTTGATGCGAGAGCGGCGGGACTGAGCTCGGGCTAGGTGAGCACGAGCATCCGCGAAGGAGGATCGCGGGTGCATGTCGTCCGTTGTGATTTCCACTCGGCCAGCATGCCTGAGAGGGCCGACAGTGATCCCGCGACATGATCAGTCGCGATCGATATTGAGCGTATTGCGGCGAAACGCGAGACCGGTCAGCTTCGGAAGTCGCAGATCGGCGCGCCTTATCGGGGCGGAAGGACGCGCCGTAGTCCGACTTGCGCGACCGTCCACACCCGCTACGCGGTTGGAACGAGCACCATGAGGCGATCCACATCTGTGGGATCGACGCGCAGAACGCGGGGTCCACTGCGGTACGCGGGAAGCTGCCCGGCTGCGATCCTGCGGCGGAGCGTTCGGATGCTGAGGCCGGTGCGCTCGGCGGCGTCGGCGAGGGACTCGAACTGGCGTCGACTCTTTGTAGAGGTAGTCATACCTCCCCGAAGGTCAGGTCGTGCCTCTGGCGGTCACGCCCGGCAAGAAAGATCATGGAGAGGACATCGAATGCCGGGAGGACCCATGGCTGACCGCTCGAAATCACGACCGGCGACTCTGCGTCCTCGCGCGCCCGTGTCTCATGCGAACAGGGTCGCCGCGGCGCGCGTGTACATCGCGGCCAGCGCTAAGAGCGGGCAGCCCGTGCCCGATTGGATACGCGAGCTCGCTGCAGACAAGGACCGCTAGCTGCGCAGTTGCTCTTCCAGAGCCGTTGCTACTGCTTCGAACTCAGCAAGAGCGGCGGTGAGGTCTTCGACGATCTCGCGGGCGATGACGTCGGGGGAAGGCAGGTTGTCGAGGTCTTCGAGGGAGTCGTCCTTGAGCCAGGTGATGTCGAGGTTCGCCTTGTCGCGCGCGACGACCTCGTCATACGTGAACGGTTTCCAGCGCTCGGACTCGACACGCTCGGTTGCTGTGTACGCCGCAACGAACTCGTCCAGGTCGGCCCGTCGCAGCGGGTTCTGCTTCAGCGTGAAGTGCTTGTTGGTGCGCAGGTCGTAGACCCACAGTCGCTCGGTCCACGGCTGCCCGGGGCGGGCGACCTTCTTGTCGAAGAACAGCACGTTCGCCTTCACGCCCTGGGCGTAAAAGATCCCGGTCGGCAGGCGCAGCATCGTGTGCAGGTCGAAGTCAGCCAGCAGCTTGCGACGGATCGTCTCGCCGGCGCCGCCTTCGAAGAGCACGTTGTCGGGCAGCACGACGGCGGCGCGTCCGTTGGTATCGAGGATCGTCGCGATGTGCTGGACGAAGTTGAGCTGCTTGTTGCTCGTCGTCGCAACGAAGTCCTGCCGCTCGATCTCGCGGTCTTCCCTGACCTCGCGGCCGTCGGCGCCGACCATCGTCAGCGACGACTTCCGACCGAACGGCGGGTTCGAGAGCACCACGGACCATCGCCGGCCCGGGTCGGCGATGAGCGAGTCGCGTACTTCGATGAGCGAGTCACCGTTCGAGGCGCCCATACCGTGGAGTAAGAGGTTCATCGCGGCCAATCGCGCTGTGCCGTCGACCAGTTCGTATCCCGAGGCGAAGCTATCGCGCAGGTGGGCACGCTGGGTCGGTGTCATCGACTCGGCGCCGCGGGCGGCGTGCTCGTGTGCGACGAGAAGGAAGCCGCCAGTGCCACAGGCGGGGTCGACGACCGTGTCGGCGACGGTGGGCTGGATGACGTCAACTATCGCCTGGATCAGGGCGCGGGGTGTGAAGTACTGGCCAGCACCGGACCCCTTGTCCGATGCACCCTTGGACAGCAGTTCTTCGTAGGCGTCGCCCTTGATGTCGGTGCCGGACTGCGACCAGTTCTCCTTGTCGATCAGGTCGACGACGAGCTGGCGCAGCTTCGCCGGGTCCTGGATGCGGTTCTGCGCCTTACGGAAGATCGTGCCGATGACCCCGTCCTCGCGGGCGAGGCCGACGAGGATGCGGGTGTACTCGAACTCGAGTTTGTCGCCCTGAGCGTCCAGTAGCTTCTGCCACGAGTACTCCTCAGGCACGATCCGCTCCGGCGCCAGCTTCCGCGTCGCTCGTTCGTGCGCCATCTTCAAGAACAGCAGGTACGTCAGCTGCTCGGTGTACTCGATGACACCGACACCGTCGTCGCGCAGCACATCGCAGTAGGACCAGAGCTTGTCGACCAAGCGGCGTGAGTCAGTCATCGTGTTCCTCGTTGCGTTTGGCGGAAGGTGGCGGCGACGCTCCGTCGCCGCCAGAACTGGCACTCGCGTCTGGGCGCCTCTTGAAGACAAGCGAGGTGCGCGCATTGGCACTCACTCGACTCCACGGCTTTCCCAGGCCCCGAAGGACCCCTCGGCCGACACCCATTCGACGCGGCCGTTGCAGGAGCGGCCGAGAGCGATCGCGCCGGCAGTCGACGGCGAGGAGAAGACGATGTCGCGTGTCACACGCCCGAGTCGGTTCTCCACGACGATCGATCCGTCCGCCAGAAGCCCTTCGTGCTGGGCGCGGTAACTGGCATACGCCTTCTGCGTGCTGGCCGCCTTGCCGACTCCGTGCCACTCGGGCACGACGACGGAGCCGCTCAGCATGATGAACTCGCCGTCGACCTGCTGAGCTGATGCGTCAACGCCCTGACGGGCGTTCCGCAAGGCGAAGATCGGCGACTGGCTCGGTGCTGACTGCGCAGCGTCGGGTCGCGCCGAGCGAACCCGGATCGCGTTCACTCCCAACACGGGTAGGACGATCTGCAGCTGACCGAGGAAGTACTCCATGTCGGACGCGTCCGCCTCCGGCAGGCGCGGCGTCGGAGGGGCAGTGCCGTTCTCGAGGGTGACCCTTCCGGCCTGGGTTGCGAGCTCGATCAGCCGCGACTCCAGATACCTGCCGTGCGACTTCGTCAGGTTGGTGTCCTTCGAGGTGATCACCACAACCTGGTTCCAGAACGGCTTGTCCTTGGCGTGGCTGCGCAGCCGGGCGGCAACGACGTCGGCCTCACCGACATAGCAGCGGGTGTCGCCGACAGCGGATTCGTCCTCACCGAGCAGGAGGTAAACGCCGGTGCGCTCCGCTTCCTCGCGCCGGAGCAGGTCGGCCAGGTCGGAGCGGCGTGCAGAGAGGACGTGGCCGGTCCAATTGGTGATCTCGGCCGTCGTGAGCCCACCCGGGGTGCCGTCGACGAGGAACAGCTTCACTTGTTTGCCGTTCACGCCAGAGCCCCCGCCAGTTCCTCGACGACCTCGTCGTCGGAGCGGCGGCCAGTGAGCTTGCCGCTGAAGGCTGCTGCGAGCACTGCTCGGCGAAGGTTGTGGGCACGCGCTGTCTGGCTTGAGATCGTCCCTTCCAGACGCGCAATGTCTGCCAGCCGGGTTGACGCATCCTGGACGATCGCCGTCTGGGCCTCCAGCGAAGGGATGGGGAACTCGATCGGCTTAAGACGAGCGGCAGAGAGGTGGGCAATGTTGGTTGTGATTCGACTCTCGCGCGTGAACCGGCCTGCGTGCATGTGGCGGCGGAAGACGAGCAGCGCGAACTCGGGCAGAACGTCGGGGCTCGCCTTGAACCGGATCAACGAGTTGGTGAACGCCACGTTGGGCGGTTCGCCACGATAGAGCGCCGGTCGGCCAAGAAGATCGGGTGTCTGACCTTCGTTCAGGAGAACATCGCCTGGGTGAAGGCGGAAACGCTCAAAGGCGTCGCCGTCCCAGTGCATCTCCTTGACGTCGGCCGTATCGATTCGATCCTCGAAAACGTTCGCGACGCGAAGGTAAGGTTGCATGTTGGGGCCGGTGTGCCAATCGGGGTGCCGTTGGCGGCCGAGCTCAACTTTGCCGGCCTCAGCCACGGTCGCGGTACGCCATTCGCTCGGGTAGTTGGCTCGGTCGGGGATCAACTCGAGAAGCGTGGCCTTCTGCATCGCTCGAAGTCGGCGGCGCGCAGCGGACGCATAATCCGCTGCTGCGTCGAGGCGGGAGAGGTGGTCTTCGAGGATCTCGACGATCTGCCGTTGCTCTGCTGGTTCGGGCAACAACACGGGCATGCGCTTCATAGCCGATTGGGTGAGCTTCAGCCGCGTGGTCCCGTTTGCGTAGCCGCGATAGTCGAACCAGTCGAGGTAGTGCTTCAGGAACCGTCGGTCTACAGGAGCTCTTGCTCTGAGGACATGCGCATGGTTATTCACCCAGGCGGGGCCGTCGACAAGGTAGGCCTTCGGCTTGTACGGATCGAAGAACGGCACGCCATCTTCCCCGAGCAGAACGAGAGGTTCGTCGAAGATGGCACTATCGATCGAGCCAGCCTGGCCCGTAGCTCCGTAGTAGGGCACGCGGCCGCCGCGGGCGGCACGCTCGGACGCTTTGACGGGCACGCGGCGAGCGTCAAGCACATCGACAACGTCTGTCAGCCGCACAGTTGGCCACCGCGGTCCACTCACGCCGTGAGCTCCGCGTTGAGGTTCTCCAGCAGGTCGGCAGCTTCGTCGCCGAGGTCACGCAAGGCACCGTCCACACCGCCGCGTTCGGTGAAGGGCGCTTCGTCGAGATCTTCCGCGGTGATGCCAGCGGAGTTCGCGATCACTTCGACCATCCGGTCCAGCCACCACCTTTGTGTCTCAGTGAAATTCACGCCCGACTGGTGCTGTTGGGCGAGCCAAGCGGCGTACCGCTCGCGCACGCGGTCGGCGTACGGAACGAGTTCGTCATCGACGCCGACGGTATAGCGCAGCAATGACACCAGGTCGGTGAGGGTGTGCCGGTCGCTGTGGCGGACACGGCCGACGTCGATGGTTTCGTACGCCGCCCAGATGAAGTCCGTCGTCCAGTTGTGCGGGGGTCGGCTGATGCGGTCGGCAAGCTCCTGGATGTCGGCGAAGTCGATTCGTCGTTCGCGGGCTTCGCCGAGCAGTTGGATGGCGGTGATCTCGTCGCGGTGCTGTTCGAGGTAGGCCTGCCACGACTCGACGACTGACCGCGCGCGGTTGGTGTCGACGACACCGCCGGCGGACAGGAGTGTGTCGGCGTTGACCTCGTCGATCACTCGGTCGTGGGTGGCGCGCAGTTCGAGGATGCGGCCGCGGAGTTCGGGGTTGGCGGCGAGCGGTCGCGTCGCATCGTCGAGGAGACGCTGGATCGCGGACTCCGGATCTGATTGTCCGGCGGCAGCCTCGGCCTGGGTGTCCGGGTCGACCGCGTCGACGAGTCCACGCACGATGTCGCGTACGGGCACGCCGGCGACGTCGTCGAGTTCCTCCCGCTCGGCCGGGGTGAGGTCGAGTTCGAGCTTGGCCAGTCGAGACGCGAGAGTTGCGGTTTCATCCTCGGTGAGGGATAGCGTGGCCGCCTTGTCGAGCAGCTTCTTGAGTGAGACGCCCTTCTCGCGGTTCAGGGGCGGGTCGGCGAAGTCGTGCTCCGTCACTCCGACTGCGTCGACGATGACGAATCGGGTCTTGCCCGACGCGTCCGGTGTGACCGATTGGAAGTCGGCCGGCGCGATGGTGCGGGCGCCGCGTCCCTTCATCTGCTCGAAGTACTGCGCCGACCGCACGTCACGCATGAAGAACACGCATTCCAGGGGCTTCACGTCGGTGCCGGTGGCGATCATGTCGACGGTGACGGCGATGCGCAGGCTCGGCGATGTGCGGAACGCCTGCAACTGGCCCTTGGGGTCTTTGGCGTTGTAGGTGATCTTGGCGGCGAAGTCGTTGCCCTTGCCGAAGACCTCGCGCACCGTGGTGACGATCTCCTCGGCGTGGGCGTCGTCCTTGGCGAAGATCAGAGTCTTCGTCACGGTCGACCGGCCGGGGAAGATTTCGGTGAAGAGCCGTTCGCTGAACGTCTCGAGCACCAGCCGGATCTGCGACTTGGCGGTCACCGCTCGGTCGAGTTGCTTGCTCGTGTATTCGAGGTCTTCCTCCAGCGCCTCGAGCCGTTGCTTGCGAGTGCGCCGATCGACCTTCGGCACGACGGTTGTTGCCTCGATCAGGCCGCCGCGCTCGGAGATCTCCGTACGGATCCGGTACACGTCGAAGTCGACGTTCACCCGGTCGGCGACCGACTGCGGGTAGGTGTACTCCGAGACCAGGTTCTGCCGGAAAAACGCGAACGTCTGTTTGCCCGGGGTCGCGGTCAGCCCGACGACGTGCGCGTCGAAGTACTCCAGCACGCCGCGCCATACGCCGTAGATCGACCGGTGCGCTTCGTCGACGACGACCAGGTCGAACGTCTCCGGCGGCAGTTGCGGGCTGTAGGCGACGGTGACGGGGGAGTCGGGGACGAAATCGTCCAGGCCAGGGTCGTCTTCGGCGGTCACCTCGTCGCCCTGTAGCGCCTTGTAGACGCGTTGGATGGTGGAGATCACGACGTTGCTGCTGGCGAGCATGCCGGCGCGGGTGAGCTTGTCGACGGCGTAGACGTCGGTGAAGCTGCGCCCGTCGCCTGGCATTCGGTAGTTGCTGAACTCGCCGGCTGTCTGGTCGGCGAGGTTGTTGCGGTCGACCAGGAACAGGATCCGCTTGAACCCGCCGTACTTCAACAGCCGGTAGGCGAGCGTGACCGCGGTGTACGTCTTGCCGGCGCCGGTCGCCATCTGCACCAGGGACCGGTCGAAGTGCTGCGCGGCCAGTGACTGCTCGACGCCGGTGATCGCGGTGATCTGCGCGGGTCGCAGCGCGGATGTGTCGAGCGCGGGCAGGTCACGCATTTTCGCACGCCACGTGGGCGCGTCCGGGTCGGCCTCGGCGTCGCGGACGATGCGCGCCAGGGTCTCCGGCTGCGGGAAGCCGAACAGTTGCCGAGCACGCGGGTCCGGGTCGTACCCGTTGGTGAAGTGTGTCTCGGTGCCGCTCGCCTCGAACACGAAGGGCAGCCGCCCGTCGCGCGTCAGGGCCTTGAGTCGCACGTCGGCCGGCAGACCCTCGGCGTACATCGCCGATTGCCACTCCACGCCGCTGAGCGTCGTGCCCTGCGGCTTCGCCTCGATAACTCCGACGACGCGCTGGTCGACGTACAGCAGGTAGTCCGCGCGACCGTGCCCGGTCTTCATCGTGACCTCGCGGCAAGCGACGCCCTGCGCGGCGAACAAGTTGAGCGCCTTCTTGTCCTGGACGACCCATCCCGCGTCGCCCAGCTGGCGATCGATCAACGTCCGCGCCCGTGCCTCGGCAGCGAGCCGAGCGTCGTCCCCTAGATGCGCTTTCATGGTGTTCGCCAGGGTACCGGCGGTTCACAGTGCGGGCCGGTAATGTCGCGCCATGGCTGGCTCTGGTAACACCCCGATTGCACTTCCTTCAGGCTTCTCGGCAGAGATCATTGCCTTGCTGGTCCTCGGAGGAACCCATCACGGACTCCACCGGAAAGGTATCGACCAAACCGACGCCGACGGCAGACCAGTGCAGGTTAAGTCGGCACACCGGAAGACGGTCGGTGGCGTCGACGTCCTTGAGATCAAGACGAGGTATCCGCTGGATTTACCTGAGGACGGATACACCGTGTTGGTGACTACGAGCCATTCGCCGAGCAACGCGGTTGTTGAGCCGTCCCACGTAGATGGTGGTGTCGTTGCCGGGACGATTCGTTTCGACATAGGGCCGATTCAGGCGTACCGGCTCGAGGCGGCAAACTACGGTGATTTCCAACCCGACAAGCCGGCGGAAAATACCGCGGCGGGCGCGGCCGCCGCGGCCTATCGCGAAGGCAAATCCACGTCAAGGCCGTCGTTCACCACGCGCGTGCCTGTGCTGAGCTGCACCGAACTCGACCTCGGCCGGATCCTGTAAACAAACAAACCGGCTCGGACCTAGCGTTTCCGCAGGTCAGAGCCGGTTTTCTTGCTGGTCGGGGTGACAGGATTTGAACCTGCGGCCTCTTCGTCCCGAACGAAGCGCGCTACCAAGCTGCGCCACACCCCGTGGCCTGCGTGCGTTCTCGCTTTTGGCGGTACCGCACGCAGCAAGTGAGCACTTTACCGGCAAGTTTCTCAATCTCCCAATCGGGCCCGAGTGGGAGATTGAGCGAGCGGGCTCGGGTGGCCGCGGCTGCTCGACCAAGCGCAGATTCGATTGGGAGACAACGGAATCCGACCGAGACTCAGCGAGTCACGCCGAAGCTGACACCAGCGTCATCAGTGTTGCCTCCGGGCGGCAGGCGAAGCGCACCGGGTTGTACTTGTTGTGCCCGAGGCCCGCCGAGACGTGCAACCAGGCGGCGTCGTCCGAGGCTTGGGACGAAGGTGCGTTGTCGGCACCGGCCCACCAACGCGAGAGCCCCTTGGCGCGGCGCGTCCCTAGGTCGCAGTTGGTGACGAGCGCGCCGTAGCCCGGCAGACACACTTGACCGCCGTGGGTGTGGCCGGCGATCACTAGCGAGGCGCCGTCGGCGGTCATCGCGTCGAGCACGCGAAGGTACGGCGCGTGCACCACGCCAACGGTGAGGTCGGCGTCCGCAGCGGCCGGCGCGGCCACTGCCGCGTAGTCGTCGTAGGCGAGGTGTGGGTCGTCGACCCCGACGAACTCGACATCGAGTTCGCCCAGCGGAAGTCGCGTGCGCACCTGGGTGAGATTCGTCCAGCCGCCGCTCTCGAAGCCGCGCACCATGTCCTGCCACGGCAGCGTGGGTACGCCGAGGTCGGCGCCCTGTTTGTGCGAACCATCGAAGTAGCGGAACGGATTGCGCTTGGCCGGCGCGAAGTAGTCGTTGGAGCCGAGCACGAATGCTCCGGGAAACTGCATCAGGGTCTCCATCGCGCGCAGCACGGCGGGCACGGCGTCCGGATCGGAGCAGTTGTCACCGGTGTTCAGGACGAAGTCGGGGGAGAGGCTCGCCAAATCGCTCACCCACTGGATGCGGCGCTCCTGGCGCGGCACGAGGTGGAGGTCGGTCACCTGCAACACCCGCACCGGACGCGCGCCCGCAGGCAACACCGGCACCTGCACCTGACGCAGGGCGTACCAGTTGCGTTCGATGAGCGAGGCGTACCCGAGAGTCGCGACCCCGAGGCCACCGAGGGTGAGAGCAGAACGGGTCAGCGGATGCATCTCGTCATCGTCGCACGACAAGCTGGCCGTATCGAACGACGCGGTCGGCGCGCAGAAACCGGTTGCGGCGGGTGGGAGACTGGAACCATGACGCTCAAGGAAACGCTGCAGTCCGACCTGAAGGACGCCATGAAGGCGCGCGACCAGGTGGCCTCCGGCACGCTGCGCATGACGCTCGCCGCGATCAAGACGGCCGAGGTCGCTGGCGACACCGCCAAGGAACTCACCGACGACGAGGCGCTCAAGGTCGTCACCAAGGAAGCCAAGAAGCGTCGCGAGGCTGCCGAGGCGTACGACGGAGCCGGACGCCAGGAGCTGGCTGACCAGGAGCGCGCCGAACTCGTCGTGCTGGAGAAGTACCTCCCCGCGCAGCTGAGCGACGCCGATCTCGACCAGATGGTCGCCGAGGCCGTCGTCGAATCAGGAGCCACCAACATGGGCGGCATGGGCAAGGTCATGCAGTTGCTCCAGCCCAAGATCGCCGGACGTGCGGACGGCGGCAAGGTGGCCGCCGCAGTGAAGCGCGCGCTCAGCTGATCGCTCGCCGCGAAGACCGTTCCGACGCTGCGTGATCTGTCGGTTTCGGCGGGTTTCGACGCGGGCCTCGTTCCTCGGCCCGGCTCAACCAGCGGTGGTGCGCGGCTCAACCACCGGTCAGGAGGCCAACTCAACCGCAGGGGAACAGGCTCACGCCCGAGCGTCGGCGAAGTGCCACGGTGGATCGACCGCCGGGCACGAGCTGCGTCAGTTGTTCTTCGTCGACGACGGGTTGTTCGGCTTGGTGGCCTTCGGCGTTGCCGGCGGCTTCGAGCTCGACGACGGCTTGGGCGCCGACGTGGAAGACGGGGTCGCACTCGGCTTGGGCGCCTTGGTCGTTGCGGCGGTGCGTTTCACCACCGGCGGCGCGGCGACCCGTGGCGCCGCCGCCGCAGCGCGTGCGGCCCGTCCGGTGCTGGGGAAGATCGTCACGGTCGACCCCTTCGGGGCCTTGGTGCCGACGCGGGGTGAGGTGCCCATGATGCGACCGGCGAACATCCGCGAATCCTGGGCATCGCCCTGCTTCACCTCGAAACCAGCGGCCTCGAGCAGCGTCCGGGCATTGTCGGGGCTCTGGCCGACGACATTCGGCACCCGCACCTGCTCGCCCTTCATGGCCGCGTCCGAGGGCTCACCGAACTGCTTCACCGGCTGACCCTTGAGGGCCTCGTCCATGATCGACTTCCACAGCGGCGCAGCGAGCGTTCCGCCGTACAGGTAGCCCGGGTAGGTCTTGCCGGCCAGGCGAACGTTCTTCAACGGCTTCTCGTTGTCGGCGTGGCCCACCCAGACGGCCGTGGCCATCTGCGGGGTGTAGCCGACGAACCACGTCTGGGTGGAGGTGTCGACCGTTCCGGTTTTGCCGGCTGACGGACGCTTGCCCGCCAGGGCGGCATCGGAGGCCGTGCCGCCCGGTTCGAGCACCGACTCGAAGATCTTTGTGACGGTGCGGGCAACGTCCGGGGAGACCAGTTGCTTGCACTCGGTGCCGGTCAGCTTCAACGGCTTGCCGTTGGCATCGGCGATCGACTTCACCGGACGCGGCTGGCAGTGCTTGCCGTCGGCGGCGATGGTTGCGTAGGAGTTGGCCAGGTCGAGCGCGGTCACGGCCTGCGAACCCAGGACGATGCCGGAAGGCGTCTTGTTGATCGGCGAGCCGTCACCGGCCTTGAGGCCGAAGTCGATCATCGTCTGGCGCACATTGCAGGCGCCGAGCTGCGAGACCAGCTGCGCGAACGCGACGTTGATCGACTTCGCGGTCACGTCGACGAGCGACTGCTGGCCGGAGCCGGCGTCCTCCTCGGAGTTACCCACTCGCCAGGTCTCAGCGCCCAGACCGCACTCGCCCGGGAACTCCTTGCTGGTGAACTTGCGGAAGGTGCCCACCTTGTCGACGCCGTTCATCGGCGGCACGTCGATTTTGCTGTCGTAGGTCCAGCCGTTCTTCACCGCGTCGATGACCGCGAAGAACTTTGCGGTCGAACCGAAGGTGAACCCCTGGCCGCCACCCATGCTGAGTGGGGTCGTGTAGTTGATCGCCGACTTACCGGTGGCTCCGGTGTTGCTGTACTGCGTGTTCTGCGCAGAGCCCAGGACCAGACCGGTGCCCGGCTGGACGACGATGCCGGCAGCCTGCACACCCGCTGGGTTGGCGACCGGCACCTTCGCCTTGATCTGCTTGTCGATGATCTTGGCGATCTTGGGGTCGAACGAGGTCTGGATGGTCAGGCCGCCACCCTTGAGCTTGGCCTCCCGCTGCTTGCGGGTGTCGCCGAGCGCGGGCTGCTCCAGCAGCCAGTCGTACACGTAGTAACAGAAGTACGGGTAGGGCGAGCTGGCGCAGCTGCTGCTGACGTTCGTCAGCTTCAGCTGCAACTTGGAGTTGGACGCCGAGTTGTAGTCGGCGTAGCTGATCATGCCCTGCTGGTGCATCTTGGTCAGGACCAGATTGCGCCGCTTGACCGCAGCCTCGGGGTTGTTCACCGGGTCGGTGACACCAGGAGCGTTGACCACTCCCGCGAGCAGAGCGGCCTCGGGCAAGGCCAGTTGCGAGGCGTGCTTGCCGAAGTAGTGCAAGGAGGCGGCCTCGATGCCGTACTGCTGGTCACCGAAATAGACCAGGTTGAGGTAGCCGTCGAGGATCTGGTCCTTGGTGTACTTCTGCTCGAGGCTGACGGCGTACTTCAGCTGCTGGAGTTTGCGCACGTAGCCCTGCATGCCCTGCTGGGTCACCTGGCCAGCTGCTGCATCCTTGTTGCCCGAGGCGAGCGCTTGGTTCTGCAGGGCCACCTTCACGTACTGCTGGGTGAGCGTCGATGCTCCTTGCGTGCCACCGCTCATCACGTTCGAACTGATCGCGCGCAGCAGACCCTTGGCGTCGACACCGCCGTGCTCATAGAAGCGTTCGTCCTCGATCGCGATCTGCGCGTTGCGCATCACCGGGGCGATCTTGCTCAGTGGCACCACGATGCGGTTCTCGTTGAACGGCGTGCCGATGAGTGACCCGTCGGCAGCGAGAATGCGCGACTGCTGGGCGAGGGGGTTCATCGCGAAGTCGCCGGGCATCTGGTTGAACATGCGGATGCCGTTGTTCGTGGCCTGGCCGGCGACACCGACCGCCGGAAGAACCAAGCAGGCGCCGAGCACGCCCATCGTCATGGCCACCGCGACGAACCCGCCGAGCAGCGACATGACATTGGTGATGCGGGAGGATTGACGCATGCGGCCAAGGGTAACCCCCGCACGTGTGCACCCTCGTGTGCGAAATGGCCGAGCAGGGCAAAGATCCGTTGCAGGGGGTTACGCCGCTGGAACCGCGATGCCTTGGCAGTTGCACGAGGCTACCGGAAATTGCCTCTTTCCAGGTGGTTGCGGCGTATGTATTATCGCGTGTAGTAGAACAAGTGATCTGGAATCCAGGTCCTCCAGCGATACGTAGCACCACGACAGTGGCTGCGGGGGTGCGTTGGCGGAGTGGCATCCAGCCGCGCGCAGAGGAGGCGCCCGTGAGCGTTGTTGCACCCGAGGTTGTGCTGTGGGACGAGAACTGGGCGTCCAAGGCGCAGTGCCGGTCGGGATCCCCGGATGACCTCTTCGCCAAGGGCGCAGCCCAGCAGACGGCGAAGCAGATCTGCCAGCGCTGCCCGGTGGTTGCCGAGTGTCTCGCGGACGCACTCGACAACCGCACGGAGTACGGCGTGTGGGGCGGCATGACCGAGCGCGAGCGCCGCGCTCTGCTGCGCCGCCGCCCGGACGTCCGCTCCTGGGAGCAGATCTTCCGCGCGGCCCGCGCCGACGGCATCGGCTGAGGCACTGCGCCCAACCGCTGCGCTGTTCAGCCGGCGGTGAGTTCCTCGCCGATCTCGCGGAGTTCAATGATGTCGTTGACATCGTGACCGGCTGCGGCCACCTGGGCGATGCGCACCTGCGGGTGCAGCACCCGGAAGCGTTCAATCGCCTCGGCATGACGTGAACCGAGTTCGGTGACCTCTGCGTGCAGTCGCAGCAGTGCGGCGGTGTCGCGGGGGCGCCAGCCGGACCCGCGGTCAGCCAGATCCTCCACCGCCTCGGCGGCATTGACGGCCCGGGTGGCGTTGACCGACGGCACGTAGGTCATCTGCACGCGGTTGACGACCATTCCGGCCAGCGGCATGTCGTCCTGCTCGAGCCGGTCGACGAAGTACGCCGCCTCGCGCAGGGCGTCCCGATCGGGGGTCGCCACCACGACGAACCGGGTGCTCGCGTCCTTGAGCAAGGAGTAGGTCTCGTCCGCGCGCTCGCGGAAGCCGCCGAACATCGTCTCCAGTGCGGCGATGAAGGTCTGTGCATCTGAAAGTAGTTGTGCCCCAAGGATCTTCGACATCACGGTGGTCACCGAGGAGACCCCGACGCTCATCAGCTTCAGATAGGCGCGGCCACCGGCGCGGGCGGGCGCCGTCATCAGGCGGATGAACCGCCCGTCCAGGAAGGTGCCGAGGCGCTGCGGAGCGTCGAGGAAGTCCAGCGCCGAACGTGACGGCGGGGTGTCCACCACGACGAGATCCCAGCGAGGTTTGCCCTCGTCATCGGCTTCGCCGAGCAGTTGCCCGAGTCGCTCCATCGCCATGTACTCCTGCGTGCCCGCGAACGAGCTCGACACCGCTTGGTAGAAGGGGTTGTCGAGAATTTGCTGCACCTTCTCCGGCGCCGCGTGCCGCATGACCACCTCGTCGAAGGTGCGCTTCATGTCGAGCATCATCGCGTCGAGCGAGCCGCCCTGGCCGGCGTCGATTGCTTCGACCGCACGTGGTTCGTTGTCGAGGTGTTCCAGGCCGATCGCCTGCGCGAGTCGTTTGGCCGGGTCGATCGTCAGCACGGCCACTCGGCGTCCCTGCTCGGCGGCACGAATCGCGATGGATGCCGATGTCGTCGTCTTCCCCACGCCGCCTGAGCCGCAACAGACGATGGTACGGATCGAGGTGTCCTCCAGCAGGGTGTCGATGTTGAGCGCGTCGCTCATGCGTGGTCTCCCTTGAAGTAGCTCGCGAGGTGGCGCAGGGCTCCGCCGTCCACGCCGCCGGGGACGAAGGGCAGGTGCCGCATCGGCCGGTCGAGTGCCTGCAGGTCGCGCAGTTCCTGCTCCTGCAGCGCGAGTCGATCGCCCAGGTCGCGTCCGGCCTGCACCAGGCCGCCCAGCAGGGTCGGCCCGACGCGCAATCCGCCTGCAGCCAGGTCGGATTCGAGCGCCGACAGGTCGGCGTTCTCGTCCTGCAGGATGGCGAGGGCGTTGCGGTGCAGCACGTCCGCGCGCTCCTGGTTGACGACCACATCGCCGATGCGAAGACCGATCTCGCTGAGTTCGGCAGCGGCTTCGAGCGTTTCCTGTACGGGCATTTCCTCCAGCAGGGTCACCAGGTGGACGGCGGTCTCCGCGCCGGTCAGCATCGTCATGATCGACTCGGCCTGGTTCTTGATCGGGCCGACCTTGGCCAGCCCGGCGACCTCCTGGTTGACGTTGAGGAAGCGGCCAATGCGGCCGGTGGGCGGGGCGTCGAGCACGATCACGTCGTAGATCTGGTCGTGGTGCACCCCGCGCCGGGACGCGCGGCGGCGCACGGCTTCGTAGACCTTGCCGATGAGCAACACATCACGCACGCCCGGGGCGATAGTCGTGGCGAAGTCGATGACGCCGAAACGTTCGAGCATGCCGCCGGCCATGCCGAGCTTGTAGTACATCTGCAGGTACTCCAGCAGCGCCGCCTTGGCATCGACCGAGAGGCCCCACACCGCGCCGTCGTTCGCGGTGCGGGCGACCCGGGTCTCCACGTCGCCCAGCGGCGGCACGTCGAAGGCCTGACTGATGCCCTGTCGGCCCTCCACCTCGGCAAGCAGCACCTGCTTGCCTTGTTCGGCAAGGGCCAGGGCCAAGGCAGAAGCGACGGTCGTCTTACCGGTGCCGCCCTTTCCGGTGACGATGTGCAAACGCGTGGCGTCCCAGCTCATGGTTTCCACCCTACTCAGCGGTATCAAGCAGTTTCGGGCCCGAGGGAAGTGTTCTGCGCCATGCTCAGCCGCCCGCGAGACGGCGCAGGATTGCCACGACCGCGTCGAAGGTTTCGGTGCCCGGAAGCACCGGGGCCCAGTGATCGCCACCATCGACGACGAGCAGTTCGGGCACATCGGCCGCATCGGTAGCCGCCACCCGGTCGCGGTAGCGCTGGGAGATGGAGAGCGGAACGTCCGGATCGTCCGTGCCGTGCACCAGCACCACGGGGGCTGGCGGGGGAGCCAGAGCCGCCGGGTCGGCCTCCGGAAGCGGAGGGCCGGCGAAGAGGGCCTGCACCGCGCCGCCGCCGAGGCCGTCCTGATGGGCCTGCTCCAGGTCGACGCAACCAGCCAGGCTCACCGCCCCCAGCAGGTCGCTGCCTTCGGGCTGGTGCAGCGCCCACACCGCCAACTGCCCACCCGCCGAGTGGCCGGCGATGACAGTGCGGCGCCCGTCGCGCACGGACTCGATGGCGGCGCGCACATCGGCCGCGATCTCGGGCCAGCGGGGTGCTTCCACAGGCCGGCGGTACTCGATGAGCGCCACCTCGAAACCGGCTTCCCAGAGGGCGCTCGCCGTCGGACGCAGATGTGCGCGGTCGTACTTCGGCTTCCAGAAACCGCCGTGCACGAAGATCACCCGAGGAGCCGAGGCGCGTTCGTAGTGCTCGACGACGTGGTCATCGTGTGGTCCGTAGTGCGAACTGCGATCGGACGGTCGAACGTGCTGGTCAAAAGGCTGGTCCACGCGTTACTCCTGGGTAAACGGGCGCGAAGTGACGGACGTCTCCTCGGTGCTAGCGTCGCACTGGTTTGTTCGATCTCGAAGGAGTATTTCAATACATGGCGGCAGCTCTACGGCCAGTGGACGGCACCGGTAACCCTCACGTCGTGATCATCGGCGCCGGCATGGTCGGCCTGTCGACGGCCTGGTTCCTGCAGGAGCGCGGCGTCCGGGTCACCGTGGTCGAGCGCTCCGGTGTCGCTGCCGGAAGCTCGTGGGGTAACGCCGGCTGGATCTCGCCGGGTCTGTGCGTGCCGCTGTCCGACCCCTCGGTGCTGAAGTACGGCTTCAAGGCCGTGCTCGACCCCGACTCCCCGCTGTTCATCCCGCTGAAGCCGGACGTCAAGCTCGCCTCCTTCCTGCTCGGTTTTGCTCGTCGCTGCACCCCGGGGCAGTGGAAGAAGACAATGGACAAATTCGTCCCCGTCAACCGCCTGGCCATCGCCGCCTACGACGAGCTCGAGGCCGGCGGCGTGCAGGCGACCGCCCACGAAGCACCGATCATGGCGGCGTTCCGCCGTGCTGAGGACGCCAAGGGCCTGGAGCACGAGGTCGACCTCATCCACGAGGCCGGTCTCGAGCTGGAAGCCACCGAGGTCGACAACGCCAGCCTTCGAGCCGAACTCCCGATCGTCAGCCCCGATGTCGAGAAGGCGATCCGTCTGGGCGGCCAGCGCTACATCAACCCGGGTGAGTACGTCGATGCACTGGCTCGTGCAGTGCAGGAGCGCGGCGGCAATCTCGTCATCGGCTCCAACGCTCGCGCCCTGCGCCACGGCCCCGGCGGAGTGACCGTCGAGATGATGAGCGGCGAGCCGATCACCGGCGACGCCGTCGTGATCGCCACCGGCGCCTGGCTGCCTGAGCTGGCCAAGAACTGCGGAGTGCGGGTGCCGCTGCGGGCCGGCCGCGGCTACAGCTTCTCCGTCGGTGTGAAAGACCCCGCCAACCGTCCGGTGCCGTGCCCGGTCTACTTCCCCTTCGAGCGCGTCGCGTGCACGCCGCTGGGCGACCGGTTGCGTGTCGGCGGCACGATGGAATTCGCCGACACCGACGACCCGCTGAACGCCGACCGCGTCGAGGCGATCAAGCGCAGCGCCAAGCACCTCCTGACCGGGGTCGACTGGGACGACATCCAGGACGTCTGGGTAGGTGGCCGTCCGGTGACAGTCGACGGTCTGCCGCTGGTGGGCGAGACCAAGGTGCCGGGTGTCTACGTCAACGGCGGCCACGGCATGTGGGGCATCACCCTCGGGCCGCTCACCGGCAAGATGCTCGCCGAGCAGATGGTGACCGGCAAGGTGCCCGCCCAACTCGTGCCGTTCAACCCGACGCGATAATCGTCTCGGAACCATCGTCGTCCCGAAGGGAAAGAACCCATGACCAAGTGGGAGTACGCCACCGTGCCGCTCATCGTGCACGCCACCAAGCAGATCCTCGACCAGTGGGGCGAGGACGGCTGGGAGCTGGTGCAGGTCGTCACCGGCGACACCGGCAACCTCGTTGCTTACCTCAAGCGTGAGAAGGGCTGAACCTGATGTCTGCAGTTGAAGACCGCCTGTCCGAGCTCGGCCTGACCGTTCCCTCGGTCGCCGCACCGGTGGCCGCGTACGTCCCCGTGATCCGCGACGGCAACCTCGTCATGACTTCCGGCCAGCTGCCGGTCGTCGACGGCAAGCTGCCCGCCACCGGCAAGGTGGGTGCCGAGGTGAGCGCCGAGGACGCCGCGAAGTACGCAGAGACCTGCGCGCTCAACGCGATCGCCGCAGTGAAGAGCATCGTGGACGACCTCGACACCGTCCGCGTGATCAAGGTGGTCGGTTTCGTCGCGTCCGACCCGTCGTTTACCGGCCAGCCTGGAGTGATCAACGGCGCCAGCGAACTGCTGGCCAAGGCGTTCGGTGACAAGGGTGCGCACGCGCGCTCGGCCGTGGGCGTCGCCGTGCTGCCGCTGGACGCCCCGGTCGAGGTCGAGATCACCTGCACCGTCCAGGACTGAGGCCGCAATGAGCGACCAGCCACAGATCGTCGAACGACTGTGGCACCCGCCCGCGACACTCGACAGCACAGCTGCGCAGTGGCTGCGGGCGGGGTCGCCCACCGGTGTGCCGGCTCGCCGGGCCGCGACAGTCATGTTGTTGCGTGACGGCGCGGCCGGCATCGAAGTGTTCATGATGCGCCGCGTGCGCACCATGGCCTTCGCGCCGTCCAACTGGGTCTTCCCAGGCGGGGGAGTTGACGACCGCGACGCCCATACCCTGCCCTCGTGGGCTGGTCCGTCGCCACAGGAATGGGCCGAACGGCTCGGCGAATCCGTCGAGGTGGCAACGTCATTGGTCGTCGCCGCGGCGCGTGAGGTCTTTGAGGAGTCGGGCGTGCTGCTCGCCTCCCGCGGCGCCGACGCCGTCGTCCGGCCCGAGGACCACCCCGAGCGGGACGCCGACCGGGCCGCCCTGCTCTCTCGCGAACTCTCTTTCGCCCAGGTCTTGCAAGCACGCGGCATGACGCTGCGCACCGATCTGCTGCAGGTGCAAGACCATTGGGTCACACCGGAATTCGAACCCAAGCGGTATGACACGTGGTTCTTCGCCGCGCTCATGCCCCCCGGGCAGGACGCCGACGACCAGACCACGGAGTCCGACCTCAGCGATTGGATCGTGCCGGAGGCGCTGCTCGCCGATCTCGCTGCAGGCGACGCACACATGTTGCCGCCCACCGAGCTCCAGCTCGAACGCATCCGCCGCGCACCCGATGCCACCGCGATGCTGCACCGCCCGTCACACCTGATGACGGTGCTGCCGGTGCCGGAGTTCGACGGTGATCGCGTGGTGCTGCGCACCCGCTACCCGCTCTGACCCGCCCCCGCGGTCGATAGGTTGGCGCCATGAGCGATCAGCCGTGGACCGGTGGTCAGGTGACCGAGCGTGCTTCCGTCGTGCTGTGCCCGAACCCGGGGCCGATGACCCTGGACGGCACCAACACCTGGGTGCTGCACTCGCCGAGCACCGACCAAGCCGTCGTCATCGACCCGGGGCCGCTGGACGAGGAGCACCTGGATGCTGTCGAGGCGCACGTGGCGAAGCTGGGCGCGACGGTCGAACTCACGCTCGTCACGCACGCGCACTTCGACCACGACGAGGGCGTGCCGCGTTGGATCGAGCGCACCGGTTCGGCGGTGCGAGGCGCCGGTCGCGGTGAGGCGCTGCGACACGACGAACGAATCACGGTGGGAGACATCGATCTACACGTGTTGCTGACCCCGGGGCACACCAAGGACTCTGTCTCCTTCGTGTGGGCGGACGAACAACTGCTGCTCACCGGCGACAGCGTGCTCGGCCGCGGCACCAGCATCGTGGCCTATCCCGACGGCAACCTCGCGCAGTACCTCGACTCGCTCGACACCCTGCACGTGGCGGCGCAGGAGGGCGGCCTCACGCTGGCGCCCGGGCATGGCCCGACGGCGCTCGACGCATCCGCCGTCATCGACTTCTACCGGCGCCACCGCGGTGAGCGCTTGCAGCAGGTGCGGGACGCGCTGGCCGGTGGCGCCAACACCGCGCCGGATGTGGCCCAGGCCGTCGTCGAGCAGGTCTACGCCGACGTTCCGAAGGCCGTCTGGCCGGCCGCGAAGGCGACCGTGCTGGCGCAGCTTGAGTATCTGCAGGCTTAGCGGGCGCGGCGCTGCATGCGCTCGATGTCGAGCAGCGTCACCGCACGAGCCTCGAGCTTGATCCAGCCGCGGGCCGAGAAATCGGCCAGGGCCTTGTTGACCGTCTCGCGGGAAGCGCCGACCAGCTGGGCCAGTTCCTCCTGGGTGAGGTCGTGGGCGACGAGGATGCCGTCGTCGACCGGCTTACCGAAACGCTGCGAGAGGTCGAGCAAGGCCTTGGCGACGCGACCGGGGACGTCGGTGAAGACCAGATCGCCCAGAGCTTCGTTGGTGCGGCGCAGGCGCCGGGCCAGGGCCGACAGCATCGTCATCGAGACCTCGGGGCGCTGCCGCAGGAAGTCAGCCATCGCCTGGTGACCGATGCCGACCAGCTCGGTGTCGGCCACTGCGGTGGCGGTGGCGGTGCGTGCGCCCGGGTCGAAGAGCGAGAGTTCGCCCAGCATTTCGCCGAGTCCGAGGATCGCCAGGAGGTTCTCGCGTCCGTCGGGGGAGCGGCGTCCCAGCTTCACCTTGCCCTCGGTGATCACATAGAGGGAATCGCCCTGGTCGCCCTCGTGGAAGAGCTCCTGACCGCGCGGCACCTTGGTGCGAGTCATCGACTCCAGCAGCGCCTCGGCAGCCTGGTCGTCCAATGCAGCGAAAAGGGGTGCCTTGCGCACCGACTGGATGTCCACGGGGTCAGTCTGCCATGTGAGGTCGGTCATGCAGGCTAGGCGCGAGAAGTCGGCACCTTTCCCGCGGCGATCAGCGTGGTGGCGTCGTGCCCAGCGGTGTGTCGGCGCGGCAGCCTAGGCTGGCCGCGTGAAGCCGATCGACGTCGCCCAGGAGACCGCGGTCGCCCGCACCCGGCGAGCGCGCAAGAGCTACCGCGTGCTCGCGCATTACTTCTCCTACGCCCACTGCGAACTCGATTTCGAGACCCCGCTGCAGCTCCTGGTCGCCACGATCCTTTCAGCCCAGACCACAGACGTCGGTGTCAACAAGGTGACGCCCACATTGTTCGCGCGTTATCCCGATGCCCAGGCCCTGGCCGGCGCCGACCGCGCCGAACTCGAGGAGCTGCTGCGTCCCACGGGCTTCTTCCGGATGAAGGCCAACGCGGTGCAGACGCTCGGGCAGGAGCTGGTCGAACGCTTCGACGGCCAGGTGCCCGGCCGCTTGGACGACCTGGTCACCTTGCCCGGCGTCGGCCGCAAGACCGCCAATGTCGTGCTCGGTGACGCTTTCGGCGTGCCCGGCATCACCGTCGATACTCATTTCGGACGGGTCGTGCGCCGGCTGGGCTGGACCACCGAGACCGACCCGGTGAAGGTCGAGCACGCGATCGGTTCGCTCTTCCCGCGCAAGGACTGGACCAATCTGAGCCATGTGCTGATCTTCCAAGGGCGCCGCATCTGCCATGCGAAACGTCCGGCTTGCGGGGCGTGCCCGGTGGCGCGGTGGTGTCCTTCGTACGGCGAGGGCGAGATCGACGAGGTCAAGGCGCGCAAGTTGCTGAGGTTCGAGTTGGCGCCCGGCCGTGAGGACGAGTTGGACACGCTGCGCCAGAAGTACCCCGCATGACCCACCCCGCACCGGCCTGGTTGCCGCGCCTCATGGACGGTGCGCGCGCGGGTGGCTCCTTCTTCAACAGCTTCGGCGAACCCGACGGGCGTCGCTCGGCCGTCCTGATGCTCTTCGGTCCCGCGGCCGGTGGCGGGGAGGACGTCCTGCTCACCCAGCGCTCGGAGGTGATGCGCAAGCACCCCGGACAGGTGTCCTTCCCCGGCGGCGGCATCGATCCCGACGATGCCGACGCCAGCGCGGCGGCGCTGCGTGAGGCGCACGAAGAAGTCGATCTGGACGCTCGCGGGGTGGAGGTGATCGGCGAACTACAGGCCGTCCCGCTGTCAGTCACCGGCTACCACGTGACGCCGGTCGTGGCGTGGTGGCAGCAACCGGGGCAGGTGCACGCCAAGAGCCTGCACGAGGTCGACCGTGTCGCGCGGGTACGCCTGGCCGATCTCGCCGATCCGCAACACCGCTTCACCGCGGTGCATCCCTCACGCCGGTTCGCGGCGCCGGCCTTCGAGGTCGACGGTCTCTACGTGTGGGGTTTCACCGCGATCCTGCTCGACGCGGTGCTGCGACTCAGTGGTTTCGAGCAGCCCTGGGCCACGGGCGACGAGCGTCCGGTGCCACCGAGGTTCCTGCAACGCTGACGTCGCCGAGCAGCGCACGAGCGACAACGCCGCCCCACAGAACTGGGGCGGCGTTCGAACGTCGTGTCGCGGGTGTCAGGAGGCCTTCGGCGGCTTCAGCGCGGCGATCGTCTTCTCGGCGTTGTCGATCGTCTTGACCGGCTTGCCCTTCACCTTCGACAGTGCGCTCTTACCCATGAGGGCCAGCACGAGGGTGATGAGCAGCAGGACGCCGCCGACGATCAGGAAGGCAGCCCAGCGGGGCAGGCCTGCTGCGAAGAGCCCCCACGCTCCGGCGGTCAGCAGGAAGCCGAGCGTGTAGAGCCCGAAAATGCCTGCGCCGACGAGCAGACCGGCACCCTTGCCGCCCTTGCTGACATCGGACTTGATCTCCATCTTCGCCAGGGCGATCTCACCCTTGACGATCGACGAGAGGTCCTGCGAGGCATCAGCCACCAGTTGACCGAGTGTGCGCTCCTGGGCCATTCGTGTTCTCCTCAAGACGGTGTCACATCAATTACTGCTAGTTACTGCGCCGTTCGACGCATGATCCGGGCCCTACCCTAGCGTTCAGTCCGGCCGGTTGGTCGCTCCATCGGCGGCTCTCTGATAGATGTCCGGCACACCGTCGGCGTCGTCGTCCCGCGTCTCCTCCTCGTGGATACGCGCATAGACCTTGTTACGGCGCAGCAGCACCAGGCTGGCCAGCACTGCCGACAGGAATGATCCGGTCAGCACGCCGAGCTTGACGTGGGCATCGGCGTCCGAGCCTGCGCCGAAGGCCAGTTCACCGATCAGCAGTGACACGGTGAAGCCGATGCCGGCCAGCAGACTCAGGCCGAAGACGTCCGACCAGTCGAGGTCGTCGTCCAGATCGGCGCGGGTGAAGCGGGCCATGATGAAGGTGGCGCCGAGCACGCCGACGACCTTTCCGACCACCAGGCCCACGATCACACCGATGGTGACGGGATCGGTCAGCGCGGCCGCGATGTCTTCGTCGACCAGGCTCACTCCGGCGGCGAAAAAGGCGAAGACCGGGACGCAGAAACCCGCCGAGATCGGACGCACCCGATGCTCCAGGCGCTCGCCGAGGGTGTGACCGTCCGCGCCCTTGACCGCCGGCACGAGCAGACCGAGCACCACACCGGCGATGGTGGCGTGGATGCCGGAGTTGAGCACGAGCACCCAGGTCGCCACGCCCAGCGGCAACAGCAGCCACCACGGGTGGGTGTTGGTGCGCGCGACCACTGCGAAGAGCACGATCGGGACGATCGCAGTTGCGAGCATCGGCAGGCTGAGATCAGAGGTGAAGAAGATCGCGATGATCGTGATCGCGATGAGATCGTCGACCACCGCGAGCGTCAGCAGGAACGAGCGCAGCGCGGAGGGCAGGTGGCTGCCGATGACTGCCAGCACCGCGAGGGCGAATGCGATGTCGGTGGCGGTCGGGATCGCCCAGCCCGAGGTGTCGCCGTCCATGACCTTCTGGGTGATGACGTAGAGGATGGCCGGCACCGCGACGCCGGAGGCAGCGGCCACGATCGGGACGGCGGCCTTGGCCGGATCGCGTAGATCACCGTGGACGAACTCGTGTTTGAGTTCGAGGCCCACGGCGAAGAAAAAGATGGCCAGCAGACCATCGGCTGCCCAGTGCGCGAGCGACAGTTCGATGCCGAGCGCCGGGATGTCGACGTGGTACTGCGACAGATCTGCGTAGAGCTCGCGCCACGGTGAGTTGGCCCAGACGAGCGCGACGAGCGTGCCGACAAGCAACAGCGCGCCACCGACGGTCTCGCGGCGCAGCAGTTGCGCAACGCGCTTGGCCTCGGGCCATTCGCCGCGGGAGAAGAGTTTGGGACGGGGAGTAAGGGTCATGGAACCTCTGCGTTTCGGGGTTGATCAGGACATTGCCGACCAGACTTCCCGGCTCACCGTCGCCCGCAATTTTAGCGGCTCTACGGTGGTCTGGTGTCCGACGCCATTGCCGCAGTTTCCGCGCTCGCCAAGCTTCCCGACGTCCCGGAGGCGATCGCGGACGTCCGGGACGCCTGCACTGCACTGCGCTGGCACCCGGCGCTGCGGCGCCGCATTCCGGAGGCCTCGGCCGAATCCCGGGTGCGTGGCGCAACGGCGAGCGCGGCCCTGGAGGGCGCGCAGATGTCGGTGACGGTCGTCCGTGATGTCTTCCGTGGTGCTCGGCAGTGGCCGGCGCAGCCCGATCCGGTCGACCAGACGGTCGCCGCGGCACTACGCGCGAGTGCCGAGAGCGAGGCGGTGCGGACGATGGTGCGCAGCGCTCCCCGGCAGGCGCTGGCGCGGTTGCACGTGGCCGCGATGTCGCAGTTGCTGCCCGGCGACCAGGTGGGACGCCCCAGGCAAGGGGACGAGGATGCGCGCGAACTGCTGGAGCTCGGACCGGCACCGGCGGCGCGGGAGGCGAACACACGGCTGACTGGCGTCCTGCACCTCTTGGAGCGCAGTGAAGATCTGCCGCTGCTCGTGGTGGCGGCGATCGTCCATGCCGAACTGGTGTGCGCCAGGCCCTTCGTGAGGGGCAACGGCATCGTGGCCCGCGCCTTCGAGCGCAGCCTGGTGTGGGGCGGCGGCCTCGACCCCACCGGTGTGGCCGTGCCGGAGCAGGCCCACCACTCGCTGGCCACCGACTACCAGGGCGGCTTGGCGGCGTACGCATCCGGCGACCCTGAGGGCGTGCGACTGTGGATCTTGCACGAAGCGACCGTGCTGCAACGCGCCGCACAAGCCGGGGTGGACGTCTGTGACGCGGTGCTCGCCGGCCGCCTGACCCCCTGAGCGCAGCGGTCCCTCGGATGGGATGTATCGAGAAGCTCAGCAAGTCTTGATTTCAAATGTGACCTGGGCCACACTGATGGCAGGTCGCAAGGCCGGGAACTACCGCAACTGAACAGGGCACCCACGCGAAGACAGTTCACTGAATGGACAGCTCGACCAATCCCTTGAGGATCGGCGACAACCAGAAATGCACGCTTGGTAACCCTGCGTAAGGTGCGGTTGATGAAGCCCCGCTCCGGATTCCGGAACGGGGCTTCATCCTGTGCCCGGCCGGTCCTGGCGCTCGTGCGACTTTGGACTCCTGGTCTTTGCCAAGGGCCCAAAGGTAAGGACTTGGTAAGGGATTGGTCTGTTCTGTTGTCGTACCGCGCGGTCGGACAGAAGATGAATCTGTCCGCGCTCCCTACAACGGTCGTAGCGCTTGGGTTCGTCCCCATCCCCCTGGGACGACGAACCCCGGAAGGCCCCGCTGTCCCCCCAGCGGGGCCTTCCTCTTTTCGACGTCGGTTAGCTTCTCCACAGGAGCAGTTCTCGGCGCGGCTGTCCACAGCCGCCCCGGTTGTGGTGGCCTTCGTGACGTGCTCGACCTGAAATCGAGCCATGACGACTCGACCTGCCTCAGCACCCGCAGCGGTGATCCACCTCGTCGGAGGTGAAGCGGCCGGGCTCCTGTGCTCGGCATTGGTACGCGCTGCGATCGAGCTGCAACTGCACGTTGTGGTCGTCGATCGTGATCCGTGGGGCGGAGGGGCCGACGTCCTGCTCGGGTTGGAGCACCTGCCCGGAGTGAGGTGGCACGACCTGCACGGCGCAGCCGGCGATTTCGACGCGCAAGGTCTGCTTGAGCGGTTGCCCCGAGGACCGGGCGGCGAGCGGGTGCTCGCGGTCGATCGGATGCACACGACGCCGGACGACCCGAGAATCGCCCACAGCGCCGTGCAGGCGCTCACCGCCGTGGTCGATGTTCTGGTCGTACTGACCGCAAGTGCTGAGACGAGCGCGCGATTGCACCAGCCGGGCGACCAGCTGTGGGTCGTGGCGGGTTCCGATGTGCGCTCATGTGCCGCGGGTGTCGCTGCAGCCCAATGGTTCTCGCAGCAGCGCCTGAGCTTCATGACAGCTGTGGTCGATGACCGGTCGAAGGCGGTGACGTCGTCATCGGCGCAGGAGTTCACACGCATCGACCGGGTGATCCCGGTGTCGCGCGCTGACCGGCGGGACGTCGAACGCGGCGCTCTCTGCGGCCGGCGACGGCGGGGGCTGGGCCGACACGCCAGAGCGATCCTCGACGTCGCCCTCGCGCAAGGCGGGGTAGCGGCATGAGCGGGTCGGTGGTCGGACGCACGATGTGGCAACACATCCGTTCCGGCGAAGCGCCCACGGTCGAACGGATCACGGCGGCATCCGGTGCCGAGGCCGCGGTGCTCGGCGGCCGGCACGCCGCCACCCTGCAGCAGCATTGGGCGGCCGAGGTGCTGGGCGGCGGTCCCCTCCAGCCACTGCTCGAACGCCAAGACATCACCGACGTGCTGGTCAACGGGCCGGGCGAGGTGTGGATCGATCGGGGCCACGGCCTCGAACGGGCGCCGATCGACCTCGGCGATGCCGATGCCGTCCGGCGCCTGGCTGTTCGGTTGGCTGCGCTCGCCGGCCGTCGTCTCGACGACGCCAGCCCGTGGGTCGACGGGCAACTGCCTGGTGGGGTGCGACTGCATGCGGTGCTCCCGCCACTGGTGGACGGCGGGGCCCACCTGTCCCTGCGGATCCCGCGCACGGTCGGCGCCGATCTGTACCAGCTGTGTGCCGCCGGTTTCACCGACGACGTCGGGCATGGCGTGCTGCGGCGACTCATCGAACGCAAGGTCGCCTTCGTCATCACCGGCGGTACGGGTAGCGGCAAGACCACGCTCTTATCGGCGCTGCTCGGGGCCGTGCCGGCGCGTGAGCGCGTGCTCGTGGTGGAGGACGTCCGCGAACTCAGCGTCGACCACCCGCACGTCGTCCGGCTCGAAGGGCGTCCATCGAATGTCGAAGGGGTGGGCGAGGTGTCGTTGACGGCCTTGGTTCGCCAAGCCCTGCGGATGCGGCCAGACCGGGTGGTGGTCGGTGAGGTGCGCGGCGCCGAGGTCAGAGAACTGTTGAGCGCCCTCAACACCGGCCACGAAGGTGGCTGCGGCACGCTGCACGCCAACTCTCCGGCGGACGTCCTTGCGCGGTTCGAGGCGCTCGGAGCGCTCGCCGGTATGTCGCCGTCCGCGGTGCGCTCCCAACTCGCCAGCGCAGTTCGGGTCGTCGTGCATGTGCACCGCGAGGCTGCCGGACGACGCTTGGCAGAGATCGGCGTGGTCGGTTGGCACGAGGGCGAGCTGCAGGTGCAGACCGCCCTGCGCTGGAGCAATCACGGCAGTGCTGTCGTGAGCCGGGAAGCCGAAGGTTTCGAAGCGCTCAACGCTGTGCTCGGGCAGGTGCTCTGATGACTGCGGCGATGTGGTGTGCGATCGGGGCAGTGCTGGTCTGGACTGGCTGCCTGTCGGGAGTGCCGAGCGTGTTTCGAGGAATCCCGCGGCCCCGCAAGGAGTCCGAGGAGCGCCCGGACGTGTGGTCGACAGTCATCGAGTCGATCGCGACCGCCGTCCGCAGCGGCACCGCGCCTTCTGTTGCCTGCGCGGCCGCATGTTCGGCCGCCGCACCACTCGCCTGCGAGCGTGATCGGGCATCGCTCGAACTGCTGCGGTCAGCGGCTGCCAGGGGAGACGACCTGCCGCAGGTCTGGCGGACCATCGGGCAGACCAGCGACGACCCGGGCCTACGAACGGTGGCCGGGGCGTGGCAGCTCTCTGACACCATCGGTGCGCCGCTCGCCGATGCGTTGACGGTTGCCGGGGCGCTGCGCCGATCAGAGACCGAACGCGCCGCCCGGGCGGCAGCAGCCCTTGCTGCGCCGACCGCCTCGGTCAATCTGCTCACCATCCTTCCGTTGGCCGGAGCAGGTCTCGGCGTGCTGCTCGGGCTCGACGTGCAGCAGGTCTATCTGTCATCCCTCGCCCTGGTCACCGTGCTCCCCGGAATCGTGTTGATCGCCCTCGGCAGGCTCTGGTGTCGGCGCATGGTGAGTGCCGCCGGACGGCCGAGGAGCCTGCGATGAGCGAAGCGACCGTTCACGACGCGGCAGCCGCCGTCGACCTCATCGCGGTGGCGCTCGCCGGCGGTCTGCCTCCGGCCGATGCGCTCGCCGCCGTGGCGCTGGTGAGCCCGGCGCAGGTCGCGGACGATCTGCGCCTGGTCGAGGCAGCCATGCGGTGGGGAGTGGAGCCCTCATTGGCCTGGAACGAGGTGGAACCGGTCTGGGCGCCGGTAGCGGTGGCGCTCACCCTGGCCGGCGAGCTCGGGCTGCCGCCGCGCGAGTTGCTCCGGGACGCCGCGTCGGCCCTACGGCGCGCCGAGGCAACCCGGGCCGAACACGCCGTCAACCGGCTGAGCGTGTTGCTGGTGCTCCCACTCGGATTGCTCTTCCTACCGGCCTTCGCGCTGCTCGCGGTGGTGCCGGTGGTCATCAGTCTCGCCCGATCCACGCTCAGCGGAATGGGCTGATCAGATTCCGGCCGATCGCCGGATCAGCCGGGAAACCGGTTGTCGCACAAGGGAAACAGGGATGGAAAACATGAGTATCAACACAGTGGGCGCCGGATTGCGCAGACGCATGCAGACGGTCGCCGGCAATGACCGGGAAGCCGGGATGGCCACGAGTGAATATGCCGTAGGAATTCTCGCGGCGGTGAGTTTCGCGGTGGTGTTGATCGCCATCGTGAAGTCGGCGGCGGTGAAGTCGGCCCTGACCGGCATCATCACCTCCGCGCTCAGCGTGGCCGGCTGATGTGGGGCGGACGGCGAGGACGGCGGCCCGAGGGTCAGGAGGGCATGGTGTCCGCCGAACTCGCCGCCGCGTTCCCCGCAGTCGTCTTCGCGCTCACCCTGGTGCTCGGCGCTGCCCAGCACGGCATCGCGGCGACGCGGGCCCAGGAAGCGGCGCGGGTGGCCGCCCGGTCGGTCGCGCGAGGTGACACCGAGACGACCGCCCGGTCGTTGGCGCAACGCGCCGCACCCGCGGCGGCGGTGGAGTTCACCGCCGATGGCGAGCGGGTACAAGCGCGGGTGGTCGTGCCCGCACAGGGTCCGACCGCATGGCTCGTGGACGGCGGCAGATACACCGCGCGGGCAGTGGCGGCAAAGGAGCAGACCGGTGAATCCGGCTGAACGCGAACGAGGTTCGGGCACGGTGCTCGTCCTCGGCGCGCTCGCGGTGGCGATGCTGCTCTTCGGTTCCGTGCTGGTGCTGGCCGGTGCACAACAGGCTTCGGCGCGAGCCCGCGCTGCTGCCGACCTGGCGTCGTTGGCTGCAGCGGGCGCGGCCGCCAGGGGAGAGGCGGCATGCGCCGCGGCCGGGCACGTCGCCTCGGCAAACGGCGGGCGCCTGATCGCCTGCACCGACCTCGGTGCGGGCGACTTCGAGATCGTCGCGGCTGTCCGCCCGAAGCTCGCGCGGTTGGGCGATGCCGTCGCGAGGGCGCGGGCCGGTCCGGCGAGGGCACCGGTCAGCGGTCCGCCGACAGCTCGTCCAGCACGAGACGCAGCACCGTGACGGCGCCGTCCTTGTCGAGCGGTTCGTTGCCGTTGCCGCATTTGGGAGATTGCACGCAGCTGGGGCAGCCGGTGCGGCAGCGGCAGCGGGAGACCGCGTCCAGGGTGGCGCCGATCCACCGCTTCGCATCGGCGAATCCACGCTCGGCGATTCCGGCACCACCGGGAAAACCGTCGTACACGACGATCGTCGGCAGGCCGGTGTCACGGTGCAGGGCCGTCGAGACACCGCCGACGTCCCATCGATCGGATTGTGCGACATACGACAACAGGCCGATCGCGGCATGCTCGGCGGCGTGCAGGGCGCCCGGCAAACGGTCTTCGCCCACCCCTGCGGCCGCGAGCACAGCTTCCGGAAGGGTCCACCAGACCCCGCGGGTGCGAAGGGTGTGCACCGGGAAATCAAGCGGATGCTGACCGATCACCTCACCGGTCGGCAACCGGCGCAGGAACCCGGTGACCTGGCGGCGTACGACGATCGGTCCGGCCGACCAGGTGAGAGCACCCAACGAACGTTCGGAGTCGACACCGGCTATCTCGAACTCCGAATCGGCGCTCGCCCAGGTGGTCCAGCCGGGATCGCCGACCACTACCTCGGCGGTGGCGTTCTCCTGGTCGAAGTCGGTGACTACATGCGTGAGTCCCTGGTGCACATAGACGGCCCCGGTGTGCACGGTGCTCTCGGCCCGGTCGGCGTCGACGGTGCCCAGCACCCGGCTCGTGCGCTTCTCGACGATCGCCACCGGGCTGCCCATGTCGCCGCGCAGGTTCACGTGGTCGCCGGGCCGGTCGTCACGATCCCAGAACCATCCGCGAGGGCGCCGCCGCAGGATTTTCGCGTCGGCAAGGGTGTCGGCAATCGAGGGCAACGACGGCCCGAAGTACTCGCAGTCGTCTTCGGTGAGCGCCATTTCGTACGCGGCAGCGGCCAGGTGCGGCGCGAGCACGTGCGGATTCTCCGGATTGATCACGGCCGCTTCGACAGGCCGTCCGAAGAGTTCTTCGGGATGGCTGATCAAGAAGTTGTCGAGCGGGTCGTCCGCCGCAACGAAGAGCGCGAGCGACTCCCGGCCACTGCGTCCGGCCCGCCCAACCTGCTGCCACAACGACGCGGTGGTGCCCGGCCAGCCCGCGACGATCACCGCATCGAGACCGCTGACGTCGATGCCGAGTTCGAGCGCGTTCGTCGCAGCGATGCCCCGCAACCGACCGGTGCGCAGATCGCGCTCCAACTCGCGGCGCTCCTCCGGCAGGTACCCGCCGCGGTAGGCCGCCACCTGGGTGGTGGGCTCGGTGAGGTGATGGCGCACGGTGTCGGCGACTCGTTCGACACCGACACGCGACGTGGCAAAGGCGAGCGTCTGCACACCGTCGTCGACCAAGCGGGTCATGAGGTCGGCGGTCTCGGCGATCGCGCCACGCTGCACCGGCCCCTGGGGCGTGTCGACCATGCCGGGACGCCACAGCCCGAAGGTGAGCGGACGCCGAGGAGAAGCGTCGTCGGTCACTGCCGTCACCGTGCGCCCGACCAGCGCGCTCGCATGGACGGCAGGCTCGGCAATGGTTGCCGACGCCAACACGAACACCGGGTCGGCGCCGTAGCGGGCAGCCACCCGCCGCAACCGGCGCAACACGAGTGAGACGTGGGTGCCGAAGACGCCGCGGTACTGGTGGCATTCGTCCACCACCACCACCTGCAGCGCTCGGAAGAAGGAGGCCCACCGTTCGTGCGTGGGCAGCAGGGTGTGATGCAGCAGATCGGGATTGCTGAGGATCAGCGCGGCGTGGTCGCGGATCCATCGCCGTTCGTCCCGCGGGGTGTCGCCGTCGAAGACCGCCGCCCGCACCGTCGGGATCGCCCACGCGCGGATGCGCGACTCCTGATCAGCCGCGAGGGCCTTGGTCGGTGCAAGGTAGAGCGCCGTGGCGCCACGCCCGGTCGGGGCACTTGCTCCAGCGCTGACCGCGCTGAGCATGGGCAACTGGTAGCCGAGGCTTTTTCCGGAGGCTGTGCCGGTGCTGATCACCGTGTCAACGCCGTTGTGTACCAGATCGGCGGCCCTGCGTTGATGCTCCCAGAGAGTGCTGATGCCACTACCTCGGACGGCGGCTTCCACCTGCGGGTCGATCCAGTCGGGCCACGAAGCCGGCCTCGCCTCGCGTCCGGGCAAGGTCTCGATATGTGTCAGGAACCCCGTACCCGCACCGTCCAGGCGGCGCACCGCGGTCGCGGGGTTGAAAACGTCGGACATCATCCTCGGGGGTGGGTAGACAAGAAAGATAGGCGAATGCTGCACCTTCAGCGTATGGTGCGTCTTGCGTGCGGCAACATGGCACGCTTTCCGATGCATTTCCGTACGACAGTCGAAGGACGCACACCCTGTGGATCTGACGGTCACACGGCGCCAGCGCGATGGGCGCACGATTCTGCACCTCGCCGGCGAGGTGGATGTTGCAACCGCCCCCAAGCTACGCGACGAATTGGGTCGAGCGATCTCCGAAGGGTCGTTGGATTTGATCGTCGACCTCAGCGACGTCCCGTTCCTCGATTCCACTGGTCTCGGTGTGCTCGTCGGGCGACTCAAAGCGGTACGTCTGCAGGGCGGTGACCTCGTGCTGGCCGCGTTGCAGGACCGCACGTTGCGCAACTTCCACATCACCGGCCTCGACCGCGTGTTCCGGCTCTACGACTCCGTTGACGACGCACTGGCAGCCGACACCCAGCCGGACGCCGCCTCCTCGATGTGAGTCACACCGGCCTCATCGCGAGGGCGGGACTGCTTGCTCGTCTGACCGACGACCTGCGCGCCGCTGACTTCACCGTCGACGGCATCGAACAACACCTCGGCCCGGTCGCCACCGCTGCACTGCACCGCGAACAGACGATCCCGGCCCGACGAGTGTTGGTCGGCGACCACCCGCTCGACATCCTGCTCCGGCTCTTCGCGCTCGGCGAACCTCAGAGCGATGCACTGATCGACATCGCGTTGCCCTCGTGCCGCGCCGAGGGCCTGCGCAGTCTTGGGCTGGTGGACGACGACGGCCGCGCTCGGTTCGACCTGAGCCCCTACGCCGATGAGCGCCATTCCTGGTGGTTGGTCTCCGACGTGCCAGAGACCATCACCGGCGGCCCGCTGGAGGACGAGCACGTGCTCGGTGTCGGGGGAGCTTCGACCACTTTGGCGTCCTGGACCATCCGCCGCAGCGTCGCGCGTGCCCTCGACCTCGGTGCCGGGTGTGGCGTTCAGGCGCTGCATCTCGCCGGCCATGCCGATCAGGTCGTCGCCACCGATCTGTCCCGCCGCGCGGTCGAAATGCTCGAGTTAAACGCCGCGCTCAACGATGAGGCCTGGGACGTGCGCGCGGGGTCGCTCTTCGAACCGGTCGACGGCGAGCGCTTCGACCTCATTGTCAGCAATCCGCCGTTCGTCATCACGCCTCGGGTCGAAGGCGTGCCGCAGTTCGAGTACCGCGACGGCGGCATGGTGGGAGACGCCCTCGTGCGCGAGGTGGTGCAGCAGGTCGAGCAACTCCTCGAGCCGGGCGGAGTAGCCCAGCTCCTCGGCAACTGGGAGGTGCCGGCCGGCCGCACGTGGGTCGACATCGTCGCCGAATGGCTCGCGCCGACCGGCCTCGACGCCTGGGTCGTGCAGCGCGAGACGCAAGACCCGGCTGAGTACGCCGAGCTGTGGGTGCGCGACGGCGGCCATCGCCCCGGCACCGAGCAGTACGACCTCATGTACGCCGCCTGGTTGGACGACTTCGCCTCCCGCGAGGTCGAGCAGATCGGATTCGGTGTCATCACGCTGCAGCGTCCTCGCGCGCCGCGCAGCAACTTCCGGGTGTCGGAGGAACATTACGGCCCGGTCGCCGCGCCCATGGGCGCCGCCGTCGATCGCGAACTGGCCGCCCTCACCTGGTGCGCCGAGCACGCGGACGAGTTGCTCGACCAACCTTGGCGCGTCGCCGATGACATCACCGAGGAACGCTTCGGGGCACCGGGCGCCGAGGATCCGTCCGTCATTCGCGTCACCCAGGGCGGGGGACTCGGCCGGCAACTGCACATCGACACTGCCATCGCTGCTTATCTGTCGGTGGCCGACGGCTACCTCACGGCGCGACAGGCGCTCGACGCCATCGCCACGCTGCTCGAACGCGACCCGGGTGAGCTGATCGAGCGCGCCACGCCGATCGTCCGGCGCCTGGTCGAGACCGGCTTCCTGGTCACCGTCTCATGAACAGAGCCAGGCCGCCGAAGTGAGGTGGCTCACTGGTTTCGGGATGGATTGAGCACGAATTGCTTCGAGGCGTTACGTTCATGGCGGTTCACGTCGAAGTAGCGACGAATCCGCTGCACGTGGCCCGAGAACAGGAGCACACCCGAAGTGTCACGCAAACTCGTCATCGTCGAGTCGCCCGCCAAGGCGAAGAAGATCGGCAGTTACCTCGGATCCGACTACGTAGTCGACGCCAGTGCCGGCCACATCCGCGACCTGCCGACCCCGTCGGAGATGCCGGCCGACATGAAGAAGGGGCCCTTCGGCAAGTTCGCGGTCAACGTGGACGACGGTTTCGAGCCCTACTACGTGGTCGATGCCGACAAGAAGAAGAAGGTCGCCGAGCTCAAGCGCGCCCTGAAAGAGGCTGACGAGCTCTACCTCGCCACCGATGAGGACCGCGAGGGCGAGGCCATCGCGTGGCACCTGCTCGAAGTGCTCAAGCCCAAGGTGCCGGTGCGCCGCATGGTTTTCCACGAGATCACCAAGGAAGCCATCCAGCGCGCGGCCAACAACACCCGCGAACTCGACACCTCTCTGGTCGACGCCCAGGAAACCCGCCGCATCCTCGACCGTCTCTACGGATACGAGGTCAGCCCGGTGCTGTGGCGCAAGGTGCGACAGGGCCTGTCGGCCGGCCGCGTCCAGTCGGTCGTCACTCGCATGATCGTCGAGCGCGAACGTGAGCGCATGGCCTTCCGCGCTGCGTCCTACTGGGACGTCGACGGTGTCTTCTCCCCGGGCAGCAACCAGGACTTCAGCGCCCGCCTCACGTCGGTGGACGGTAAACGGGTGGCCACCGGTCGCGACTTCAACGACTCCGGTGAGCTCACTGCCAAGGAGGTCGTGCACCTCGACGGCCAGCGCGCCGGTGCCATCGCCGAAGCCGTGGCGGCCGGTCACGCGCAGGTCAGCTCGGTGCAGGAGAAGCCCTACACCCGTCGTCCCAGCGCGCCGTTCACCACCTCGACGCTGCAGCAGGAGGCCAGCCGCAAGCTGCGCCTGAGCAGCCGCGACGCCATGCGCGCGGCCCAGCGGTTGTACGAGAACGGCTACATCACCTACATGCGTACCGACTCGGTGACGCTGTCGGAATCGGCGCTCACCGCCGCCCGCACGCAGGCCCGTGATCTGTACGGCGCGCAGTACGTGCCGGACGCCCCGCGCCGCTACGCCGGCAAGGCCAAGGGCGCGCAGGAGGCGCACGAGGCGATCCGCCCGGCCGGTGACCGCTTCCGCACCCCGGCTCAGGTGGCCGGCGAACTGCGCGGCACCGAGTTCGCGCTGTACGAACTCATCTGGAAGCGCACCGTCGCCTCGCAAATGGCGGACGCGCGCGGGTCGACCGCGACGGTCAAGCTGCAGGTGCCGATCGACGCCGCCGACGCCAAGCTCGTGGAGTTCACCGCCAGCGGCACCGTCATCACCTTCCGCGGCTTCCTGGCCGCCTACGAAGAAGGCCGCGACGTCGAGCGCAACAGCGACGACAACACCGAGCGTCGCCTGCCCAAGCTCTCCGAAGGCGTGCGCCTGGAGGTGTTGGAGGCCGAGGCCAAGGGCCACGAGACCTCCCCGCCGCCGCGCTACACCGAGGCTTCGATCGTGAAGGCCATGGAGGAGAAGGGCATCGGACGCCCTTCCACCTACGAGCCCACGATCGCCACCATCACCAACCGCGGTTACATCGCCAAGCGCGGGTCTGCGCTCATTCCCACCTGGACGGCGTTCGCGGTCGTCCGGCTGATGGAGCAGCACTTCCCGAGCCTGGTCGACTACGACTTCACCGCCTCGATGGAGGCCGACCTCGACAAGATCGCCGCCGGCGACGAGCAGCGGGTGGCGTGGCTGACGCAGTTCTACTTCGGTGACAAGCAGGAGTCGCGCGAAGGTCTGCGGCAGATGGTCGACGACCTCGGCGAGATCGACGCCCGCGAGATCTCCACGATCCGCATCGGCGAAGGCATCGCGGTGCGTGTGGGCCGCTACGGCCCGTACGTCGAAGAGCTCATCCCGGCCGGCATCGACCCCGCCACCGGTGAGGTCGCCGAGGGCGTCGAAGTGCCGGAGAACAAAGACCCGCGCCGCGCGTCCATCACCGACGACATCGCCCCCGACGAGATGACGCCTGCGAAGGCGCGCGAACTGCTCGAGCAGTCGGACGACGACGGACGCGTGCTCGGTCAAGACCCGGCCTCCGGTCACGACATCGTGGCCAAGGCCGGTCGCTACGGCCCGTACGTCACCGAGGTGCTCCCGGCGCCGCCGGAGCCGCAGACCCCGGCGGGGGAGAAGCCCAAGCGCGCCAAGAAGGTGGCCGGGCCCAAGCCGCGCACCGCGTCGCTGTTCAAGGACATGGAGCTCGGGTCGATCGATCTGGAGACCGCGCTGAAGCTGCTCAGCTTGCCGCGAGTGGTCGGTTCGACCACCGACGACAAGGGTGAGTCGGTCGACATCACCGCGCAGAACGGTCGCTACGGGCCGTACCTGAAGAAGGGCACCGACTCCCGGTCCTTGCAGACCGAGTCGCAGATCTTCGACATCACGCTCGAGGAGGCACTGGCGATCTACGCCCAGCCCAAGCAGCGCGGCCGGGCTGCCGCGCCGCCGCTGAAGGAACTCGGCGCCGACCCCGTGTCCGGCAAGCCGGTGGTGGTCAAGGACGGCCGCTTCGGTCCGTACGTCACCGACGGCGAGACCAACGCGACGCTGCGCAAGGACGACGACCCGACCACGATCACCCCCGAGCGTGGCTTCGAACTGCTCGCCGACAAGCGAGCCAAGGGCCCGACGACGCGCAAGCGGGCGGCCAAGAAGACCACCAAGAAGGCCGCTGCGAAGAAGACGACCGCCAAGAAGGCTCCGGCCAAGAAGGCGGCTGCGAAGAAGACCGCCAAGTCGTCGTGACGGGGTTGATGGGCCGGAAGTGCCCGGCATCACCCTCGTAGCACGAAATTCTCCGCTCCGAAGCCCCCGCCGGGAAGATCGACGGGACATTATTTGAGTCGTTGCGGAACCAACTGCTCGGGGGCGCCGTCACAGGAGCAGTCCGCTACGACACACAGGGAGTTAAGAAATGTCCAGCACCGCCATGCGTAACCGCGTCGCCGCCACCTCGCTCGCCCTGGTGGGCGCGCTCGGTCTCTCGGCCTGCAACAGCAGCGACACCAGCGTCACCACCCCGAGCTCGTCGAGCTCCTCCAGCAGCGAGACCAGCTCGGCCACCTCGGAGACCAGCTCCTCGACCTCGGAGTCGAGCACCACGACCGAGACCCCCAGCAGCTCCTCGGAGACCAGCTCCTCCAGCAGCTCGGAGGGTTCGTCCAGCGCGTCGGGTCCGACCGAGCCGTCGGCCAAGAACGCCACCTTCAAGTTCGGCGAGCCGGCCGTCATCAAGGACGGCGACGACCTCTACCGTCTGACGGTCAAGAAGCTCGAGGTTGCGCCCGACTCGGTCTACCAGGAGGCCAACCTCAACAAGGACAACGGTGTCGTCTACTACACCACCTTCGAGGTGACCCCGATCAAGACGAACTCCACCTACTTCGGCACCAACTCGATCAACGGTCTGTTCCTCTACCCGAGCTTCTCCTCGGGCCAGAAGGCCAAGCGTCTCTACGGTGACACCTCGGCCTGCAAGAGCGAGTCGAAGAAGCTCGCCGTCGGTGAGACCGGGTCGAACTGCTACATCCACCAGATCACCGGTGACAAGTCGTCCACCGTCACCTACAACAACTACAGCTACAGCCTCAAGTGGCAGTGAGCCAGTCACTGAACTGACGAAGCGGGCGGAGCACATGCTCCGCCCGCTTCGTCGTTGCTGCCACCTACTCGCCGAAGGCCAGCGGCTCGCGAGTGAACTTGTAGGTGGCCCAGTTCATCTGCCGCACAGCGCCATTGGCGTCACGATGCACGACCAGTCGTTCGCCCTTCTCCCGACCTCCGGTCGTGCGGAAGACGTCCGGCTCGACCTGCTCGAAGGTCGACCACGCAGCAGTCGGTGCTGCCCGGTCGAGCCGGCCCTGCAGTCCGCCTTCCCGGATGACGAAGGTGAAACCGATCCCTTCGGAGAACCACCGTCCGGTGAGCTCGGTCAACCCCTCCGGTGTGGAGGTGCCCGGAACCCAAGGCTTGGGCAGCGCCGGATCGCGTTCTGCGACAAGGCTGCCCAGGGCGATCGCGGTCGCGTCGGGGGCCAGGGCGTTGGTCGCGTTCATCAGCACGCCTGCGCTGAGGCCGCTGCCGGTCTCGGAGAAGAATCCGGTGATGCCGCCGGGCAGCCCGCCGGTGTGGCCGAACCACGTGCGTCCCTGGATGCGGCTCAGCTGGAAGCCCAGCCCCCAGCCCTCGGTCCAACTCTGGTCGACCATCAGCTGGGGCGTGAGCATCTCGGCGATGGTGTCCTTGCGCAGCACCGACTCGTCCGGGTCGAGCAGGAACTGGTGCCAGCGCATCATGTCGCCCAAGGTGCTGCACAGCGCACCGGCGGCAGCGGTTGCGTTCTTGTCCAGCAGCGGCTCGCTGACCGGGACGTCGGTGAACGGCGCGAGGTAGTACTGCGCGGTGTGTGGGGGCTGGAGGGTGAGCGTCGATCGGCGCAGCCCGATCGGGTCGAGCAACCGGGCCTGTAGTGACTCGGCCCAGTCGCGTCCGTCGAGGCGCGCGATGAGTTCTCCGAGCAGTGCGAATCCCAGGTTGCTGTAGTGCCAGGCGTGGTGCGGTCGGCCGATGCGCTCGGCCTCGTTCCAGCCGTCCACCAGGCCCTCGCGGTCGGGGAAGACCAGTGTGTCCCAGACGTCCCCGACGGGTTCACGTTGCATGCCGCTGCCGTGGATTAGCAGTTGCCGCACCGTCACCGAGCCGTGGGAGACACCGGGCAGGTGCCGCTCGATCGGGTCGTCGAGATCGAGCTTCCCCTCGTCGCGCAACTGCAGCACCATCACCGCGGTGAACGTCTTGGTGTTGGAGGCGACCAAGAACTGGGTGTTCTCATCGAGCTGGACGCTCGGGTCGGCGAGGCTCGCCGAACCGATCGCGGTCGTCCACACCAGTTCGCCTTCGCGAGCCACGCCGGCAACGAATGCCGGTGTGCGACTTGAGTTCTGGGCTTCGAGCGCGATGCGCTGCAGGTCACGGGTCAAGGAGTGGTCGAGACGGTGATCGGATCGAGGTGCCATTCCCCGAGGCTACGCGGTACGACAGAGGCGGACATTGTTCACCTCACCGTTGCCGGGCAGATGTCTGGACGCAGCAGGATCGAGCCTACGTATCGGTCGGCACGGGGGTGGGCAGGTGAGTTCAGCGACGCATCTGGGTGCGCCGTGGCGCCAGGCCGAGCACGCGCCCGTGGCGATGCCCGGCATCGGCTCCGTGCGGCTCGCTTGGCAGGTGTTCTGTTCGGCCCTCGCGTACGAGGTGCATGCGACGCAAGGTCGCCGGGACGATTGGCACCCCGACGCGGACACGCTCGTCGGCGTGAGCACCACCACCCGCTTCGTCCACCGCGGCCTCGGGCGGACCGCGTCGACCTGGGCCTATCGCGTCGTCGCGGTCGATCACGAAGGCGTCCGCTTCGTCACGCCGGTCGTCACCGCCACCACCCGCACCTCGGTGACGGTCACCGGCCGACCGCTGGCGACCGTCGGCGCTTTCGACGGCAGCGGCACCGAACTCGCGATGAGCTCGTCCGGGCACGTCCATTACCGCACTACTTTTCCTCGCGACGTCGACTTCCGCTACGGCTTCGACCGTCCGGAGGTGCACTGGAGCTACGTGCAACCGGGGCCGGAGGACGCTTGGGCCGGACGCTGTGCCCACCGCTTCCGTCTGCGCTTCGACCTGCAGGATGTGCCCGAGCACGATGTCGACTTCGCGCTCTGGCTGGTCGACCGGCACCCGACACGAGGCGGCACCGCGGCCGTCTCGGTGAACGGCGCGCTCGTTGAGACATTGCTCTTCGACGATCCGCTCTCGGACGCCGCGATGCGGCTGGTGCTGCCGGGAGCCGGCGCCGGACCAGCCGTCTACGAACGTGTCATTCCGCGCTCGGTGCTGCAGCCGGGGGAGAACGTCGTTGACATCGTCAAGGACCACGGCAGCTGGATTGCCTACGACGCGATCGGGGTCTTCGCCCGTCCCTGACGACGGCGGCGCCGGTGTCGCAGGTCTGCTTTAGGCTGAGCGCCATGTCTGCTGCCGGGTCGTTCATCGTGTTCGAAGGCGGCGACGGCGCCGGCAAGACCACCCAGATCGAAGCCCTGGCGCAGTGGCTGCGCGACGCAGGTCGACAGGTCACCCTGACCCGCGAGCCGGGCGGCACTGCGCTCGGGCAGCAGATCAGGCAGTTGTTGTTGCACGGCGATCACGTCGAGCCGCGCGCCGAAGCCCTGCTGTTCGCTGCCGACCGCGCCCACCACGTCGCCACCGTCGTGCGCCCGGCGCTCGAACGCGGCGATGTCGTGGTGCAGGATCGCTACTTCGACTCCTCGGTCGCCTACCAGGGGGAGGGCCGCGACCTCGACGGAGCCGACGTACTGCACCTGTCGCTCTGGGCCACCCGTGAGTTGCATCCCGACCTCACGGTGCTGCTCGACGTCGACCCGTCCGTGGGCCGTGCGCGTCGCGGCGACATGCACGACCGGCTCGAGCGCGAAGCCGACGACTTCCACAGCCGGGTGCGTCATCGTTTCCTCGCGCTCGCGCAGGAAGCTCCCGAGCGCTACCTGGTGCTCGACGCTGCGCTCCCGCGAGAAGTCCTGGCCGACGCCATCCGCGAACGCGTGGCCGCAGCGCTCGGAGATCCGACGTGAGCCAGGTGGCCCAGCGGGCCGACGTGTGGGACGACGTCATCGGCCAGCCCGATGTCGTGCAGACCCTCCAGCGAGCGGTCACCGATCCCGCCGCGATGACCCACGCCTGGTTGTTCACCGGTCCGCCCGGGTCGGGCCGTTCGACGGCCGCTCGCGCCTTCGCCGCGGCGCTGCAGTGCCCGGACGACGGCTGCGGTTCGTGCCGCGAGTGCCGCACCGTGCTCGACGGCTCGCATGCCGACCTCACGGTGCTGGCAACGCAGGGGCTGTCGATCCAGGTGAAGGACGCCCGCGAACTGGCCCGCGTCGCACAGCACTCGCCGTCGGTCGGGCCGTGGCAGGTGATCCTCGTCGAGGACGCCGACCGGCTCACCGAGCGCGCCGCCGACGCCTTGCTCAAGGCGCTGGAGGAGCCGGTCGAGCGCACCGTCTGGCTGTTGTGCGCGCCCAGCCTCGAAGACGTCATCATCACCATCCGTAGCCGGTCGCGGCATGTGCGGCTGCGCACACCACCGGTCGATGCAGTGGCGCAGTTGCTCGCCCGCCGCGACGGGGTGCCGGTCGAGCAAGGGCTGTTGGCTGCGCAGGCGGCGCAGTCACATGTCGGTCTGGCCAAACGGCTCGCCACTGATGCCGAGGCCCGGGCCCGGCGCGACAGCACGCTGGTCCTTGCCGCCTCGATCCAGCATCTCGGCGACGCGATGCGCGCCGCTGAGAAACTCGACGCCCTCGCCAAGCAGGAGTCGAGCGCGGCAGCAGGGGAGCGTGACGCCGCCGAGCGCGAGCGCCTGCTGCAGCAACTGGGTGCCGACCCGGGCGCACGCACCCAACCGCCACACGTCCGCTCGCAGCTGGCCTCCTTGGAGAAGGAGCAGAAGACCCGCGCGACCCGCATCGGACGCGATGTCATTGACCGTTCACTGATCGATCTGATGTCGGTCTACCGCGACGCCCTGGTGGTGCAGACCGGCAGCACGGTGTCGCTCATCAACGAAGACCACCGCGAACTCGTACGCGCGATCGCCCAGCGTCCGGCCGAGCAACTGCTCGCAGCCATGGACGCCATCGGCACCGCCCGCGAGCGCATTGGCGCCAACGTCCCGCCACTGCTGGCGCTCGAGGCGATGATGATCGGTCTCATCGCGGCGCGCTGATCGCCGAGAGGTCCACCCGGGCTCAGATGACGTAGCGTTGAGCACCATGACCTCCCGCTCCACCCGCCTGCGTTTGGCCGCTGCCTCCTCGACTCTCGCGCTGGTCGCCACAGGGTGTTCCGGCGGCTCGGGCGACGATGCGTCCTCCACCTCCCCGGTGGGCTCATCACCCTCGTCCCTGCAGACGACCGAGAGTTCTTCGTCGTCCACCGCTGCCGGTAGTGCCGACCCGGCGATGGCGAAGTTCTACTCCCAGAAGCTGACCTGGGCCGACTGCGAAGGCGTGAAATGCGCCAAGCTCACCGTGCCGGTCGACTACGCCAACCCCGGCGGCGCCACCATCCAGCTCGCGCTCTCCAAGGTGCCTGCCAAGGGCAAGGCGAAAAGCAGCCTGGTGGTCAACCCCGGCGGGCCGGGCGCCAGTGGCTACGACTACGCCGCCGCGGCCGACGGCATCGTCACCCCGCAGATCCGCGAGCACTTCGACGTCGTCGGCTTCGACCCACGCGGGGTCGGACGCTCGGCGCCGATCACCTGCTACTCCGACGCGCAGATGGACACCCTCCTCGGCGGCGACCCGACGCCCGACGACAAGGCCGAGCAGAAGTCGGTGCAGACCGATGTCGGCAAGTTCGCCCAGGCCTGCAAGGACAAGGCCGGCCCGCTGCTCGGTCACGTCTCCACTGTCGAAGTGGCCAAGGACATGGACGTGCTCCGAGCTGCCCTCGGACACGACAAGCTCGACTACCTGGGCCTTTCGTACGGCACGTTCATCGGGTCGACCTATGCCGGACTCTTCCCCGCCAAGGTGGGCAGGTTCGTGCTCGACGGTGTGGTGCCGCCCGACATCACCTCCAAGGAGATGGACCTCGGCCAGGCCAAGGGGTTCGAGACCGCCACCCGCAGTTATGTGCAGGATTGCGTCTCCAAGGGAGATTGCTACCTCGGGTCGACCGTCGACCAGGGCTTGGCCACGATCCGTGACTTCCTGAAGAAGCTGGACGCCAACCCGCTGCCGATCTCGGGGCAGGGCCCGGTCACGAAGTTCACCGAGGGCTGGGCGAGCCTGGGCATCGCGTACGGCATGTACTCCAAGTCGAGCTGGCCGGTGCTGACGTTCGCGCTCAAGGCAGCCATGAACGGCGACCCGAACGAACTCATGGGCATGGCCAACCAGTACGCCGCCCGTGACGCCAACGGCTCGTACGCCGACAACGGCATGCAGTCGTTCTACGCCGTCAGCTGCCTCGACCGTGCCTCGACGAATGACCTCAGCGCTTTCGAGAAGTCGAACACCGAGTTCATCAAGCAGGCACCGACGTGGGGCTCGATGCTGGCCTGGGGCTCGCTCACCTGCGGTGAGTGGAAGGTGCCCACGACCGGAAAGCAGCAGAAGATCACCGCCGCCGGCGCCGGCCCGATCCTTGTGGTCGGCAACACCCGCGACCCCGCCACCCCCTACGAGTTCGCGCAGCGACTGGCCGGCGACCTCAAGAACGCTCGTCTGCTGACGCTCGACGCCGACGGTCACACCGCGTACGGCCAGAACTCCTGCATCAACAAGGCGGTCGACGGCTACCTGATGAACGGCACACTGCCGGCCGAGGGCACCAAGTGCTGAACCCGTTTCGTCCCGTCGTCCTCTTCGATTTCGACGGCACCCTGGCCGACACGATCCCGCTGATCGTCGAGTCGTACCACCACACGCTGCGCGCCTCGGCTCTCCCACCGGTGGACGAGGTGGAGGTGCGCTCCTGGATCGGACGCCCGCTGCAGCCCGTCTTCGAGGAGCGCTATCCCGGCCGCGGCGCGGAGCTGACCGCCACGTACCGCGATTGGAATCTCGCCCATCATGACGAGTTGATCGTCCGCGTCGACGGCATGCCGCAGCTGTTGAAACAGTTGGTGCACAAGGGTGTTCGCGTCGGTGTGGTGTCATCGAAGCGCAGGTCGACCGTCGAGCAGGGTCTGCGGGTGGTGGCCCTGGCCGAATACATCGACGTGCTCGTCGGTATGGATGAAACGACCGCGCACAAGCCTGATCCGGCTCCGTTGTTGTTCGCGGCCGAGGTGCTCGCGGTCGATCCTTCGCAGTGCGTCTACGTCGGTGATGCAGACGTCGACGTGTTGGCGGCGAAGGCCGCCGGGATGGCGTCGATAGCGGTCACCTGGGGCGCCGGTACCGCAGACGTGCTGCAATCACTCGAGCCGGACGCGCTGGTGCGCGATGTGACTGAACTGGAGCGGGTGCTGCTGCCCAGCGGGTAGTAGCTGGTTGAGGTCAGCGGTTCTTCTTCTCCGCCTTCTCCGCGCGACGTTCCTTGCGGGTCTTGTGCTCCTGACGCAGCACGGGCACACGCAGGGGTTCCTCCGGCGGCTTGTTGCGGTTACGCATTTCGCCGACCATCACCATGATGACGAAGAGCGCGATGAAGCCCATCGTCAGGAGGATGAAGGCCTTGCCCATCCCGAAGGCCGTTCCGGACGCGGCTGACAACATGGCGGTGTTCACCCCTCCATGGTCTCAGCCGAACGATGGCGTGGACGTCGCGGCCGGTCGATTCGGCGGATTCTGGGGCCGTGCGTATACTCGGTGACCGCATCCTCGCAGGGGATGCGGCGCCGCTTTAGCTCAGTTGGCCAGAGCGATTCACTCGTAATGAATAGGTCGTCGGTTCGATTCCGACAAGCGGCTCAGACAAAAACGTCTCCCGGAGAAAACCGGGAGACGTTTTGCTGTTTCCACGCTCAGCCTGCGGACGTACCCGCCAACCAGGTGCGATAGCCGCCGTCCAGATTGCGTGCGCGACGACCATGCTGCGCCAGGACGCGTGCCGCGGTGTGGCCGCGCTGCCCGACCGCGCAGTGGACGATCAGGTCGCCGTCCGGAAGCTCCTGAGCGCGTTCGCGCAGCTCATCGAGCGGCATGTTGATCGCTCCCGGGATCGCCCCTTGCGCGAACTCCGCGGCGGTCCGCACATCCACAAGCACCGCACCGGAGGCGAGGGCGTCGTCCAGTTCGTGCCATTGGACGGTCTGGGAGATGTCTCGGGCGAGGTTGTCGGCGATGTAGCCCAGCATGTTCACTGGATCCTTGGCCGAACCGAACTGTGGCGCATAAGCCAGTTCAAGCTCGGCGAGACTCGATGCCGTCAATCCGGCTGACATGGCGGTCGCGAGCACGTCGATACGCTTGTCGACCCCTTCGCCGCCCACGCCTTGAGCGCCCAGCAGCAGGTCAGTCTGGGGGTCGACCAGGAGCTTCAACGACATCCCCTCGGCGCCGGGGTAGTAAGTGGCGTGTGAGGCCGGGTGTGTGTGGATGACACGGTAGGGACGGCCGACCGCGCGCAGCTTCTTCTCGTTCCAACCCGTGGTCGCCACTTGAAGACCGAAGACACCGACGATCGCTGTGCCCAGCACCGGACGGTCCTGCACCACTCGTCCCGCGATGACATCAGCGACAAAGCGCCCTTGCCGGTTTGCGGTGTTCGCCAACGGCACCAGCGTGTCGCCACCCGATACTGCGTCCCGCTTCTGCACCGCGTCGCCGACGGCATAGATGGCCGGGTCACTGGTGCGGAACTGCTCATCGACCAGGATGCCGCCGGTCGGACCGATCTCCAGATCGGCCGCGGCGGCCAGCCGCGAATCCGGCCTGACGCCGATCGCTGAGATCACAATGTCGGCGTCGACGCGCTCGCCATCAGACAGCACCACCTCGGAAGCCTCGATCTCCACCACAGATCGACCCAGCCGCAGGTCGACGCCTTCGGCCCGCACACACTCGTGCACTGGATGAGCCATCTCCGGATCGAGCGGAGCCATCAGTTGGTCGGTGGCCTCCACCATGGTGACCATCAGGCCTCGGTGGCACAGGTTCTCTGCCATTTCCACACCGATGAAGCCACCGCCGATCACAACCGCGGTGCGGGCTCCGTCGAGACTGGCCACGATAGCGTCGGTGTCCTCGATGTCGCGCAGAGCGAGCGCCCGCTCGATGCCAGGGATCGGCGGCACCACGGGGCGCGCTCCCGGCGACAGGACCAGCGCGTCGTACGGCAGATCGAAGGTCTTGCCGGAGTTCAGGTCGCGCACCTGCACGGTGCGCTTCGCGCGGTCGATCGACATCGCTTCGTGACTCACCCGTACATCGAGGTGGAAGCGCTCGGCCAGCGAGGCAGGCGTCTGCAGCAGCAGTGATTCGCGCGATTCTATGACACCGCCCACGTGGTAGGGCAGGCCACAGTTCGCGAACGACACGTAGCCGCTGCGTTCGAGGACGACGATGTGCGCGTTCTCATCGAGACGGCGCATACGGGTAGCGGCTGACATTCCTGCGGCTACGCCGCCGATGATCACGATCTCCATGGAGACCACTATACCCATGGGGGTATATTGGTCTCGCTCGGTATCAGCCGGGTAGATCGCTTCCCAGTCGGCGGCGATCGGTTCTGACGAAGAAGGAAGCAGTGCGAAATGTGTCGAGCAGTTACCTGCAAGAAGTGCGGCAAGACCACCTGGGCCGGATGCGGCCAGCATGTTGATCAGGTGATGCGCCGGGTGCCGAAAGCGGAGCAGTGCCAGGGTCACGAAGGCGAGGCTGAGGGCCGCGGTGGCTTCTTCGGCAAGCTGTTCGGTCGGTGACCCGGCTCCGGCTTTCGACCACACCGGTGGGGGTATAGCCTCGGCGCGACGACGACCTAGGAGGTCACGATGCAGTTGCAGCACGAAGATATGGAGCTGGTGATCAAACGGCTCAGGCGTGCCCAAGGTCAGATCGGGGGCATCCTGCGGATGATCGAGGACGGCCGCGACTGCAAGGACGTGATCACCCAGGTCGCGGCCGTCAGCAAAGCACTCGATCGAGCCGGTTTCGCGATCATTTCCATGGGCATGCAGCAATGCCTGGCAGATCCCGATTCCGCTGACGGCATGAACGTCGCCGCGATGGAGAAGCTGTTCCTCGCCCTCGCCTAAACGTGGAAGGCGTTCAGCGGGGCAGCATCAAGAGCCCAGGCTGTGTACGCGCTCCAAGATGGCCTCGCTCACCTCGTCCGTGCACACCTCCGGCAACCAGTGCCCGGCGTCGAGTTCGATGAAGCGGTACGGCCCCTCGACGTAGTCGGCGGTCTTCAGGGCTGCGGCCCGCCCGAGGGCGAAGTCCTTGTTGCCCCACAGATAGGTGGCCGGCACGGTCACCCGGCGCGAACCCGGTGACCCACTCTTCTTGGGACGCGCATTGGCCAGCAGTGACCCACGGCTGGAGAGCGAGCGATACCAGCCGAGCGGTCCGCGCAACGACTCCCGGGTGCGGAAACGCTGCACGTACCGGTCGGCGTATTCCTTGGGCAGCCGCGTGCGCTGGTACATCGATTCCATCGTCCGCATCAGGTAGAGCTCCGGCAGCAGCGGCAGGTTGAACGCCGCCATGTACCAGCTCTTGCGCCACTGCCCGCCGTGCTGCATCGCCCACGCCATCGCTCCCGGGTGCGGGGTGGAGCAGACCGTCACCGACGACACCAGGTCGGGACGATGGGTAGCGATCGACCACGCGACCGCGCCGCCCCAGTCATGCCCGACGACGTGCACCTTCTCCTGGCCGCTCGCCTTGATCAGCGCCACGACATCGCCGATGAGCTCCTTGATGTCGTACGCCGCCCGTCCGGTGGGAGCGGCGCCGGGGGAGTACCCACGCTGGTCGGGTGCGAGGGTGCGCAGACCGGCGGCATTGAGACGATCTGCGACGCCCGTCCAGGCAGTGCGATCCTGGGGGAAGCCGTGCAGCAGCACCACGACCTCACCGTCGTCCGGTCCGCTGTCGGTGACATCGAAGACGAGTCCGTCGCGCTCGAAGGTTTCCATGCGCACAGCGTGACATGCCGGGTGTGACCCCAGGGGAGGAGAGCGTGGACACCGCTGCAGTTGCCCATCCGCTGGGTGGCCGCCGGGCCTGGGCGGTCTGGGGCTCGGCGCTGCTGGTCTACATGCTGGCTGTCTTCCACCGCTCGTCCCTCGGCGTCGCGGGCGTGCTCGCCGCCGAGCGGTTCGACATCACTTCTGCGCAGCTGGCCACCTTCACGATGGTGCAGTTGCTGGTCTATGCCGCGATGCAGGTGCCGGTCGGAGCGATGCTCGACCGGTACGGTTCCCGCGCGCTGCTCACCACCGGCCTGGTGATGATGACGGCCGCACAGGCAGGCTTCGCCTTCGCCCATTCCTTCGGAGCAGGGGTGCTTGCCCGCATCTTCGTGGGCATGGGCGACGCCATGGTCTTCGTCTCGGTGCTGCGCCTGGTGGCGCTGTGGTTTCCGCCCGGACGCAGCGCGATCGTCACCCAGGCCACCGGTTGGGCCGGTCAGTTGGGCGCGATCCTGGCGGCCGGGCCGCTGGCGGCAGCGTTGGGCAGCTACGGCTGGCGCAACTCCTTCTTGGTATCGGCCGCAGTGGGGGTCGTCGTGGCAGTGGTGCTGCTCGCCGTCGTCCGTGACACGCCCTACCTCGATGCACAGCGCACGACGATGCGGATGCGTGCGGTAGCCCGCGCGCTGCGATCGGCGTGGCGCTCACCCGGCACCCAGCTGGGCCTCTGGTGCCACTTCACCGCCCAGTTCAGCGTCACCGTCTTCGCGATGATCTGGGGTTTTCCCTATCTGACCGTGGGCCTGGGTATGTCGCGTGGTGCGGCCAGTGCTCTGCTCATGGTCATGGTGTTGACCGGCATTTTGTCGAGCCTGTTCGTCGGCAGCTTGGTCACCCGGTTCCCGTATTCACGCTCGTCCCTCGTACTCGCCATCGTCCTGGCGATCGTCGGGATGTGGACGCTGGTGCTCGCCTGGCCAGGGCATCCGCCGATGGCCTTGGTGGTGATGCTCGGCGTCACGATGTCGGTCGGCGGCCCGGGGTCGATGGTGGGTTTCGACCTCGCCCGCACCTTCAATCCTCCCGAGCGGATCGGCTCGGCCACCGGCATCGTCAACGTCGGCGGCTTCACCGCCTCGCTGTGCACCGTCGTCCTCATCGGCATGGTCATTGACCACCTGTCACCCGGTGGTCCGTCGACGTGGAGCAACGACAGCTTCCGGGTGGCGTGGTGCGTGCAGTACCCGGTGTGGTTGCTCGGCATCGTGCAGATCCTGCGGCTGCGCCAGCGGGCCCGGGCCGAGATCGACGCCGACCCCGACATGGCCCACCTGAGGCGGCGTATCTCCCGGCGGCGTCCCGTCGCTTAAAGTCGGTGCGGAAAGTCAGCCGGCACAGCACGAGGGGGCACAGGTGAAGCGCGTGATCGCGGCCGCCGGTGCCGTCGTCCTGGTGGCGGGCAGCTATTTCACCCTCGATGTCTACGACAAGGCTCCGGGCTTCTTCACCCTCGCCGGGGCGCCCGCCGATCCGGTGCCGCTGCCCTCCCAGAGCTCACCGGCACCGTCGATGGCTGCACCCGCGCCGACCGGTGCACCGACACCCGTTGGTCCGCTCACCGGACCCATGCCGACCGCCGCACAGGTAGCCGACGCGCTCCGAAAGCCGTTGCAGGACAAGAGGTTCCTCAAGGACGTCGCGATGGTGGTGCGTGATGCTCAGACCGGCACCACCTTGTTCGACCAAGGAGGCAAGCGGACGTTGATCCCGGCCTCGACCACCAAGCTCCTGGCCGCCTATGCCGTCGCGACCACGATGGATCTCGAGCAGCCGTTCACCACCAAGGTGGTGCAACAGGGCGACAAGGTCGTGCTCGTCGCGGGCGGTGACACTGTCCTCTCACCCGACAAGGGCGACCCGGAGAAGGTCGTCGGTCACGCGGGGGTCGCCGATCTGGCAGCGCAGGTCGCGACGGCGTTGAAGAAGCAGGGCCGGACGACGATCGACCTCCACCTCGACACCTCCTTCGCGCCGGGGCCGATGACCCTGCCGGGGTGGAAACCGGAGTACCTCGCGATGGGCTACACCGCCCGCATCGCCCAGTTGGGCCTCGCGACCGAGCGCTCCGATCCGCCGACGGCGGCCGTCGCCGACCCGACGCGCTCCGTGCAGAACGCCCTCATCAAAGCCCTTGCCGCCCAAGGAATCTCGGCCAAGGTCGGCGCTGCGGCAACCACCACGTCAGCTGCAACCAGGCTCGGCACGGTGCAGAGCGCACCGCTCATCGACGTGCTCGGCCAGGCGATGCGCGACAGCGACAACGCCATGATCGAATCGCTCACCCGTGCCGCGGCGTTCCGGGCCGGTGTGCCCGGCGACCCGTCGTCGATCACTCGCTGGGTCACCTCCCTGCTGGCCAAGGACGGATTCGACACCACCGGGGTGAAACTCGCCGACGTCTGCGGCCTGTCCGACGGCACCACGATCCCGGCGTCCCTGCTGGCCGATCTCGTCGTCGCGGGCACCAGCGGGCGCAGCAAACCCTTCCAGGAGGTGCTTTCCCGCGAATCGGTGGCCGGCTGGAACGGCACCCTGCACGACCGCTACCTCGGTCGATCGGCGAATTCCGTCGCCGGAGAGGTGCGTGCCAAGACCGGCAGCCTGCCCGATGTGGGCTCCCTCGCCGGCACCGTCGTGACCGACAGCGGACGTCTACTCGTCTTCGCCGTCGTCACCAACGGACCCATGAAGGGCGCCGGCCCGTGGCCGGTGCGGGCCGCGATGGACGAAGCGGTCACTGCTCTGGGGCAGCTCTGACCGACGTAGGTTGTACGTCATGAGTTATGTCGACTGGGGCAGCGCCCGTAGCATCGGACGACGGGTCGCCGGCAGCGGCATCAAGGTGTCGCTGGAGGAAGCCGTCTCAGCCAGCGAGTCGCTGCGGGACGCAGCAGCGCGGGCCTACGAGCCCGTCGCGCAGACCGCACAACTCGACACCAGCGGCCAGCCCGAATCTCCCGTGCGGGTCATCGACCGCAGCACCTGGGTCGACATCAACATCGACTCCTTCGGCGGTCTGGTCGATCCGGTGATCGAAACGCTCATGCCGAAGGTGCCTGGTGCCAAGCTCACGCGCGTGGTGACCTCCCGTGTCGCCGGAGCCGAGGCGGGCGGCCTGCTCGGCTTCTTCTCCTCCAAGGTGCTCGGCCAGTACGACCTCGCCCCACAGGGCCAGCCCAGCCTGCTGCTCGTGGCCCCCAACATCGTCGAGGCCGAACGACAACTGGGCGTCGATCCTGACGACTTCCGGTTGTGGGTGTGCCTGCACGAGGAGACCCACCGGGTGCAGTTCACCGCCGTGCCCTGGCTGCGGCAGCACATGATCGACGGGAGTCGTCAGCTCCTGACCGAAATCGTGCCCGAACCGGGCGCTGTGCCCGCACGCGTGCAGGAGATCGCCACCCGGTTGCTCGGCTCGGTGAAGGACGGCGGCGGCGGCCTGGCCGACGTCTTCGTCAACGAGGAGCAGCGCGACCGCATCGCCGCGATGACGGCCGTGATGTCGCTGCTGGAGGGCCACGCCGATGTGGTGATGGACGACGTCGGCCCGCAGATCGTGCCGTCCGTCGAGGAGATCCGGCGCACGTTCAACGAGCGTCGCAAGGGCGCCGGCAATGTCGACCGATTGCTGCGTCGCCTGCTCGGCCTGGAAGCCAAGATGCGTCAATACCGCGACGGTGCGGCCTTCTGCCGGGCGGTCATGGACAAGGTGGGCGTCGACGGCTTCAACGAGGTCTGGACCTCCCCGGAGACGCTACCCAGCGCGCGCGAGATCCTCGAGCCCTCGTTGTGGGTCGAGCGCGTCCACGGCTCGTTCATCCGCTGACGACGCCTTCCGCCGTGCCCGGACCGCATCCCGCCGTCGCCGCGGTGCGGCTGGGCATACGCCGCGCGCTGCAGACACAACTCGCGGACACCGCGGGCAGTGCTCGCGGGTCGGCCGATCCGCGACCCCAGCTCGCGCCGTCCGCGAGTCGTGCGCGCGTGGTGGTCGCCTGCTCCGGCGGCGCCGACTCGATGGCTCTCGCGTCCGCCGTCGCTTTTGAGGCACCGCGCCTGCGGGTCGAAGCGCGCGCCGTCGTGGTCGACCATCAGCTGCAACCTGGTTCCGACCAGATCGCCCAGGCAGCGGCCGACCGGTTGCGGGTGCTCGGGCTCAAGGCGCAAGTGCGAACGGTGGACGTCGGTGCACAGGACGGCCCGGAAGCTGCAGCCCGCACTGCCCGATACCGCGCACTGCGTCAGGCGGCGTCCGAATTCGGCGCCGACGCGATCCTGCTGGGTCACACGCGGGACGATCAGGCCGAGACGGTGCTGCTCGGGCTGGTCCGTGGATCAGGGACGCGCTCGCTGGCCGGCATGGCGCCAGTCGCGGGTGACCTCGTGCGTCCGTTGCTCGACGTGACCCGTGAGCAGACCCGCGCGGCGTGCGAAGCTCAGGGGCTGGAGTTCTGGGACGACCCGCACAACGACGACCCGCGCTACCTGCGCGTGCGGGTGCGCCAGGCGCTCGCCGACCTGCAGGGCGACCTCGGGCCCGGTTTGACGAAGGGCCTGGTGCGCACCGCGGAGCTGGCCCGTCAGGACGCCGACCATCTGGACGCCCTCGCCGAAATGAGCGCAGTGCAGCTTGGTGCACCGCCGTGGCAGGTCGATGCGTTGATGGCGATGCCGCCGGCTGTTCGGACTCGCTGGTGGCGGCAGGCTTTGGCGGCGCAAGGCGCGGTGATCGCCGGTCTGTCGTTTACGCAGGTGGGCTGGTTGGAAGACCTCGTGCTGCGGTGGCGCGGCCAGGGGCCGGTGGACGTCCCCGGCGGCCTGCGGGTCCATCGGGCTGACGGGGCGCTCCACGTCGCGGCGCCCGGTCAGGTTGAATAGGGCGCATGGACTCCGCGCACCTGGGTGACGACCTCGACCATGTCCTCTACACCGAGGCACAGATCCTCGAACGGCTGGACGAGCTCGGTCAGCAGATCTGGGCCGACTACCACGACAAGGACGTGCTCTTCGTGGGCGTGCTCAAGGGTGCGGTCCTGGTGATGGCCGACCTCATGCGCGCCCTGCCCGGCACGGTGACGATGGACTGGATGGCGGTGTCGTCGTACGGATCGGGCACGAAGTCTTCCGGCGTCGTCCGCATCCTCAAAGACCTCGACACCGACATCTCGGACCGCCACGTGCTGATCGTCGAAGACATCATCGACTCCGGCCTGACGCTCAACTGGATCCGCAGCAACCTGCTCTCGCGCAACCCTGCGTCGCTGGAGATCTGCACGTTGCTGCGCAAGCCGGAGGCGGCCAAGGTGGAGATCGACTGCAAATACGTGGGCTTTGAGATCCCCAACGAGTTTGTCATCGGCTACGGGCTCGACTTCGACGAGAAGTACCGCAACCTGCGTGACATCGGGGTGCTCGCGCCACACATGTACTCCTAGTTCTCGTGCCGTCTGCGCAGAACGCGGCACGGCCCGTTCGCTGTGGGCTGAAGTTCTGGACGAGACGAGCGGAACACAATTCGGGATCCGGCCGTTGAGGCTGGGAGGATGGACCGATCACCGCTGATCAGCCATCGCGTTATAGCGTCTGTCAGCGATTCGGCTGCCAAGCACAGTGAGCAGGAGGCACGGGGCCCGGCCCCGCAGTTACATGAAATCGAAGCGACTTTTCCGCCCAGGGGTGCTGATCTTCTTCGTCCTCATGGGCGCATTCTTGTGGTTCACCTTCGGCAACGTCGGCGGCTACCAGAAGATCGACACCTCCGTTGCGCAACAGCTGATCACCAAGAACCAGGTCGAGTCGGTCAAGCTCACGCCCGACACCATCAACCTGACGCTCAAGGAGCCCTACACCGGCGGCCAGGTGAAGGACGCCAAGAAGGTGCAGGCCAACTACGTCACGGCCCGCGGCTCGCAGATCGTCAACCTGCTGGAGCAGCACCCGCCGAGCAAGGGCTACACCGACGACCCCGCCAAGCAGAACGTCTTCGTCTCACTGCTGCTGACGATCCTGCCGCTGATCCTGGTGCTCGGTGTCTTCTGGTTCATCCTCAGTCAGATGCAGGGCGGCGGCTCGCGCGTCATGCAGTTCGGCAAGTCGAAGGCGAAACTGGCCACCAAGGACATGCCGAAGGTCACCTTCGCCGATGTGGCCGGTTCTGACGAGGCCGTTGAGGAACTCCACGAGATCAAGGAGTTCCTGCAGTCGCCCAAGAAGTTCCTGGACGTCGGCGCGAAGATCCCCAAGGGCGTCCTGCTCTACGGCCCGCCCGGCACCGGTAAGACCCTTCTGGCCCGCGCCGTCGCCGGCGAGGCAGGGGTGCCCTTCTACTCGATCTCCGGTTCTGACTTCGTCGAGATGTTCGTCGGTGTCGGCGCATCCCGCGTGCGCGACCTGTTCAAGGAAGCCAAGGAGAACGCCCCGGCGATCATCTTCGTCGACGAGATCGACGCCGTCGGTCGTCACCGTGGTGCCGGTCTCGGCGGTGGTCACGACGAGCGTGAGCAGACCCTCAACCAGTTGCTGGTCGAGATGGACGGCTTCGACGTCAAGACCAATGTCATCCTGATCGCGGCGACCAACCGCCCCGACATCCTCGACCCCGCCCTGCTGCGTCCGGGACGTTTCGACCGCCAGATCGCCGTCGAGGCCCCCGACATGGCCGGCCGCCACCACATCCTGCAGGTGCACGCCAAGGGCAAGCCGATGGCGAACGACGTCGACCTGCTCACCGTTGCGCGTCGCACCCCCGGTTTCTCCGGTGCTGACCTGGCCAACGTGCTCAACGAGGCCGCGCTGCTCACTGCTCGCAGCAATGCGCAGATCATCGACAACCGCGCGCTGGACGAGGCGATCGACCGCGTCATGGCCGGTCCGCAGAAGAAGACCCGCGCGATGAGCGCCAAGGAGCGCAAGGTCACCGCCTACCACGAAGGCGGTCACGCGCTGGTGGCTGCGGCGATGAACCACACTGCACCGGTCAGCAAGATCACGATCCTGCCGCGTGGTCGAGCCCTGGGCTACACGATGGTGATGCCGGTCGACGACAAGTACTCCACCACCCGTAACGAGTTGCTCGACCAGCTCGCGTACGCCCTGGGTGGACGAGTCGCCGAAGAGGTCGTCTTCCACGACCCCTCCACCGGTGCCTCGAATGACATCGAGAAGGCCACTGGCATGGCCCGCCAGATGGTCACGCAGTTCGGCATGAGCGAGCGCGTGGGTGCGGTGAAGCTCGGCTCGGGCAACTCCGAGGTCTTCCTCGGCCGCGACATGGGCCACGAGCGCGACTATTCCGAAGAACTCGCCGGCATCGTCGACGAGGAGGTGCGCCGCTTCATCGAGGCTGCGCACGACGAGGCGTGGCACGCGATCAACGACAACCGCGACATCCTCGACGCACTGGTCCTGGAACTCCTGGAGGTCGAGACCCTCAACGCAGAACGTCTCGCCGAGGTCTTCAAGGACGTCCGCAAGCGTCCGCGTCGTCAGGTGTGGCTCTCCAGCGACCGCCGCCTGGTCAGCGATCGCCCGCCGGTGCTCACCCCTGCCGAGAAGCGCGCTGCGGCCAACGGCGTCGACCTCGACAAGCAGGAGGAGAAGGAGCCGGTGGAGCAGATCGTAGAGGTGCCGGACGGTGGATATGTCGACCCGCCCGGAATTTGATCTCGAGCGCGCCGCTGCGGCGGTGCGTGAGCTGCTCATCGCGGTCGGGGAAGACCCCGACCGCGAAGGGCTGGTCGACACCCCGATGCGGGTGGCCAAGGCTTACGCCGAGACCTTCTCCGGTCTGGGGCAAGACCCGGCCGAAGTGCTGTCGCGCACCTTCTCGATCGACCACGACGAACTCATCATCGTCAAGGACATCGAGCTCTACAGCACCTGCGAACACCACCTCGTGCCCTTCCACGGTGTCGCGCACGTGGGGTACATCCCGGCCAAGGACGGCACCGTCACCGGCCTGTCGAAGGTCGCCCGGTTGGTCGACATGTACGCCCGCCGTCCGCAGGTGCAGGAACGACTGACCACCCAGATCGCGGACGCGCTCATGACCCACCTCGACGCGCAGGGCGCACTCGTGGTCGTCGAGTGCGAGCACCTGTGCATGTCGATGCGGGGAGTGCGCAAACCGGGCGCCACCACGGTGACCTCCGCGGTGCGGGGCCAGCTGCGTGACCCGGCGACGCGCTCCGAGGCCATGAGCCTCATGAAGGGCTAGAGCGCCCATGACCCTCCGGCTGCCCACGCGGCCGTCTGGCCGCCCGCTCGTCATGGGTGTGGTCAACGTGACCCCCGATTCATTCTCGGACGGCGGACGCTTCTTCGACCTCGACGCTGCCGTTGCCCACGGCCGAGAGCTCGTCGCGCAGGGTGCCGACCTGCTCGACGTGGGCGGGGAGTCGACCCGTCCGGGCGCGCAGCGGCCGTCCGAGCACGACGAACTGGCTCGGGTGCTTCCCGTGGTCGAAGCGTTGGCCGATCTTGCGCCGATCTCCGTCGACACCATGCGAGCCGGTGTCGCGCGAGCCTGCGTCGAGGCCGGGGCGGCGATCGTCAACGACGTCAGCGGCGGCTTGGCCGACCCCGACATGGCTTCGGCGGTCGCGGCGCTGCAGGTGCCTTATGTCGCGATGCACTGGCGCGGACACAGCCACGACATGCAGACTCGCACGCAGTACGACGACGTGGTCGCCGATGTGCTGCGGGAGTTGGAGCAACGCCGCGATGCACTTCTTTCGGCGGGCATCGATCCCTCGCTGCTGGTGCTCGACCCCGGCCTGGGCTTCGCCAAGACCGCAGCCCAGAACTGGACGGTGCTCGCTGGGCTCGACCGTTTCGCCGGCTTGGGCCAACCGCTGTTGGTGGGCGCCTCGCGCAAGTCGTTCCTGGCGCAGGTGGGTTCGCGCGACGGTGAACCCGTGCCCGCGGACGAACGGGACGCCGCCACCGCAGCCGTGAGCGTCGTGCTCGCCCAAGCGGGCGTGTGGGCGATTCGTGTGCACGAAGTGCGGTCGACCGTCGCAGCCTGCGATGTGGTCGCCGCACTGGAAAGGGCTCGGGCATGAGTGACCGAATCACCATCACCGGCCTGGAGGTCACCACCTGTCACGGTGTGCTCGACTCCGAAAAGGTTGAGCCCCAACGCTTCCTGGCCGACATCGCCTTCGACATCGACCTGCGTCGCGCGGGGGAGACCGACGACCTCACTGCGTCGGTCAGTTACGCCGATGTGGCCCAGGCTGCCGAAGCGATCCTGCGCAGCGAGCCCGTCGACCTCATCGAGACGCTCGCCGAACGCATCGCCGCGAGCACCCTTGCCTTCGAGGGTGTGGAGTCGGTGGAGGTGACGATCCGCAAGCCCCAGGCGCCGGCCGGAGTGCCCTTCCACGACCCGCTGCTCGGCGGTCCGGCGGTGACCGTCCGCCGCTACCACGACCGTCCGGTGGTCATTGCCGCGGGCGCGAATCTCGGTGACCGGCAGGCCACCCTCGCGGCCGCGGTCAACGCGCTGGACGCCACCAATGGGCTCACTGTCGTGGCCGTGGCGCCCTTCGTCGAAACCGACCCCGTCGGCGGACCCGACCAGCCCGACTACCTCAACACCGTGATCCTTGCCCGCACGCGCCTCGCGCCGCTCACCCTGCTCGACCGCCTCAACCAGATCGAGGCGTGGCACCACCGCACTCGCGAAGTGCGTTGGGGCGCAAGGACACTCGATCTCGACCTCATCCAGGTGGGCGACCCGGGCGATGACTCCGACCTGCGTAGCGACACCGCTCGTCTGACCCTGCCCCACCCGCGAGCGCACGAGCGCGGGTTCGTCCTGGTGCCGTGGGCAAGCGTCGACCCGGGTGCCCGGCTGCGCACGGCTGACGGTGTGCACAGCGTCGTCGATCTGCTCGATCAGGTCGACACCACCGGCGTCCGATCGGCTCACTCATGACCGAGCGCGGAGTGCAGATCAAACACGTGCTGATCACGGCGGCGGTGTCTTTCGTGCTCGCCTACGGCGCGCTGCGCATGTGGACGACGCAGGGCAACGCCTTGCCGGAGATCAACTGGTTCACCGTTGCGGTGCTGGTGCTGATGGCTGCACTCGTGCTCGCCGGAGGTTGGCAGATTCGCAACTACCGGATGCACAAGGGCGCCAAGATGCCCTCGCCGCAGCTGGCCCGACGCACTGTCGTGGCCGCGCAGGCGTCCGCGGCGGTCGGAGCTGGTCTCACCGGTTGGTACGCCGGCCATGTGGCAGTCGCACTCGACAACCTCGATTCCGATCGACTGCAGGCGATCGCGATCGTTGCGGCGGTATCGACGTTCGGTGCCGCCGGGCTCAGCGCGGTCGGCCTGGTGGTGCAGCACTGGTGCCGTATCGACGAGGACGACGACGACACCGATGGTCCACGCGGCGGTGCGACCGCCGCCTGAGCGAGAAGCTCAGCTGAGGTTGGCCCAGACCACCCAGTTGCCCTTGAGGTGCCCATTGACCGTCGGCGTCGCCGGATCGCAGGTGATCAGACGCAGCACCGGACTCGGTGAGCCGGACGCCCAGATGGAGCGATCCTTGGGCACAGCTTCCTTGGACATACCTCGCGACCCGGTCGCGGTGAAGCTCACCTGCTGCCCGGAGCTGTACGCCACGATGATCTTGTTGCCCGGCGTCACCTTCACCAGGTTGTAGAAGGTGTCGGGCACGCCCGCGTTGGTGACATGGCCCACCAGGATCGCCGCGCCCCGGTGACCCGGCAGCGCCCAACCGCGTTCGGCGTACCAACCAGCGGTGCCCCCGGGCGGTTCCAGCACACCCTTGCTGTCGAGATAGGTCGGGATGAGCGGTGCGTTGACGATCGTGCGGCCCGCGCCGTCGAAGACGTAGACGCGCGTCGGGCTGCCCGTGGGGGTGGTGACCGTCTTGCCGGTCGACCCCGTCGTACCGCTGCCGGTGGCCGCCGGATCACCGCTCTTGTTGGTGCTCGCCGTATTCGCAGCAGTACTCGACGACCCCGCTGCGGTCTGACCCGATCCGCTGCGGGCAGTGCTCGAGGCGGCGGATGAGTCTGCGGTCGAACCGGCCGACGCGCCGGGTTGCTGGCTCGCGGTCGAGCTTTCGGCCTCGGGCGTGGTGCCCAGACCGCCGGTGTACTGCGCAACCGAGTAGGACGAATGGGTCGGCCCATCGGTCGATTCGGCACCGCAACCGGCGGCGACGCCCACGAAGGTCGTCGCCGCCAGTGCGGCCCCGATGAAGGGCAGTCGGTTGTCAGTCCTCACGACGTCCGGTGAGCGTGGCGCCCGCGAGGCCCGCCAGTCCCAGACCGGCAAGGCCGACGCCGGCCAGCGTCCACAGGTTGGCACCCTGGCCGGGGGCCAGGTCACCGGTCTGCACCGTGCTCGGCGTGGCCGGGGTCTCGGTGCCACCCGCAGTGGTGCTCGGCTGCGCCGTGGTGCTGGGCTCCGAGGTCGTCGACGGCTCCGACGTGGTGGTCGGCTCCGACGTCGTGCTCGTGGTGTCGTCGTCGTCCGTGGTGGAGGTCGACGGCTCGGAGGTGGTGCTGGGCTCGGAGGTCGTCGAGGGTTCCGAAGTCGTGCTGGGCTCCGAGGTGGTGGACGGCTCCGACGTGGTGCTGGTGGGCTCGTCGTCGTCAGTGGTGGACGTGGTGGGCTCCGAGGTGGTCGGCTCCGTCGTGGACGTCGCCGGGGCCGCCGACGCGACGATCGTGTCGATCACCTTGGTGCCGCTCTTGTAGGTGCACGGCACGTCCATCGACGCGGTGGTGCCGTCGGCCTTGGTGCCGGTGAAGGTCGGGGTGAACGACTCGGGCGCGGAAGTGTATTCGCCGGCCGCGGTGGGGGTCATCGTCTGGTCGATGGTGGCGCCCAGTGGCAGGACGACGTGGCCGTCCGGGGCGAAACCGCCGTAGGTGCCGTCGTTGACCCAGGTCGAGTCGTAGATCGGGGTGTTCGGGGTGACGAGCGTGGTGTCGATGGTCTGGGTGGAGCCGCCGCCGGAGATGATCGACTGAGCCGGAGAGGTGCCGGAGACCGACTTCCAGCCGAGGAATCCGGCCATGGCGTTGCCGAGGCTGCCGTCCAGTTCGATCTTGCCCGAGACCGTCTTCACCGAAACCGCGGTGCCAACGGTGGCGGTCGCAGGCGCGTCGGTGTCGATCGTCACGGTGACATCCTTGGCGCCGATCGAGGTGTTGCAGTTGTAGACCAGGGTCGTGGCGGCCTGGGCCGAGCCACCGGTGGTGAAGCCGATGCCGACCAGGCATGCGCCACCCGCGATGCCGAGTGCACTGATGCCGCTGAGGCTGCGTCGGGAGATTGAGTTGGACGAGAGATGACGGGGGGGGTGCTCATGGTGCTACTCATGACAGGGAAGTGGTCACAGGTTGCTACTTGAAAGTAATTAGAGGTGAGCCAGGTCACAAGAGGGTAACCACATCTTGGTCGCTTGTTCGGATGAACGCTGCGCCGAGTTTCCCGAGGTGAAGTGCGTCAGCCGGCCAGTCCGTTGCGGAACGCGTAGACGACCGCCTGCACCCGGTCGCGCACGTCCAAGGTGCGCAGGATCGCCGACACATGGCTCTTCACGGTCTCGTGACTGACGTGCATGTGTTGAGCGATTTCGGTGTTCGACAGACCTCGGGCCAGGAGTGTAAGCACCTCGGCTTCGCGGGCGCTCAACCCGTGATCGGAGGCTTGGCCGCGCTGCACGCCGCCGTGGCTACTCAGCTCGATCAGGAGGCGGTCGGTGATCTGCGGACCGAGGATGAGTGAGCCCTCCGCGACCGACTTGACCGCTTCGGTCAGACGGGTGGCCGGCACGTCTTTCAGCAGGAACCCACGTGCCCCGGCGTTCAAGGCGGAGTAGACGTAGTCGTCCAGGTCGAAGGTGGTCAGGATGAGCACGTTCACCTGGTCGCTGATGTGGCTCGTCGCGGTGATCCCGTCCATGACCGGCATCCGGATGTCGACCACCGCGACGTCCGGTTGCCTCTGCCTGACCATCTCGACGAGTTCGGCTCCGTCGCGGGCGCGCCCGATGACGTCGAGCATCGGATCGGCGTCGAGCACGGCGGCGAAACCATCGCGGATGATCGGCTGGTCGTCGGCGACGATCACGGTGAAGGGAGGTCGTGGTGCGTCGTCGGCGTCGTTGGTGTTCATCAGTACGTGCTCCGTGGCATCGTTGCGGTGAGGACGAATTCGCCATTTTCGAGAGTGGTGGTCAGGGATCCACCGACCAGTCGCAGCCTCTCGCGCATGCCCGCCAGCCCTCGTCCCACTTCGAACGCCTCGGCGGCGGTCGTATTGCGGATCTCAATGATGTCAGCGTCTTCGTCGCCGGTGAAGGTAACAGTGGTTCGGGCCAGCGGCTCGTGCCGACGAGCGTTGGTCAAGGCCTCCTGGACCACCCGATAGGCGGTTGTGCCTGCCAGTGAATCCAACTGGGGCAGTTCGCCGTCCACGCTCACCTTGGCGCCGCTACTCTGCGCATCGCTGATCAACTGGGCGATCTGGGCGGATGTCGGCTGGGGTGTGGTCGACGCGGCCTCACCCGAGCGTTGGAGCACGCCCAGCACGTTACGCATCTCGTCCAGGGCCAGGCGCGCATCGGTTGCGGTGTCGGTGAGTAGGACGCGGGCAGTGTCGTCCAGTTCCGGGTGCTGGTAGGGAGCGGTCTCGGCGCGCACGGCGATGAGCGAGATGCGGTGTGCAACCACGTCGTGCAGATCACGAGCCAGTTGCGCACGCTCGCTCACCTCGCTGTCGCGCACCTCCACCTCGACACCTCGGCGATCGACCTCGGCGTGACGCAGGATGGTCGATCGTACGAGTAGCCCGATCCCCAAAGCTGCCAGCACTGCAATCAGGTAGACCCCGAAGGTGCTCGCTCGAGCGTTTGCCGACCACGCGTCGGAGGTGTTGCTCACCTGCCCGACCCAGAGGACGAACCGTGGCGCGAACGCCAACAGCGCCGGGATCACCAGAGCAAGGGGCAGCAAGATCCGTGCCCGGCGCGGATGCTTCCACGTCGAGCAGACCATGACGCCGACCATCGCCAGGAAGGCGTTGAAACCAGCGGCCGGAGAGAGAGTGACGATCGAGACGAGCAGTGGGGCGAGCGCGCACGCGACGGAGGTCCACCAGAAGCGCAGTACCACCACCGGCGCGAGTGCCGCGGCGAGGCACAGCAAGTTGTAGGCCAGCACCACTGGTCCGGCGTAGAACTGGGAGGTGTTCCAGTAGCCGTGGCTCCCGCTCTGGGTGATGAGGAAGAGGGGCGGCTTGGTGAGCCAACCTGCGATGGCGAACATCGCGGCGATCGTCCAGTAGGGCAAGGGTGCTGTGCGTCGGAGAGTTTCCATGGCTTCAGCCTTGTCGTCCTCGACATCCGAAACCACCCGCGGCAGAGCGGTTTTCGCATCCCTCGCGTGGGTGATCAATGGTCACGATCGCTAGCGGTCGATGTCGCCCACGACGAAGAACATCGAGCCCAGGATCGCCACCATGTCGCCGACCAACTGGTTCTCCAGCAGTTCGCCGAGCACCGCCACATTGTTGAAGGACGCCGAGCGGAGTTTCAGCCGCCACGGAGTCTTGTCGCCGCGGGAGACCACGTAGTAGCCGTTGAACCCGAGCGGGTTCTCGGTCGCGAAGTACTCGCTGCCCTCGGGCACCTTCAGCACCTTGGGCAGCTTGACGTTCACCGGCCCGTGCGGCATCGAGCGCAACCGATCGACGCATACCTGGGCGATGTCGAGGCTGACGTGGATCTGCTCCAGCAGCACTTCCAGGCGGGCTTCACAGTCACCGGCGGTGCGGGTGACCACTCGTCCGGGGCCGCCTTCTGCGAACAACTCGCCGTAGGCGAGGTAGGGCTTGTCACGCCGCAGGTCGACGTCCAACCCGCTGGCGCGTGCGATCGGGCCGCTGACGCCGTACGCGATCGCGGTCTGCCGATCGAGCACGCCGACGTCGTGGGTGCGTGCGCGCAGGATCTCGTTGCCGATGAGCAGCGACTCCAACTCCGGCAACCGGCTGCGGACGGCGCGGATCGCGGCGTCCACCCGGTGCAGCCAGCCGGCGGGAAGGTCGTCGCGCAGCCCGCCGACGCGGGAGAACATGTAGTGCAGGCGTCCGCCGGCGATCTCTTCCATCACCGCTTGGAGTTCTTCGCGCTCGCGGAAGCTGTAGAAGATCGGAGTGATCGCCCCCAGCTCCAGCGGATAGGAGCCGGCGAACATGAGGTGGTTCAGCACCCGGTTGAGTTCGGCCAACAGCGTGCGGGTCCAGGTGGCGCGTTCGGGTACGTCCATGCCGAGCATCTTCTCGACCGTCAGTGCGACCCCGATCTCGCTGCTGAACGCCGACAGCCAGTCGTGCCGGTTGGCCAGCACCATGATCTGGCGGTAGTCGCGCACCTCGAAGAGTTTCTCCGCGCCGCGGTGCATGTAACCGATCACCGGTTCGGCGTGCTTGATCAACTCGCCGTCGAGGGTCAGGCGCAAGCGCAGGACGCCGTGCGTCGCGGGGTGCTGAGGGCCGATGTTGAGCACCATGTCGGTGGTCGTGAACCCGCTTGCTCCGACGGTGGCGGTGGTCTCGACGAACGACATGGCCGCCAGTCTGCCACCCTCACGCGGTCTGTCGTCGCAGGTCATGGGGCCGAGCCCCGACGGTTGCGAGTCGCCAACGGCGGTGGGTCGGAAGGTACCGTGGGCGCGTGAGCGATCAGTGGGGGAACGGCGAGTCGGGGCAGGGGCCGACCTCGCCGCAGGACAGGTACTACGAGCGGTACATGCAGCCCGATGGCCAGCAGAGCGCTGGGTCGGGCCCAGCAGGATCGGGCGACTCCGGTCACAAGAAGATTGCGATCATCGCGGGCGGGCTGGCGGCCGCGCTCGCGATCGGTATCGGTGGCTTCGCGGCCACGCGGGGCGGTGACGACAGTTCGAAAGCGGGCTCGTCATCGACCACGTCGACAACTGCGGTGAGTCCGACCACGAGCGGGTCGACGAGCCCTTCCACGACCCCCAGCAGTTCGACTTCGAGTTCGACCGACCCCAGGGCCACGCTTCCGGCGGAGTACGGCGCGCTGGTCAACCCGGGTTGGAAGATTGTCGAAGGCAAGGACACCGCCAACGCGGCCTACGAGATTCCCCAGGGTGGTAAGTGGGATGCCCTGTCGACGGACACCTACATCGGATGGATGGCGGACAATCCGGACGACAAGTCCTTGGTGACCACAGGTGCCTCGACGTACGACGTGGGGTTCTGCGCGTCTGCCAAGAGGCAGGATTCCGGCTTCATCGGATTCGTCAACATCGGCACCCGCGACCCCGCTGAGGCGGCGCCGGATGTGGTGTCAAAGGCGGCTCGGTTGATCGCCTACAACAAGGACACCAAGAAGTACGCCCCGATCAGCCAGACCCGCACCCGCCAGATCACGGTGAACAACGGCAGCACGACGGCGGTCGAATCGCTGCTGGTGGTCGACAACGGCAAGGTCGACGCCAAGTCCTGCGACGCGAAGAAGTACGAGATGCGCACCGTGGCTTTCACCGGTAACAAGGGGTCGACGATGCTGCTGATCTTCCGCCAACAGGACGGCACATCCAACATGCCTGACTCTGAGGTCGACGGCATCATCAAGTCGTTGCGTCCGAAGAAGTAGCCGGCCCCGAAGTCGTCCGGAGGTCGGTACGGTCTGGTCATGGCCGATCAGGGGAACAGCATGCAAGGGCCGGAGCCCACCTCACCACAGAACCGGTACTACGAGCGCTATATGCAGCCCGAATCGGGGCCGTCGGCGGGGGCTGGCCAGGGTGGCCCGGGCAACAACAAGAAGATCGCGATCATCGCCGGGGGGTTGGCCGCCGCGTTGATGGTGGGCGTCGGCGTTTTTGCCCTGACCCGGGGCGGAGACGACGAATCAGCCGGTTCCACGACCACGACCACGAACCCGACCTCGCCCACGTCCGGTGGGTCGTCGACCATGTCGTCAGTGACCACCTCATCCAGCAGCTCTTCGAGTTCTACCGATCCCAATGTGGCCCTCGAAACGAAGTACGGTCCACGGATCAACCCGGGCTGGAGGATCATCGAGGGCAAAGAAACTGCTCAGGCCGTGTACGAGGTGCCCACCGGTGATAAATGGCGACCCAAGGGCAAGACGTACGTGTATGGATGGCTCAAGGAGAACCAGGAGGACACGACGGTGGTGACGTCGGCGCCATCCACCTTCGACGAAGGTTTCTGCGCCACCACAAAATCGCAGCCGTCGGGCTTCACCGGGTTTGTGAATATCGGGACGCGTGACCCCGCCGAGGCGGCGCCCGACGTGGTGTACAAGGCGGCTCGACTGATTGCTTACAACAAGGACACCAAGAAGTACGCCAAGACCAGCGAGACCCGTACCCGCCAGATCACCGTCAACGGCGGCATGACGACCGCCGTTGAGTCTCTGCTCGTGGTCGACAACGGCAAGGTCGATGCGACGAAGTGCGCCGCGAAAAAGTACGAGGTGCGCACCGTGGCGTTCACCGGCAACGGCGTGTCGACGATGCTGCTGATCTCCCGTCAACAGGACGGCACGTCCAGGATTCCCGATTCTGACGTCGAGGCCATCCTCAAGTCGTTGCGTCCGAAGAAGTAGACAGTCCCGAAACGATCCGGAGGTCGCTCGAGTCGGTGTGGCGTCCGGAGCCAGTCTCTTCCAGGAGGGCTTCTGCGCCACCGACAATGACCAGCAGTCCGGCTTCCTCGGCTTCGTGAGCATAGGTCAGCGTGACCCGGCTGCGGCGGCTCCCGATGTTGTCTACAAGGCAGCACGCTTTGTCGCGTACAACAACGACACCAAGACGTACGGCGAAGTCAGTGAACCGCGCACCAGGCAGATCAGCGTGAACAACGGCAAGACGTCCGCTGTCGAGTCGTTGATCGTCGTGAAGAAGGCGAAGGCCGAGCCGGAGAAATGCGCCGCGCGGCAGTACGAGCTGCGCACGGTGGCCTTCAGCGGCAACGGGATGTCGACGATGCTGTTGATCTCCCGTCGTTACGACGGCACGTACAAGATGCCCGACGCGGACCTCAACGCAATCATCAAGTCGTTGCGACCGCTCAAGTGATGGTCTCGATCGCCCACCAGAATCCGCCGAGTCCGCTGGGTGCGGTGAAGGCAGTCCATGCTGACCGGCGGCGCAACGCTTCCAGGTAGCGCTGCGGGTCCTGACCGGCCAGGGCGTGGTCGGGCCTGTCCGGCGGATCGAGCAGCTCGCGGGCCATATCTGCTTGCAGCGCAATGTGATCGGCGCCGAGGCTGTCCATGGCGACGTGCGCGGTGAGATCGGACGATCCGTCGAAGGCGGGCGGGCAGATCGAGCCGTCGCGGTAGCCGACGAAGGTGCCCTCGGATGGTCGACCGGTGCGGGTGTGTCCGTAATCGACACAGACGAGCAGGCCGTCGGTCAGTCGCCGGCGTAACCCGTCGTACGCCTTGTCGCGGGCGAGTCCGATCTCAACGACTGGCGCGGACGTTGGCCAATGGCGCTCGCACCAGGCGGTTTCCGCCGAGCTGAGCGGACGCGCCGGGAGGAGCGAATCGTCCACCACACCCACCACTCGGACGCCGTCATCGGTCGCCACGGCGATCTCGCACGGCACGACGTCCAGCCATTCGTGGGCGAACACCAAGGTCTCGCGCAGGTCGTTCAGTTGTTCTGGGAGTTCATCGCCGCCGGGGGAGCGCAGCCAGGCGATGTCGGCGGGCAAATCGTGCGGACGGTCGACGATGTCGACGCCGGTGAGTTCGAGATCGGGCGCCATCCGGTGGACTAGGATGAGCAATTCACCTCTGCCGCAACCGATTTCGACAACTCCTCGCAGATTGTGTCGTCGGCAGAGTGCAAGGACGCATTCGGCGAGCAGTTCGTCGACCCCCGGTAGGCCCTGGGATGAGGTGGCGAAGTGGCCGGCCGGCCCTTCGGGGCGTCGGTAGAACCCGGCCTCGCCATAGAGCGCCTCGTGCCAGATCAGCGGAAGCGGTCGTGGGGTGGGCACCCGCGCAGCCTACGCGCGCAGGTAGCGTCGCACGTGTGATGGAGCAACCGCCTGCCCTGCGTATCGGCGTCGTCGGAGTGGGCAAGGTCGGGGCAGTGTTGGGGGCGGCCTTCCGGGCCGCCGGCCACGAGATCGTCGCGGCCTCCGCGGTCAGCGAGGCATCGCGGGAGCGGGCGCGGCAGTTACTGCCGGGCGTGCCGATCGTCCCGATCCCGGAGGTGATCGCCGCCGTCGATGTCGTGCTGATGACCGTGCCGGACGATGCACTCGCACCACTCGCTTCCGGGCTGGGCACCGAAAACGCGTGGCACGGAGGCAAATTGGTGGTGCACACCAGCGGCTTCCACGGCCCGTCCGTGCTGCAGCCGGTGCTCGACGCCGGCGGTGATGTGGTGGCGATGCACCCGGCGATGACCTTCACCGGTGAGGCGCGCGACCTGGCTCGGATCATCGGCACCCCGTTCGCGGTCACCGGATCGCCGGGAGCGCAACTGATCGGTGAGGCGCTGGTCGTCGATCTCGGCGGTGATCCGTTCGCCCTGCACGAGGACGATCGGGCGCGTTACCACGCCGCTCTCGCGCACGGCTCGAATCACCTGGTGACCTTGGTCGGCCAGTCGCAGCAGGTGCTGCGCGAGGTCGGCATCGATGACCCGTCGCGCATCCTTCGTCCCTTGCTCGAGGCCAGCTTGGAGAATGCGTTGGAGCGGGGCGACAAGGCCCTCACCGGCCCGGTGGCCCGCGGCGACGTCGACACCGTCCGCGCTCATCTTGGAGTGCTCACGCAGGACGTCCGCATGGCGTATCGTGCGATGGCCCGCGCCACCCTCGAGCGGACCGCCCGCCGCAGGGCACTGCCGGCGGAGACGGTGGCACCCCTGACCGCTCTGCTCTCGCAGGAGGACGCGTGACCGATCTGACCATCGCCCACAGCCGCGCCGAGCTTGCCGCCGCCCGCCGCAAGCTCACCGGCACCGTCGGGGTGACGATGACCATGGGCGCACTGCACAGCGGCCACGCCGAACTCATCAAGCGGGCCCGTGAACAGGTCGACCACGTAATCGTGACGATCTTCCTCAACCCGCTGCAGTTCGCGCAGGGCGAAGACCTCTCGCGCTACCCACGCACTTTCGAGGCCGACGTCGAGATCTGTCGGGAGTTCGGCGCCGAGGTGGTCTTCGCGCCCAGCCCGGACGTCGTATATCCCGACGGCGAGCCAGGCGTGCGCGTTTCGGCCGGCCCGCTCGGTGATGTGCTGGAGGGTGCCTCGCGTCCGGGGCACTTCGACGGCGTGCTGACCGTGGTGGCCAAGCTGTTGCACCTCGTCCAACCCGACCGGGCCTTCTTCGGTCAGAAGGATGCTCAGCAGTTGCTGCTGATCCGACGGATGGTGCGCGACCTTGATTTCCCGGTGGAGATCCTGCCCGTGCCCACGGTGCGCCAGGACGACGGTCTGGCGCTCAGCAGCCGCAACACCTACCTGTCGCCCAGTGACCGCGAGGTAGCGCTGAGCCTGTCGAGTGCGTTGCGTGCCGGTGGCGACATGGCGGTGAGCGGGCCGGCGGCCATCCGTCGTGCGGCGCGCGACGTGCTGGTGCGCGAGCCGTTAGCAGCCGTTGACTACCTGGTGCTGGTGCACCCGACCACGCTGGAAGAGGTGCCGGAGTGGTACCGCGGTCCGGCGTTGCTGGCGGTGGCGGCCAAGGTGGGCACCACCCGGCTGATCGACAACCTGCCGTTGGTGGTCGGGCCCGGCGGTGGTGCCCGGTTGGTCGTCGATTACGCGGAGTAACCCCTGGGTTCGGCGGTTGCCGTTGACACCGGCAGCGGCCAGCTGCCGGTGTCGTTCTATTCTTGGTGACCGTGTGGCCCTACATCGCGACCCTGATTCCGTCCATCGGGCTGCTCTACTTGTTCTACGTCATCATGAAGCACATCCTCGAGGGTGACCGTCGTGAGCGCATCGCTCAGGCGCAATGGGAGCGGGACCACGAAATCGGCCCGCCGCCGTCCGATCATTCCTGAATTGCACTTTCGGTGACTTTCGAATTCCCAAAAGGTGCATCGAGGCGGTAAATTGTCTGGTGCCGGCTCGAACGGGCCGGCAACAATCTATTTGCCCCCACGGAGGACAACGATGGCGCAGCATGTTCAGATCAAGTTGATCGATGACATCGACGGCAGCGATGCGGCCGAGACGGTCTCGTTCGGACTGGACGGCGTTGTGTACGAGATCGATCTCTCCGAGCGCAATGCAGCGCAGTTGCGCGACGACCTCGCCAATTGGGTCGGTAATGCGCGTCGGGTGAAGGGTCGCACGGCTCGCGGTGCACGTCCGGCCAGCACCGCCCGCGAAGACCTCAACAAGGTGCGTGAATGGGGCCGCGCGAATGGCTTCTCGGTCAGCGAGCGCGGCCGCGTTTCGCGCGAGGTGCAAGAGGCATACGCCGCAGCGCACTGATCAATTGTGTCGATCATGTGATCAGCAGAGGGAATGCGATCGAGGGGAGTCACCGGTAATCGGTGGCTCCCCTCGATCGTTGCCCACGGCTTGATGGGCATTTCAGGACTCAGTGATCGACTCCATGAGGTCGCCGTCCTTGTCGAGCCGATCGAGCACCTCCTCGTAGTCGAGCTGCTGCAGGCGGCCGGGGGCAGCGTCGTCGGCCTCCAGTTCCTGCCAGGTGCGCGGGGCGGCCACCGTGGGGCGGTCTTTCGCCCGCAACGAGTAAGGGCAGATGGTCGTCTTGGCGGCCACATTCTGCGACCAGTCGAGCAGGATCTTCCCCTTGCGCAGGCTGGTGGTCATCTTCCACACCACCAGGTCGGGAAGATCGCGGGTCAGGGCCTGCGCCAATTCGCGCATTCCATCCCGCACCTCGTCACTTGATTGGCTGCCGTCCAACGCGGCATATATTTGGAGGCCCTTGCTTCCTGAAGTGACCGGAATCGTGCGGTCGTATCCGAGGGTGTGCAGACGTTCACGAACAGCGAGCGCCAAGGTGGCGCATTCGGACAATCCGGCCGGAGCGCCCGGATCGAGGTCTACGACCAGTCTGTCGGGATTAGTCGGATGATCGTCTTGGACTTGCCATTGAGGCACATGCAGTTCCAGGGACGCGAGATTGACCAAATAGGTCAGGGCGGCCACATTTGTTACCAGTGGGTAAGTGACTGAATCGCCACTTCCGCGCGAACTGTGTGACCCGATCGTCACTCTGGGTAACCATTCCGGAGCCCCGGAGGGGAGGTTCTTCTCGAAGAAGCTGATGCCGCCCACGCCTTCGGGAAAACGAATGCGGGTGACCGGGCGATCACGCATTTGCGGCAGCAAGACCGGTGCCACCGTGGCGTAGTAGTGCAATACCTCGCCCTTGGTGGTCTCGGTGCCGGGGTAGAGCACCTTGTCGAGGTTCGACAATCCCAACGTGCGCCCCTCGACCTCCACGGTCACTTTCTCCGGTGCCATCTATTCATCCTCCTGCTCGGATGCTGCGGTGGCGAACAAATCAGCTGGTTCGAGGTCGGCACGCACTCCGCGCCAGGACGGCTGCCGCAGCCGTCCGGCTTCGGAGAGTCCGTGGAACTCCACGTCGGCGACGATCGCGGGCTCCACCCAGATGCAGTCGCGCGCGTCCTCGACGGGGACGCCCGTGACGGTGGGGTTGTCGTCCCGGCGCAGGGGCAACAACTGTTGGGCCAGAGCCACCCCGCGGCGTCCGGCCAGGCCCGATCCGACGCGTCCGCGATAGGCCAGGCCCGCTGACGTTGGTTCGGCCAGCAGCACTGATCCCAGGGCCGATCGGCCCTTCTCCCGGCGCCAGCCCACGATCACGTAACTGCCGGTGCGTCGATGCACTGACTTCAGCCAGTCGTCACTGCGGGCCCCGGGTCGGTAGGTGGCGTCGATGCGTTTGGACACGATGCCCTCGATGCCTTGGTCGGCGGTGGCAGCCAGCAGGGAGTGGCCGTCGGTGAAGACCGGCGGCACGGTCACCCAGCGCGAGGTGATGTCGATGCTCTCCAGCATGGTGCGCCGGGCGGTCCAGGTCTGGCCCATCACGGGCGTGCCCATCACCCGCAGCACATCGAAGACCATCGCGGTCACCGGCGCGGTCGCCGCCAGTTGCTGGGCAGTGGTCGCGTCGACGACGTTGAAGCGCTCGGCCAACGAGCTGAATGACGGTCGTCCTTGGTGCATCACGACGACCTCGGCGTCCAGCAGCAGATCCTCGAAATCGATCAGTCCTGCAGCCTGGCTAACGAACTCGGGGAAGGCGACGGTGATGTCGCGTTCGGTGCGGCTGAAGACCCGCACCTGGTGGTCGCGGATGTCGATCAGTGCCCGCATGCCGTCCCACTTGACCTCGTGACGCCACAGGTCCGTGGACGGCACCGCGTCGGCGGGGGTGGCGAGCATGGGGCGCATGGGGCAATCTTGACGGATGCGAGCAATTTGGAAGGGCGCGGTCTCCTTCGGCCTGGTCAACGTGCCGGTGCGGTTGTACTCGGCCACGGAGAATCACGACGTCCAGTTCCGTCAGGTGCACCGCACCGACGGTGGTCGGATCAAATATCAGCGGGTGTGCTCGATCGACGGCGAGAAGGTCTCCTACGACGACATCGCCAAGGGATTCGAGACCGAGTCGGGCGACATGGTGGTGCTCACCGACGAAGACCTCGCCGATCTTCCGATCAGCACCACCAAGGAGATCGCTGTCGACCGGTTTGTGCCGGTCGAGCAGATCGATCCGTTGCTGCTCGACAAGTCGTACTATCTCGAACCCGACAAATCTGCCGTCAAGCCGTACGTGCTCCTGCGTGAAGCTCTGGAGCAGACCGACCGGGTCGCGCTGGTCACCGTGTCGTTGCGCACCCGCATGACCGTTGGCCTGCTGCGCGTGCGCGGCGACGTCATCGTGCTGCAGACCCTGCTGTGGCCTGACGAGGTGCGCGCGGCGGAGTTCGGGGTGCTTGACGACGACGACACCAAGGTGAAGAAGGCCGAGACCGAGATGGCTCACATGTTGGTTGAGTCGCTCGCCGGCGATTACGAGCCGGACGCCTACACCGACGACTACGAAGAAGCCGTGAAGGCCGTGGTGGAGGCCAAGCTCAAGGGTGGCGAGGTGAAGCCTGTCGCGGAGGCGGCGGAGTCGCAGGGTGAGGTCATCGATCTGCTGGCGGCGCTGCAACAAAGCGTCGATCGTGCCAAGAAGGCGCGTGGAGAGGCTGTGTGACAGGGTTCCTGTCATGCCGCATGTGATCTTCGTGTGCACTGGCAACATCTGCCGGTCGCCGTACGCCGAGGCGCTCGCACGTCACCTGAGCGACGACACTGACACCACCTGGGGTTTCAGCTCGGCCGGCACGGCAGCTTTGGTCGACAGCCCGGCCGACCCGCTCATGGCCGCGCAAGTGGAGCAGCGCGGAGCGTCGTTGGCGGACTTTCGGTCGCGCCAGTTCGTGCCCGCGATGGCCTCTTCGGCAGATCTCATCTTGACGATGGAGGCGCGTCAACGTCTCTGGGTGATGGAGGAATCGCCGGCCCTGATGCGTCGGACCTTCGTGCTGGCGCAGTTCGTCGAGGAAGCCGGGCGCCACGAGGGCTTGGGTGGTCGGGAGCTGATCGACGCGGTCGTGGCAACCCGTCCACGCGTCCTGCCCGAGCACGACGTGCCCGACCCCTACCGGCGCGGCCCCGAGGTCGCGGCGGACACCGCGCAGATCTTGACGGGACTCGTCAGTTCGCTGGTGGCTGGGCTTCGTCGCTCACCGGCGGCTCGTCGACCGGCAGCAGGATGCCGTGGGAGATGAGTTCGAGGGTCGCAGCATGCACCAGCGAGTCGGCATCGGGGTGGTCACCGAGCAGTTCACGGCTGCGCCGCACGGCTTCGGCGATCGCGAGCTTCTCATTCGCCGCGAGCCACAGCACTGCCCCCGGGCCGTCGAGCACCAGGCAGCTGGTGCCTACGAGCAGCAGCACCCGACCGTCCTGGCTGATCGCATCGAGGTACGGCGCTCGGCGCACCGCTCCGACCCGCTCGGGAGGGGTCACCTGCACGGGCGCGCCATGGGTGGTGAGGTCGTTCGTCGGCGGGTGGTGGGAGAAACCGGATGCCGATGAGCGCGGGGGTGCCGAGAGCAATTCGGTCAGCAACGCCTTGGCCTCGTGGATCTCGGAGTAGGTGAGTTCCAGCAGCCCGCCGATCGACTCGACCGCAGTAGCCAGCTTGGCGAGGGGGTCGCGCAGACTGGGTAGTGCCGAGGTCTGCGGGATGACGCGCACCAGGCCGTCGATGAGATCGACGCTGCTCAGTGCTGGCTCGCTGGCGCCCTCCCGGTCGCGGTTGAGCAGCACGACCGCCGCCGCTGTCAGTGGGAGTTCGTTCAGTGGTGCCATGCCGAGGTCGTCCGGGCTGTGCTGCGATTTCTCGTAGGGGAATCCCGGGTCGTCGACGATCGACAAGGGTTTGGGATACCGGCGCACCGAGAGGTCGTCGTCGATGGCGATCGTCTCGTCGGAGACATATCCGAGACCCGCCTGGCTGAGCCGGATGGAGGCCGTTGTCTTACCGGTGCCCGACTGTGCCACCAGCACCGCGACCCGGCCGCTCTGCGGATCAGCGAGTCCACAAGCGTGGAACATCAGGCGCTGGCCCGACTGGGCACTGATCGCCGCCACAGTCAGGGTCGACGACAAGGAATAGTCGGCCGCGTTGGTGAGATCGCCGCCCGTGTGGGTCACCGTGGTCTCCGGCTCCCTGTCGGTGAGGCAACGGTTCCACTGCTCCATGAGCCGTCCGCGCGCCTGCGGATCACATTTCACGCCGACCGCAGTGCCGAAGGCGTCGACCACAAACTGCACCATGAGCCGGATGGTAGTTGTCCTGCTAAGACAGGATTTCGCCCAGCGCGTAATCCGGACGGAACACATTGGATACCGGTGGCGTTGTCACCCGCAGAGATCGGTCGCGGTTGCCGAAGGAGCCGAAGGGCTCCATCGGCGAAGGCGCTCCGACTAGCATCGAACGAGTACGCAGCCTGAGGGAGAAGACATGTTTGAACGGTTCACCGACCGTGCGCGCCGGGTGGTGGTGCTTGCCCAAGAGGAAGCGCGCATGCTCAACCACAACTACATCGGCACCGAGCACATCCTGCTCGGTCTGATCCACGAGGGCGAAGGCGTCGCCGCCAAGGCCCTGGAGCAGCTCGGCATCTCGCTGGAGGCCGTGCGTGAGCAGGTGCAGGAGATCATCGGCCCCTCCCACCAGCCGCAGTCGGGTCACATCCCGTTCACTCCGCGCGCCAAGAAGGTGCTGGAGCTGTCGCTGCGCGAGGGCCTGCAGCTCAACCACTCCTACATCGGCACCGAGCACATTTTGCTCGGCCTGATCCGCGAGGGTGAAGGCGTCGCCGCCCAGGTGCTGGTGAAGATGGGTGCCGATCTACCGCGCGTTCGTCAGCAGGTCATCCAACTGGTCTCCGGCTTCAACTCCGGTCAGCAGGGTGCGGAGAAGGCCGGCGCAGGCGTCGGTCAGGGTGGCCCGGAGGCCGGTCAGCCGGCCGGGTCGCTGGTGCTCGACCAGTTCGGTCGCAACCTCACCCAGGCTGCCCACGAGGGCAAGCTCGACCCCGTCATCGGTCGTGAGAAGGAGATCGAGCGGGTCATGCAGGTGCTGTCGCGCCGCACCAAGAACAACCCGGTGCTCATCGGTGAGCCCGGCGTCGGCAAGACCGCCGTCGTCGAGGGCCTGGCCGCTGACATCGTGCGCGGCGACGTCCCTGAGACCCTCAAGGACAAGCAGCTGTACACCCTCGACCTCGGCTCGCTCGTGGCTGGTTCGCGATACCGCGGTGACTTCGAGGAGCGCCTCAAGAAGGTGCTCAAGGAGATCCGCACCCGCGGCGACATCATCCTGTTCATCGACGAGATCCACACCCTCGTCGGTGCCGGTGCCGCCGAAGGCGCGATCGACGCCGCGTCGATCCTGAAGCCGATGCTCGCCCGGGGTGAGCTGCAGACGATCGGCGCGACGACGCTCGACGAGTACCGCAAGCACATCGAGAAGGACGCCGCTCTCGAGCGCCGCTTCCAGCCCATCCAGGTGCACGAGCCCTCGATCGCCCACGCGATCGAGATCCTCAAGGGTCTGCGCGACCGGTACGAGGCGCACCACCGCGTCACGATCACCGACGCCGCGCTGGTGTCGGCGGCCAACCTGGCCGACCGCTACATCAACGACCGTCACCTGCCCGACAAGGCCATCGACCTCATCGACGAAGCGGGCGCTCGCCTGCGCATCCGTCGCATGACGGCCCCGGCCGACCTGCGCGAGTTCGACGAGAAGATCGCGCACGTGCGTCGGGAGAAGGAATCGGCGATCGATGGTCAGGACTTCGAGAAGGCTGCGTCCCTTCGCGACGACGAGAAGAAGCTGATCGACGAGAAGGCGGCCCGCGAGAAGGCCTGGAAGGCCGGCGACCAGGACGTCGTGGCCGAGGTCGACGAAGAGCTCATCGCCGAGGTGCTTGCTGCGTCCACCGGAATCCCGGTGTTCCAGCTCACCGAGGAGGAGTCGTCGAGGTTGCTGCGCATGGAGGAGGAGCTGCACAAGCGTGTCGTCGGTAACGACGAAGCCATCAAGGCGCTGTCGCAGGCGATCCGCCGTACGCGTGCCGGCCTGAAGGACCCCCGTCGTCCGGGTGGCTCGTTCATCTTCGCCGGCCCGACCGGCGTGGGTAAGACCGAGCTGGCCAAGACGTTGGCCGAGTTCCTCTTCGGTGACGACGACGCGCTGATCACGCTCGACATGTCGGAGTTCTCCGAGAAGCACACCGTGTCGCGCCTGTTCGGTTCGCCTCCGGGATACGTGGGTTACGACGAGGGCGGTCAGCTCACCGAGAAGGTGCGCCGCAAGCCGTTCTCCGTGGTGCTCTTCGACGAGGTCGAGAAGGCTCACCCCGACATCTTCAACAGCCTGTTGCAGATCCTGGAGGACGGTCGCCTGACCGACAGCCAGGGCCGGGTGGTCGACTTCAAGAACACGATCATCATCATGACCACCAACCTCGGCACGCGCGACATCGCCAAGGGCGTCTCGCTGGGCTTCGCTTCCGGCAGCGACACCGCCACCGGTTACGACAAGATGCGCGCGAAGGTCAACGAAGAGCTCAAGCAGCACTTCCGCCCGGAGTTCCTGAACCGTGTTGACGACACCATCGTCTTCCCGCAGTTGAGCCAGGAGGAGATCGTCGAGATCGTCGACCTGATGATCGCTCGCCTCGACGAGCGTCTGAAGGACAAGGACATGGCGATCGAGCTCACCCCGACCGCGAAGTCCCTGTTGGCCAAGCGTGGCTACGACCCCGCCCTGGGCGCGCGTCCGCTGCGTCGCACCATCCAGCGCGAGATCGAGGACCAGCTGTCGGAGAAGTTGCTCTACGGCGAGCTCGGTGCCGGAGAGATCGTGTTGGTCGACGCCACCGGCGACGGCAAGGACGACTCCTTCACCTTCAAGGGTTCGCCGCGTGCGACGGCCCCGGACTCCCTCGAGGCCGAGACCGCCGCGATCGTCGACGGTGTCGACCTCGGCAAGAACGAGTAGTCAGCTCATCTCATCTCGGAAGCGCCCGGCCGGATTCGCCGGGCGCTTTCGTCTGTCCGGCTCCCACGCAAACGCGGCCCTTGTCGGCAGGTGCGGCGGTTGCAGCTAGCGCGTTTGTGAACAGGCGCCGCGTTTGGTGCTGGAAGCGCCGCATTTGTGGATCGGGTTGTGACGGGTTGGACGCTGGGGCTGCGGTAGTGCCCTCCACCTTTGGCTGGGTTGGGAGCCCGACTTCCCCGCGCAAACGCGGCCTTTGCTGGCGGGTGCGGCGGTTGCAGCTAGCGCGTTTGTGAACAGGCGCCGCGTTTGGTGCTGGAAGGGCCGCGTTTCTGGGGGCGGGTCAGGCCGCGAGCAGGTCGAACTCCGCGAGCGCCCGTCGCAGGCGGGCGCGCCACAGATGGGGATCCTGCAGGTCAGCCCAGGTCCAGCGGACGACGATGATGCCGAGGGCGCGGATGAGGTCTTCGCGATGCTTCTCGCGGATGACGACGTCCGAAGGGGTGTCGCCGACGCTCACGAGCAAGCGGTACTTCACCATTCCGTCGAACTCGCCGATCACCGCCAATCGTCCGTCGATGTACCACCCGAAGTCGGCATAGGCCATCTCGCCCGTCTCCAGCCGAATCGGGCACTGCAGTGTCGGCGGTGGAATCTCCGACCACTGGCTCATCAAGAAGCGGCTCCAGGACTCGCCGGGTGATTCCGCGAGACCGTCCGCCTCCTGGAACGCGTGCCGAGCCATCGCCACGCCCTTGCGACCGGCGCTCTGCGCGATGACGCGTTGCAGTTCGTCGGAGGTCACGCCGCTGCGAAGCGCGGCATCGAAGACGGCGAGTGCCGAGGGAAACGTCCGGCTTGCGCGTGCGACGTCCACGGCGGTCCGAGCTACAGAGGTCACGCGCACCCCGCCGAGTTGGACGACGTCCCGCTTGCGCAACGGGGCCGCGTGGATCACGCAGGTCCGATGAGTGCCGCCAGCTCTGCGGTCAGCGGTGAAGTGGACGCGGCCGAGGTCGAGGTCGAGCAGCGGGAGGTTGTGCAGCACGGCTGCGGACTGGTGCGAGACCACCTTCTCGCTGGTCGCAGTCCGGGCCGCGGCCAAGACCGTTCGATGTGCGAGTTCGTAGCGGTCGGCTTCGGGCGCGCCGTAGATGCCGCGCCAGTAGCGCCGGAGTTCGCCGTTCATGACCTGCGTCCGCAGATCACGATCGCTGTGGCCGGCGCGTAGCAGTTCGGCTCGCTGGTGAAGATTGATTGGATGCGTCATGGCAGGAGGGTGGTGACGACGGACGTCCGACGTCAGCACCGCACCTGCGCCTGTGGAGCAACCCGTGATGCGCCTGTCCTTGTGGACAAGCGCGCCACCTCGTCGCAAACGCGGCGGTTTCACGCAAACGCGCTAGCTGCAACGGCCGCGTCTGCGAAGAGGGGCCGCGTTTGCTGCTGGAAGGGCCGCGTTTGTGGGTCGGGGTGGGGCTGGTCGGCGGGCACGACGGGGCCGAGCGTGCCACGCCAGAGAAGCGTCATCGGGCTCGCGTCCCAAACAAACGCGGCGGTTTCACGCAAACGCGCTAGCTGCAACGGCCGCGTCTGCGAAGAGAGGCCGCGTTTGCTGCTGGAGGGGCCGCGTTTGTGGGTCGGGTGACGGGCTGGGTCGGGCGTGCTGCCGGAAGGTCTACGTTCGTGGCGCGCCGGGGGAGTAGCGTGTCCCGTCGTGGTTGATTCGCAGATCGTGATCCGTGCGGCGCGTGCGTCTGACGTCCGACGCATCCGTGAGGTGACGGCGCCGTACGTCGATTCCCGGGCGATCGTGCCCAAGCCGGCGGTGTCGTACTACGAGTCGTTGCAGGAGTTCGTCGTCGCCGAGATCGACGAGGTGATCGTCGGCTGCGGCGCGCTGCACGTGATGTGGGAGAACGTCGCCGAGATCCGCACGCTGGCCGTCGACCGCAGCGCCAAGGGCCGCGGGGTGGGAAGCCTGCTGGTGGACGAATTGCTCACCCGCGCAAAGGATCTCGGCGTGGCACGCGTCTTCTGTCTGACCTTCGAGACGGACTTCTTCGCGCGGCACGGGTTTGTGGAGATCGACGGCGCCCCGGTCGAGCCGACCGTCTTCGCCGAGTTGCTGCAGTCGTACGACGAAGGTGTGGCCGAGTTCCTCGACCTCGACCGGGTGAAGCCCAATACATTGGGGAACACCAGGATGCTGCTCACCTTCTAGGCGCCCGCGATGGCATTCATCTATCTCCGGCGCAGCACGTAGGTCGTCGTGCCGGCCGTGGGTGTGGAACTCATCGTCGACGGGCGGTCCTTCCGCATGCACGCCAAGCAGGACGTCCTGCGGGTGCCGCGCCCGCCGGGTGCCGCGCAGATCGAGGTGCGCCAACAAGCCAGGCGGACGGCTCGATCACCCTGCCGGAAGGCGACGGCGATGTGTTCGTCATGCTCGCCGCTGCCAAGGAGCCAGTTCCCTACTTCGATGCCGTGCACATGACCCTCACCCAGGCTGATCCGTTTCCTGTCGACGAAGCACAGGACGCCTCGACGCGCCCCGCACGTGAACCGGCGAACTCGCGGTTGCTGATCGTCGCGGGCGCCGTGCTCTACATCGTGGCCATCGTGCTGGCCCCACGCTTCCTGCCCTTGCCGGTCATCGTTCTGGTGAGCCTGTTCAGCGCGGGATTGATGGCGTCGGGACTGGCCCGGTCGCGCGTCGAGCGTGACCGCCGTCGCGCCGAGAAGTAGACCTACGCCGAGACTCCCGGCAGCGGGCCGAGAAGTGCTTCGGCTTCGTCGGCGAGTTGGGCCAGATCGACGCGGTAGTGCTTGATACGGCAGCCAATCCCGTTGGTTTTCAATGAAATACCCTCATCCGCCCAGCGGGCGAACACCGCGTCGCGCAGATGCGCCGGCGGGTCGCCGTAGGAGTTGGTCACCCGCCACCACGGCAACTCGTGCTCGGGCTGGCTGATCGACATGAAGCGTCCGACCGATCGGGGGTTGAGTTGCAACATGTCGGCGATGTCGCCGTAGCTGACCACGCGGCCGGGCGGCACGAGCCGGACGATCGCGTACGCCTGGTCGCGTAGGTCTTCGTTCATCGGCGGCTGAGGTAGATGCGGCGGACGACGTCCTCGATGTCCGGTTCCTCGATCGCCAGGTCGCGCACCTCGGCACGCTTGCCCACCTCGGCCAGAAGCGCCGCGGCCGTGGTGGCGGACGGGTCGAACGCCAGTTGTTGGCGCATGCCGTCTGCTTCGCTGCCGAGGTGGGTCGCGCCGGGGATGTCGATCAGGTCGGGTCCGGCGTCGGCGAGATCGAGCACCAAGACCCGTTGCGCACCCACCTGGGCCGAGAGTCCGGCCAGCGTGCCGTCGTAGGCTAGCCGGCCGTGATCGACCACCAGCACTCGGTCGCACAACCGCTCGATGTCGCCCATGTCATGGGTGGTCAGCAGCAGCGTCGTGCCGTGCTCGGCACGTTCGGCGATCAGGAAGTCGCGCAGCCGCTGCTTGCTGAGCACGTCCAGACCGATGGTCGGTTCGTCGAGGATGACCAATTCGGGGCAGTGCAGCAGCGCCGCAGCCACCTCCGCCCGCATGCGCTGCCCGAGGGAGAGCTGACGTACGGGAGTGTCGAGGAACTCCGCCATGTCGAGCTGCTCGATGAGTTCGTCTCGCCGGCGCCGCGCAGCCTCATCAGGGATGCGATGGATGGCCGCGAGGATCGAGAACGATTCGCCCACCGGGAGGTCCCACCACAGCTGCGAGCGCTGACCGAAGACCACACCCACGCGGCGCGCCAGGTCTTTGCGCTGGGTCAGCGGGTCGAGGCCACATGTGCGCACCGATCCCGCAGTGGGCACGAGGATGCCCACCAACATCTTGATCGTGGTCGACTTCCCAGCACCGTTGGCGCCGATGTAGCCCACTGATTCCCCGCGCTGCACCTGCAGGTCGAGATGGTCGACGGCGGTCAGGGTGGTGCGCGAAAGACCTTTCGCGCGGCGCTTGAACTCCCGGGTGAGCCCTTGCGTCTCGATGATCATGGGCCCCTCCTGCGGCAGCGGACCGGCCAACTTTAGCCGCCGCTGAGGCATCATCTGACGACGGACGAGAGGATGCGAAGGGCAATAATTGCCGATCGGTTCGACTACGCACCGCTGCAGGCCGGCGGATTCGGAGCACGCATGCGCGCCGTGGGTGCGAGCCCGAGGCTGACGATGGGCCTGACCGTTTCGCTGCTGCTGTTGCTCGTGCCTCTGGTCGCGTTGGTGATCATGGCGGCGGTGGGCAACCGGGACGGCGGGGCGTACGCCGCTGGTGGGTTTGGTTGCGGCGTGCGGCGTCTACGCCACCTACGACGGTTGGAGGCAAAGCGCGCAAGCGGCCGGACTCGCCGAGTTCGCACGCGTGAACGGCCTTCGGTACGTGCGTTCGTCGATGGCTTCGCAGTACGCCGGAAGTCTCTTCGCGCAGGAGCGGGTGGCTGTCAGTGAGGCGGTGCGGACGTCCGAGCGCCACTTCATCGAGATCGGCGACATGTGGGAGGTCACCGCTCCCAGCCCGCGTCGCGTGCGTCAGCCGCTGGTGTAGCTGCGGATTCGCCTTCGTGGCCCGATCGATCTGCGCACCGGTCTGCCGTCCGAGCTGTACGCCCGCCTCCAGGAGTTCGCCGGCGACCATGTCGTGGAGTTCGCGCGCGGCGAACTCACGGTTTTCGGCTCTCGTCCGTTGCAGGCCAACCGGACTGGCCGTGTGCGAGAGGCATTCGCCCTCGCCGAGGAGATCGCGGCCCTGGCGAGCACTCAGGACGTGCCTTTCGCAGCAGCCCAGGCGACACCACACAAAGCGGAGTTTGACCCAGGCACCTCCACGCGGCGGTTCGGGCCGCTGAAGGTCGTACTCATCACCCTCGCACTCCTCATCTTCGGACCGCTGGTCATCGCGTTGATCCTGTCGAGCCTCGAGGACGAGTTGCGCGGCAACCGAGGAGCGGCGCAACTCGTCGTCGGCGTTGTGGTCGCCGGCGCCCTGCTGTTCATCGGCTGGCTGGTGCGCTTCATGACAAGGCGCGATACGCGCGGGGCCTGACGCCTCGGTCAGCCGCCGCCGCCCTGGTAGTGCCGCAGACCCCAGCGCCAGCACAGCATCGCAACTCCCCATGACCATGCCGCCATCACCGGTGTGGCCCACGCCAGCCACGACGGGAACATCGCCGGTCCAGGCTTGTCGAGTAGCCACAACGACGGGATGAACGCTGCGAAGGCCATCGGGAAGACGAACCCGAAGATCACCTTCAGCGGGTTCGTCCACACTGACGCCACCTGCGTGGACGCGTAGCGCCCGCCGTAGACGAAGGCGTTGGTGGCCTCGGCGCCGTTGATCAGGAAGAACTGCAGGCCAGCCGCCGCGATGTACTGCGCGGTGAAAATGAGCGTGGCGCTGACCAGGCTCAACACCAGCAGCAGCACTTTGGCCGCCGTCCAGTCGATGTCGTTGAGCCACAACGCGACGACGATGCAAGTGGCCGCCACGGCCGCCCGGGAAAGCCGTTTGAGCGATATGTCGCTGGTGATCAGTTGCGCCAGGATCGGCTGCGGACGCAGGTAGAAGACGTCGAGGGTGCCGGCCCGCAGGTAGGTGGGCAGGTTGTCGCAATGCCCGACAACGAGGTCGGCGAGCGAAAAGCAGAGGTCGGCGATGCCGTAGACGAGGAGGATCTCCTTGAAGGAGTAGCCGCCCAGCACACCCACGGCGTGGAAGAGCACCCAGATCTCGGCGAGTTCGATGAGGCCGATCAGCGTCGACGAAGCGATGTCGAGCCGGAAGTTGGTGCGGTAGGAGCGTTGGCTGCGCATGCGGGAGGCCAGCACCGCCCGGTAGGCGCTATCCACCCTGGATTTCCAGCTTCTTGCGCCCGGCACGGGTCAGCGCCGCCCCGGCCATCCACGTCACGATCAACCAGAAGACCTGTGCCGCAACACGTTCGACGCCGCCGTGACCGGTGAAGATGTCGATCGGGTATTGCATCATCGACGGGAACGGCGTGGCGTGGGCGATGGCTTCCAGCCACCCCGGGAAGAGGGAGACCGGCACGAAGAGCCCGGCGAGGAAGCCCGACAGCATCATGTACATCGTCTGCAGGCCGCGGAGTTCGATCAGCCAGAAGGCCACCGTGGCCAACACGTAGACCGTGGTCTGCGAAACGATCAGACCCAGCACCAGGCTCACCACCGACAGCAGCCATGTACTCAGCGACGAGGGCGCACCCATCCCGACGAAGAGTGCCCCGATGAGGACGCTCGGAACGCCTCGGGGCAGCAGCGCGTAGACGGCCTTGCCGAGTTCGGTGGCGACGGTGGCACCCTGCACATCGATCGGGCGCAGGAAGTCGGTGGTGACCTCCCCGGACTTGATCCGGGTCGCCAGGTCGAGCCGTCCGTTGAGGTTGAGTGAACCGAGTAGGCCCTGGCCCACCCACACGTAGGTGGCCATCATCGCCCCGTCGTAACCACCCACCACGCCGCCGCCGGCGACGACCGTGGCGCTGAGGATGGCCGTCTTCAGAAAACCGAACGTGGCATTGGCGATGAGTCCGCCGAGCATCGCCAACCGGTAGGTGGCCTGTTGTCGAATTCCCCCGAGGAACAGGCGCCAGTACGGCTGCCAGGCGAGGGAAGACACAAACCCTGGACGCTATCGGGCGCCCACCCGGACATCAAGCTTTCACGGTCTGCGACGCGGAAGGGCATTTTTTAGACTAGGGTCACAGCGGGGGTGAACAGCGCACAAACCTTCACCATTGGTACGGCGAACAGGGTTGAAACACAACCGTTCCGGCTTCCGGAAGCCCCTAGTTTCTGCATGGGTCCAGTCCGGTCCTGCCAACCATCGGAAGGTTTCAGCATGTCCCGTGTTCGCACCCGGATCGCAGCGATCTCGCTCGCCGGGCTCACCGCATTCTCCCTCGCCGCCTGCTCGGCCCCCACCGACGAATCCACCTCGTCCTCCAACGCCGGCTCGGGCTCGGGCGCGGCCGGTGGCAAGGACGCCAAGAGCGCCACGTCCGCCGCCGACATGGGCGGAATGGACAAGCTCGTCGCAGCGGCCAAGAAGGAAGGCGCGCTCAACGTCATCGCGCTCCCGCCGGACTGGGCCAACTACAAGGAGATCCTCGAGGGCTTCCAGAAGAAGTACCCCGAGATCAAGATCACCAGCGCTCAGCCGGACGCCTCCAGCGCCGACGAGATCGCAGCTGCCAAGCGGCTGAAGGGCCAGAAGACCGCACCCGATGTGTTCGACCTTGGCACCGCGGTCGCACTGGCGAACACCAGCATGTTTGCCCCGTACAAGGTGGAGAAGTTCGACAAGATCCCGGCAGCCAACAAGGAAGCCACCGGCCTCTGGGTCAACGACTACGCCGGCCTCATGACCGTCGGTTACGACTCGGCGAAGGTGCCTGCCCCGACGTCCCTGGCTGACCTCGCCAAGCCGGAGTACAAGGGCAAGGTCGCGCTCAACGGCGACCCCACCAAGGCTGGAGCCGCCTTCGTCGCCGTCCAGATGGTTTCGGTCAACGAAGGTGGAGCCGTCGACGACCCCGCCAAGGGCATCGAGTACTTCAAGAAGCTGAAGTCGGCTGGCAACTTCCTGCCGATCGACCCCACCCCGGCGACGATCGAATCCGGTCAGACCCCGGTGGTCTTCGACTGGTCGTACAACCAGACGGCCATCCCGGCCAAGGTGAAGACCTGGGAGCTCTGGAGCCCGCCGAAGGCACTGAAGACCTTCTACAACCAGGCCGTCAACAAGGACGCCCCGCACCCGGCGGCGGCCCGACTGTTCCAGGAGTACCTGTTCAGCCCCGAGGGTCAGAACGCCTGGCTGAAGGGCGGCGCGACGCCGGTGCTGATGGACGCGATGACCGCTGACGGCACCATCGACAAGACGGCCGCGGCTGCCCTGCCGAAGGCCGAGGACGTCACGATCCCCACTCCGGACCAGACGGACAAGGCGAAGGGCATCCTCGCCACCGCTTGGCCGAAGGCGATGGGCTGAGCCGCTTCATGGCGCAACGCTCCACTTCCGGGAGGGCGCGCGGCGGTCGACGACCGTCGGGCGCCCTCCTGGGCGTCGCCCCCTTCTTCGTCTACACCACGGTCTTCCTGATCATCCCGACGCTCGTCGTGGTGGTCGGCGCGTTCTTCACCCCGCAGGGACGACCCACCACCGCTTACGTGCAGACGCTGACCGAGCCGGTCTTCCTCGAAGCGCTCAAGAAATCGGTGCTGCTGTCGTTCTACAGCGCGGTCATCGCCGGCGTCGTCGGTGGTCTGCTGGCGTACGCGATCAGCACTGCCAAACCGAACGGTCTGCTCAAGCGGTTCGTCACCTCCCTCTCCGGCGTCCTCGCCCAATTCGGTGGTGTCGCACTGGCATTCGCCTTCATCGCCAGCTTCGGATTCACCGGCCTGCTCACCACTTGGCTCGGCAAAGCAGGTCTCGACCTTAGCGGCAGCCTCTGGCTGTACGAGTGGGACAAGGGCCTGCTGCTGGTCTACCTGTACTTCCAGATTCCGCTCATGGTGATCGTCTTCCTGCCCGCCGTCGAAGGCATCCGTAGTCAGTGGCGTGAAGCCACCGAGACCCTGGGCGGCACCACCTGGACCTTCTGGCGCAAAGTCGGCCTGCCGATCCTCGCGCCGTCCTTCGCCGGAGCGCTGCTGTTGTTGTTCACCAACGCCTTCTCCGCCTACGCCACCGCCGCCGCCCTGATCACTCAGGCCTCGCCGCTGGTGCCGCAGCAGATCGCGTCCACCTTCTCCTCCGAGGTGCTCCTCGGTCAGGAGAACGTCGGTAAGGCGATGGCGCTCGCGATGGTCGTGGTCGTCGCCATCGCGATGGCGATCTACGCGCTCATCGACCGCCGCGCCTCGAAGTGGTTGCAGCGATGAGCGGCGGACGCCGCGCGGCGTTCCGGCGCAAGCAAGCCCTGATGCGGTGGACGATCGTCACCGTCTGCATGATCTTCTTCGCCATGCCGATGATCGGCATGTTCGAGTTCACCCTTCAGGGCCCCGGCGGCAAAGGCCACACCCTCGACACCTGGCGCACTCTCGCCGATGTGGAGAAGGTCAGCACGGACTACCCGGTGCTGAAGGAAGGATTCATCTCCTCCATCCAGCTCGCGGTGCTGACCGTCGTGCTGATGCTCGTGCTGCTCGTGCCGACAATGACCTGGGTGCGGTTGCGACTGCCGAAGATGTCGCGTCTGGTCGAATTCATCTGCCTGCTGCCACTCACCGTCCCCGCGATCGTGTTGGTCGTCGGGCTGACGCCGGTCTACAGCTGGGTCAACTACTTCCTCGGTGCCCGCACGCTGTGGCTCGCCTTCGCCTATGTCGTGCTCGTGCTTCCGTACGCATACCGGTCGATCGACGCCGGGCTGCGCGCCATCGACGTCCGCACGCTCTCCGAGGCCGCTCGTTCGCTCGGCGCATCCTGGCCGACGGTGATGTGGCGGATCGTGTTGCCGAACCTTCGCACCTCGGTGCTGTCGGCATCCTTCCTGTCGGTCGCGCTCGTGCTCGGTGAGTTCACCATCGCGGCGCTGTTCGCCCGCAACAACCTCCAGGTGGCGATGTTCCAGCTCGGGCAGTCCGATTCCAAGATCTCGGTCGCCGTCGGATTCGCCGCGCTGGTCTTTGCCTTCGTGGTCCTGTTCGCAATGTCATTCATCGGAGCCTCGCCCGCCGGCGGCCGCCGATTCCGCAAGGAGAAGAAGTCATGAGCACCCCCGTCCAGCTCACCGACCTGCGTCGGGTCTATGGGGGCGTCGCAGCTCTCGACGGGCTCACCCTGCACATGGAGCCCGGCGAGTTCGTCGCTCTCCTCGGTCCGTCCGGCTGCGGCAAGACGACCGCCCTGCGCTGTCTGGCCGGGCTGGAAGACCCGGACGCCGGCACGATCACTGTCGCCGGCGCCGATGTCACCCGGGTGCCCACCAACAAGCGCGACATGGGCATGGTCTTCCAGGCGTACTCGCTCTTCCCGCACATGACCGCACGACAGAACGTCGAGTTCGGTCTGGAGCTGCGCAAGCAGGACAAAGCCAAGCGTCGCGCCCGAGCCGTCGAAATGCTGGAGCTGGTTGGGCTTTCTGCTCATATCGACAAGTTCGCCCACCAGATGTCCGGCGGTCAGCAACAGCGCGTCGCACTGGCTCGCGCGCTCGCGATCGAACCCCGGGTGCTGCTGCTCGACGAGCCCCTGTCGGCGCTCGATGCGAAGGTGCGCACTCAGCTGCGTGACGAGATCCGGCGCATCCAGCTGGAGATCGGCACCACCACGCTGTTCGTCACCCACGACCAGGAAGAGGCGCTCGCCGTCGCCGACCGGGTCGGTGTGATGAACGCCGGACGCCTGGAGCAGATCGCCGCACCGGCCCAGCTGTACTCCGAACCCGCAACGCCCTTCGTGGCCGAGTTCGTCGGGCTCACCAACCGGCTGCCGTGTGCAGTGCTTGACGGCAACGCCGAGGTGCTCGGGACGCGGGTGCCTTTGCTCGAAGGGTCGGTCACCGGAGGTGAGGCATTGGTGCTCATCCGTCCTGAAGCACTCGATGTCACTGCGCCGCAGGAGAACTCCACCGGCGGCGATCACGGACGCGTCGTGTCGTCGAGCTTCCTCGGTGGCCACGGACGAGTGATCGTCGAACTGGCGAGCGGATCGACAGTGTTGGTGCAGGTGCGCAACCACGAGGTCAACAACTTCCGCCCGGGCGACACCGTGCGCGTCACCCCGCGCGGTGACCGGGCCCTGGCTGTCGCTGCCTGACGGATTGGACGGGTTGGGTCAGCTGGGCAGCGAGTAGAGCCCGCCATCCAGCGGCTCCACCAGTCCGTCCTCGATGAGGCCGACGAGGCAGCGATCCCGTTGTGCCGCATCGCTCCACACCAGATCGAGGCTGCTGCGCGGGAGTGGCTGGTCGGCGTCGCGCAGCGCCTGCAGCAGCTTGCCGCGCACCTGCCGGTCGGTGCCTGCCCACTTCTGACCCTTGCGGGCCGGCCCGTCATACGGCGGCGCACCGGCACGCTGCCAAGCGCACTGGTCAAGCACCGGGCACGCGCCACACTTGGGGCCGGTGGCCGTGCACACCACGGCCCCGAGCTCCATGACGGCGACATTCCACACCGCTGCATCGACGTCGGCCTCGGGCAATACAGCTGCGGCCAAACGGGATTCGGCGGCGGTCAGCGATGGCGCTGCCAGGGCATCCCCCGAGAACAGCCTCGCCTCGACGCGGCGCACATTGGTGTCGACCACCACAGTGCGGACGCCGTACGCGAAGGCAGCAACGGCCGCAGCGGTGTAGCTGCCGATGCCAGGGAGTGATTGCAGTACAACAGGATCCGACGGCACGACGTTGTCGTGTTCTTGCGCGATCGCGGTTGCCGCGGCGTGCAGCCGCAGGGCCCGCCGCGGATAACCCAGGCGCCCCCAATGTCGCACCGCCTCACCCGGGGCAGCGGCGGCGAGATGGGCCGGGGTCGGCCAACGCTGCATCCAGTCGACCCAGATCGGGGCGACGCGTGCGACCGGGGTCTGCTGCGACATCACTTCCGACAGCAACACGCCCCACGCGGAGCATTCAGGCGTGCGCCACGGCAGCGGACGCTCCTCGCGGCGGTACCAGGCAATGATCTCTTCGTGGATCGTGCGGAGTTCGAGCGCCGGCATCGGTTGCGCAGTAGTTGCCATTGATCAGGTCGCCGAACGGGCGAACTCAGACGTAGCGCTCGAGGATGCTGCTCTCGGCCAGTCGCGAGAGGCCTTCGCGCACCGCGCGGGCCCGGCTCTCGCCCACCCCGTCGACGGCCATGAGGTCGTCGAAGTCGGCGGCGAGGAGGTTCTGCAGCGTGCCGAAGTGGTCGATCAGTCGCTCGACGATGGCTCCCGGCAGGCGCGGGATGCGGCTGAGCAGGCGGTAACCGCGCGGGCTGAGCGCGCCGTCCAGGCTCTCGCCGTGGGTGGTGAAGCCCATCGCACGGGCCCCGGCTGAGAGGTCGAGCAGGTCGGAGGCGCTGAGACGGCCGAGGTTGTCGAGGGCGTCCTGCACGGTCAGCGGTTCCTTCGCCGCCTCGACGTAATCGCGCACGACGAGTTCGCGGTCGTCGCCCAGGCCAGTGACCAGTTCGTCCAACTGCAGCGCCATGAGTCGGCCGTCGACGCCGAGTTCGAGCACGTAGGCCGCGATCTCCTCGCTGATGCGGCGCACCATCTCCATGCGCTGCACGACGCTGGCGACATCGCGAATGGTCACCAGGTCTTCGATCTCGAGCGCGCTCAGCGTGCCGGCCACCTCGTCGAGGCGTTCCTTGTAGCGCTCCAACGTCTGCAGCGCCTGGTTGGCGCGCGACAGGATCGCGGTGGAGTCTTCGATGACGTGCCGCAGGTTGCCGACGTAGAGCGCGACGATGTGCATCGACTGGCTCACCGAGACCACCGGATAACCGGTCTGTTTGGCAACGCGCTCGGCGGTGCGATGCCGCGTACCCGACTCGGTGGTCTCGATCGCGGCGTCCGGCAACAACTGGGTGGCAGCCCGCACGATGCGGTTGACGTCGGTGTCGACGACGATCGCGCCGTCCATCTTGGCCAACTCGCGAAGACGGGTGGCGGTGAGCTCGATGTCCATCGGGAAGCCGCCGGTGCTGATCTGCTCGACGACGGCGTCATGCCCCAGGACGATCAGCGCGCCGGTGCGGCCGCGCAGGATGCGTTCGAGAGCCTCGCGCAGGACGGTGCCGGGGGCGACGAGCGCAAGGGTGTCATGCAGGACATCTTCAGGCGCACGCTCCACCCGGTCAGCCTAAAGGACCGGGGCGAGAAGGCACGACAGGACAAGCGGCCTCGCCCGTGGTGCGCCGCGCCGGCTGGGCCGACTCAGCCATTGTCGTTCGGACGCAGCTGGGTGACCGTGCCGAGGTTGAGCAGCCGGACGGCCCTCGCGAGGTCGGAGACCTCACGCACGTCCATGCCCTTGGGCGCCGCCTCATCGCCGAGCGATCCCTTGGGGATGATCGCCCGGGTGAAGCCGATGCGATACGCCTCCGCCAGCCGGCGCGGCACACCACTGACCGCTCGCACGTCACCGGCCAGGCCCACTTCGCCCATTGCGACCGTGCCCTTGCTGAACGGTGAATCGGCCAGCGAACTGGCCATCGCCAGCGCCAGAGCGAGGTCGACCGCCGGCTCAGCCAGCCGCACCCCGCCGACCGTGGAGACATAACACTCCGCGTTGCGGATCGGCAGCCCGCAGTGACGGTCGAGCACGGCCAGGATCATCGCCACGCGTGACGAATCGACACCACTGGTCGTACGCCTGGGCGAACCACCCTGCTCGGACCGCGCGAGCAGCGCCTGCACCTCGGTGACCAGCGGACGGCGTCCTTCGAGGGTGACGGTGACGCAGGTGCCTGGCGCCGGATCGTCGGTGCGGGTGAGGAACAGCCCGCTGGGGTCGGGCAGCCCGACGATGCCGACATCGGAGAGATCGAAGCAGCCCACCTCGTCAGTCGGGCCGTAGCGGTTCTTCACCGCCCGCACCATGCGCAGCCGGGAGTGGCGTTCGCCCTCGAACTGCACGACGACGTCGACCAGATGCTCCAGCAACCGCGGGCCGGCGATGGAGCCGTCCTTGGTGACGTGGCCGACCAGCATCGTGGAGATGTTGCGCTCCTTGGCCAGCTGGATGATGCTCGCGGCCACCTCGCGGATCTGGCTGACATTGCCCGGTGCGCCCTCGATATCGGCCGAGGCGATGGTCTGCACGGAATCGATGATCATCATCGAGGGGGAGACCTGCTCGATCTGGGCGAGCACGGTGGCCAGATCGGTCTCAGCCGCCAGGTAAAGGGTGCGGGCCATCGCCTCGATGCGCTCGCCGCGCAGTCGCACCTGGGCGGCTGATTCCTCACCGCTGACGTAGAGCACCGGCTTGCCGCCGCGGGCGACGCGTCCGGCGACGTCGAGCAGCAGCGTCGACTTGCCGATGCCCGGCTCACCCGCGACGAGGATGACCGCTCCCGGCACCATGCCTCCGCCCAGCACCCGGTCGAATTCACCGACTCCGGTGGGTGCGGCCTGGGCCAGCGTGGCGTCGACCTCGGCGATCGGCTGCGCGGGACGCTCGATGCTTCGCGCCGGTGCCGTGCGCGGCTTGACGGTGCTCGTCTCGACGACCGTGCCCCAGGCCTGACACTCGCCGCAGCGGCCGACCCATTTGATCGCCGTCCAACCGCACTCGGTGCACTTGTACGCCGGTGCCGAACCCTTCTTCGCTGCCATGGGGTCGAACCTACGAGAGAGCACCGACAGCGCGCAGGCGTGCCCTTTCTTCGAAACCGAACTAGGCTCCCTCGGGTGAACCTTGAAAAGGTGGTCTTCGGCTTCTTCGTGCTGTTGTCGGCGACCCTGAACTTCGGTTTCTTCCTCGGCGACCTGTCGAATCCGCACGTCCACAATGTCTACGAGCTCTTCGCCGCGATCGTCGTCAACTGCATCGCGCTGATGCTGAAGTTCGGCGACCGCACCCAGGTGGGCGCGGTCCACCTCGCAACGAGCCTGGTCGCCCTGCTGCAGCTGCTGGGCGCTGCTGCGGTCTGGGTCTTTGCGGTGCAGATCGGCGGCGAGGCGCTCAACGCCGAGAACACCGCGAGCATGGTGTCGCTGTCGGGTGGCGCCCTGCTGGCCAACATCGTCTCGGTCGTGCTGCTGGTGATCGAGACCGTGTCGTACCGGCGGCGCTGAGGCTTCTTCCATGACCGATGACAACCGGGTTTTGTTGACCTCAGCCGCTGGACGCTGACCGGCTCGATGGTCAACATCCTCAGCATTCTCAACCGGCGCTCGCGGGCCGTCACGCAGCGGCGGGCCCGTCGCCGTCCGGTGCCGATCCCGACCGGCCTGCCCACCACCGACGCCGTCTTCTTGGTGTTGCGCCGCATGCGCATGCCGCTGATCGTGCTGATCACCACCTTCAGCATCGCGACGCTCGGGATGACCTTCATCCCCGGCACGGACGCCGATGGCAACCCGTACAAGCTCTCTGCGTTCGACGCGCTCTACCAGATGACGATGACGGTCACGACCGTCGGTTACACCGAGGCGCCTTACCCCTTCAGCTATCCGCAGCGCATGTGGATGACCGCCTCGATCTTCATGCTCGTGCTCAGTTGGGCCTACACCATCGGTGTGATCTTCTCGATGATGCAGGACACCGCGTTCCAGGACGCCCTGGCCTCCCAGCGCTTCCGGCGCAAGGTGCGAGCGATGCGCGAGCCCTTCATGCTGCTGGTCGGATACGGCGTCGCGGGGCAGGCGGTCGGCGCCGAACTCGACAAGCGCCGCCGCCGGTTCGTGGTGGTCGAGCGCACCGAGGATCGCGTCGAGGCTCTCTGGACGCACGAACTCACCGCCGATGTCCCTGCGCTCGAAGCCAGTGGACGCACGCCGGCCGCGCTCGGCCTTGCGGGCCTGGGCCATCCCAGCTGCGAGGCCGTCCTGGCCCTGACCGACGACGACGAGGCCAACCTCGCAGTGGTCATGAGCACCTCCCTGCTGCGCCCGGAGATGCCGGTGATCGCACGGTGCACAGACCCGGTGATCCAACCGCGGATGGAGGATTTCGGGCCGACCGCGATCATCAACCCCGACGACCGCTACGGCGGTTACCTGGCGATGTCGCTACACCAGCCGATCACCCACCAGTTGATCCAGTGGCTGATGGACAACGACGAGCACGAGCTGCCCGAGGCCAGCACCGGCCTCACCGACGGTGAATGGGTGGTCGCGGGCAACTGTCAGTTCGGTGAGGAGGTCGCCGCTGACCTGCGCGCAGCCGGGCTCGAGGTCGATCTGGTCGACCCGACTGCACTGCCGGAGTCGTTCGACGATGTCGCCGGTTTCGTCGCCGCGAGCGTGAATGATCTGACGAACATCGCCCTGGCCGAGCAGGTGCGCCTGGCCAACTCCGACGTCTACCTGTGTGTGCAACAGCGCACCAACGCCTACGCGGCCTTGCTCAAGGCGATGGAGATCGACTCGATCTACATCTCCACCGAGCTGGTCGCGCGCGAGGTGCTCGCACGCGTGCTGACGCCTGTCTTCTGGCAGTTCCTGGAGCAGGTGATGCAGCAGGACGAGCGGTTCGCGATCGCGTTGCGCGACAGGCTGATCGAGCGCTGCGGTACCCGCGCGCCCGAGCGCGACCTGATCGAACTCGTCCCGCAGAAGGCACCTGCGGCGTGCGAGTGGATCGAGCACCACACACTCCGGCTGGGAGAGCTCTTCCGGCACCCCGAAGACCGCTCCCAGCCATTGGCCGTGGTGCCGATGATGCTCATCAGGGACGGCTCGACGACGCTCATCCCGGACGACGACATCGAACTGCAGATCGGCGACCGCATCCTGGTGTGCGGCACCAGCCGCGGGCTCGCTGACGGGTATGACGTGCTCTACCACCCCGCGACGGTCGAGTATCTCGCCACTGGACGCCAGGTGCCCGACACCTGGCTGTGGCGCAAGATCACCCGCTACCGCGCCAGCTGAGCCGCTGCCTCAGTAGCGCTTCCAGCGCACCCAGACCGCGTAGTCGACGCCGGTGCCCTCGTGTTCGGCGAGGATCCGTGCAGTGTTCTGCGCGTCGAACTCGATAGCGACCACGGCCTCGAAGTCGGCGCGCGACGCGAACTGCCAACGCATCATGACCGGGATCTTTTCCCAGCCCTGCTGGTCCCAGAAGCGTTCGATCGAAACAGGGTCGTAGGTCGGCAGCGCCTGCCGGAACCACTGCCCGAACCTCGAGCGGGAGGCGTCGTTGTCGACGACGAAGGCCACCCCGCCCGGAGCCATCACCCGGTCGAGCTCGGCCAGACCCGGCTCGCAACCGCGTCCGAAGAAGTAGGCCCACCGGTTGTGCATGACGTCGACTGACGCTTCCTCCACCGGCAGCATTTCGGCGCGGCCGAGCCGGACGTCCACCGTGGGCATCCCGGCCACCCGTTGCTGGGCTGTTCGCACCAGCGGTTCATGGGGCTCGACCCCGATGACGTCGGCAGCGGTCTCGGCCAGCAGCGGTAGGTGGAAACCGGTGCCGCAACCGATGTCGAGTACGCGCTTGCCGGCCCAGTCGGTGACCGACCGCATGGCCTCCCAGATCGCGCCGTCCGGGTCGACGCCGCGGTTCTCGATCTCGTAGACCTCGGGGTGATTCCAGATGTTCGGCGACGGAATCGCCTGGTAGTCAGTCACTTCGCGCCTCTACATCCTCTGGTCGGGCAGTTGCTCCTTGCGCTGCGCCGCGAGCGTGGCCGGGTGCACCAGCAAGGGGAGCATCTTGCGATGGCCCGGGCGGCGCGCCACCTCCACTGCTGCCAGATGCATCTCGCACCGCCGGACCAGTTCTTGGTAACCGGCTTCGCCCATCAGATGTTTCAACTCTCCGGCATTCGAGACGTAGACCGGGTCCTTGCCGACATGCGCCTGCGGGTTGCCCGAGCAGTACCAGTCGAGGTCGTGCCCGCCCGGCCCCCATCCGCGCCGGTCGTACTCACCGATCGAGACCTCGGTGTACGACGTCTCGTCGTTGAGGGTGACCGTGCGGAAATCGCGCCGGATCGGCAACTGCCAACAGACGTCCGGCTTCAGCGTGTGGGGTTCGAGCCCTTCGGCCATCGCGTGCTGGTGCAGTGAACAACCGGCGCCGGCCGGAAAGCCCGGACGGTTGAGGAAGATGCAGGCGCCGTCGACCACGCGGGTCTTGGTGGCGCCATCCTCCTTCTCGGTCCAGCCCCGCTTGGAGCTGCCCTCGTCGTAGTACTGCCACTCGTCCGGGCCGAGCTTGGCCGCCACCTTCTTGACGTTCTTCAGGTCGTCCTTGTCGCTGAAGTGGGCACCGAGGGTGCAACAGCCGTCGTCCGGACGATCGGCGTAGATGCCCTCGCAGCCCTGACCGAAGATGCAGGTCCAGGACGAGGTCAGCCAGGTGAGGTCGACCCGGAACCGCTCGGTGGCGTCGTCCGGATTGTCGAACTCGGCCCAAATGCGGGGCGCGCCCAGCGGTGTCTCGGTCACCGGAGCATTCTCACGCACGCGCCGCCTGCCGCCCAGAGCGCACCCCATAAACTGCCGACCATGCGCCTGGGTGTGATCGACGTCGGCTCGAACACCGTCCATCTTCTGGTCGTCGATGCCCATCAGGGCGCGCGGCCGCTTCCCGCGTCCTCCCACAAGAGGCAGTTGCGTCTCTCGGAGTTCACCGACGACGACGGCCACATCGCCTCGGCCGGTATCGACCAACTGGTCGAGTTCGTGCGGGAGTGCCAGGAGATCGCCGAAGACCAAGGCATCGAAGACCTGCTCGCCTTCGCCACCAGTGCCATCCGTGAGGCGCCCAACGGCGAGTTCGTGCTCGATCAGGTGCGCAACCGCTCCGGTCTCGACCTGCAGGTGCTGCCCGGCGAGGACGAGGCGCGGCTCACCTTCCTGGCGGTCCGGCGATGGTTCGGTTGGTCTGCGGGACGCCTGCTCGTCGTCGACATCGGCGGTGGATCCCTTGAGTTGATCAACGGTATCGACGAAGAACCCGAAGTGGCGATGAGCCTGCTGCTCGGTGCCGGACGCGTGACCCGCCAGTTGCACGGCGACCCGCCACCGGCGGCGGAGTTGAAGGCGATGCGCAAGCGGATCCGTTCCGACATCGCCCGCGAACTGCGCCCGCTGACCAAGGCCGGCACACCCGACCGCGTCGTGGGCACGAGCAAGACCATCCGTTCGCTCGCGCGCGCCTGTGGCGCCGCACCGTCGGCCGATGGCCCCTTCGTCAAACGCACCCTTTCTCGCAGCGACCTGTCGGAGCTGGTGCCGAAGCTGGCGAAGATGCCAGCCGCCGAACGCGTCGCGCTGCCCGGCGTTTCAGCAGGTCGGGCACAGCAGATGCTGGCCGGCGCGATGGTGCTCGAAGGGGTCATGGATCTCCTCGACATCGAAGAGCTCGAACTGTGTCCGTGGGCGATGCGTGAGGGCATCATCCTGCGCCGGTTGGACTGGCTGGACGACTGAGTGGGGGTCGTCGCGGTGCCTGACAGCCGGGTGGCTCTGTCGACCTCGTCGGTCTACCCGTTGTCGGTCGTCGGGGCCTTCGACCTCGCGGATCGTCTCGGGTACGACGGTCTGGAGGTCATGGTCTGGACCGACCCTGTCAGCCAGGAATCGGGCGCGCTCAACCGCTTGATCGATCATTACGGGCTGCCCGTCGTTTCCATCCACGCACCGACGCTGCTGCTCACCCAACGCGTCTGGGGCACCGAACCCTGGGACAAGATCGACAACTCCGTGCGCCTGGCCCAAGAGGTCGGCGCCGAAGTGGTCGTGGTGCACCCGCCGTTCCGCTGGCAGAAGGAGTACGCGACCGGCTTCGCCGAGGGCATCGCACAACGAGAGGCCGATTCAGGCATGGCGATCGCCGTCGAGAACATGTTTCCGTGGCGAGCCCGCGGACGCGAGATGTTGGCCTACCTGCCGCACTGGGATCCGCGCGAGGAGAACTACGCGCACGTGACACTCGATCTGTCACATACCGCGACCGCCGGCACGGACGCGCTGGAGATGGTGGACGACCTGGGGGAGCGGTTGCGACATCTGCACTTGGCCGACGGCCTCGGGTCGTTCAAGGACGAACATCTCGTGCCCGGTCGAGGCGGACAACCCTGCGCCGAAGTGCTGGAAAAGCTTGCGGCACAACGATTTGCAGGCGACGTGGTGGTCGAGGTCGGCACGCGGAAGCAGACCGACGAAGACCGTGAACTCGACCTCGCCGAAGCGCTCGCGTTCGCACGGCTCCACCTCGCTGCGATCGGCAAATCGTGAAGCGCACACCCTGCCTGACGCAGGAACTTCTTGGGCGACTGCAGGAACTCCTTGATCTCGCGGAGTTCTTCGGCGGCCTCGTCAGCTACATCGGAGGTTGAGCAGATACCTGAGCTGGCCGGCCTGAGGACGCATGGTCTGAATCGGGCGAACCTTAAAGATTTGGTAAGAAATCTTCTGCCCTCAGGTTTTGGTCTAAGCTCCCATTAACTCAACTTCGGCGGATAAGGGGCGGGGGAAGTGAATAGCAGGACCAAAGTACTGACGGCGACACTACTTGCTTTTTCGGTGCATTCGTCAGCGCAGGCAGTGCAAATGGCAAATGTCGAGGTTTGGACGGGCGGTGTGTTGCGTGCGTAGGGGAGCGCCAAGACTTAGCATTTCCTCTTTTCGTTTGTCAGGCGTTTCGTATACATACAAAGGCGGGCGACGGGCGCTGTGGGAGGTCTCCCTTTCCTGGCCGCGCACCGGCGTGGTTGCCCTCCTCGGCCCGAACGGATCAGGAAAGTCCACGCTCTTGTCGCTCGTCGTCGGCACGCGCCGACCGTCGTCCGGCACGTTGTCGTCGACTCCGATGAGCGTCGGTTTTCTACCGCAGGCGGCAACGTGGCCGGGGCGATTCACCGCCCGGGAACTGCTGGCGTACGCAGCGTGGTGGAACAGAGTGCCGAAAAGCGAGGTGGAAGGCAGGATCTCTTCTGCTGCGGCTGCCCTTGACGTTGAAGACGTGCTTGATCAGCGGATCGGCCAGCTATCGGGCGGCTATGTGCGTCGACTCATGGTGGCGCAAGCGGTGGTTCACGCGCCAGAGGTGGTCGTACTCGATGAGCCGAGCGCTGGCCTCGACCCTCGGCAACGGGTAAGGCTCCGTGAAGCTATTGCCGAACTCGGAAGCGAGCGATTGGTCATCGTCGCAACTCATCTGGTGGAGGACATCGACCAGATCGCCGACCACGTCACGATCCTGGACGAAGGCGAAGTCGTCGTCGATTCCGGCATGGACCGGATCCGCGCCACTCACGGGAACGCGCCCGGCAGTCCACTGGAGCGGCTGTACCTAGGGGTCGTGACACGGTGACATCGCCCGTTATTCTGATCGCTGCACGCCGAAGCCTCGGGAAACTGTTCGCCCTGCTCGTGCTACTGGTCGAGGCGGTGGCGCTGTTCACTCACGGCACGACGTGGACAACGGTGTGGGCGCTGTCGGCATCCCATGTCGCGGGAGGGACGATCATCGTGGGGCCCGTCGTCGCGGCGGCCGGCGCGGCGGCATTCGTGGAGCGATCACGCCGGGAAGGTCTCGTGCCTGAGCACGCACTATCGCGTGACACCCTTGTGCGTTTCTCGGTGCTGCTCTGCTGGATGTTCGCCGCGCACCTGGCGGCCGTGGTCGTTGCGTACGTCCTCACTGCGGTTGTGCACGGCGGCGTCGGACCGTATGACCTTCGCTTGATTTCGCTGAGTTTCGTTGTACTGACCTGTTACTGCGCGCTCGGCGCACTTGCTGGAACGCTGTTCCCGTCCTGGCCGACAGTGCCGATCACGGCCATTGGCTGCTACCTGTTGGCGGCATTCACCTCGATCCCGCCCACAAAGGTGATCGTGGGTGGTGCGCAGGGTGTGGGCGGAATGCTGGGCCAGGAGTACCGCGCAGATGGGCTGGCGGTGCAGGCGTTGTGGTTCATCAGCATCGCGGTCGTATTGAGCGCCTTGCTGCTGTCGGCTCGGAGCCGCTTGGCACGCTGCGTCGCGTTGCTCGCCGCTCTCGGCGTCGCTGTCGCGGCCACTTTGACCATGCCCGGTGACACCTTGCGACCCCGTGCGAATGTCGCCTTGGTGTGTCGAGACCGAGTCTGCGTCGACAAGGAAGTTGCGGAAGAGGTCGCGCCCGTGGAGAAAGCCGTCCGGCCGCTTTTGCTGGAGTCGGATCGACTGGCGTCAAGTGTCGGTGGTGCGGAATCCGTACGCCAGGTCGTCGCTGTCTACCCATTTCGGACCACGCCTGGTCAGGTCGCGATCGGATGGGCAGAGGAGCCTCCCCATGTTGATCCGCAGGCGACGGCGTGGTCACTCATTCAGGCAATTTCCGGCTGTAGCGAGCGCCAAGCTGGGGAGCGACCAGCTCCGATGCAGACGGCATCGAGTTGGCTCCTCCATGCGGCGGGGATCGATTCCACCGTCATTGGCCCTGGCGGCCCGGTCCCTAGCCCCACGCAGGCGGAAGGCAAGCAAGCCCTTGGCCGCCTTGTGGCGGATTGCCGATGAAAGGCCTGCTCCTGTTTGCCCGTGCGCGAAACGGGTGGTGGCTACTTCCTCTTGCCCTGCTGGGTTTCGCACTCGCCCGCTGGGCACCGCAGAGCCTCGTCGCATCGCCGGTCGGAATGTCAACGATGTACTCCCCGGCGCTGGTGTGGTGCGGGCTGCCCGGGGCTCTCGGATATCTCGCGCTGCGACAGCCTGGGTTCGACATGGAACTTCGCACGCAATTCTTGGTCCGGGTGCGTGCCCTCTGGTGGGTGATTGTCGTGTGCTGCCTCACCGTTCCGGCTGCCCTGGCCGTGCTGCCGTCGCTGTCTTTGCCGGCCGTGCAAGCACGAAACTCGTTGCTGCTTGTCGGAATCGGCTACTGGACTGTGCGTGCACTCGGCTACGAATTCGGATGGGTCCTCAGCACTGTGACGCTCGGGACGACGGTTTTCTTCGGCACGACCAATACTCTGGGGGAGCCTGCATGGTGGGCCTTTCTCCTGTGGCCCATAACGAGTTCATACTCGTGGTTGCTCACGGGAGTTATCGCAGGATCGGCATGGCTGGCCTATGCGCTACGCGACGTGCAGCGGCCATGGGTCAGCGTTGCCAGCTGATGTCTCAACTGGAGCCTGTCGTGCACTGAGGGCTGGACGGGCCCTGATGCGATGGGGCACTCCGGTCTTGAATTCGCGCTAGGTTCACATGCGTGACCGGGATCTTCGATGCGTACCAGACGCGCCCGAACACCTTTGACGAGATGTTCACCGAGTCGGGTGAGACCCGGGCGGCGTACGCGGGGGTGCGGCGGCAGGTCGAACACCTCGCGCCGAGCGACGTTCGCACACGGGCCGACTACCTCTCTCACACCTATCTCGACCAGGGCGTGACCTTCGACATCGGCGGTGAGGAACGACCCTTCCCGGTCGACATCGTCCCCAGGCTCATCGACAACCAGGCCTGGTCGGTCGTCGATGCCGGTGTGGCCCAACGAGTTCGGGCGCTCGAGGCGTTCCTGGCCGATATCTACGGTGAGGGCCAGGTGTTCAACGACGGCGTCATCCCGCGCAGCGTCGTCACCAGTAGCCCGCACTTCCTGCGCGCTGCCAAGGGCATCAACCCGCCGGCCGGCGTGCGCGTGCACGTGTCGGGCATCGATCTCATCCGCGATGCCAAGGGCGACTTCCGGGTGTTGGAGGACAACGTGCGCATCCCTTCCGGGGTGTCGTACGTGATGACCAATCGGCGGGCGATGTCGGCGGCGCTGCCCGAGGCCTTCGCGCACCACCGCATCCGCCCGGTCACGCAGTATCCCGGCAAATTGCTTGCGGCGTTGCGCGCCTGCGCACCCTCGGGCGCCGGCGCCGGAGACCCGACGGTCGTCGTCCTGTCGCCCGGGTCGTACAACGCCGCCTACTTCGAGCACGCACTGCTCGCCCGGTTGATGGGTGTGCGTCTGGTGGAAGGTCGCGACCTCGTGGCTCAAGCCGGACGCGTGAGCGTGCGCACCACCAATGGCCTGGTGCCGGTGCACGTCATCTATCGCCGGGTCGACGACGACTTCCTCGACCCTGTTCATTTCAAACGTGATTCGGTGCTCGGCGTGCCCGGCCTTCTAAACGCCGCCCGCCGCGGAAATGTCACGATCGCCAACGCGGTCGGCAACGGTGTCGCCGACGACAAGCTGGTCTACACCTACGTCCCTGACCTCATCCGCTACTACCTCGCGCAGGAGCCGATCCTGCCCAATGTCGATACGTGGCGGATGGAAGATCCGGAGCATCGGGAGCAGGTGCTCGACCGGCTCGGCGAACTCGTCGTCAAACCGGTCGACGGCGCCGGCGGCAAGGGCATCGTCATCGGCCCCCGAGCAACGCAGCAGGAGTTGGACGCGTTACGTGCCCGTTTGTTGGACGACCCGCGGGGCTGGATCGCCCAGCCCGTCGTCCAGCTCAGCACGGTGCCGACGCTGATCGGAGATCAACTCGCGCCACGCCACGTCGATCTGCGCCCGTTCGCGATCAACGACGGAGACAAGGTGTGGGTGCTGCCCGGAGGCCTCACCCGCGTCGCCCTGCCCGAGGGAGAGTTGATCGTCAACTCCAGCCAGGGCGGAGGCTCGAAGGACACCTGGGTGCTGGCCCCCGAGCCGGGCGATCCGGTACGTACCGCTGAGCAGGCACACGACGCGTCGGTGCTGCACCCGGCGCATCGCACCGCCCGCGCCGCTGCACTGCGCGAAGGCGGGACGACTGACGAGCCCGCGTCCGAATCGACGATGGTGAGCACGCAGAGCCAGTCGCAAAGCCAGAGTCAGTCGGGCTCGCAGACCCAGTCTCAGAGTCAGTCGTCCGGCGCACCTTCGGACGGGGGAATCCGCTGATGCTCAGTCGAATTGCGGAGTCGCTCTTCTGGATCGGCCGGTACGTCGAGCGGGCCGAAGCCACTGCGCGCATCCTCGACGTGCACCTGCAAGTGCTCGTCGAAGACCCGGTGCTCGACCGCGATGCAGCCTGTCGTTCGCTGCTTGCGGCCATGGCCGTCGAATGGGAGGGACCGGCCGACGTCGCCGACGTACTGCGGGTGCTGCTCAGCGACGCCCAGTCGCCGTCGGCCATCGCGTACGCGCTCAGCATGGCCCGTGACAACGCCCGCCGGTCGCGCGAGATCGTCTCCACCGAGCTGTGGGAAGCGCTCAACACCACCCATCTGCTGGTCGCCAACGGGCAACTGGGCCGCATGCGGCCCTCGGACGCCTTCCGCCTGGTGCGCGAGCGCACCAACATGATCGCCGCGCTCGCCAACAGCACCCAGAGCCATGACGACGGGTGGCAGTTCATCAAGCTCGGCGGAATGATCGAGCGGGTCGACATGACAGCCCGGATGATTCTGATGACCACCTACGGCACGGGTTCGGCGGCGTCCTGGCAGGTCACGCTCCGGGCTTGCGGCGCATCGCATGCCTTCACCCGTGCGTATCGCGGCTCGGAGTCGCCTCGCGCCGCCGCCGAGTTCCTGTTGCAGGACAGGCTCTTTCCGCGCTCGGTCTCGTTCGCGTTGGCCGAGGTGGCGACCTGCCTCGACCGGCTCGATCCGAAGGCGCGCCGCATCGGCTTCTCCGGTGATGCCAAGCGGATCGTCGGGCAGGCGCTTGCACGTCTGGAGTACCGCTCGATCAGCGAACTGCTGGGTGACGTACGCGGTGAGATGGAGCAGCTGCAGCGGGTCGGCGTGCAGGCGACCGAGGCCGTGTCGAAGCGATATTTCGAGGGTGCAATCCCTCCCGAGTGGCTGCGAGGTGGATCGTGAGCGTCACCCTGCGATTGGTGCATCGCGCCGGATACACCTATTCGGGTCCGTCGATCGCGTCGTACAACGAGGCGCGGATGATCCCCAAGTCGACTGCTGCCCAGACCGTTTCGCACACGCGGATGGAGATCACGCCCACTCCTTGGCAGGACTCCTGGACCGACTACTGGGGCACGAATGTCACCACCTTCGAGATCCACGAGCCGCACGACGAACTCAAGGTCGTGTCGATCAGCACGGTGACCGTGCACCGCACCCCGCGTGCGCCTGGTGATCTCGACTGGACTGTGCTCGCGCAGCCCGAGCTCACCGACCAGTTCGGTGAGTACCTCGAACTTGCCGGGGCCACGCACTCCGGAACAGATCTGACCCGTGCTGCTGCGCAACTGCGAGACGGCTGCGAGAGCCCGTCCGCCTATGTGGACGCTGTGCTCGAGCTGTTACACCAGCGCCAGCCGTACGCCTCCGACCGTGCCGCCCACCTTCCCTCGGCAGATGTCGCATGGGAGCAGCGCAGTGGCAACGCCATCGACCTCGCCCATGTCACCCTCGCCATGCTGCGCACCGCGGGAATCCCGGCGCGGTTCGTCGCCGGGTATCGGTTGAGCGAAACCGACGCCGAGGTGGGCGACGTGATCACCGGCTTCGGTCACGCATGGGTGGAGTGGTGGGACGGCAGTTGGTGTGCTGTCGACCCGGCGCTGCGTTGCGCACCCGACGACTTCTACATTGAAGTGGCACACGGCCGTGACTATTCGGACGTCGTGCCGCTGCGGGGCATCTTCACCGGCACCCCCGGCAGCAAGATGTTTGTCACGGTGGAGATCAGCCGGTTGGCCTGATCCCGACTCGAAATCCAAGGAGATCTCAAGTGCTCGATCCGAAGGCCGCACTCCGCCAGGGTCTGATGGGCCTGAGCAGGAGCACCAAGGTGCGCGACGTCGTGGAGAAGGCGCCGATCAGCCGTGACGTGGTGAACCGTTTTGTCGCCGGCACCACCACCTCGGACGCCGTCCGCACCGCCCGCGAACTCGACGGCACCGGACGCCTGGTGACCATCGACTTCCTCGGCGAAGACACCCTCGACCGCGCCCAGGCGATCGCCACCCGTGACGCCTACCTCGACCTGCTCGCCGACCTTGCTGACGCCGGCCTCTCCGACGGCGGACGCGTCGAGGTCAGTCTGAAGCTCAGCGCACTCGGTCAGGCGTTGCCGCGCGACGGACGCAAGATCTCCCTCGATTACGCGCGCTCGGTGTGCGAAGCTGCGGCGATCGCCGACACCACGGTCACCCTCGACATGGAAGACCACACCACGACGGACGCCACCCTGGAAACCCTCGCGGCACTGCGCAAGGACTTCCCGCAGACCGGCGCAGTGCTGCAGGCCTACCTGCGCCGCACCGAAGCTGATTGTCGCGACCTTGCGTACGCAGGCAGCCGGGTGCGCTTGTGCAAGGGCGCCTACGCCGAGCCGTCCTCGGTGGCCTTCGCCGACAAGGGCGAGGTCGACATGAACTACGTGAAGTGCCTGCGGGTGCTCATGGAGGGCGAGGGCTACCCGATGGTGGCCAGCCACGATCCGCGCATCATCCAGATCGCGGGATCGCTGGCCGACAAGAACCTCCGGGCACCAGAATCCTTCGAGTTCCAGATGCTCTACGGCATCCGGCCCAAGGAGCAACAGCGCCTCGCCGATGCCGGTCATCGCATGCGGGTCTACGTGCCTTTCGGTGACGAGTGGTACGGCTATCTCATGCGACGCATGGCCGAGCGTCCGGCGAACACCGCGTTCTTCGTCCGCGCGCTCACCAGCCGCTCCTGAACTGCCCGAAAGAGGTCACTGTTGTCGCACAGAGCACGCTCCCACGCGCCGGAGCCCCGTCGTCTCGCCCTGCTCGGGGCGGGCGTGATGGGGGAGGCGCTGCTGGCCGGACTGCTGCGTAGCGGTCAGCCCGCCGATCTGGTCACCGTCAACGATCGGCACGCACCGCGCGCTCAGCAGATCGTCGATGAGTACGGCGTCCACGCTGCTACTGCGCCCGATGCTGTCGCGGACGCCGACACCGTGGTGCTCGCTGTGAAACCCCAGGACATGGAAGCGCTGCTGGGGCAGATCAGCGGACGCCTACGCCCAGGTGCGCTCGTGGTCTCGATCGCCGCCGGCATCACCAACGCCTATCTCGAGGCTCGGCTCCCCGATGGCACCGCCGTCGCCCGCGTCATGCCCAACACTCCCGCGCTGGTCGACCGCGGCATGTCGGCGATCAGCCCCGGCACCCATTGCACCGAGGACGACCTGGCCGAGGCCGCGCGCCTGCTGGAGGGCTGCGGGAAGGTCGTGACGCTCGCCGAGAAGCACATGGACGCCGTCACCGCGATCAGCGGCAGCGGGCCCGCCTACATCTTCTACGTCGTCGAGGCCATGATCGAAGCGGGCGTGCTGCTCGGGCTGCCGCGTGCGACCTCGACCGAGTTGGTCGTGCAGACCGTGGTCGGCGCCGCGACGATGCTGCAGGAAACCGGCGAGCACCCCACCGTCCTGCGGGAGCAGGTGTCATCCCCGGGCGGCACGACGATGGCGGCCGTGCGGCAGTTGGACGATCACAAGGTGCGGGCCGCGCTGATGACTGCGATCGAAGCCGCCGCCCAGCGTTCGGCCCAGTTGGCTCAGGGCTGATCAGCCGCAACCTGTCCGCAGGGGTGGACGACGCGCTCACGCTCGCAGCGAGGCGGTTAGGCTGGGCACGACAGACCACCCTCCCGGTCATCGGGGAGATACACCGGCATGGAAAGGTGGCTTACATGAGTGAGATCACGATCCGAGCGCTCGGCGCCGATGAGTGGGAGACTTATCGCGACGTGCGTCTGCGCGCGTTGGAGGAGTCTCCGGACGCGTTCGCTGCATCACTCACGCAGGAGAAGCAGTTCGAGGAAGAGTTCTGGCGCACCCGCGTCGAGCGGTCGCGGCGCATGGTCGCCGAGTCGGGCGACGAGGTCGTCGGCGTCGTTTCTGTCGGCAACCGTTCCACGGAGGACGCCCGTGTCGTCGAACTCTTCGGTCTCTGGGTGACGCCGAGCCTGCGCGGTCAGGGCGTTGCCTGGAAGCTGGTCGAGGCCGGCGTCGAGCAGGCGACAGCTGAGAACTACAAGTTCGTCCTGTACTGGGTCGGCACCGACAACGGCCGTGCGGTGGCGTTCGCCAGCAGCTTCGGCTTCCGCCCCACCGATTCGCGTCGCCCGATGAAGGGCGCCACCGAGGAGACCGAGGACGACGAGGAGATGGCGATGATCTACGCCCTCAGCGACGACCCCTCGGCTGTTCCTTCCTCCGTTCTGGCCTGAGCAGAGGTTCCCTACTCGTAGAAGCTGCGCGCCATGGCATCGATACCGCCAGTGGTCCGGGTCGTCTGGGATGACAGCTTTACCCAGTACGACTTCGGCGACTCGCACCCGATGAACCCGGTCAGGCTCGACCTGACCACCCGGTTGGCGCGCGCCCTCGGTGTGTTCGACCTGCCCCATGTAGAAATGGTCGGCATCGGCGATGAGCCTGATATCGACGGCTTCCTGCAGACCGTGCACACCCCGGAGTTCATCGCAGCGGTCAAGGCGGCCTCGGCCGACCCCGGCCGCGCCGACGAGGCCTTCGGGCTGGGCACCGAGGACGATCCTGCGTTTCTGGGGATGCACGATGTTTCTGCGCTGATCTCGACCGCCACCCGCGACCTGTGCAAGGCCGTCTGGACCGGCGAGATCGACCACGGCGTCAACTACTGCGGTGGTCTGCACCACGCGATGGCCGACCGGGCCGCCGGCTTCTGCATCTACAACGACGCAGCGCTGGGCATCCAATGGCTGCTCGACAACGGTGTCGAGCGCGTGGCCTATGTCGACGTCGACGTCCACCACGGGGACGGCGTCGAGCAGATCTTCTGGGACGACCCGCGCGTGCTGACGGTCTCCGTGCACGAGACCGGCCGCGTGCTCTTCCCGGGCACCGGATTCCCCGGGGACGTCGGTGGCCCCGGGGCCGAGGGCAGCGCGGTGAATCTCGAACTGCCGGCGGGCACCGGTGATGCCGCCTGGTTGCGCAGCATCCACGCCGTCGTGCCCTCGGTCATCCGCGCGTTCAAACCGCAGGTGATGGTGACCCAGCAGGGTTGCGACTCCCACTACGCCGACCCGCTGGCCCACATGGCAATCAGCATCGACGCCCAGCGCACGGTCTTCGAGACCCTGCACGACCTGTCGCACGAGGTGTGCGGCGGCAAGTGGGTGGCACTGGGCGGTGGCGGTTACGAGCTCATCGACGTCGTCCCGCGTTCCTGGACCCACCTCACCGCGATCGCGGCCCACCGACCGATCCCGCTGGAGACGCCGGTGCCGCAGGAGTGGCGCGACCACGTGAAGGAGCGCTTCGGACGACCTGGTCCGCCGCGGATGGGCGATGGCGTCGCCGAGGGCGATCACGTGTGGTTCCGCTCCTGGGCGACCGGCAGCGACCCCGACAGCGCCACCGACCGTGCCGTCATGGCCACCCGCGAAGCCGTCTTCCCCCACCACGGCCTCGACATCTGGTTCGACTGACGGCGCCGCGAAAGGGTGGCGGTGTGGAGCGGAAGGGCTGCAGCGAGCCCGCGAGCAGCAGAATTTCCGCGCAACACGGCGTGTTGAGTGGACAAGTTTGCCGAGAACTTTCCATGAAGGCTCAGGTGCCCCTATGGTGCTCCCAGGCAACATTCATCACGGCTCGGGCGATCTTCGTCGCGGCCGCGCCGTCACGAGAGGCTTGGTACATCCATGGAGCAAGAGCGCCAGCTCGGCGATGTCACGTTCATGACCGTCGCCGAGGTCGCCACCATCATGCGTGTTTCCAAGATGACGGTGTACCGACTGGTCCACTCCGGTGAGCTGCCCGCCGTGCGCGTGGGGCGTTCGTTCCGTGTTCCGCAGGACGCGGTCGATGCCTACCTGAGGCAGTCGTACATGGGCACTGCCTGATTTCTGCACCTGCGTGCGGATGCCGTAAAGTGGCACGAAGGGCTCAAAGCCCACACATCTTTGTACCTGTTCCCGAGATCCAGTAAGGACACCGTCGACGCATGGGTTCCGTCATCAAGAAGCGCCGCAAGCGCATGGCCAAGAAGAAGCACCGCAAGCTGCTGCGCAAGACGCGCCACCAGCGTCGTAACAAGAAGTAAGCAGACTTTTCAGACAATTGGCTCCGTCCCCCTTCCATGGTGGCGGAGCCTCTTGCATCAGGCGTACGCGCCGTAGGATCTGAGTCGGACAGGGGTGAGTCGTGGGACGGGTTGTATTGGTGACCGGGGTGTCGCGCCGCATCGGCGGGCGCACCGCCGAGTTGCTGTCGCGCGATCCTGAGATCGACAAGGTGATCGCGGTCGACGCGGTGCCGCCCTCGCACAGTCTGGGTAGCGCTCAGTTCGTGCGCGCTGACATCCGCAACCCGATGGTCGGCAAGGTGATCTCGCAGGAGAAGGTCGACACCGTGCTGCACCTTGGGGTGATCCTCACGCCGCGTCAGGCGGGCGGACGTACCTCCCAGAAAGAGATCAACGTCATCGGCACGATGCAGCTGCTCGCTGCCTGTCAGCGGGCCGACTCGCTGAAGCGGCTGGTGGTGAAGTCGTCGGCGGCGGTCTACGGTTCCTCGCCGCGTGATCCGGCGATGTTCACCGAGGAGTTGCAGGCGCGTCGCACACCCACCGGTGGCTTCGGTAAAGACTCCGCCGAGGTGGAGAACTACGTGCGCGGCTTCGCCCGTCGCCGCCCTGACGTCACGGTGTGCACCTTGCGCATGGCCAATGTCGTCGGTCGCGGATTCCGCACCCAGCTGTCCGACTACTTCACGATGCCGGTGATGCCGGTGCCGATGGGTTTCGATGGACGTCTGCAGTTGCTGCACTTCGACGACGCCCTCGGTGCGCTGCGTGCGGCCACGTTGTCGTCGATGGGCGGCACCGTCAACGTCGCGGCCGACGGACTGCTCACCGTGCGCCAGGCGGCCAAGATCGCCGGTAAACCGATCGTACCGGTGGCACCGCAGGCCGGCGGACTCGTCGAGCAGATCACCAAGCGGATCGGCCTGCGTGGCTTCGAAGCCGCGCAGATGGACTTCCTGTGTTACGGACGAGGGATGGACACCACTCGCATGCGCACCGAACTCGGATTCGAGCCCGAGCTGACCACTCGCGAGGCATTCGTCGACGTCTTCGCGTCGCCGTCTCGTCGCGCCCAGGAGATGGCGGGTGCGCGTCGTGGCTGAACCCAAGAGCAGCAAACCCGCCGCTAAGTCGGCGAAGCCGGCAACCCGCACGCCCGCCGGCAAGACCGCGAAGGCCGCTGCTCCCAAGCCTGTCCGGGCGCGGCAGCAGAGCAGTGACGCGCTCGGTTCGAAGGCCACCCGGCGTCCGAGCCGTCAGTCGGTGCGCTCGAAGTCGACGCCGCCGCCGCGTCCGGCGCTGCGCGTCGTGCCCGACCCCGCGCCGCACAGCGAGCACCCCTCAGCCGGCAAGGCGTCCGGCCGGTCGTCATCGTCCTTGCCTTTCGATCTGCCCTTCGAGCTCCCGTTCGATCTTCCGGCCGATCCCACCGCGCTGGTGCAGACGCTGGTGTCATTGCTGCGGGCTGCCGGCACCGCGGCCGGGCTGAGTGGGGACGACCTCGACCGTCGGATTGCCGGAGCGCTGGCCTTCCTGCGCCGCCGGATCACCGGTGACTACGCGATCGACGACTTCGGCTTCGACGAAGAGTTCACCCGCGAGGTCTGGTTGCCGTTGCTGCGGCCGTTGTACAAGCGGTGGTTCCGTGTCGAGGTGCGCGGCGTCGAGAACATCCCGAGCGAGGGCCGCGGGCTCGTCGTCGCCAACCACTCCGGCACCGTCCCGGTCGACGGTCTGATGACGCAGGTCGCGATCCACGACGAGCACCCGAATCATCGTTTCGTGCGCATGCTCGGCGCCGACCTGGTTTTCCAGTCGCCTTTCATCGGTGAACTCTCGCGCAAGTCAGGCACCACCCTCGCCGCCAATCCCGATGCCGAGCGCCTGCTCGAGAGTGACGAGTTGGTGGCGGTCTTCCCCGAGGGTTTCAAGGGGGTGGGCAAGCCGTTCAGCGATCGCTACCGGTTGCAGCGCTTCGGGCGCGGCGGCTTCGTCTCCGCGGCGGTGCGTGCGGGGGCACCGATCATCCCGTGCTCGATCGTGGGGGCCGAGGAGATCTTCCCGATGATCGGTAATGCCAAGGGCATCGCGCGTCTGGCCGGATTCCCGTACTTCCCGATCACGCCCTTCTTCCCGTTGTTCGGTCTGCTCGGAGCGATTCCGTTGCCGAGCAAGTGGATCATCGAGTTCGGCGAACCGATCGAGACCGCGCAGTACGGCTCGGCCGCGGCCGACGACCCCATGGTGCTCTTCGACGTCACCGACCAGGTGCGCGAGACGATCCAGCAGACGCTGTATTCGCTGCTGCTGCAACGTCGCTCGGTCTTCTTCTGAGGTTCGGTGTGACGATGCAGACGCGAGTCGTCCTCTACGGCAACCCGGGCTGCCACCTGTGCGATGACGCGCGCGCCGTCGTCGAGCGCGTGTGTGCCGACCTCGGAGTCGGTTGGCAGGAGGTCACGATCTCCGGTGATCCGGAGCTCATGGCGAAGTACGGCGAGCTCATCCCGGTGACCGTCGTCGACGGCCGTCAGCACTCCAAGTGGAGGGTCGATGAGCAGCAGTTACGCGCCGCTCTACAGCGCTGATCGGGCTGTGACCCTTACCACACCCACCTCCTAGCACGTTTGGCGCGTTCACGCGACTTTGTGCTTGCGTTCACAAGAACCTATCCTCGGGGGGTCGTGAACCAGGGGTGACCAGCGTTTGGTATACGCCGTGTCGCCTCATCGGGAGGAGTGTCAAATCCCTGTGACCAACGCGCCCACTTCGCGTCGGGAAATTCCTGATGCGACCGTCGCTCGGCTGCCGGTGTACCTGCGGGTGCTCCGAGCCTTGAGCGGCCGCGGAGTCGAGGTCGTCAGCTCCGAGGAGTTGGCCGACGCGGCGGGAGTGCGCTCGTCCGGATTACGCAAAGATCTCTCCTTCCTGGGTTCCTACGGAGTGCGGGGCGTCGGGTACGACGTCGAACGACTCTCCGACGAGATCACCCGTGAGTTGGGGTTGCAGGGCGAGTTCGCCGTAGCCATCGTCGGAATGGGCAATCTGGGACGTGCCTTGGCCGACTACAGCGGTTTCTCCACCCGTGGCTTCAGCGTCCGGTGGCTCATCGACACCGATCCGCAGCTGGCCGGCACGCAATTGTCGACACTCACCGTCGTCGACTTCGACGGATTCCGTCCTGCTGCCGATGAGTCAGTGATCGGCGTCATCGCCACCCCGCCGCACGCGGCGCAGTCGGCCTGCGACGAGCTCGTGGCGCGCGGTGTTCGCTCCATCCTCAACTTCGCCGCCGGGCAGCTGACCGTGCCTGACACTGTCGCGGTGCGACGGGTCGACCTCGCCACCGAGTTGCAGATCCTCGCCTTCCACGAACAACGCGCCCGCGCGGAGTTGGTCAGCGCAGACTCGCTCACGGAGGTCACCTCGTGAGCCTTCTGGTCGTGGGTTTGTCCCACCGTTCGGCCCCGGTCGAACTCCTCGAGCAAGCCGCGTTGGGTGACCGGGGCGAACTGCTCGACATCGTCCTGGGCCAGGGCGATCATGTGGACGAGTGGATGATCGTCTCCACCTGCAACCGGGTCGAGATCTACGGCGAGGTCGCCACCTTCCACGGCGCCGTCGGCGAGATGAGCGAAGCGCTGTGCGCCGTCACAGGGCTGAGCATCGAAGAGCTCGGCGACAGCCTGTACGCCCATTACGAGGAACGCGCCATCGCGCACCTCTTCTCGGTGGCTGCCGGGCTCGACTCCATCGCGGTCGGGGAGAGCCAGATCCTTGCCCAGTTGCGCCAAGCTCTCAGCGACGGTCGCAGTCACGGACATCTGGGCAGCGGCCTGGAGTCGGTGGCCCAGCAGGCGCTGCGCGTCGGTAAGAGGGTGCACGCCGAGACCGAGATCGACAGTGTGAGCAAAGGGCTCATCGAGCGCGGAATCTCGTTGGCGCAGCATCACATCGGTCCGCTGAGCGATGCCCGCGCCGTGGTGATCGGTGCCGGTGCAATGAGCGCCCTCGCGACCCACACGCTGAGCCGCCTCGGGGCTGCTGAGGTCACGATCGTCAGCCGCACGCTCGCCAGCGCCGAGCGCCTGGCGGCCGTCACCGGCGCCAAGGTGACGCCCTGGGAAAACCGTGCGGAAGCATTGGCCGAAGCCGACTTCATCGTGTCGTGCACCGGTGCCGTCGGCCATGTGATTTCGGTGGACGACGCCCGATCAAGTCGTCTCGAGGGTCCACAGGTCTACCTCGACCTGGCGTTGCCCCGCGATGTCGACCCGGAGGTCGCCGACCTGGAAGACGTCCACGTCTTCTGGTTGGACGACCTGCGTGAGGTGGCCGAGGAAGCCGGTTCGCGCAGCCAGGTGCGGGCGGTCGAGGAGTTGGTGACCGCCGAGGTCGCCGAGTTCGTGACCACCCGCCGCGCCGCTTCGGTCGGACCGACAGTGGCCGCGATCCGTCGCTACGCGGCCGATGTCGTCGCTGCCGAGCTGCAGCGACTGGAATCACGCACCACCCTCGACGAGCGCCAGGAGGCGCAGGTGCAGTTGACCATCCACCGCATCGTGGAGAAGTTGCTGCATACACCGACGGTGCGGATGAAAGAACTGGCCGGCTCGCAGGACGCCGCCGACTACACCAAGTTGCTGCACACCTTGTTCGACATCGACCCGTTCGTGTCGAAGGTGTCGCACATTCCGCGCCAGGTGGGAGGAGAGCGATGAGTCCGTTGCGACTGGGCACCCGGCGATCAAAACTCGCGATAACCCAATCGGGCCACGTGGCAGACGCCTTGCGCGCGCTCGGCCATGAGGTCGAACTCGTCGAGATCGTCACCGAGGGTGATGTCAACCCCGCGCCGTTGACGCAGATGGGTGGCACCGGCGTGTTCGCTGCCGCACTGCGCGAAGCCTTGCTGCGAGGCGAGGTCGACTTCGCCGTGCACTCGCTGAAGGATCTGCCCGTCGCGCAGCCGCCGGGCTTGATGATCGCCGCTGTGCCGACTCGTCAGGATCCGCGTGACGCACTCGTCGCACGCGACGGTCTGACGCTGGGGGAGTTGCCCGCCGGCGCCACCATCGGCACTGGTTCACCGCGCCGGGTCGCCGCGCTCGCAGCGCTCGGCCTGGGATTCCAGACCCGCGAGCTTCGCGGAAATGTCGACTCCCGCCTCGCACGCGTCACCACCGGCGAACTCGACGCGGTCATCCTTGCCTGCGCCGGCCTGCGCCGTTTGGGTCGATCCGACCAAATCACCGAGGCAATCGATCCGCTGCAGATGCTTCCTGCGCCCGGGCAGGGCGCGCTGGCGGTCGAGGTGCGCACTGATGACGCCGCTACGCGCGCGATCGTCGAGCAGTTGGACGACCCCGACACACGTGCTGCCATCACCGCCGAGCGCGGTGTGCTCGCCGGGCTCGAAGCCGGCTGCTCGGCACCGATCGGCGCCCTGGCCGAAGTGGTCGAGGACGTCGACGGCAGCCTCGAGATTTCGCTGCGCGCCTTTGTCGGGTCACCGGACGGATCGTACGACCTGCGTCGTTCGCTGACCGGTCCGTTCAACGAGGCCGAGAAGCTCGGCCGCGATCTGGCCGCGATGCTGCTCGAAGACGGTGCGCGCGAGTTCATCCCTTCCAGCGGACGCGTCTCCTACCAGAGCCACAACGCGGCACCTGTGAGATCGCCCTCCGACAGCCCCGCTGATCGACCACCCGCTGTCGGTGATCGACCACCCGCCAGCGGTGACCGACCACCCAGCGCCAGTGACCCGACTGGCGGCGACGATGCGGACCGGGGGAGCCTGCGAGCCCGGGCCGTTGAGGAGCGACATCAAAGGGTGGAGTCGGGTCCTGGCGCCGTAAGTGCCGCTGCCGGTGACCGACCACCCAGCGCCAGTGACCCGACTGGCGGCGACGATGCGGACCGGGGGAGCCTCCGAGCCCGGGCCGTTGAGGAGCGACATCAAAGGGTGGAGTCGGGTCCTGGCGCCGTAAGTGCCGCTGCCGGTGACCGACCACCCAGCGCCAGTGACCCGACTGGCGGCCCTGAATCTGACCTTGAAAATGCAGTACCCGACGCCATGGAGCGTGAGAAGTGAGCACCACCCCCAAGACGCCCGCCGTTGTCGCCTTCGTCGGCTCCGGCCCCGGCGACCCCAGCCTGTTGACCGTGCGTGCGGCCGACCTGCTGAAGCGAGCCGATGTCGTCGTGCTCGACCAGGTGGCTCGTGAAGAGTTCGTCGCGCCGTTCGTGGGTGAAGGCACCGAGATCGTCGACGCCGGTCACGGTGAGACCGGTCAGGCGTTGACTACCGCTTCGCGCGCCAAGCTGCTCGTCCGCACGGTGAAGGCTGCTGCCAAGGCCACCGACGGCGCGCTCGTCGTGCGTCTGATGGACGGCGACCCTGCGACGTTCAACGGTCTGGCCGAAGAGGCCACCGCGCTGCACAAGGCCGGCATCGCCTTCGAGATCGTCCCCGGCGTCAGTGCTGCTTCGGCAGTGCCGACGTACGCGGGTATTCCGTTGACGCACAACGGCTCTCGTGCCGTTCATGTTATTTCTTCCAGTGACAACAAGGTCGACTACGCCGCGTCCTCCGCAGACGACACCACGGTCGTGCTGTTCGGCACCGACGAGACGCTGCGCACCAGCCTGGTGCGCTTGCGCGACGCCGGTCGGTCGGAGCAGACCTCGGTCGCGGTGACCACCTCCGGCACGACGATTCACCAAAAGACCCACACCTTTGCCCTCGAAGGCGCCGAGGCGGGTCTGAAGGCCGCTGGCTTCACCGGTTCGGCGGTGGCCGTCGTCGGTGCGCCGGTTGCTTACCGCGAGACGCTGTCGTGGTGGGAGACCAAGCCGCTGTTCGGGTGGAACGTCCTGGTGCCGCGCACCAAGGACCAAGCGGGTTCGATGACATCGCGCTTGGGTGACTTCGGTGCGTCCAGTGATGTGGTGCCAACGATCAGCGTCGAGCCGCCGCGCACTCCGCAGCAGATGGACCGCGCGATCAAGGGCCTGGTCACCGGCCGTTACGAGTGGATCGGCTTCACCTCGCAGAACGCTGTCAAGGCCGTGCGGGAGAAGTTCGAGGAGTTCGGTCTGGACGCGCGTGCTTTCGCCGGCCTGAAGATCGCCGCCGTCGGTGGCGTCACTGCCGACGCGCTGCTGGCCTGGGGCCTGCGTCCCGACCTCGTGCCCGAGGGTGAGCAGTCGGCCCGCGGCCTGCTCGAGGCGTGGCCCGACTACGACGACCTGCTCGACCCCATCAACCGCGTCTTCCTGCCGCGTGCTGACATCGCCACCGACACCCTCGTGGCCGGCCTGCAGGAGATCGGTTGGGAGGTCGACGACGTCACCGCTTACCGCACCGTGCGTGCCGCCCCGCCGGCTCCGGAGGTGCGTGAGGCGATCAAGTCCGGCAAGTTCGACGCGGTCTGCTTCACCTCGTCCTCGACGGTGCGCAACCTCGTCGGTATCGCCGGCAAGCCGCACGCGACCACCGTTGTCGCCTGCATCGGTCCGGCCACGGCCAAGACTGCCGAGGAACACGGCCTGCGGGTCGACGTGATGGCGCCCGAGCCGTCCGCCGAGGCGCTCGTGGACGCGCTCGCCGACTTCGGCCGCAGCCTCGCGCTGTCAGCCGCCGAGACCGGTGAAGAGGTGCGGCGTCCCAGCCAGCGTCGCAGCACCTCGCGCCGCAAGGCCAAGGCCTAGAAGTAGAGTCCCGAAAGTCTGCGCGACCCGCACTTCAACTGCGTTGTCGCGCAGACTTTCGGTTTCCGTGCCAGCCGCCGATCCAGGAGATGCAGTGACCCTCTCGACCCAATCGCCGATCATCCGTCCGCGTCGTTTGCGGCAGACTCCGGCCGTGCGCCGGATGGTGGCACAGACGCGGCTGCACCCGGCCGATCTGGTGTTGCCGATGTTCATCAAGGAGGGCATCGAGGCACCGGTGCCGATCGCCTCGATGCCCGGTGTCGTCCAGCACACTCTCGACTCCCTCGTCGTTGCTGCACGCGAGGCGGTGGACGCCGGAGTCGGTGGCTTGATGCTGTTCGGTGTGCCGGCCGAGCGGGACGAGATCGGTTCTGGCGCAACGGATCCCGATGGCATCCTCAACGTTGCGCTGCGCAGGTTGCGCGACGAACTGGGTGACGACACCGTCCTGATGGCCGACCTCTGCCTGGACGAGTTCACCTCGCACGGGCACTGTGGAGTGCTGGCTGCCGACGGCTCGGTTGACAACGACGGCACGCTGGAGATCTACGGACGCATGGCGGTGGCGCAGGCCGAAGCCGGCGCACACGTCGTCGGACCGAGCGGGATGATGGACGGCCAGGTGGCCGTCATCCGGCAGTCGCTGGACGAGGCCGGATTCACCGATGTGATCGTGCTGGCCTACGCCGCGAAGTACGCATCCGCTGCTTTCGGACCCTTCCGGGAAGCCGTCGACTCCGCCCTCAAGGGCGATCGCGCGACCTACCAGCAAGATCCTGCCAACCTCACCGAGTCGTTGCGCGAAGTGCAGCTCGATCTCGACGAGGGCGCCGACATCGTTATGGTGAAGCCGGCCACGCTGTATCTCGACGTCATCGCGCAGGTCGCCCCGATGGTCGACGTGCCGTTGGCGGCTTACCACGTGAGCGGTGAAATGGCGATGATCGAAGCGGCCGCGGAGAAGGGTTGGATCGACCGCGACCGCATGGTCATGGAGCAGTTGACGAGCATCAAGCGGGCCGGTGCGCAGATGATCCTGACCTATTACGCGGCGGAGGTCGCGGGCAAGCTCTGACAGAGCTCCTTGCCGCATGACTGTGCGAGCGGAATGATCGGGTGATGCAGCTTCTCCGTCGCGCTGTTCTCGTCGCCGTCGTCCCGATGATCGGCGCGCTGATGACGATTGCGATCTGGGCACTCGTTCTGGGTGGGCCCTCAAGCGGCTTGTCGGTGCCGAGGCTGCTGTCCAACGCGATGATCGCCGTGCCGATCTGCGTGATGCTCGCTGTTGTAGCCGCATCGTCGTACTGGATGTGGTTGACGACCAACCTGGCAGCCCGCGAGGCCGACGCAGATCGGCGACAGTTGCACGGTCTGGTGCAAGCGTTGCTGACGCTGGGTCTTTCGATGCTGGTGGCCGGTATTGGTTTCGCCAGTATCGACGCCGCGGCGGTAGCGGGTGGCGTCTATCTGCTCAGTGCCTACCCGCTCTGGGCATTCCTTGCTGGTTTCAAGTGGGCTCCCCGCGTCCGGACGCCGCATCGCGCTGCGCCCGAACCAGATGCCGTTCGGCACTGAACGGTAAAATGAGCCAGCGCCAGTCTTGTCCTCAGGCGACATAGGAGTAGACCCGTGAAGAAGCTCGTAGTGAGTGTCGCTGCGGTTGCGCTCACCGCCGTTGGAGTTCCGCAGGCACACGCCGATGACCGCGCCGAGATCGTGCACGTTGCAGCCATTCCGGTGACAACCGACAAGGTGGTCATCGGAGTTCAGGTCTTAGTCGCGGATGGCGCCGAGGTGTCTGTCACGGACGCCACAGGCCGGACTGTCGGCACAGCCGCGGTCACCGACGGCAAGGCCGTGGTGCCGGTCGCTTCCAAGGGTGGCGAACAGCGTTACGTGGTGACCGTCGGCGATGCACGCACGGGTGTGCGGGTGCGGCATGACGAGTCGTCGTTGCGCAGCAGCCCTTGGGCGGTCGTCAACAAGCAGCATGCCTTCGGCGCCAAAGCGCCGACTGAGTTGCAGAAGCTCGACGGGGTCGACCTCACGAAGGCAGCGCACGCCGCCTACGGGCGGATGCTGCGCGGAGCCCAGCAGGCGGGCGCTGGATTCTGGCTGGCCAGCGGCTACCGGCCCTTCGCCGACCAGCGCGTCCTCTACGACGGCTATGTCAAGCGCGACGGCGTCAAGCGTGCGGACGCCTACTCGGCCCGTCCGGGCCACTCCGAGCACCAGACCGGGCTCGCGATCGATGTCGCGTCCGAGGTGTGCACCGTGAGCAAATGTTTTGCAGACACCCCGGCCGGGCGCTGGCTGGCCGAGCATGCTGCTGAGTACGGATTCATCATTCGTTACCCGAAGGGTGCCGAGAAAGTCACCGGTTACGACTTCGAGCCGTGGCACTTGCGCTACGTCGGACCATGGCTGGCCGGCCACCTGAAGCAGACCAAGCAGCCGACCATGGAGAAGGCTTTCGGGCTGCGCGAGGCCCCCACGTACGTCCGCTGATCGGAATCCTGTCGGTTCGCGGCGAGGTGGTTGAGACAGCAACTGGTTGGTAGGCCTGAACTCCGCGTAAATTGGCGGGTATGAGTGTTTCGGGGGTCAACTGGCTCGATGACGAGCAGCAAGAAGCGTGGCGTCACTACATCAGAGGCTCGCGCGCGCTCGAAACCGCACTCGACTCAGAGCTGCAGAACGCCGCCGGTATGTCGCTGTCCGAGTACGAGCTGTTGTCCATGCTCTCCGAAGCGCCCGACCGCGTCCTGCGGATGAGCGCTCTCGCCGACCTCATCGTGCAGTCCCGTAGCCGTGTCACCCATACCGCCAACCGACTCGCCCGTCGGGGCTGGGTCGAGCGTCGTGCGGCTGTCGGCGACGGCCGCGGCGTCGAGCTGATGCTCACCGAATCCGGCATGGACGCCGTGCTGCAAGCAGCTCAGTCCCACGTCACCAGCGTGCGCCAGCACCTGGTCGACGTCATCGACAAGGACGCCCTCATCGAGCTCGGTCGCACCATGTCGAAGGTGTGCGAACGCCTCTGACGCCTGGTGCTCAGGCACGGCCCGCGAATGACAGCGCAGATCTGGACTGCCGGACCCCACCTGGCTGTGCAGACCCAGCGAATCGGCCGGCGGTGGCCAGGAGCGACCAGCAATCGACGGTGACCCCGCCGTCCGTGAGGCGCGATCAGGCGCGTCGAAGTCCGCCGGGGCAGGGGATCGTCCCGAACGACGGCCGGTGATTGAGCCGTTCGCGAGGAACGAGCGGACGTGTCGAAATCCGCCGAAAAAGCTCGGCAACGCCCATTGGCAAAGGTGCAAAAACCATTGCCTTGCAGCACTATTCACACCTCGATCACTGAGACTCAGAGCGTTGTCGGTGGTCGATGATTGACTCTCCTCATGGTCGCAAAGCTGCTCGAAACCCCCGCTGAACAAGCGGTCGAGCACGCCCGCGCCCATGTCGCATCGCTCTCGACGCAAGAGCTGCTCGCACTGTCACGCGCAGCGATGACCGAACTGAACGAACGCACCCTCGCCGCTTCTTCTGACGAGCGTGACCCACGCGGCGAGTACGAACAGCTGATCACCGGCGCACAAGCCGTCCTCAACAGCGCCCAAGCCGTGCGGTCGACCGCGATCGCACGGTACGCGTCGGTGGACGACCACCCCGACCAGCCAGGTGAACTCACCCAGCGCCCGCTCGGCCACCAATCAGAGTTCGCCGACGCCGACGTCGCACCCATGCTCCGCGTCACCACCAGAACAGCCTCATGGGTCACCCGCGACGCCTGCACCGCAGTCGTCGTCGCACCCCGTCTACTCCGGCTGGCCGGCACCGGTGCGGTCTCGATGTACCTGGTCGACAAGATCACCGAACTGCTCGAACACACCACCCCAGACATCCGAGCCAAGATCGAACAACGACTGTTGGAAGCGCGCATCGAAGACGCCACCACCGTGAAGGTGCTCGGGTGGGTACGCCGCTGGCTCATGACCCTCGACCCGGACGCCCTCAGCGAGAAGGCGACGACAGAACGCACAGAACGGGTCGACGTGCGCTGGTGGGGCGGTGACCTGCCCGGCCTGACCGAGTTCATCGCGACCCTGCCGGCCGGCTATGCCGCACAGATCATCACCGCGGTCGACACCCTCGCCAAACAACTGCACGCCGATCCCGCCAACGCCGGCAAGACCATGGGCGAATGCCGCGCCGACGCGTTACTGCAGCTGGTCATGGCGAACGTGACGTGTCACATCCAACTCACCCTGCTCGGACCCGCACCATCACCACCGCCGGGCTGCGCTGAGTGCGACCCAGCCGAGCAGCAAGCACGACCCCAGCACGGTGACCACGGCGGTAACACCGCTTGGAGCGACGAAAACCATTGGCACACAGCCGACGCGCCAGGCAGCGCCGCGTCCTCACATCAGCCTGCAGAGCAACACCCTGCCCATGTGCCGGGGCACCGCTGTGCCCACGTCGATCCTGTCGATGCAGACGCTTTGGCCGCCGAGTTCAGCCACTACCTGGACGACTGGTGCGCCCGCGCCAGCGTGCCCGGCAGTCTTGAGCAAGCTGCCGCCGAGATCGACCGACAGGAATCCCTCGACCTGGAAGCCGCGAACGCTCACCAGTACGACGCAGAAGCCTTCGAGGCATGGTTCGCACCGATCGTCGACGCAGCCGCTGAATTGGAGTTCGCACCCTTCGGCGCGACCAGCGGCGATCACGAAGAGTTGACGGCGACGTCCAATAGCGATGACGGGCACCGCCGGCGTGAGCCTGCGCCAGTGACCGAGCACTTGGTTGAAGGCCAGAGCGCTGCTCACGGCTGGGACACGCACGGCTCGGCACCGGATGACCATCGCCCGGGAGTACCAGGACTCAACCACCGAGTCGGGTCCATCCCCGCCGACCAGCTCGACCGGTTGCTGGCCGGGCGCCGTGCGACCGTCCGCCACGCCTACCTCGAACCCGCCGCCAGCACCGACGGGATCGTGGGTAGTCGGCTTGTCGGAGTCACGACCACGAGCAGGATCGTCCTGACCGAAGCGACCCGCGCCGCACTCACTCGATTCACAGCGTCCACGGCGAACGCCGCCCGCGCAGGAGGGCGTCCGGAGGAACTGGAAGTCACGGCTGACACCTGCTCACCCGCCTACCGCGTCCCGGCCCACATCCGCCGTTTCGTCGAACTCCGCGACGAACACTGCCGCTACCCCGGCTGCTCGAGATCGGCGAAGTACTGCGAAGCCGACCACGTCATTCCCTGGGGCACTCCCGGCGGACACACCACCCCGGCCAATCTGCAGCTGCTGTGCAAGCGGCACCACCGGGTGAAGACCGCCAAGCGCTGGAGCGTCACCATGACCCGCGACGGCGACTGCACCTGGACCTCACCGACCGGCAGCGTGCACATCACCCGGCCTGGTCTGACGCTCCGGTGACTTGCTGTCCGGCAAGCGTCCACACCACTCGGCCCGGCCTGACCGTCACCTAGCTCGCAGACGCACGGCGCTCTGTGCTCGGCGCTGCTGGGGCGGATTCGTTGACGACGCGACCAGTCTGGGACAATCGAACGCATGCCTGACCCCAATGCTTCGGCCTCGGCCGCGCTGCTTGAACGCGCCCGGCAAGTCACCCCGGGCGGCGTGAACTCCCCGGTCCGCGCCTTCCGTGCAGTGGGCGGCACGCCCCGCTTCATGGCGTCCGGTCAAGGCCCGTGGCTCACCGACGTCGACGGCAACCGGTACGTCGACCTCATCTGTTCGTGGGGACCGATGATCCTCGGTCACCGCCACCCCGATGTGCTGGCCGCGGTGCGGGACGCCGCCGACCACGGCTTCTCCTTCGGCACGCCGTCGGAGAACGAGGTCGCCCTCGCCGAGGAGATCGTCGCCCGCGTGAAGCCGGTCGAGCAGGTGCGCCTGGTCAGCAGCGGCACCGAGGCGACGATGAGCGCGCTGCGCCTGGCGCGTGGATTCACCGGCCGGAGCAAGGTGGTGAAGTTCGCCGGCTGCTATCACGGCCATGTCGACGCGCTGCTCGCCGCGGCCGGCAGTGGCCTGGCCACCTTCGGTCTGCCCGACTCGGCCGGGGTGCCCGGTGCGACCACTGCCGACACGATCGTGTTGCCCTACAACGACATTCCCGCTCTTGAGGCTGCGTTCGCCGAACACGGCGAGCAGATCGCCGCCGTGATCACCGAGGCCTCTCCGGGCAACATGGGAGTCGTCCCGCCCGCGCCCGGTTTCACCGCCGCGATGCGCCGACTCACCCGCGACCACGGCGCACTGATGATCAGCGACGAGGTCATGACGGGCTTCCGCTGCTCGGCAGCTGGCTGGTTCGGCCTCGAAGGCGCCCAGGACGGCACGCCTGACCTCTTCACCTTCGGCAAGGTGATGGGCGGCGGCTTCCCAGCGGCTGCTTTCGGCGGTCGCGCCGACATCATGAGCCGCCTCGCGCCGGACGGCCCGGTCTACCAAGCGGGCACGCTCTCCGGAAACCCCGTCGCCACTGCAGCCGGCCTCGCCACGCTGCGCGGATGCACCCCTGATCTCTACTCGCGGCTCGACCTGGTGGCCCACACCATCGCCGACGCGGCCTCCGAAGAGCTCAGCAAGGCCGGCGTCCCGCATGTGGTGCAGTGGGCCGGTTCGATGTTCAGCGTCTTCTTCCGTGACGAGCTGGTGCTCAACTATGAGGACGCCAAGGCGCAAGACACCGCGGCCTTCGGACGCTTCTTCCACTCGATGCTGCAGCAGGGCGTCCACCTGCCGCCGAGCGCGTACGAGGCGTGGTTCGTGAGCGGTTCACACGACGACGAAGCGATCGACCAGATCATCTCGGCGCTGCCGGCAGCCGTCCGGGCGATCACAGCAAGTGATGGGACAATCCCGGCATGACCGACTCAGGCGAAGCCAGCAACCGGGGCAGCCAGGAGCGCACCGTCGTCCACCTCGTGCGCCACGGCGAGGTCGACAACCCCAAGGGTGTTCTCTACGGACGCATGCCCGACTTCCACCTCTCCGAGCTCGGCCGGGAGATGGCGGTGCGGGTGGGGGAGTACCTCCAACGCAACGACATCACGCATCTGGTCAGCTCGCCGTTGGAGCGCGCCCAGGAAACGATCGAGCCGCTGGCCGAAGTGCTGCACCAGGAGGTCACCCTCGACGACCGCGTCATCGAGGCGGCCAACGACTTCGAGGGGCTGACCGTCGGCCAGAACCCCAAGCAGCTGCTCAACCCGCGCCTGTGGCCGAAACTGGTCAACCCCAAGGTGCCCTCCTGGGGCGAGCCGTACGAGCAGATCGCCGAGCGCATGCGTGCAGCGGTGACCGATGCACGTGAGGCCGCGCGTGGCCACGAGGCTGTGATCGTGAGTCATCAGCTGCCGGTGTGGACCGCCCGTCAGTCGTACGAAAACAAGCGCCTGTGGCACGACCCCCGCAAGCGGGAGTGCGCGCTGGCGTCCGTCACGAGCTTGACCTTCATCGGCGACTGGCTGGTGAGCGTGCAGTACGCCGAACCGGCCGCCGACCTGGTGGCTCGGGCCTCGAAGGTGCCGGGGGCCTGATGCGTCGCGCAGTCAACGCCGCTGCTGCGGCACTTATCGGGGCGGCTCTCGTCGGTTGTGGTGGCGACGGCAATTCCGTTGGAGCGCAGGCGAACAAGGGTGACTCCAAGGGCTACATCGCTGGCGACGGCTCCATCGAGCAGCTCGCTGCCGACAAGCGCGGCAAGCCGGTCGTGCTCGACGGGAAGCTGCTCGACGGCAAGCCCTGGACCAGCGATGCAGCCAAGAACAAGGTGCTCGTGCTCAACGTCTGGGGCGCGTGGTGCCCGCCCTGCCAGGAAGAGCTACCCCACCTGGAGAAGGCGTGGCAAGGCTGGCAGAAGTCGGGTGTGCCGGTGCAGATGATGGGCATCAACCAGCGCGACTCCGCAGTGCGCGCCTCGGCCACCCTGCGCAAGTTCGGCGTCACATACCCCTCCTTGCAGGAGGACGGCGGTAAGGCACTTCTCGCACTGCAGGGCAAGGTGCGCAACTACCCGACGACGTTGGTGCTCGACAAGAATCACCGGATCGCCGCCCGGGTCTCCGGCGCGGTCAGTGAAGCAACGCTCAAGGGGCTCGTCGACGACGTGCTGAAGTCGTCCTAGTGCGCAGCGACATCGCCTCGACGATCGCCACCGGCAGCATGCCCGTGGCGATCGGTCTGGCGATCGTCGCCGGGGTCGTCTCGTTCGCCTCGCCGTGCGTCCTGCCGCTCGTACCCGGATTCCTGGCCTATGTCACCGGACTCACCGACGAGCGGCGCCGTACCCGACTGATCAGCGGTGCTCTGCTGTTCGTGCTCGGGTTCGCAGTCGTCCTGGTCGCAGTGGCGATGGCAGTCGGTGTCGCCACCTCGCTCACCCAGCAGCACCGCGGTCTGGTGACGCGCATCGGCGGCGTGGTCGTCGTGCTGCTGGCACTGGTCTACCTGGGATTCATCGGGCAGCGCGGACTCCCGGTCACGTGGAGACCGACGGCCGGTCTGGTGGGTGCGCCCCTGCTGGGCGCCGTCTTCGGTCTCGGCATGAGCCCGTGCATCGGGCCGGTGTACGGCGCGATCCTCACCCTGGCCTCGCCGCTCGGTGATTCCAGTGGCACCGTCGCCCGTGGTGCGACGCTCGCGGGCTTCTACGCGCTCGGCCTGGGCATCCCGTTCGTGCTGATCGCGGCCGGTTGGTCGCGTGCTGAACGGGCCTCGCGCTGGTTGCGCGACCACCATCGTCCGATCCAACTGGTGGGCGGTGTGCTGATGCTGGTCGTCGGTATCCTCATGATCATCGGAGTCTGGGAGCAGTTCATTGTCTGGATGCAGACCAACCTTGTCGGCGTCGACGGATACCGGACGGTGATCTGATGAGCACCTCCGTGCAAGAGCAGCAGCAGCCGACGCAGCCGAGCCAGCCGAAGCTCGGCCCGATCGGTCTGATGCGTTGGGTCTGGCGGCAGCTGACGTCGATGCGCACCGCGCTCTTCCTGCTGCTGATGCTGTCGGTCGCCGCAGTGCCCGGGTCGATCTTCCCGCAGCGTTCGATCAACGCCCAGCGAGTCACCGAGTACCTCGACAAGCACAAGACCGTCGGCCCGTGGCTGGACAAGTTCGGATTCTTCGACGTCTTTGCCAGCCCGTGGTTCGCGGCGATCTACCTGATGCTGATCGTCTCGTTGCTCGGCTGCGTCATCCCGCGACTGAAGATCCACCTGAAGTCGCTGCGCTCGCCGATCCCGAAGGTGCCGTCCCGGCTCGGCCGCCTCGCGGCCAGCGCAGATGTTGAGGTCGACGGAGCACCACAGGACGTCCTCGCCGCTGCCCGAGAGGCTCTGGGCCGCAAGCGTTATCGCCTGCGCCAGGACGACGTCAACGACGACGCACCGCTCGAACTCGCGGCCGAGGGTGGCCGCATGCGCGAGACCGGCAACTTGCTCTTCCACTTCTCGCTGGTCGTAGTGATCATCTCCGTCGCAGCCGGCTCGCTGCTCGGCTGGCGCGGTGATGTGATCGTGCCGGTCGGTTCGTCCTTCTCCTCGACGCTGAGCCGCTACGACACCGTCGACCCTGGCCCGTGGGTCGACCTGGAGAAGTTCCCGCCGTGGTCGATCACGATGGACAAGCTCGACGTCTCCTTTGAGCAGAACGTGCCGCCGAGCTCGCCGCAGTTCGGCCAGCCGAGAAGTTTCGTGGCATCGGTGACCGCCGAGGAGGGTGGCAAGACCCGCACGGACAAGATCTCGGTCAACCACCCGCTGTCGATGGGCGACGCCGAGGTCTACCTGCTGGGTAACGGCTACGCCCCCAAGATCGTGGTCAAGGACGCCAAGGGCGAGGTGTTGTACGACGACGCGACGCCGTTCCTGCCGCAGGACAACAACTACAAGTCGGTCGGCGCGGTCAAGGTGACCGGCGCCGGACCCAAGCAGCTCGGCTTCTTCGGCATGTTCCTGCCCACCCTGGATTTCGACGAGGTGCAGGGACCGCACTCGGTCTTCCCCGACCTGAAAGCACCGGCACTGGTGCTCGGTCTCTACGAGGGCAACCTCTTCCCCGGAGGTAAGCCGCAGTCGGTCTTCTCCCTCGACACCCAGGAAATGACCCAGGTCAAGGACGCCAGTGGGGAGCCGCTGCGGCTGCTCGTGCGCCCGGGCCAGACGGTGCAACTCCCGGACGGCCGAGGCTCGATCACGCTCGAATCGGTGCCGCGCTGGGCAGGCTTGTCGGTGCGCTCCGACCCGGGCAAGATGCCCGCACTCATCGGTTCGCTGGTCGGCTTGGCCGGCCTGGTGATGTCGATGGTGCTGCGCCGTCGCCGCATCTTCCTGCGCGTGCACCCCACCGACGAGGGCGGCAGCCGCCTGCAGATCGGTGCGCTCGCCAAGGGCGACGACCCCCGGCTGCAGCTGGCCGTGGATGACCTGGTCGACACAGTGAGAAGGCGGGTCGACCCCGAGACGTACCCTGAACAGGTGAAGAAAGCGGGTGCCCGATGACCACCACAACATTGGTGATGTCGGTAAACGAAGAAATGGCCGACCTCAGCACGAAATTCCTCTACTCCTCGGCGTTGGTGCTGACGCTGGCGATGCTGGCGTTCTGCCTCGACCTCGCCGGTGGCCCTGGCCGCGCCGCGCGAGCACTGGCCCGTCAGGAAGAAGCCGAGGACGCGTCCGCAGCGGTCGAGGAAGGCGGCGACACCGCCGTCGTCACCAAGGTCGCTGCCGAACCTGAGGTTCCGGAGAAGCGCTCGTGGGCCGGCATCGGTATTTCGTTGTCGTGGCTGGGAACCCTGCTGCTCGGCGCCTCGGTGCTCACCCGGAGCCTGTCGGTCAACCGCCCGCCGCTGGGCAACATGTACGAGTTCGCCCTGGTCGGCTCGCTGTTCGTGATGCTGAGCTACCTGATCTGGTCGCTGCGACATGACGTCCGCTGGCTCGGTGCCTTCGTGACCGGTGTCGTGGTGCTCTTCGAGATGCTCGCTGCGGTCGTCTTCTTCACCGACGCCAGCCAGCTCATGCCCTCGCTGCGCAGCTACTGGCTCTCGATCCACGTCAGTGTGGCCACCTTGTCGATGGCGCTGTTCACCGTGGCGTTCGTGCTGCACTCGTTGTGGTTCGTGCAGACCTGGCGTGAATCGCGTCCGAACAAGCTCGCCTTCATGAACGCCGTGCCGGCACCCCAGACGCTCGACCGGCTCGCGTACGGCATCCTCATCATCGCCTTCCCGCTGTGGACCTTCACCGTCATCGCCGGTGCGGTGTGGGCGCAGGAGGCATGGGGTCACTACTGGAACTGGGACCCCAAGGAAGTCTGGTCGCTGGTCATCTGGGTGCTCTACGCCGCCTACCTGCACGCCCGCATGACGGTCGGCTGGAGCGGCCGCAAGTCGATCTACGTAGCCATGGCCGGGTTTGCCTGCATCCTGATCAACTACGGCATCGTCAACGTGTTCTTCGTCGGCCAGCACTCCTACTCGGGTATGTGATGGCGCGCTACACGGTTCTTCGCCTGCTGGTCTTCTTCGGCACGCTCTGCCTGCTCTGGCTCGCCGGCCTGCGCGGCTGGCCGCTGCTGCTGCTCTCGGCGGTCGTCTCGGCGATCATCTCGGTGTTCCTGCTCGCCGGCCCGCGCGAGCACGTCGCCCAGCGCCTTGAGGCACGAGTAGCAGAGCGGCGTGAGCGCGCGGATGAATACCGCACCGCCGAGGACGACGACGAGGACTGACCGCCCTTGGCGGATCAGCGGGTGGCGTAGACCAGGTAGAGCCCGACACCGAGGGCCAGACCGTAGGTCAGGCTCGTCAGGCCCGCACCGGCCAGAGCCGGGATGAGGTCGCGGCCCTTCGCGCCCGACATCACCGTGCGGATCGGCAGCACGGCCGGCAGCAGACCGACGAGGCCGACGGCCGCGATCGGGTGTTGCACCGCGATGCCGGCCACGGCGAGCGCGGCGATTGCGTACATCGACACGAACATGATTCGGGTGGCGCGGTCACCGATGCGGACGGCGAGCGTGCGCTTGCCGGCGACGGTGTCACCGGGGATGTCGCGCAGGTTGTTGACCAGCAGGATGGCGACGGCGAGCACACCGACGCCGATCGCACCGAGGACGCTCGCGAGGTTGAGCGTCTTGGCCTGCGTGTAGGTAGTGCCGAGCGTGGCGACCAGACCGAAGAAGACGAAGACGAAGACTTCGCCCAGACCGAGGTAGCCGTACGGCTTGTCGCCGCCGGTGTACTTCCACGCGGCCCAGATCGAGGCCGCACCGGCGATCAACATCCACCAGACTCCGCTGAGGGTGATCAGCGCCAGGCCGCAGAAGCCGGCCCAGAAGAAGGCGATGAATGCCGCGAGCTTCACATTGCTCGGGGTGGCCAGGCCCTGCCCGACGAGACGCACCGGGCCCACCCGGGTGGCGTCCGTGCCACGGATACCGTCGCTGTAGTCATTGGCGTAGTTGACGCCCACCTGCAGCAGCAGCGAGACCAGCAGCGCCAGCAGTGCGTAACCGGTGTTGGCCTTCTCCATCACATACGCGGCTCCGGTGCCGACGGCGACAGGTGCGACGGCGGCGGGGAGGGTGCGCGGGCGGGCGCCGGCGACCCATTGGTTGAGCGTTGCCATGTGTGGTGCTTACTCCGGGAGGGCAGGCCGGATCGACCGGCAGCGAGTGGGGTGGGTCAATCTTGCCACTGATCTATGGCTGCCAAGGCCACCCGATCCGGCTTGCCGGGCCCGCGAAGGGGCAGCTCATCAACCTGTAACAGGCGTTGCGGGAGGGCGTAATCGGGTAGCTGTCCGCGCAATGACTCGCGGATTTCGGCCAGAGTGAGGCTTCGGTCGCCGACGACGACGAGGCTCACCACCTCGCCCCATTCCGGGTGCGCCGTGGCCAACACCACAGCCTCCCGCACACCGGGCAGCCTGCTCGCGGCGTCCTCCACCACGCGTGGCGCCACTTTCATGCCGCCGGTGTTGATCAGGTCGTCGGCGCGACCGAGCACCTGCAGGCGTCCGTCGTGCCACCGTCCGAGGTCGCCGGTGCGGAAGCCGCCGCGTCCGTCGAAGGCATCCTCTGTGCGCTCCGGGTCGTCCAGATAGCCGAGCGCGATCGTGTTGCCGCGCAGCACGATTCGTTCGTCCTCCAGCTCCACGGTTGTGCCGTCGAGCGCGACGCCGTCGTACACGCATCCGCCGGCGGTCTCACTCATCCCGTACGTCGTCAGCACCCGGACACCCGCTTCCGCGGCTCGTTCCAGCAGAGCCGGGGGACTGGCCGCACCGCCGAGCAGGATCGCGTCGAACCGGCGTAACGCATCTTCGGCGCCGGCTTCGAGCAGTCGCACCAATTGGGTCGGTACCAGTGAGGTGTACTGGCGTGCGCCGTCGAGTGTCTTTGCAGCGCAGACGAATTCGTCGATCGTGAACCGCTCGATCGCCACCGGTGTCGTCCCCGCAACGATGCTCCGGACCAGCACCTGGGTGCCGGCGATGTGCTGCGATGGCATCGGCAGCAACCACTGGCCCGGGCCGCCGAGCCGGTCATGAGTAGCGGTGGCGCTCGCGATCAGGTTGTCGGCAGTGAGCATCGCCCGCTTCGGAGTGCCGGTCGACCCCGATGTCGAGACGACCAGTGCGACACCGTCTGGCGCTTCGTCCGTCGTGGGCGGACCGGCGTCGGTGAGAGGAGCGATCGCGGGGCCGCCGTCGAGGGCATGAGCCAGAGCTCGGCGATAGGCATCGAGATCGCACACATCCACGGGGAACGAGACCAGGCGAGCCACGTCCTCGACCCTAATCGTCAACAGGCGACGCCGGCCCGCGCGGATACCCACCCTGCAGACGCGGCCCCCGCATGCATCCGCGGTAGCTGCAACCGCCGCGTGTGCGAACAGTCGCCGCGCCTGCTGCTGGAAGGGCCGCGTTTGTAGGCTCCAGGTATGGGTGAGAAGCGACTGGCAGTGGTGACCGGGGCGAGCAGCGGTATCGGACGCGCGACCGCGCGGCGGCTGGCGGCCGACGGTTTCGAAGTCATCTGCGCGGCACGACGCACCGACCGCATCGAGGCGCTCGCGGCCGAGATCGGCGGACGTGCAATCACCTGTGATGTCACCAGCGCCGACGACATCGCGCGGCTGGCGGACGAGGTGGGCGAGCGCTTGGACGTCCTGGTGGCCAACGCAGGCGGCGCGATCGGCACCGAGCACGTCGCCGATGCCAAGTTCGATGAGTGGCGCACGATGTACGACACCAACGTGATCGGTGTCGCGGCGTCCATCCAGGCATTGCTGCCGGCGCTTAAGCAGGCGCATGGCGTGATCATCACGATCGGCTCGGTCGCGGGCATGGTGGCCTACGAGGGTGGAGCGGGCTACTGCGGTGTGAAGGCAGCCGTCCACTCGCTCATGATGGCGCTGCGGCTCGAGCTCTTCGACCAGCCGGTGCGCGTCTGCGAGATCGACCCCGGCATGGTGAAGTCTGACGAGTTCGCGCTGGTGCGCCTGCACGGCGACGCCGCCAAGGCCGAAGCCGTGTACGCCGGGGTGGATGCTCCGCTCACCCAGGAAGACATCGGCGAGACGGTCGCTTTCGTCGCGACTCAGCCCGAGCACGTCAACATCGACCAGCTCGTGGTGCGTCCGCGAGCGCAGGCGGCTGCGCACAAGATCCACCGCACGGGGTGATCGCATGACCCGCCCGATGAGCGGGTGGGCCACAATGGCCGCGTGGACAACGACGAGTTGCTGACGCTGTTGCAGGAAGTTGCCGCCGAGATCGTCACCCCGCGGTTCCGTAGCCTTGCGGCGCACGAGGTGATGGAGAAGAACCCGGGCGACCTGGTGACCATTGCCGACCGCGAGTCGGAGATCGCGATCGCCGCCCGACTGCGTCAGGAATACCCGGATGCGCTCATCGTCGGCGAGGAAGCGGTGTCTGCTGATCCGAGCATCCTGAAGCGCACCGCGGGCGCTGACCACTGGTTCACCGTCGACCCGATCGACGGCACCAAGAACTTCGTCAACGGATCGCCCGACCACGCGCTCATGGTGGCCGAGATGCGTGGCCACGAGGTGGTGCGCGGCCTCATCTGGCAGCCGGAGTACCAGACGGCGTACCTCGCTGAGCGTGGCGCTGGCGCCTATCGCAACGGCGCGAAGTTGGAATCGATTGTCCGCCAACAGGATTCACTCTCCGGCCACACCTCTCGCCGGTCGCTGCTCAACGAGCAGATCGGTGACCTGCCGCCGCTGCAACTCTCCTGGGTGTGCTGCGGTGTCGACTACCCGCACATCGCCCAGGGCGACGCCGACTTCCTGCTCTACGGCGGATCAATGCCCTGGGATCACGCCCCGGGTTCGCTGCTGCTGCGCGAAACCGGGGGAGTGGTCGGCTACGCCGACGGCTCCGACTACGACCCCACCTCGCTGCAGACCCCGCTGCTCGCCGCCGGCGACCGCGACACCTTCGAGCACGTGCGGCGCGCGCTCGCAAGTGATTCCGCGACGACCGCGTGATCCCGTCCGGATCAGTCCGGATCAGTCGGTGCTTGCCACGTAGCGATGGACGCAGGTGCTCGCGGTGCGTTCAAAGCCCAGGCCTTCGTACAGGCGTAGCGCGCCGGAAGGATTGTCTGCGTCGACCCCGAGCGCGGCTGCTTCGAGCCCGGCCTCGGCGAACCGCACCATTGACGCGCGCAGCAGCGCGGAGGCGATACCTCGTCCGCGGTGTGAGCGTAGGACACCGAGGTCGTCGCTGTAGCCCTCGGTGACTCCTTCGGCGGCCCAGTCCTGTTCGTACGCGCTGTTGATCACCACGCCGACCACCCGATCGGTGGTGCGCTCGACCGCGAGCAGCGTCCAGTGGGGCCGGAACGTGTCAGCGCTGATGCCTTCGTCCCACATCTCGCGGGTCATCGGGGTGAATCCCCAGTGATCCTTGAACGATTCGTTGACCACCGACATCGCCTCCGCCGATCGCGCAGGATTCCAGTCGACGATGTCGATGCCCTCGACGGACGGCCAGACCTCGGTGCCGTCCGCCATGCGGCGCATCTCGAAGAAGTAGCGCTCGACCTCCAGGCCTGCACGCTGGGCGAGATCGCGGACATCCGCCTGGTCGACCGGGGCGTACAAGCGCATGTCCAGGGGGCCGAAGCGGTCCTCGCGGGTCTGTTGATCCCACGAGTTGCCGTGGGCCATCTGCCAGTTGAGCACCGCGCGGCCGATGCCGCGGTCGCGATGTGCGGGGTGCACCGCCCCGCCGAGATACACCCCGCGCTTCTCGGTGACGGCTCGATTGCAGCCGGCCCACGCGGTCGCCACCACGGTGCCCGTCTCGTCGCGGGCCACCAGGGTGTCGTGTTCGGGGCGGCTGCGGGGTGAATCCCAGAACTCCTGCAGGCCGGTGAGTGATGACCGGTCGGGATTGTGGTCGTGCTCCTCGCAGACCGCGTAGAAAGCTGCGATGTCGGGTAGGTCGTCACGTCCGAACGGTTGCCAGTTCAGGCCGGGTAGAGCCTCGAGTACAGCGCGGGCTTCGGTCTCAGACGGAATGTGCATGCAGGCGAGTCTGATTGCTACGAGTCGGACGGGCAAACAGTTTTCGGATGCTCGCAGCGCCGCGAAATGCGCCCTGCGGTGCGTGCGTTCTACAGGTATTCGTACGCAGCCGCGATGCGTGATCGCCACCAGTGCTGCCGATCCGGGGATGCGCCCCAGCGCTCGAGCAACATCGGCCCGGGGGTGATTTGTCGGGTGCGCAGTGAGCCTTGTTGTGGCACAAGGGAATCAGCCACCACGTCGCCGTCGAAGAGCTCAATGGTGCCCAGGCCACACGCGAAGGGCAGCTCCGGTAAGGCCGCAGCGAAGGCAACGCCTGCCGACATTCCGACACTGCTGTCGAGGGCGGACGAAACAACCACCGGCAGCTCCATCTGTTCCGCGATCCGCAGTGCATTGCGCACACCGCCGAGTGGCGCCACCTTCACGACCGCGACATCCGCGGCGCCCAGCGCCTTCACCCGCAGCGGATCCTCCACCTTGCGGATCGACTCGTCGGCCGCGATGAGCACGTCGATCCCATTGCGGGCCAGGCGTTTTCGCAGCTCGGCCAGCTCCTCGACCGAGGCGCACGGTTGTTCCACGTATTCCAGGTCGTAGCCGCGTAGTGCCTGGATCGCGTGCAATGCTTCGTCGACCCTCCAGCCGCCGTTGGCGTCGATGCGCACGTTCGCGCTCGACCCCATCACCGCGCGCACCGAGGCAATGCGTTCGATGTCGTGCTGCAACGACTGGCCGCGTTCGGCCACCTTCACCTTCGCGGTCGTGCAGCCGTCGTACCGGGCCAAAACCGTCGGCACGGCATCCGGCGCGACAGCGGGCACGGTCGCATTGACTGCTACGAGTTCGCGCACAGGAGAGGGGAATCCGTCGTACGCCGCCTCGATCGCGGACGCCAACCAGCGGGACGCCTCCGGCGGCTCGTACTCCAGGAACGGCCCGAACTCACCCCATCCGGCAACGCCTTCGATCAGCGCGACCTCACGATGCTCGACCCCACGAAAGCGGGTGTTGAGGGGGAGGGAGACGACGTGCATCGACGTGAGCAGGTCGTCCAGGGGTGGAAGGTTCACATGCTCATCATGACAACATCGAGGTCGTGGGTGAGCAGCCGTGGACGCCGTACCGGGAGCCGCGTGCCCTCGTCGTCGGGCGCGCGTGCGCAATCTTCGGAGTAGCAGCGCTGGCCCTCAGCGCCCTCGCGATGGTGGCCCTGCCGAGGTGGTGGGCGGGCACAGCCGGTTGGGCCTTCGGCGCGTCCGTGGTCTGGCTGTGCGCAGTAGCCGTCTGGGCGAGACGCAACAAGCACCCGGTGAAACCGGCCCGGCGCCGCTCTGCGGCGGGAGCCCGTGCGATCAGCGCGATGATCAGCAGCGGCGTGGTCTGGTTGGTGGCGATGCTCGTCGTGGCGCCGAACGTGATCGGAGCCTGGGCAATCGGCAGCGATCCAGTACGCACGACAGGGACGGTCGACATCGCCCTCGTCCGGCGTGGTCCGGACACCGTGACTTACCGGCTGGGCGGCCGAGAGTACGAGGAACCTCTGTCGGTCCGTTTGGTGTGGGGGCAGACCGGCGACCCGCAGCAGCCGATCGTCATTGGCCCTGACCATCCGCGGCGGGTGATGCTCGAGCGCGACTGGCAAGCGGGCCGACAGCCGTGGGCCGTGGCGACATTGGTGGCCGCCAACGTGGCCTTCTGTGCCGCGAGCGTCAACGTGAGTCGCCGCCGCCGTCCGACACCTGCACGCTGACGAGCCGAAGGTCGGCTCGCTGCATGACACGATCGCCTCATGTCTGAGCGGCGTCGGCCGCCGCCCAGTGGCGATCGGAGCACTGCCTGTCGGCACGATCACCTTCCCCGGGATCGTCGGTCACCTGCACCGCAGTTACCGCCGCGCCGATAGGGTCGGGAAGCGTGAGCGAGCAGAGCACCCCCCAGAGCCCCGAGAGCACTGACAACCCGTTCCGGCCGGAGATGTGGGACGAGGTCGAGGGCTTCGACTTCACCGACATCACCTACCACCGGGCCAAGGATCTGGGCTGCGTCCGTATTGCCTTCGATCGTCCGGAGGTGCTCAACGCCTTCCGTCCGCACACCGTTGATGAGCTCTACCGCGCCCTCGATCACGCGCGTCGTACGCCGGACGTCGGCGTCGTGTTGCTCACTGGCAATGGTCCCGGCCCGGAGGGCACCGGTGCAGCCGGCAAGTGGTCGTTCTGCTCCGGCGGCGATCAGCGCATCCGCGGCCGCTCCGGTTACCAGTATGCGCAGGGCGAGACGGCCGACACCGTCGACGAGCGCCGCGTCAAGGCCGAGGGCGGACGCCTGCACATTCTCGAAGTGCAGCGTCTGATCCGCACCATGCCGAAGGTCGTCATCGCCGTGATCGGCGGTTGGGCGGCCGGTGGTGGCCACTCGCTCCACGTCGTCTGCGACCTCACCATCGCCTCCCGCGAGCACGCGCGCTTCAAGCAGACCGACGCGGACGTGGGCTCCTTCGACGCCGGCTACGGCTCGGCCTACCTGGCCAAGATGGTCGGCCAGAAGTTCGCCCGCGAGATCTTCTTCCTCGGCCGCACCTACACCGGCGAGGACATGCACCGCATGGGCGCCGTCAACATCGTCGCCGACCACGCCCAGCTCGAGGACGAAGCGCTGCAGGCGGCGCGCGAAATCATGGGCAAGTCGCCCCAGGCCCAGCGGATGCTGAAGTTCGCCTTCAACCTCACCGACGACGGGCTCATGGGCCAGCAGGTCTTCGCCGGCGAAGCGACGCGCCTGGCGTACATGACCGACGAGGCGGTCGAGGGCCGCGACCAGTTCCTGGAGAAGCGCGACCCCGACTGGTCACCCTTCCCCTGGTACTTCTGAGGTCTGACCGCTACCTGGCCGGCTTTGCGCTGACGATCGGCTACAACGTGCCCCGCAACGAGGCGCTCGCAGCGGCGGCGCCTGATGCAGCGTCGACGGTCCAGTTGTGGCATGCGTATGTGAAGGAACGGACGGCGAACACGGTTCGCGCGGCGCTGTCGACCGCGTCGGTGATCGCGTGTGGGGTCGCAGCAACGCGTCTGTAATGGATGGATCAACGTCCGACCCGCGGGCGCTAAGGTGCACAGCCGGGCGATCGCGGGTTACGTTTTTTCCATGGGGGCATACATCGAGGCCGTCGGCCTGGCCAAGAGGTACGGAGATCATCAAGCCGTCGACAACGTCGACCTGAGCATCGAGCAGGGGTCGTTCTTCGGCATCATCGGCCCGAACGGCGCAGGTAAGACCACGCTGCTGGAGATCATGGAAGGCATCCGCCAACCCGACTCCGGCACGGCCCGCATCGCCGGCCTGGACGTCTGGCCCCGCAACACCGAACTGTTGCCCAAGATCGGGGTGCAGTTCCAGGGTTCGGCCTTCTTCCCGAAGCTGACCGCGGCCGAGCAGATTCAGACCTTCGCCGACCTGTACGGCGCTCCGTTGCAGCGGTGCGAGGAACTGCTGGACCAGTTCGGCCTCACCGAGAAGGCGAACACGCGCACCCAGGACCTTTCCGGTGGTCAGGCGCAACGGCTGTCCATCGCGTGCTCCTTGGTGCACGACCCCGAACTGGTGTTCCTCGACGAACCCACGGCCGCGCTCGATCCGCAGGCGCGACGCAATCTGTGGGACACCCTGCGCCAGATCAACCGTGAGGGGCGCACCGTCGTCCTCACCACCCATTCCATGGAAGAGGCCGAGACGCTGTGTGATCGCGTCGCGATCATGGACCACGGCAAGATCCTCACCGTCGACAGCCCGCGGGCGCTGATCGCCCAGATCGATGCACCGCACCGGATCACGGTCGAGCAAGGAGTGCTGTCAGCGGCCAATGCCCAGGCGCTGCCCGGAGTTTCGCAGGTCGAGGAAGAGCGCGAACAACTCACGATGATCACCGATGATCCAGCCGCCGTGCTCACCGCCTTGGCGCAGCAAGACGCGTTGGCCGGTGTGGGCGTCGCTGGCGCCAGCCTCGAAGACGTCTTCCTCGACCTCACCGGACGGGAGTACCGCGCATGAGCACCATGCTGGACGAGCGCACGTCCGCCCCGACCGCCCAGCATCAACCCCAGCGCGCGTTCCGGGCTCTCGGCAAAGCGCAGTGGAAGGCGTTCATCCGCGACAAGGAGACGCTCTTCTGGTTGCTGGCCTTCCCGCTGATGTTCTTGCTGCTCTTCGGTTTCATCAACAGTGGTTCGGGCGATCGCACCAGCAAGTCGGACGTCATCACCGTCGGCGAGGTGCAATTCGTCAAGCAGTTGCCAGCCGACGCACGCAAACAGTTCGACGAACTCTTCGACACCGAACCTGCCAAGAGCCGCGACGACGCCCTGGAGAAGTTGCGCAAGGGCTCAACGGACGCCGTCCTCGAACAGTCGGGCAACCGGCTGATCCTGCACTACTCCAGCGCTGATCAGGTCAAGGCGGCGACGGTGCGCGGCACCATGAACTCCTTCGTCGACGGTACGAACATCGCCGTCGCAGGCGTGCAACCGACCTATCAGTTGGCTTCACAGCAGGTGGAGGACAGTTCGCTGCAGCCCATCCAGTACCTCACCCCAGGACTCCTCGGATTCGCGCTCGCGATGGGCGGCACCTTCGGCGGCGCGCTCACCCTCGTCGCATGGCGCAAGACTCAACTGCTGCGACGGATGCGCCTGACGCCCACCAGCCCGTGGGCGATGGTGGCCTCACGAGTGGTCGTGTCGGTGATCATCGCGCTGCTGCAGTTCGTGGCCTTCGTGACCGTGGCCAGGCTGCTGTTCGGGTTGCAACTCACCGGCGCATGGTGGATGGCCCTGCCGCTCGTGCTGTGCGGAACGCTGGTCTTCATGGCCATCGGACTCATCGCCGGCGCGATCTCCAAGACCGAGGAAGCCGCGTCCGGCCTGGCCAATCTCATCGTCCTGCCGATGTCCTTCCTGGGGGGCTCGTTCATCCCGCTGGAGTTCGCCCCGGACTGGCTGAAGACCGTGGCCAACATCCTTCCTATGGGCCACCTGACCAACGGGCTGATGGACGTCATGGTGCGCGGAGAAGGGCCGTCGGCAGCGCTGCTGCCGATGGCGATCCTGCTCGGCTTCGCCGCTGTGTTCACGCTCATCGCGGCAAAGGTCTTCCGCTGGGAGGACTGACCCGTGTGGCGCACGCCGCTTGGTGAGGGTGGAACGGTTTCTGCCGCACTGCGTCCCAGCAGAGGCGGACGTCGTGCGCGGCCGCCAGAGAGTTAGTGTCCGTGACAGGTCGAGTAGTTGTTTGCTGACCGGACCACCGCCAGTGAGGAAGTGTCGAAATGAGCATGTACCCGGGAGAGCCGAAGCGCCGCGGGCTGGCGTTGACGATCATCGGCGCAGTGATGATGCTGATCCTGGCGCCGGCAGCGTTCGTTATCGGCACCGTCATCGGGGTCAAGGCAGCCGTCGACCTGGTGCAGGACGTCCCGATGGTGCAGAGCGGCAACACTGTTCCGGCCCAGGCGGGTCAGGTGCTCGACCTGTACGCCTATATCGGCGCCGACAGCTCTGGCGACGGGGTCGACAGCAGTGCCGACCCATCCTTCGGCGACGTGCCGGCGTGCACCGTCACCGGTCCCTCCGGCCAGGACGTCGAGGTGCGTCCGGCCACCGGAACAGCGGTGTGGACCCGCGACGGTATGGCTTTCGGCAGCGCAGGCAGCTTCACCGCAGAATCGGCCGGCGACTATCGGATCGCCTGCGGTGACAAGGCCGCCCTCGTGCCCGACGGCGACCAAGCCAAGAAGGCGGGTGAGCAGGCAGGTTGGGGTATCGGCCTCGGCCTGGCCATCGCGACGGTGCTCGGCATTCTCGGCCTGATCATGTTGATCGTCGGGATCGTCAAGCTCGTCAACTCCGGCAAGGAGCGCACGCAGTTCCGCCTCCAGCAGCAGATGGGTCAGTGGCAGCAGCCCTACTACCGCTGAGGCCCCGTGAGTCTTTCCCGAATCAATTCGAAGAACATTCCTCGGACGCGTTAGCCTGAGCCGTCGGCGAACTGCCCGGCAACCTCAAGGTCTACAAACAGCAAGCAGGTGTGACGTGCCCAGCGGCAAGGTGAAGTTCTTCGATGCGGAGAAGGGTTTCGGTTTCGTCTCCGGCGACGACGGCAAGGACGTCTTCCTTCCCTCCAGTGCCCTTCCCGACGGACTGACCGCGCTCAAGAGCGGCACCCGCCTGGAGTACTCGGTGGCCGAAGGACGCCGCGGCGCGCAGGCCCTGTCGGTGAAGTTGCTCGACCCTGCCCCGTCGCTGGCTGCGCGGCACCGCAAGCCCGCCGACGACATGGCGATCATCGTCGAAGACCTCATCAAGCTGCTCGACTGTGTGGGCAACGGTTTGCGCCACGGCCGTTACCCCGACAAGTCGCACGCCACCAAGGTCGCCTCCGTGCTGCGCGCGGTTGCCGACAACCTCGAGGTCTGATGGGCACCGAAGAAGCGACCGTGGTGACGAAGCCGCGCAAGGCCGCGAAGCGCTCCGCCGCCCCCAAGGCCGACAAGGTGTTGCTCGACGCTGTCGACCTCGCGCGCGAGGCTGCGCTGTCGATCGCGACGCCCAATGCGGTGGGTGAGCACGAGGGCGCAGTGATGCTCGGTGAGCGCCTCGCGATGCACTACTTCACCTGCACCAACAAGGGCTACCACGGTTGGCGTTGGGCGATCGCGGTGGCGCGTGCACCACGAGCCAAGGTCGCAACCGTCTGCGAGACCAACCTGCTCCCCGGTGATGAGGCGTTGTTGTCACCGGAGTGGGTGCCCTACGACCAGCGCTTGGCGCCGGGCGATGTCGGCCCCGGTGATGTGTTGCCCTACATCGCCGACGACCCCAACCTCGAGCCTGGTTTCGAAGCCACCGGCGAAGAGGACGTCGACCAGATGGCCTTCTTCGAACTCGGTCTCGGACGCACCCGGGTGCTCTCGCGCGAAGGCCGCGAGAGTGCCGCGCAGCGCTGGTACGACGGCGACAACGGCCCGGGCGCGGCAGTCGCTACCCAGGCCAAGGGCAACTGCAGCAGCTGCGGCTACTTCCTGCCGATGGCGGGCGTCCTGCGCCAGAGCTTCGGCGTCTGCGCCAACGAATGGTCCTCCGACGACGGACGCGTGGTCTCCCTCGACCACGGCTGCGGCGCGCACAGCGAGGTGCACGAAGCGCCGAGCAGGCCCGAGCCCATCGACCCTCCGGTGCTCGACGACTTCGCGATCGACATCGAGGCTGCGTCCGAATCGTCCTGAGTGAGCAAAATCCGCGTGAGAAGGGCCGTTCGTTAGTGGACGAAGGGCCCTTTCTCGCGCGGATTTTCAGGTGGGTCAGCCCTTGTCGGGCTCCAGGTCGCGCCACTGACGCTCGAAGGGCAGCCGCCACGCTGTCGGTGCAACCAGCTGGTGGATCTGGTTGGGGCCCCACGACCCCTGCGCGTACGGACGCACCGGCGGTGCGTTGTCCAGCAGTGGCTGGCTGACCTCCCACAACCGCTCGATGCCGTCGGAGGTGGTGAACAACGTGTGGTCGCCTCGCACGGCGTCGTAGATGAGGCGTTCGTAGGCCTCCAGCGCAGCGGTCCTGCTCTGGCTCTCCTGCATCTCGAACTGCATCGAGAGTTTGTCGAGCCGGAATCCGGTGCCCGGTCGTTTTCCGTAGAACGACAACGACATTCGCGACTTGTCGGCCAGGTCGAAGGTGAGGTGGTCGGGCCCGTGCTGGCTGACGCCGGAGCCGCTGGGGAACATCGACTTCGGGGGCTCCTTGAAGGCGATCGAGATGATCCGCTTACCTTCCGCCATCCGCTTTCCGGTACGGAGGTAGAACGGCACCCCGGCCCAGCGCCAGTTGTCGATGTAGCACTTCAACGCGATGAAGGTCTCGGTCTCCGACTCCGGGGCGACGCCCTCCAGGTCGCGATAGCCGTGGAACTGTCCGCGGACGACGTTCTCCGGCTGGATCGGCATCATCGACCGGAAGACCTTGTTCTTCTCCTCGGTGATCGCCTGCGATTCAAGGGAAGTGGGCGGCTCCATGGCGGTGAACGCCAACACCTGGAAGAGGTGGGTCACCACCATGTCGCGGTATGCGCCAGTGGCCTCGTAGAAGTTGGCGCGGGTCTCCAAGCCGAGCGTCTCGGGGACGTCGATCTGGATGTGGTCGATGAAGTTGCGATGCCAGATCGGCTCGAACAGACCATTGGCGAAGCGGAACGCCAAGATGTTGAGCGCTGCTTCCTTGCCCAGGAAGTGGTCGATGCGGAAGATCTGCTCCTCTGCGAAGACCTCGTGCAACTCGCGGTTGAGCTCGACGGCGGTGGCCAGGTCGACACCGAAGGGCTTCTCCATGACGACGCGGCTGCGTTCGGCCAGGCCGGCCTGCTGGATCTCCTTGATCACCGACAGCGCAGCTTTGGGCGGCACGCTCAGGTAGTGCAGGCGACGGGGACGTTCGTCCCCTTCGTAGCCTTCCTCGGCTTCGGCGACCACGGCCTTGAGCGCGTCCGGGCCGGCGTCGCTACGTACGAAGTAGAGGCGGTCGACGAACTGGTCGAAGCCGTTGCTGGCCTCGTCCTTGCGGGAGGCGAACTCGTCGACCGCCTTCTTGGCGAACTCGATGAAGCTCTCCCGGGTGTGATCTTCCAGCGAGGTGCCGACGATCCGGACGTCGTTGAGCAGGCCGCTGCGCCACAGGTGCAGCAGCCCCGGCAGCAGTTTGCGTCGGGCGAGGTCTCCGGTCGCACCGAACAGGACGATGGTTGTGGGGCGTTCCGACATGGGCACAGTCTGTCGGTTCCGACGCATCCTCGCGACCTCTTGAGGCGGTGATGTCGGGCTCACCCGACACGGGGTTGGCCAGATCACGGGATGTCGCTGCGAGGCGGCGGCCCATAGCGTCGATGACATGATGACGACACCACTTCCGACCCCGTCCCAGAAGCCGGTTATGTCGACGACACACCAGACGATCCAGCGCCCGCCGCGTCCGCGGGTCGTGCTTCGTCGCACCCCGCGTGACCTGGCCTACTTGATGTTGTCGTGGCCGGCTGCGCTGGTCGGTTTCGTCGTGGTGGCGAGCCTGATGGGTCTGGTGAGCAGCATCGTCCTCGCACCGGTTGCAGTGCCACTCGCCCTGATCGTCGCGTCGTGGAGCGCCCAGGTCGAACGCATCCTGTTGCGACGTTTTCAAGGTGTGACGGACGCCGAGGGTTACTACCTGCCGTCCCCACCCGACGCGGGAGTGCTGGCGAAGGCGATGACCATCGTCCGCGATCCGCAGCGTTGGCTCGATGTCATCTGGGCCGTCGTCGGGTGGATCGTGGCAACGATCACCTGGATCGTCGCGTTCACGGTGTGGGCCACTGCGCTGGGTCTGCTGTTGTGGCCGGCGTGGGGTTGGGCGTTGCCGGACAACGGTGACGGCTCGCTGGCCGCGCTCGTCTTCGGGGCGGAGACGTTCTGGACGCAGGCGGTCATCGAGATGTCGTTCGGCATCGTCCTGCTGTGGGTGGCGCCGTGGATCACGGTGGGCATGGCCCGTCTGCAGGGCATGGCATCTCGGGCGATCCTGTCGAGCCGGTCGCGGCAGCAGGTGATCGAGCAGTTGCGGGTCAGTCGTGATGCCGGGCGTTCGGCGGAGTCGGAGCAGTTGGCGCGGTTGGAGCGTGACATCCATGACGGACCGCAGCAGCGGCTGGTGCGGTTGAAGCTCGATCTGGCTCGTATCGAACGCCAGCTCGGCCCGGAATCACCTGCAGCACAAGCACTTCGGGACGCCATCATCAGCACCCAGGAGACTCTGGACGAATTGCGTGCGCTCTCGCGTGGCATTGCCCCGCCCACGTTGACCGAGCTCGGGTTGGTCGCGGCCGTGCGGCAGGCAGCCACTCGTCCGGTGGTCCCGGTGTCGGTGAGTACCAACCTGCCCGAACAGCCCGGGGTGCTCCCGCCGCACACCGAGCAAGCCGCGTACTACGTGGTGAGCGAGGCGCTCACGAATGTCGCCAAGCACAGCCAGGCCCGCAACGCGTACGTCGAACTCAACGCCGACGGTCGCGACCTCGTGGTCGCCGTGACCGACGACGGCATCGGCGGTGCGGAGTTCGGTAAGGGCAGCGGGTTGGCGGGTCTGGCCGAGCGGCTACGTTCGGTGGACGGCCAACTCACCGTTGATTCCCCGGCAGGCGGGCCGACCACGCTGCTGGCCCGGATGCCCCACGGACGGAGAACCCATGCGGATCGTGATCGCTGACGACTCCACACTGTTGCGCGAAGGCGTCCAACTGATCCTCACCGATGCCGGTCACGATGTCGTGGCCGGCGTCGGCGATGCGCCCAGCCTCGTCGAGGCGGCGCTGCGGGAGCGTCCTGATCTGGTGATCACCGACGTCCGCATGCCTCCGCACGGCAAGGACGACGGACTGCGGGCCGCAGTGCAGATCAGGCAGTCCTGGCCGCAGGCCCGCATCATGGTGCTTTCGCAGTATGTCGTCCAGGCCTATGCCGACCAACTGCTGGCCTCGGGCGCCGAAGGGGTGGGCTACCTGCTCAAGGACCGGATCGGCGACATCGACGAGTTCCTGGCTGCGGTCGAGCAGGTCGCCTCCGGAGGCACGGTGCTCGACCCGCAGGTCGTCTCCCAGCTCATGACCCGCGCCACCGATCCCGTCCAGTCGTTGACGCCGCGGGAGCGGGAGGTGCTCGAACTCATGGCCCAGGGGCTCTCGAACGGTTCGATCGCGGCCCGACTCTTCGTGACCGGGGGAGCGGTGGAGAAGCACACCCAACGCATCTTCGCCAAGCTCAACCTCTCACCGGACGACTCGGCTGGTCACCGCAGAGTGCTGGCGGTGCTGGCCTACCTGCGCGGCGCGCAGTCCTGAGCGGGGCTCCGGGGCGTCAGGCGGCAGAGGCGTTGCCGCGTCCACGGCGCACGTAGACATAACCCAGCAGCCCCAGGACGATGCCGTAGACCGGCACCCAGGGCCACCAGTCGCGCTCACCCTCGTGCAGGCTCGGGACGAGCAGGATGACCGCGAGTGCGATCGCCCAGCCGACGATGCCGAGAAGCGTCACCCGCTGCATGTCGACCTTGATGGGTTCGACCGATTCCCGAGAGTGTTCCGTCACGATTCCCAGCGTAGTAGTGACGGCGAGGTACGAACGGGCCTAGTCTCGCGGCCATGTCCACAACAATGCCTTCCCCGCGGGCCGGTGCGCTCGACCGCTATTTCAAGATCAGCGAGCGTGGGTCGACGGTCGCGCGGGAGATCCGCGGTGGCTTCGTCACCTTCTTCACGATGGCCTACATCATCGCGCTCAACCCGCTGATCATCGGCACCGTGAAGGACGGCACCGGGCAGTACCTCGGTGGCGGTGCGGCACCCAACCTGGCGATGGTCGCTGCCTGTACGGCGTTGGTCGCGGGCATCATGTCGATCGCGATGGGAGCGCTCGCCAACTATCCGCTGGCGATCGCAGCAGGCTTGGGGCTCAACGCCTTCGTCGCGTACGGCGTGGCGGCGCTGCCGGGGATGACCTGGAAAGCCGCGATGGGGCTGGTGGTCTTCGAAGGCATCGTGATTCTCGTGCTGGTGCTCACCGGTTTCCGGGTGGCGGCGTTCAAGGCGCTGCCGGCACCGATGAAGACGGCGATCTCCGTCGGTATCGGCATGTTCATCTGTTTCATCGGCGTCTACGACGCTGGTTTCGCCCGCGCCGGAGCCGGCACGCCGGTGCAGCTCGGCGTCGACGGCCGCCTGCAGGGTTGGCCGATCGTGGTCTTCATCGTCGGCTTCTTGCTGCTCATCGCGCTGTCCGTCCGCAAGGTCACCGGCGCGATGCTCATCGCCATCCTCGGCGCCACCGTGCTGGCGATCATCATCGAGTCGGTCGCGCACATCGGCCCGCGCTTCGTGAACGGCAAGCCCACCAACGACCGCACCTGGTCGCTCAACGTCCCCGAACTGCCGTCGTCCGTGGTTGCTACGCCCGACTTCTCGCTCGTCGGCCAGGTCGACCTCTTCGGTGGATTCGCCAAGGCCGGCGTGATCGCCGCGCTGCTGATCATCTTCTCGTTGGTGCTCGCTGACTTCTTCGACACGATGGGGACGATGGTCGCCGTCGGCGCCAAGGGTGACCTGCTCGACAAGGACGGCACCCCGCAGGACGCGCAGAAGATCCTCGTCGTCGACTCCGTTGCAGCGGCCGCGGGTGGCCTCGGTGGCGTCAGCTCCAACACCGGCTACATCGAGTCAGCCGCTGGTGTGGGCGACGGCGCTCGTACCGGTCTCGCCTCGATCGTCACCGGCGTCCTCTTCCTACTCGCGACCTTCCTGGCTCCGCTGGTGGAGGTCATCCCGCACGAAGCAGCTGCGCCCGCACTGGTCTTCGTGGGCTTCCTGATGATGCAGGAGGTCGGTCAGATCGATTGGCGCGACATCGACGTCGCGCTCCCGGCGTTCCTCACCATCGCGCTCATGCCCTTCACCTACTCGATCACCGTCGGCATCGGCGCGGGCACGCTCACCTACTTCGCGATCAAGCTCATCCGGGGCAAGTTCAACGAGATCCCCGTGGTGCTGTGGATCATCTCGATCTGCTTCGTGCTCTACTTCGCGATCGACCCGATCCGGCAGGTCTTCGGCGTCAACTGATCTGCTCCTCGTTCGGGCCGCGGCGCCGGTGCACCCGCTGGGGACACCGGCGCCGTCGTCCTGTGGTGCCACGAGGTTGGCGGAATCGCTTCACACGGCAGGGGCGCGCCACCAATGTGTGAGCTAGCTCACAACGGCGCTGTCGTTGCCGTGGGGCGGCATTTCGCACCCGGTGTGCGTCGGCGCACGGCTGGCATCACACCGGAGACGTCGGATTCCTGGACGACGACAACTTCCTGTCGATCGTCGACCGCGCCAAAGACATGATCATCACCGGCGGATTCAACGTCTACTCCACCGAGGTCGAGCAGGCGGTGAGCGCCCACCCGGCCGTGCAGGACTGCGCCGTTATTGGTTTGTCTGACGAAAAATGGGGCGAGAAAGTCGTGGCCGTCGTGCAGGTGCAGGGCGGTCAGCAGGTCGACCCCAACGAGCTCACGGCGTTCGTGAAGTCGCGGATCGGTTCGGTGAAGACGCCGAAGGAGATCTGGGTGTGGGACGACCTACCGCGCTCGAAGGTGGGCAAGGTGCTGAAGGTCGACATCAAGAAGTCGTTCGCCGGCGACTGACTCGCGCTGGGTTACCCGGCTGCGGCGAGGTCTTTGAGGGCAGTCTCGGCGGCGTTGAAACCACCCATTCCGTGCACTCCCGCACCGGGTGGTGTCGCTGCCGAACACAGGTAAAACCCCTGTGCACCAGTGCGATACGGGTTACGGGGTGAGCCCGGGCGAAGCACGACCTGGGTGAGCGAGTTGGCACCGGTGGCGATGTCGCCGCCCACGTAGTTGGGGTTGTACTGCTGCAGCTGCGGCGCCGACCGGCTGAAAGACCCAACGATGCGCTCTCGCATACCGGGAGCGAAGCGTTCGATCTGGTCAAGGATCGCCTCGGTCGCGTCGCCGGTCCAGTTCGCCGGCACGTGCGCGTAGGCCCAGACCGGGTGGATGTCGCCGACCGAACGGGAAGGATCGGCCAGGTATTGCTGGCCGACGAGCACGAACGGCCGCTGCGGCATCCGGCCCGCCCAGACGTCCGCCTCGGACCGTGCGATCTCCTGCAGCGTGCCGCCGAGGTGCACGGTGCCTGCTTTGGCGACGTCCGGGTTGCGCCAGGGCACTCCGCCCTCGACGGCGAGGTCGAGCTTGAACGCACCCGGGCCGAAGCGATAGCCGGCGTAGAGCTTCCGGTCACGAGGCGGTAGGCGGTCACCGAGCAGCTGGCCGACTGCCGGGGGCGCGAGATCGAGCAGGACGACGTCGGCTCCGGTCAGTTGTGCGAGGTCGTCGACCCGCACACCGGTTTCGATCGTGCCGCCGAGTTCGATGATCCGTGCGGCGAGTGCGTCGGCGATGGCCTGTGAACCGCCCTTGGCGACCGGCCAGCCGTACGCGTGGCCCGCGGCGGTGAGCATCAACCCGACGGATGAGCTCAGCGGACGATTCAGCGGAGCAATGAGGTGGGCAGCCACTCCACCGAAGAGCGCTTTGGCCTGCTCGTCCTTCCAGATGCGCGCCAGCGTGGTGGCGGGCAGCAAGGCAGCAGGACCGAACTGCGCCAACGCAATCGGATGGCGGGGGAGGTGGACCACCGGCTGGAAGAGCTCGCGGGTGAGCAGGTCGAAGTTGCGCACGAGCGGTCCGAAGAGCTGACTCCATGCCGCGCCGTCCCGCCCAAGACCTTCAGCGGTCTGATCGAGCGAGTGATGCAGCAGACCGGCTGAGCCGTCGTCCAATGGGTGTGCCATCTGCACCGGCGGGAGCAGGAACTCCAGTCCGTTGCGCTCCAGGTGCAAGCTCTGCAGATAGGGCGAGGCGGCGCCAGTCGGGTGGAAGGCCGAGCAGTCGTCGTGCAGCAGCCCGGGCAGGGTGTGCTGCGAGGTGCGGGTGCCGCCGCCGATGGTGTCGGCCGCCTCGAGCACGGTCACCGACAGGCCCGCTTCGGCCAGGCGCACCGCACCCGCCAGACCGTTGGGGCCTGATCCGACGACGATCGCTGAGGCGCTCATGCGCCCACTGTGGCAGGTCAGTCGACCTTCTCGTACATCGTCACCACGGCGGCGCCGCCCAGACCGATGTTGTGCTGCAACGCCACGGTCACGTCGTCCACCTGTCGTGGCCCTGCTTGGCCGCGTAGCTGCCAGGTGAGTTCGGCGCACTGCGCAAGACCGGTTGCACCCAAGGGGTGCCCCTTCGACAGCAGTCCGCCGGAGGGGTTGGTGACGACGCGTCCGCCGTAGGTGTTGTCGCCGTCGGCGATGAACTTCTCCGCCGTGCCTTCCGGCGTGAGGCCCAGGGCCTCGTAGCTGATGATGCCCACCCGGTAGACCACCTTCTGCCCGCAGGTGGAGTCGCCATAGACATAGCCGACGTAGACCTGCTGGATCAACGAGTAGTCGAGTCCCGCGTCGTTCAGGGCTGCACGGATGGCGTCCTCGCCGAGTTCGTCGTAAGGGCGGCTCTTGCTCGGTGTTGCGAACGGCACCATTCCCACGCCGACGACGTGCACGCGCTGACCCATGGCTTCTCCTTCTGCTGCGAGGTGACCAGCCTGTCAGATGCAACGCCGTCGACCCAGCGGGTTAGCGTGCTACCGAACCCATCAGGGAGGGCAGCTAGTGACTCAGCTCAGCAAGGGCGCAAATGCGCCGGTGACAGGCGACGTTGTTTCCGTGACGGTGGTGGGCGCGCAGCCCGGCTCGGTCGACCTCATGGCATTCCAACTCGCCAGCGATCGCAAGGTGCGCTCGGACGCCGACTTCGTCTTCTTCAACCAACCGACGTCACCCGAGGGTGCGGTGCGGCTGGTCGATGGTGCCGGCGTCGAGATCACGCTTGCCCAGATGCCGGGCGAGATCGCGTCCATCACGCTCGCCGTCGCGCTCGACGACTCGGTGCCTGGTGCCCTGGGTGACCTGCCCGGTGTCGGAGCGATGATCATGAGCGACAGCGGGCCCATCGCCGTCCGTGCCGAGGGTCTGGCGAGCGAGCGTGCGGCGGTGCTGCTGGAGTTCTACCGGCGCGACGGTGGTTGGAAGGTGCGTTTCGTGTGCGCCGGCTGGGCGGCAGGCTTTGCTGCTCTGGTGCGCGAACACGGAGTCGACGTGGACGGCGGTGATCAGCCTGCCGCGCCCGCTCCGGCCCCCGCTCAGTCGGCACCCGCTGCGTCACCCGCTCAGCCGGCACCCGCCGCAGCGCCTCCTGCTCAAGCGGCACCCGCCGCAGCGCTACCCGCACCCCCAGCACCCGCTCAGTCGGCTCCTCCGGCTGCCCAGGCAGGCCCGCCTGCGCCCGCTGCGCCGGTCGGTACCGTCGACCTTGGCAAGCGCAGTGGAACCATCAATCTGACCAAGGGGCAACGGGTTTCGATCGAGAAGACCGAACAGATCACCGCCTCGATCTTCTGGCCTCCGGCCACCGACTACGACGTATACGCGTTGGTGGTCTACACCGATGGACACATCGAGACGGTCAGCACGTTCGGCACGCGTACCGACCCGCGCTTCTCGCTCTCGACCTCGGACGGCGCGGTTCGCCACGCCGGTGACGTCGGACGTACCGCTGGCCCACGCGGCGGTGGACTGTTCAAGCGCAAGCAGCAGCCGGCCCAGCAGGCACCTGCGATGGCCACCGAACGCATCGACATCCGTCCGCACTCGGGCATTCAAGCCGTTGTGCCCGTTGCCTATTCGGCGCAGTCCAACGGCACCGGCTCGTTCCGCCGCTATCAGGTGAGCATGGTCATCGACAACGGCCAAGGCACGACGGTGCGGGTTGACGCAGCGAACTCCGACGACAACGACCTCATCTTCACCTGTGTGCCGGGCATCGTCCTGGTAACCCAGGACGGCGTCACGATCGACTACCTGGAGAAGTACTCCGCCCCGAAGTCGGAGCGCCGCCCGATCATCGGGCCCGACCTACAGGTGGTCATGGATCAGGGCGAGGAGAACGCGTACAAGTAGTCAGCCCGAGTGAGGGGGCACAAGTCGCGGACGACGCGGACTGTGCTCGCGGATCAGCCCATCCGCGAACACTGCTCGCGCGGTCCGCGACTTGTGCCATGGGTGCCAGCTATGAGCGCCCGTCAGATGTCGTCTGCATCGACGATTCGGTAGGCGTAGCCCTGCTCGGCCAGGAACCGCTGCCGGTGGGCGGCGAAGTCGGCGTCCACGGTGTCGCGGGTGACGACGGTGTAGAAGTGCGCGGTGCGGCCGTCGCCCTTGGGGCGCAGTACGCGTCCGAGTCGTTGAGCTTCTTCTTGTCGTGAGCCGAAGGTGCCCGACACCTGGATCGCGACGCTGGCTTCGGGCAGGTCGATCGAGAAATTGGCCACCTTGCTGACCACCAGCAGGCTGATTTCACCGTCCCGGAACTGCTGAAAGAGCTTCTGCCGGACAGCGACTGAGGTCTCGCCGGTGATGAGGTCGGCGTTCAGTCGGCCGGCGAGTGCGTCAAGTTGGTCGAGGTACTGCCCGATCACCAGGGTCGGTTCGCCGCGATGGCGTTCCACGATGCGTTCGACCACGCGGTCTTTCTGCGGGGCGCAGGAGGAGAAGCGGTAGCGCTCGTCCGGCTCGGTTGTCGCGTACGCGAGCCGCTCACTTTCGGTCAAAGTGACACGTACTTCGACGCAGTCGGCCGGCGCAATGTAGCCCTGCGCCTCGATCTCCTTCCACGGAGCATCGAAGCGTTTGGGGCCGATGAGGCTGAAGACGTCTTCCTCGCGGCCATCTTCGCGTACGAGGGTCGCCGTGAGTCCGAGGCGCCGGCGGGCCTGCAGGTCGGCGGTCATCCGGAAGATCGGTGCGGGCAGCAGGTGCACCTCGTCGTAGACGATCAGGCCCCAGTCGCGGGCGTCGAGCAGTTCGAGATGCGGATGCACGCCCTTTCGCTTGAGGGTGAGCACTTGGTAGGTGGCGATAGTGACGGGCCGGATCTCCTTGCGCGCGCCGCTGTACTCGCCGATCTCGTCCTCCGTCAGCGAGGTGCGGCGCAGCAGTTCGTCCTTCCACTGCCGCGCGCTGACGGTGTTGGTCACCAGGATCAGCGTGGTGGTGCGCGACTTGGCCATCGCACCTGCGCCGACGATGGTCTTGCCGGCGCCACAGGGCAGCACCACGACGCCGGAACCGCCGTGCCAGAAACCCGCGACCGCGTGCTCCTGGTATTCGCGCATCGACCAGCCGTTGGTGTCCAATTCAATCGGGTGGGCTTCACCGTCGACGTACCCGGCTTCGTCCTCGGCCGGCCAGCCGAGTTTGATCAGCTGCTGCTTGATCGCACCCCGTTCGGACGCGTGCACCAGCACGGTGTCTTCGTCCAGCTTGTCTCCGACGAGGGGCTGGATCTTCTTGTGCCGTAAGACTTCTGCGAGAACGGCCCGGTCGGTGCTGGCGAGCACCAGCCGTTGTTCGCCGCCGACGTCCTGCTTGCGCAGGGTGAGCCGCCCGTAGCGGTCCATCGTCTCGGCGAGGTCGATGAGCAATGCGTTCGGCACGGGGTAGCGGCTGTAGCGCACCAGCGCGTCGACCACCTGCTCGGCGTCGTGACCGGCGGCGCGAGCGTTCCACAGGCCGAGCGGGGTCACTCGATAGGTGTGGATGTGCTCGGGGGCCCGCTCCAACTCGGCGAACGGCGCAATCGCCGCCCGCGCTTCGCGCGCGAGCGGGTGATCGACCTCGAGCAACACGGTCTTGTCGCTCTGGACGATGAGGGGTCCGGATACGTCGGTAGGCACGTCAGGCCCAACGCGCGGACGCCGACCGGGATTCCACAGACCGGACGCATATGAACGGTCGAGTCGGCGTGTCGCGTTCATTTGCGTCCGGTTTGTGGGGAGGAAGCCACCAGCGGCGAAGGTGAGACGATGGCCACATGAGTCTGCCCATGGTCGAGCGAGCTGACGGTCTGCCCGAGAGCATCACGATCTACGAGGTCGGTGCGCGCGACGGCCTGCAGAACGAGAAGAACGTCGTGCCGACGGCGGTGAAGGCCGAGTTCATCCGGCGCATGATCGACGCCGGGCTCGACACCATCGAGACGACGAGCTTCGTTCCGCCGTCCTGGATTCCGCAGCTGTCGGACGCCACCGACCTGGTGGACGCCCTTGGCCAGGAAGCGAAGCGGCCCACCAGACCGGCGTTGGTGCCGAACGAGCGAGGACTTGACAACGCACTGGCCGCCGGCGTCCGCTCGATCGCGGTCTTCGGTTCGGCCACGGAGACCTTCGCCCGAAAGAACCTCAACCGCTCGGTCGCCGAATCGCTGGAGATGTTCGCGCCAGTGGTGAAGCGCGCCAAGGACGAAGACCTCTGGGTGCGCGGGTATGTGTCGATGTGCTTCGGCGACCCATGGGAGGGCCCGGTGCCGATCGACCAGGTCGTCAACGTCTGCGCCCGCCTGATGGATCTCGGCTGCGATCAACTGAGCCTCGGCGACACCATCGGCGTCGGCACACCAGGCCATGTCGTCAGATTGTTGGAGGCGTTGCAGCACAAGGGAATCGGACCAGACCGCATCGGCGTGCACTTCCACGACACCTACGGCCAGGCCTTGTCGAACACGCTCGTCGCGCTTCAGCACGGAGTGCGGGTGGTCGATGCGTCGACCGGTGGATTGGGTGGGTGCCCTTACGCGAAGTCGGCCACCGGCAACCTAGCCACCGAGGACCTCGTCTGGATGTGCCGGGGCCTGGGCATCGAAACCGGCGTCGACCTCGACAAGCTCGTCGCCACCAGCGTGTGGATGGCCCACCAGTTGGGTCGACCCTCGCCCTCCCGCGTGGTGCGCGCCCTCGGCACTGCCTGACGGCCACTCGGTGACAGTTAGGGTCGGATCCATGCGATCTGGACTCACCTCGACCTTCGACGACACCGTCCGCGTGCAGGACGACCTTTTCGGCTACGTCAACAACCACTGGGTGCGCAACAACGAAATCCCGGACGACCGAGCGCGCTACGGCAGCTTCGACAAGCTGCGTGAGGCGTCCGAGGCGAACGTCCGCACGATCATCGAGCAGGCAGCGGCCTCGGACGCCGAGCCCGGCAGCGCCGAGCGCAAGGTGGGCGACCTCTTCGGCTCGTTCATGGACACCGCCGCCATCGAAGCCGCTGGCGCACAGCCGTTGCAGGCGCGCCTGCAGCAGATCGCTGCGTTGGAGTCGAACTCGGAACTGTCCGGCCTGATCGGTGAACTCTCCCGGCGCGGTGTCTGGGGTCCCTTCGTCCTCTACGTCACCGCCGACGCGAAAGACCCCGATCGCTACATCGCCTACTTCGAGCAGGACGGCTTGGGCCTGCCGGACGAGTCGTACTACCGCGAGGAGAAGTACGAGCAGATCCGGCAGAAGTACGTGCCGCATATCGAACGCATGGCGGCGCTCGCCGGCATCTCCGACCTGTCCGATTTCCCCCGGCGGGTCATGGAGTTGGAGACCCGCCTCGCCACCCACCACTGGGATGTCGTTGCCACGCGTGACGCGGTGAAGACCTACAACAAGCACTCGCTGGCCGATCTGAAGGCGCTTGCCCCTGAATTCGATTGGGACGCATGGGTCTCGGGTATCAACGCGCCTGACGGTGCTTTCGACCATGTCGTCGTGGGGGAGCCGTCCTTCTTCTCCGGCATGTCGAGTGCGCTGGCCGATCACGACCTGGACGACTGGAAGGCGTGGCTGTCGTGGAAGCTCATCAGCGACCAGGCTGCCTACCTCAGCGACGACTTCGTGCAGGAGAGCTTCGACTTCAACGGCAAGACCCTCAGCGGCACCCCGCAGCTGAAGGAGCGGTGGAAGCGCGGTGTCGCGGTCGTCGAATCGTCCCTCGGTGAAGTGGTCGGTCAGCTCTACGTCGCGCAGCACTTCCCGCCGCGCGCCAAGGAGCGCATGGTCGAGCTCGTCGACAACCTCATCGAGGCCTACCGTCGCGACTTCGAAACCCTGGAGTGGATGTCACCGGCCACCCGCGAGCGTGCGCTGAGCAAGCTGTCGATGTTCACCCCGAAGATCGGCTACCCGGACAAGTGGCGCGACTACTCCGACCTGGAGATCAAGGCCGACGACCTGCTCGGCAACCTCGCGCGTTCGGCGGAGTTCGAGCTGATGCGCCAGTTGCGCCGCATCGGTGGTCCGATCGACCGCACCGAATGGCTGATGACGCCGCAGACGGTCAACGCGTACTACCACCCGGTGATGAACGAGATCGTCTTCCCGGCCGCGATCCTGCAGCCGCCCTTCTTCGATGTCGAGGCCGACGACGCGGTCAACTACGGCGGCATCGGCGCGGTGATCGGTCACGAGATCGGCCACGGCTTCGACGACCAGGGTTCGCGCTTCGACGGCGATGGCAGCCTCACCGACTGGTGGACGCCCGAAGACCGCGAGCGTTTCGACGCCCTGGCCCAGAAGCTCATCGCGCAGTTCGACGAAGAGTCACCGGCAGACGCGCCCGACATCAAGGTCAACGGTGGGCTCACCGTCGGCGAGAACATCGGCGACCTCGGCGGCCTGACCATCGGCTACAAGGCCTATTCCATTGCGCAGGAAGCGAATCCGGCGCCGGAGTTGGACGGCTTCACCGGCAACCAGCGCTTCTTCCTGGGCTGGAGCCAGGTGTGGTGCGGCAAGGCACGTCCCGACGAGGCCAAGCGGCTCATCGCAATCGACCCGCACGCCCCGGCCAACTGTCGCGCCAATGTTGCCCGCAACCTGCGCGAGTTCCACGAGGCCTTCGACGTTGCCCCGGGCGACGGCATGTACCTCGCGCCCGAGGATCAGGTGCGCATCTTCTGACGGTGGCGGTCAGGCGCGACGTCCCGTGCGGGCGAGCACCTTCGTCTGGCGGTCGGCGTCTTCCGGGACGTCGACCGCTGCAGCGAAAATCCCTGGCGCGTAGGCGTGTTCGCCGAAGCCGTCGACTGCGGCATCGATCTCGTCCAACTCGCTGTCGTTGAGCGTCGCGTCAGATCCTTGCGAGCGGGCGAGGTCCCAGCGGTGCACCAACAGGTCGAAACCGTAGAACCGCGCCAGGGTGTCGCCGACGGTGGTCGGGCCGAAGTATCCGTCAAATTCCTTGGTCGCCACTGACTCGTCGCCGAGCAGGTCAGTGACCGCGGACAGGTGCTCGTCCCAGCCACGAGCGGGATCGCCGGCGTCCGGCTCGGGCGTGGTGAAGCCGCGCTGGGTCAGGAAGTCACGCTCGGTCTCGATCACGTGGCCGAGGACGTCGCGGGCGCTCCAGCCCTCGCAAGGGCTGGCGGCGTCCCAATCGGTCACGGCCTGCACGACCTCGGTGAACGGCTGCGCGTGCTGCTGCCACATCTGCTGCGTGTTGCTCATCGAATGCTCCTTTGCTGGGTGGTTGCTCCGACGCTAGGTGCCGTCGATGTGCCAGGTCTTGATAATTTCCGACAATGACCGCGGCCGACGACATCGAGCGCGCGCACCTGCGCGACCCGGCTGATCGCTCGTTCGCCATCCACCGGTACGAGCCGCCGTCGCACCTACGCGGACTCCTGCGCCGCTACTGGATTCCGGTCTGGCAGGTGCCGGACGGCGAGCAGTCGGTGCAGAAGGTGCTGCAGTACCCGATCTGTCTGCTCATCACGACGCCGCACTACTCCCGTTTCGCGGGGCCGACCCGCGGGCTGTCGACGACCGTGCTCGAAGGCACGGCATGGGGTTTTGGGGCGATGTTCACGCCTGCAGCCGGCGCCCTGCTCCTGGGCGCGCCGGTGGGCACGGTCACCGATCGGTTCGTGGAGCTGGACGACGTCCTGCCGGGGCTGACTGCGCCCCTACGCGACCTCATGGCGGACGACCCCACGAGCGAGGACGCGCACGCCGCCGGACGTAGCCTGCTCGAAGCCAGGCTGGAGGATCACCTTCCGCTCGACGAGGAATCGCTGTTGGTCAACCAGATCGTCGAACTTGTGGAGACCGATTCGTCGATCATCAGCGTCACCGACCTGTGTGGCCGCGTCGGATTGGCCGAGCGCACCTTGCAGCGGCTCTGTCTACGCAGACTCGGCCTGACGCCGCTGTGGCTGATCCGGCGCCGCCGGCTGCACGAGGCGTCCGATCAATTGCGTTCGGGTGCAATCTCCTTGGCCGAGGTCGCAGCAATGCTGGGTTACGCCGACCAGGCCCATTTCTCGCGTGACTTCAAGGCCTCCACCGGGATGACGCCGGGAGAGTTTGCGCGGATGCAGCAGCGCTGATCGCTCACACGGCCGCGACGCCGGTGATGCGGTGCACGCTGAAGGTGCGGACGTCCGACCCGACCAAGCCCGTCACCCGGCCGCCGTCCACCTGCTGCGGCTGGATCACGGTGCGGCGCAGGTTGCCGGATGAGTCGACGTAACCGATGCGTACGGGCACCCCGGACGCGGCGGCGTCCATGAGCAGGTCGAGCGACACCGCCGGGTCGGATTCGTCACTGCCACTGGGAGATTCAGTTCCCTCGGCGGCCATGAGTCGTTCGATGAGTGCTTCGGCGGCGGCTGCGTCGACCGAGGTCGAGGTGACCGGTGCGGGCGTGCGCGGCACCGGTGCGCGCGTCGGCTCGCCGCTCGCGCTCACCACAGCGCCCGAGGCGTCCTCGGCGAGCGCGCCGTAGCCGGCATCGCGCAGGAACGTCAGGACGCGTGCTGCTGGCAACCGTGACACCAGCACCGTCGGGGCGATCTGCATCAGCTGCAGGAAGGCCATGGCCGGATCGGCAGCCAGGGCCGCGAGCCCGGTCTCGTCGTCGCTGCGGATGTAGCTGCCTGCTGATCCGACCCGGGTGGTGCCGTGCCGCCGCGCAAGGTCGTCGATCAGATAGCTCAGGGCCTGCGGCAGGGGAGTGCGGCTCGCGGCGTTGAGGCGGCCGCGCACCTCGTCGGGGGTGAGACCGGCCTCCAGTCCACGCCGCAGCGAGTCGGGGGTCAGTCGGAAAACCGTTGCGCCACCGCGTGATTCAACATCGGCAACCGCGTCCATGAGGCGACGCAGGTCATCGTCGAGCGGGCCGGGCGCGATCGCGGTGAGGTCTGCCTGCACGAGCACGTGATCGACCGTCGACGGCATCACCTCTTGGAGTGCGCTGGAGTCGAGCGCACCGACCGTGAGAAGGCGTCCGGCGGTGCTGAGGTGCCCGCCGCTGGTGAGGCCCAGCCATTCCGCTTCCTGCAGCACGACCTGCGCCTGCGTCGGCGCACCCGCCGGAAGCCGCAACGGTCGATGCCAGCGCAGCAACTCCTCCACCTCGTCGACTCCTGCGGCGACGGACGGCTCGAGTTGCTCCAATACGTTCAGCACATCGTGACGACGTTGCCGCATCAAGGGCCACGCACTGCCGGGGCCGAGAAGGTTGATGACCGCGCCGGTGGAGTCGTGACCGCCCGCGAGTGACGGTGCGCGCAGCATCGCCCACCATGCTTCTGCCAGCGCGGCCCACCGCTTCGCAGGCGGCAGATCGAACCACTCGTCGTACGCCGCGGTGGGCAACCAGACCGGGCTGATCTGCGCATCAGGAGCCACCAGCGCTGCGGCATGGGCGAGTTCGGCGACGAAGGCGGCGTGTTCGGGGGAAGTGCCGAGTGCGGACGCGAGACGTTTGTGGTCGCGCACCGAGACGCCGCCCTTGGTCATCACCCGCGGCGGGTCGTTCTGCCAGAAGCCGGCAAGGGTCTCCACCTGCCAGAGAAGGTCGAGAGCGGCCTGGCCGGCTGCTGCGTCGCTGCGGTGCTGGTCGGCTCCCGCCCGTCCGACCTGCGGCGAACTCAACGGGGCGCCACCAAGCACACCGCCCCGACGAGCCAGTGCCACCTCCCGCGGCAGCACCACCCGGTCGGCGTCGGTGTGGAACACGAGTCCGGCGTCCAGGAGTTCGGCCACGGATGCGGCTGCGACGCCCTGCCCGGTGACACCCACCGGGTGCCGGTGGGTCAGGTGGTCGAGCACCCGCAAGGCTTCGTCACTCAGCCCACTGAAACGGCCCTCCAGGTCGTCTGGAATGGGCAGGTGGGTGAAGCTCGACCACGGCGGACCAAGACATGCGGGATAGGGCAGCACGTCGGCCACCGGTCGGGCTGCCAACCACGCAGTGTCCTTGCGCCACAACAGCGCTCGCGTCCACAGCTGCTCCACGAAGGGCTGTGATTCATCGGCTGGAACGCCCAGCAGTGCCGCTATTCCGTCCGACTCGCCACCTGCAACCAGCGCTGCTTCGAGCACGTGCAGGAGGTCTGCCGAGAGCCCCTCCACCGCGCGCTGGACGCTGCTACGGGTGGCGGCTCGAGCAGCGAGCGCCGAGACATTCTTCGGCTGTGGGTGCAGCAGGTCAGGTCGGAGGATCACAAGATCGCGCAACTGCTGCGGCGTCCGGCTGCGGACGTCGTCGGCGAAGCTGCGATGCGATGCGGTCACCCGACCACGGTAGTTGCGTGATCCCCGATCCGCCGCACACGCGCGACCCGTAGGCTCGCGTCATGGTGAACGAGCGAGCTGCCAGTGGGCAGCAGTGGACGCTGAGCGCGCACGGTCAGGAACTCGTCGTCGTCGAATCCGGTGGCGGAATCCGCACCTACCGCGTTGATGGCCAGGACGTCGTGAGCGGCTTCGGCACCGACGCCAAGGCCGATGCCGGACGCGGTCAGCACCTCTTTCCGTGGCCCAACCGGATCCGCGACGGGAAGTACAGCTTCGCCGGCAAGAACCAGCAACTCGCCCTCACCGAACCGGCCCGGCAGAACGCTTCCCACGGCCTCAGCCGGTGGTCGACATGGCATGTCGTCGATCAGACCGACGCCCGCCTGGTGGTCGCGCATTCGCTTCTGCCGCAACAGGGTTGGGACGGCCTGCTCGACCTCACCGTCACCTATGAACTCACTCCCGACGGCCTCACCGTGCGCCCGGCGGCCACGAACGTCGGCGCGGTTGCGGTGCCCTTCGGTTACGGCGCGCATCCTTACCTCACCGCAGGCGAGGCATCCGTGGACGACCTCACGCTCTCCCTGCCGGTCGACACCCTGATCGAGGTCGACGACCGACTGATCCCGACCGGCCGCGCCGCATTGCCGCAGGAGTTCGACTTCCGGGCCGCGCGACGGATCGACGCAACGAAGTTCGACCACGCCTTCACCGATCTGCGCAGCGAGGGCGGCAGGTGGATCGTGCAGGTCGAGCGGGGCGGGCGGGCGACCCGGTTGTGGGCCGATGCAGAGACCTTCCCGTACGTGCAGGTGTTCACCGGCGATTCGCTGCCGGGTGACAAGAACCGCCGCAGCGGAGTCGCGGTGGAGCCGATGACCTGCCCGGCCAACGCCTTCGTTACCGGAGAAGCGCTGCTCGTGCTCGAACCCGGACAGCAGTGGGCGGGGCAGTGGGGCATCACGGCACACATCGGCGAGCGAGGAGAATGACCGCTGTGAATCCGTCCATGGCCCTGGCGACCGTGCTCGTCGACGAACTCATCCGGCACGGCGTGCGCGACATCGTGCTGGCTCCCGGCTCACGATCGGCGCCACTGGCGTACGCCGCCCTCGAAGCCGAACGCGCCGGGCGCTTGCGTCTGCACGTGCGCATCGATGAGCGATCAGCTGCGTTCCTCGCGCTCGGGATGGCCAAGGTGCGGCGCGTGCCGGTGCCGGTGATCACCACCAGCGGCACCGCCGTGGCCAACCTGCACCCCGCGGTGCTGGAGGCTCACCACGCAGCTGTGCCGATGTTGATCCTGTCGGCCGACCGCCCACCGGAGATGCGATCCGTCGGTGCCAACCAGACCACCGACCAGGTGAAGATCTTCGGCGACGCGACGCGGTGGTTCTACGAGTTCGCCGCCCCTGAGCGCCGCCCCGACCAGAACGCCTGGTGGCGCTCCATCGTCGGGCGGGCGCTCGCCGAGGCGACCGGTGTGCCGGCCGGTGACGCCGGCCCGGTGCACCTGAACATCCCCTTCCGCGCGCCGTTGGTGCCCACCGAAGGCCACGAGGAATGGCCCGAGGATCTTTCAGGTCGCCCGCGTGGGGAGTCGTGGCTGAACATCCGTCAGGTGGAGAGCCATCGCCCCTCCGCGGTGCCTGGTCCTGGCATCGCGCCCATCCCGCGCACCCTGGTGATCCTGGGCGATGTGCCTGAGCCGTCGATGGCCGCGCAGGTCGCCGAACTCGCTGACTCCGCAGGGTGGCCCGTCATCGCCGAGCCCTTCGGCAAATACCACCGTGGACGCGTGACGCCGCACGGCGCGCTCATCCTGCGGGCCACCGACTGGCTGGAGCGCAACCTGCCCGAGCGGGTGTTGATCGCCGGCCGAACGACCCTCGACCGCCACGTCGCAGCGCTGTTGAAACACCCGGACGTGACGGTCGAAGTCATCACCTCGGGGACGTCCTGGGCCGGAGCCAGCCACCGCACCCGGCGCGTACATCCCTGGGAGGCCATCGAGCGCAGCCGCACGGCGGTGTCGAGTTGTGCAGATCGCGCCTGGACGGCGCACTGGCGCAAGGCGGGAACGGCCCTGTCGGAAGCTGCGACACCGGTGGTGGAGAGCAGTTGGCCTTCCGGAATGGCGGTCGCCCGCACCGTCGTCCACAACATGCCTGAGGGCTCGGCGCTGGTGGTCGGACCCTCCAACATCGCCCGCGACCTCGACCTCGCTCGCAACGCCAACCGCATCTCTCGCGACGTCGTATCGGTGTCGAACCGCGGCCTGGCCGGTATCGACGGCGTCGTCTCCACCGCGATCGGCGTCGGCCTCACCCACCCCGATCACCACACCTACGCGCTGATGGGCGATCTGACCTTCCTGCACGACGGGAACGCGTTGCTGATCGGAGCCGACAACGAGCGTCCGGATCTCACCGTTGTGGTCGTCAACGACGACGGCGGCGGCATCTTCAGCACCCTCGAGCCTGGGCAGGAACGTCTGTCGGATTCGTTCGAGCGGATCTTCGGTACGCCGACCGGCGCGAATCTCGAACTGGTCTGTGCAGCTCGCGGCGCCGACTACGAATTGATCGCCGACGCTGATGCTCTGGCTGATCGAATCGCCAACCCGGGCAGGGGCATTCGGGTGCTCGAGGTGAAGGTCGAGCGGGCAGCCGAACGCGGTCTGCACGAGTTGCTCGCACAGACCGCGCGTGAGGCGTTGGCTCCGCTGGAGTGAGCTCAGGCGTCGGCCGGCGCCAATCGCACGACACCGCTCCCGGTGCGGGCGTGGAGCCGGACGAAGTTCTGGCCCGGTTTCGGCTCACCCGCGGACGGCAAGGTCGATTCCACCGGCCGACCGGAGAGGACGTCCGTCCACACTGGGGTGCCGGTGGGCACGCTGACCTGCACATCGCCGCTGCCGGTCTTGGCGCCGATCTCGCCGTGCTCGATGCGCCCGATCGACACCGTGCCGCTGCCGGTGCGGGCTCGCACTGCGCCACAGGCGTCATCGATGGTGAGGCCGCCCGAACCGGTCTTGAAGTTGAGTTCGCCGTTGAACCGCACGATCTTCGCTTCTCCTGACCCGGTGGAGATCATCGCCTCGGCGTCGATCAGGCCGGCGAGCACGCCGCCTGAACCAGTGCGTAGGCGGACATCGCCGTGCACGTCGTTCACGCTGATGCGGCCTGAGCCGGTGTCGATGAGGGTGCTGTTCGACACCTGGTCGGCAAAGACGACCCCCGACCCGGCCTTTGCTTCGAGCTTGCTGATGATGCCGCGCTGCGTCACATCCGCACTGCCTGACTGCACTTTGACGTCACTGCTCGGCGGGATGGTCACGCGGATGTGCACCTGCCAGTCGGCGCTGGAGCCGAGGCCCTGCGGCTTGGGTGCATAGATGGCGAGTGAGTGCTCCTGTTGCTCGACCCGCACCTCATCGGCATGCTTGCCCTCGACTTCGAGGGCGATGGCCGGTGCAATGTCGGTAGAGATTTCAAGCGAGCCCGCGAAGATCTCCACGAAGAGGTCGATCGGCTCCGTCATCGCGTAGGTCTCTGCGCGCACGCTTAGTTCCAGCCCTTCATGTGCCGCGGGCCCTTGCGGCCACTGAACGGGTCTTGGCCCAGGAAGTGGTTGAGGATTTCGCTGGGATCCATCTGGAACCCGTCGCGGATGGTCGAGACGCGAATTGCGTTGACAATCCAAGTGTTCAGCGACTGATTGGCGGCCTCGGCGCGGGCCTCGGCCTTCGCCTTGACCGCTTCGGGGAGGCGAACCGTGACGCGTGCCAGACCGCCCTCGTCCTGCTGCTCGGCGTCCTTCTCCAGCGACGGAGGCGGCGGCGGAGTAGGCGTGGAAGGCATGCCGGCGTGCACGGAGAAGTCGAGGTCACGTCCGGAGAGGCGCACGTCGACCGAGCCGGACGCCATCTTCGCGGTGATCTCAGCGGCGGCCGCGCTGATGGCTTCCATGATGGCCAGTCGAGCCGAGGCGTCGATGGCGTACGAGAGGCGTTCGGCGACGAATGCCTCACCCTCTTCTCCGCTGGCGCGAGCCGCGGCGAGCAGGTCGCGTCGGATTCCTTCGATGTACGGTGTGATGTCCATGACATCACTTTGACATCAGGGTGACGTCAAAGGCAAGGGTCTGCTCCGAATTGGTGCGTATCACCTCGGATGCCGAGAGTTGGAAAACCGTGCCTGCGGCCGCGCTGTGAAAGGTAGAGTCCGCTCGTCCGAGACCTTCGGCGCGTTGATGTCATCAAGCGCGATTGCGACGTCCGCGGACCGACCCCGAGCCGACGAGCAGGTCGGCACCCTGATCTTCAGGGCGTAGCGGTGAACGACCCGTCGAAGGAAGACCATGAAGACACTCAGGCGCCTCGGAACCGTCGTGGTAACAGCCGCGACTGCGATGTCGCTCGCATCGGCGAGCCCGGCTTCGGCTGATCCCGCCGGCTCCCCTTCGCCCACCGCCGTGTCCAGCACTGCTGCGCAGCCGCGCGGAAACAGTGCAGAGGCATCCCCGAAGTTGCCCGGGCCGCAGAAGAAGCGCAGCACGAAGAAGGTCGTTCGCGAGGTGCGCGGAGCGCCGGTCAACAGCACGCCACGCCGTGTCACCCAGCCGGACGGCTCCACGGTCACCATCACCACCCGCGGCGACAACCTGCGCACATGGACCACCGAGTCAGGCGGCGCGACTGTCGCCAAGGACGCCAAGGGTTACTGGCGGTACGCCACCGGGCTCGACAAGGCCGGCCAGCCCATCGCGGGGGCGCAGAAAGCCGGCTCGGCCGCACCGCCACGCGGTTCGAAGGGTCTGAAGCCGAGCAAGGACATCTCAACCGCGCCGACGCTGGAGCGCGCTCCGGGCAGCTTCACCGGCGCACAGCGCACCATCGTGATCCTGGCCCAGTTCAGTGACCAGGCGGCTGTCGGCTCGACCGCTGCCGACTGGAGCAGCAAGTTCTTCGGGGCGTCGGGGAGCGTCCGCGCGTTCTACAAGGGCGCGAGTTTCAACAAGATCGACGTCGCTCCGGCGGCGGAGAGCAGCGGTGCCGCGAACGACGGTGTCGTCGGCTGGGTGACTCTGCCCATGGCTCATCCGAACACCGCCGGCGACACCGGAGCAGCCAACCAGCAGCTGACGGCGGCGGCGATCCGGGCTGCCGACCCGTACGTCAACTACGCCTCCTTCGACAGCAATGGCAACGGCACCATCGAACCCGCCGAGTTGCACATCACGGTCATCGCGGCCGGGTACGAGACCTCGTACGGGGGCAGCCCGTGCGGCAAGAGCGTGTGGGCCCACCAGTGGGCGATCGGTGGCGGCGTGGCGGCTCCGACCGCCGACGGCAAGGTCGTCGGCTCGCAGGGCTACACCCAGTTCGGCGAGATGCACTGCTCTTCCGACGATCCCACCGACTCCCACCCCGCCACCATCGGTGTGATGGCCCACGAGTTCGGTCACGATCTGGATCTGCCCGATCTGTACGACATCAGCTACCGCACCGAGGGCGTCGGCCAGTGGAGCCTGATGTCGTCCGGATCGTGGGGCACGACCGGTTCCGGCCCTGCGGGGAACGCTCCGACGATGCTCGACGCGTACAGCAAGTACCTGCTCGGCTGGATCTCACCCACTCGCGTCACCAGCGCGACCGATGTCTCCATCCCGCAGGCCTCCAGCAGCAACGTCGCCTACCAGTTGCTGGGCGACCCGGACGGCGCCGGCGTGGGTTCGCAGGGTGAGTTCTTCCTCGTTGAGAATCGACAGCCCGTCGGTCTCGATGCGGCCCTCCCCGGGTGCGGAATCCTCGTTTACCACGTGAAGGAGGTCTTCCGGAACAACATGTGGGGAGCCACGGGGCGACTGATCGACGTCGAGGAGGCCTCCGACTTCGAGAACCTCAACTTCACCGGCAACACCGGCGGTCCGGACGATCCATGGCACGGACACCCGGACCACACGCAGTTCAACTCGACGACGAAACCGAACTCGCTGTCCTACAACGGGCAGGACGCCGGGGTCAGCATGACCGCGACCGGCGGCTGCGCCCCGACCATGCAGGCAACGCTTGCTGGCACCGGCACGATCACCGTCGCCAAGCCCGCGAACGACAACTTCGCCAATGCCATTTCGCTCGCCCAGGCGGGGGGCCAACTCGCCCAGAGCACAATGGAGGGCACCCGGGAGTCGGGTGAACCTTTCCACGCCGCAATGCCCAGCGGTGCGTCGGTGTGGTTCACCTGGACCGCCCCTTCGAACGGGCTGCTCTCGGTCGATACCGGTGGATCGTCGTTCGACACCCTGCTCGGCATCTACACCGGTAGCTCGGTCGGCGCATTGACCGAGGTCGCTTCGAACGATGACTGGAGCGAGAGCATGGTGACCAGTTCCATCGAGAAGATGAGGGTCAAAGCCGGGACGACCTATCGGATCGCCGCGGACGGCTTCGACGGAGAAATGGGCGATCTCAAGTTGCGTTGGTCGTTCGTGACATCACCGGCCAATGATGACTTCGCCGCCGCCCGTGCACTCACCCCCGCAGACGGTGGATCCCTCGTGCAGAGCACCGCGAACGCGACCAAGGAGACCGGGGAGCCTGACCATGTCTGGTGGGGCCGACCCTCGGTGTGGTTCTCCTGGACTGCACCCTCGGCCGGTCGGGTCACGTTCGACACCGCCGGCTCCGACTACAACACGATGATGGCGGCGTACACCGGCTCGTCGGTGTCGACGCTGACCAATGTCGCCTCCAACCAGGACGCCGACTCCGCCACCGGTATGACCGCGGCGAGGATCAGCAGTCTGGATGTCATGGCCGGCACGACCTATCGCATCGCAGTCGTCGGGGAACTCGAGGCGACGGGCAACCTCAAGTTCGCTTGGAGCTTCGCGGCCAACGTGGCGCCCAAATTCGTGTCGCTCGTGCCCTCTCGAATTCTCGACACGCGGTCCGGCAACGGTGCACCGGCTGCGATGGTGCCGGCGTACGGCCAGGTGGATCTGCAGGTGACCGGACGCGGGGGTGTGCCGGCTGGCGCGTCCGCCGTAGTGCTGAACGTCACGGCAGTTCAGCCGACAGGCTGGGGATACCTCACGGCGTGGCCCACGGGTGCCGCGAAACCGACCGCGTCGAACGTGAATTACGTGGCCGGCCTGAACATCCCGAACCTGGTGGTCGCAAAGATCGGTGCCGGCGGCCGGGTGTCGATCGCGTCCTCGGCGAGATCGCACATCCTCGCGGACGTAGCGGGCTACTACCCGGCCGGAAGTGCCTTCACGGGGATGACTCCGGTGCGGGTGTTGGACACCCGCACCGGGACGGGAGCGCCGAAGGTGCGTGTGCCTGCCGGTGGATCGGTGACGCTCACGGTTGGTGGAACAGCGGGAGTGCCGTTGTCAGCGTCGGCAGCGATGTTGAACGTGACCACGGTCGCGCCGGCGGCTGCGGGTACGGTCACCGCCTTCCCCGCGGGTGTCACCGCACCCACCGCGACGAGTGTGTCGTTCCGCTCGGGGCAGACGATCGCCGGGTTCGGCGTGGTGAAACTGGGCGTCGGCGGCAGAGTGACCTTGCGGTCGACGGCGACCACCGATCTGTTGGTCGACGTCGGCGGTTGGGTGCCTGCCGGGGCTGACACGGTGGCCTCGACCCCGGCGCGACTGGTCACGACTCGTGCGGTGACGGGCGGAAGTGCGTTCACCGTCAAGGTGGCTGGGGTGGGCGCGGTGCCCACGACGGCCAAGGCGGTGCAGGTGACGTTGACCGCGGCGAATCCGTCGCAGTCGGGTTACCTGACGGCCTACCCGAGCGGCGCGTCGCGTCCGGTGGTGTCGAACGTGAACTACAGCCCGGGAGGATCGGTGTCGAACGCCGCGGTCGTGAAGGTCGGCACCGGCGGGACGATCACGGTGTACTCCTCGAACAACACTCCGGTAACCGTCGACATCAGCGCCCACTGGACTCCGTAGTCACGGCTCCGGCCGCTGTTCCCGTTGGTTCAGCGGCCGGGGGCCCGGCCGATCAGCGCGCCGCGCATCGGCAGCAGCTTCGCGTCCGATTCCGCCAGTTCGGCTTCGGGCACACTGCCGGCCACGATGCCGCAACCGGCGAACAGCCGGATCGAGCGGTCGTCCTTCGGGTCGAGCATTCCGCTGCGCAGGGCGATGCCCCACTCACCGTCGCCGGTGACATCGAGCCACCCGACCGGTCCGGCGTAGCGGCCGCGGTCCATCCGCTCGAGTTCGTGGATCACCTCGGCGGCCATCTGGGTGGGGGTGCCGCACACGGCTGCTGACGGGTGCAGGGCGGCGGCGAGCGCCAGAGACGACGCTCCGTCACGGAGCACGGCCGTGACGTCGGTGGCGAGGTGCATGACATTCGGCAGGTGCAGCACGAACGGTGATTCGGGCACGTTCATCGACGAGCAGTGCGGACGCAGCGCCTCGGCCACCGAGCGCACCGCGTACTCGTGCTCTTCAAGATCCTTGGACGAACGGGCCAGGCCGGCAGCCAGGCCGAGGTCGCGCTCGTCGTCGCCGGTGCGGCGGATCGTGCCGGCCAGCACCCGCGAGGTCACCAGCCCCTTCTCGCGGCGAAGCAGCATCTCCGGGGTCGCCCCGACCATGCCGTCGACCGCGAAGGTCCACGTGTTGCTGTAGTCGGTCGCCAGGTTGGCCAGCAGCCAGCGCAGGTCGATCGGCGAGGAACTTGTGGCGACAACGTCACGGGCCATGACGACCTTGTCGAGGCGGCCGTTCTGGATGCGACGCACCGACTCCGCGACCGCGTCGGCCCACTCGTCCCGCGAAAGCGAGCCCGTGCGGAAGCTCAATTCTCCTGGGGGAGTGGCGGTTTGCGCACTGATGGAGGGGTGAGAGCCAGGCAGGCGGTCAGCCGTCGTCACGTGGGTGACCCAGCTGCGACCGTCGCGTCGACCGACGATCACCTCGGGCACGACGAGCGTGCTCAATTGTTCGGAGCGACGGCTGAAAGCGAAGGTGCCGAACGCGATCGGGCCGGTGCCCGGCAGGTCGATGTCGCCGCGCACAACTGCGCTGGACGCCACCGACTCCCACCACGCGGTCGCCGCCTCGAAACGGTCCTCTCCCGAGGTGGTGATGGACGCCGCGCGCCCCCACCCGATGAGTCCCTCTCCGCCACGCAACCAGCAGACGATGTCCTGGGGCGCCACGTCAGAGGGAACGAGCCGCGCCAGATCACGCGGATCAGGAATCTGCGTCGTTCGAGCCACCAGCGTGGGCGGCGCAGCATCGACGAGCGGGAGGGTCACGAGGCAGCAGCGTACGCCGACCGGCGAGTAACCGGGGCACCGTGTGGTGTGAGCACGCTGTGACGTGCGCGAAGATGGTGCCCATGAACCGCGCCAGCCTCGACAAGCGCCCCTCCGACGTCGCCCGCATGTTCGACGACGTTGCTGCCCGATACGACATCACCAACGACGTGATGTCGATGGGGCAGGACCGCCGCTGGCGCAAGCAGGTGCTCCGCGCCGTCGACCCGCAGCGCGGAGAAGTGGTGCTCGACATCGCAGCCGGCACCGGCACGTCCAGTGAGCCCTTCGACGCGGTCGGCGCCCACGTCGTCCCCGCCGACTTCTCCCTCGGCATGCTGCGTGTGGGCAAGGAGCGCCGCGCCGACCTCGGCTTCACCGCCGCCGACGCCATGAAGCTGCCCTTCGCCGACAACACCTTCGACGCGGTCACCATGTCCTTCGGTCTGCGCAATGTGCAGGACAGCGTCAAGGCGCTCGCCGAGTTCCACCGCGTCACCAAGCCGGGCGGCCGCGTCGTGATCTGCGAGTTCTCCACGCCGACCAACCCGGTCTTCCGCAAGGTCTACTCCGAATACCTCATGGGTGCCCTGCCGCGCATCGCCAAGCCGGTGGGCTCGAACGCCGAGTCGTACGTCTACCTCGCCGAGTCGATCCAGGCTTGGCCCGACCAGGCGGGCCTTGCCTCCCAGCTGCAGGACGCCGGTTGGGCGGATGTCGAATGGCAGAACCTCTCCGGCGGCATCGTTGCTCTGCATCGCGGACGCTCTCACTGACTCCTCCGTTCGCTACGGGCCGTGTCGCTGACTCCTTCGTCGTCCGCGACACAGCCCTTCGCCTGCGCTTTTGGCGGTGTCTCCTCCTCGGTCCGCGGTCGTTCCTCCCGCGCGCCCGCATCGTCGACACCACGGCCGCGCTGACTACCCACACCTTGCAAAGGCGGCGGGTCGGCCATGCCGGAGCTGAGGTTCGCCTTAGTAGGCCCTTTCGGCGGCCACCCGTAGAGTGCTCCAGTTAGTGAATCCCTTCACAAGCGCCCCGCCCAGCAGCATGAGGAAAGAGACAGTGAGCCAGCCCGCCCCGATGGTTCCGGCGGAAGCAACCGCCGATGTCATCGTCGTCGGTGCAGGCCCTGCAGGCTCATCGGTTGCTGCGCACCTCGCGCTCGCCGGACTCGACGTGCTGCTGCTGGAGAAGGCCCACTTCCCGCGGGTGAAGATCTGCGCCGACGCGCTCACCCCGCGCGCGGTTCGCGAACTGGTGCGGCTGGGTGTGCCCACGTCCGAGGCGGACGGTTGGGTCAAGAACAACGGCGTACGTCTGATCGGCGGAGGCATGCGCCTCCAGCTCGACTGGCCCGACAGCGCTGAGTTTCCCCCGTTCGGTCTCGTGCGCAGCGGCCACGACCTGGCCGAGATGCTCGCGCGGCACGCCGAGAGCAAGGGCGCGCAGCTACGGCAGGGCGTCGCGGTCACTGCAGCGGTCAAGGACGCCGCGGGCAGGGTGATCGGGGTCGAGGCCGACGAGATCGCGGCCGACGGACAACCCACCGGCCAGAAGCTGAGCTTCACCGCGCCGCTGGTGGTCGCAGCTGATGGCGGTGCTTCCGCGCTGGCGCCAGCCACGACGCAGGCCGCGCGTGCTCACCGTCCGAATGCTGTTGCGCTGCAGGCCAACTACCGAAGCCCTCGGCATGACGACGATTACCTCGAGGCGTGGCTCGACCTGTCGACCACCAACACGCGGGGTCGGTCAACCCTGCTGCCCGGCTACGGCTGGATCTTCGGTCTCGACAACGGCACCAGCAATGTCGGCCTCACCGTCCTGCGCCCCGAGGGCACGGACGCGATGCAGTACCACGACGTCATGCAGCGTTGGATCGCGACGATGCCGGCCGACTGGACCTTCAGCGAGCAGACGCAGACCGCTCCGGTGCAGGGCGCGGCATTGCCCACCGGTTTCGATCGTCGTCCGCTCTATGCCGACGGGCTGTTGCTCGTCGGCGACGCAGCCGCTGCGGTCAACCCGTGGAGTGGTGACGGCATCGCCGCCGCGCTCGAGACCGGACGCCTGGCCGCTGAGGTGATCACGCAGTCGAAGGCGCGAGTCGGCGACGCCGGTCGTGAGCGCGTCCTGCAGTCCTACCCGGCCGTCGTCGGGGACTCGCTGGGTGGCTACTACACAATGGGCCGACTCTTCGCCAAGATGATCGACAACCCTGACGTCATGCGTCTGGGTGTGAAATACGCACTACCGCGACAGACGATGATGCGCTTCGTGCTGAAGGCGGTGGCGAACCTCGGCGGCACGCACAGCCGTGACGCTGACGACCGAGCGCTCGCGATGTTGGCCCGACTCACGCCAGCCGCGTGATGAGGGTCGAGAGGACGTTGGCAACACCCGTGAATACGATGGGACTGCGCTCGCCAGGGAGCGCATGGAAGGAGTCGCCCCGATGCAAGGGATGACGAACTACTCGTATGCCCCGCTGCTGTTCTTCGCAGCGATCGGCTTGTTCTTCGCGGCGTTCTCGGTGGTTGCCGGTGCCTTCGCCGGACCCAAGCGCTACAACCGTGCCAAGGCGGACGCCTATGAGTGCGGCATCCAGCCGAGCCCGCGCGCCGAGGGCGGCGCGCGCGTGCCGATCAAGTACTACCTGACCGCGATGCTGTTCATCATCTTCGACATCGAGAGCGTGTTCCTGTACCCGTTCGCGGTGGCCTTCGACCGCATGGGCCTGTTCGCCCTGGTCGAGATGGTGCTCTTCATCATCACCGTCTTCGTCGCGTACGCCTATGTGTGGCGCCGCGGCGGACTCGAGTGGGACTGACCGCGGGAATCTAGGAGACACCAATGGGTATTGAAGAGAAACTTCCCGCAGGCTTCCTGCTGTCGACCGTCGAGAACGTCGCCGGTTACATGCGCAAGAGCTCGGTCTGGCCGGCCACCTTCGGTTTGGCCTGCTGCGCCATCGAGATGATGGCCGTCGGCACGCCCGACTACGACATCGCCCGCTTCGGTATGGAGCGGTTCTCGGCCACCCCGCGGCAGGCCGACCTGATGATCGTCGCCGGCCGGGTCAGCCAGAAGATGGCCCCCGTCGTGCGTCAGGTCTACGACCAGATGCCCGAGCCGAAGTGGGTCATCTCGATGGGTGTGTGCGCCAGCTCCGGCGGCATGTTCAACAACTACGCGATCGTCCAGGGCGTCGACCACATCATCCCGGTCGACATCTACCTGCCCGGATGTCCGCCGCGTCCGGAGATGTTGCTCAACGCCATCCTGGAACTGCACAAGCAGATCCAGTCGACGCCGCTGGGCGTCAACCGGGTCGAGGCCGCCCGCGCCGCCGAGCGCGCCGCACTGGCCGCTACGCCGACGCACCAGATGAAGGGGCTGCTGGCATGAGCGAGAACGACAAGAACGACATCCCCAAGGACGCCGTCACCGGGCCGGTCGTCGAGCCGCCCACCGAGCGCAAGTCGGAGACCGAACTGGCTCAGGAGGACGGCCGCGCCGGCATCCGCGAGACCCACGACCCGGTGCTGGTCGCCGAGCGCACCGGCATGTTCGGGTCTTCGCTCGGTAACGACACTTCCGGGTACGGCGGCCTCGACCGACCGGTGTTCTTCCCCGGTCAGGCCCAGCGCCCCTACGGCGGTTGGTTCGACCAGCTCGCCGACGACCTTGCCTCCGCGCTCCAGCGCACCGGCGGTCCGGACTTCGCCGAGGCCGTCACCCGCGTGGTGGTCGACCGCGGCGAACTCACCCTTTTCGTCGACCGCGCCCACCTGCTGGCGGTCGCGCAGCTGCTGCGTGACGAAGCCGCGCTGCGCTTCGAGATGTGCATGGGCGTCTCCGGCGTCCACTATCCGCAGGAGACCGGTCACGAACTCCACGCCGTCTACCACCTGCTCTCGATCACCAACGGCAGCAAGCGGATCCGGCTCGAGGTCACCACTCCTGAGGGCGACCCGCACCTGCCGTCCGTCGTGTCGGTGTGGCCGGGTGCCGACTGGCACGAGCGCGAGACCTGGGACATGTTCGGTCTGATCTTCGAGGGTCACCCCGCGCTGACCCGCATCCTGATGCCGGACGACTGGCCCGGCCACCCGCAACGCAAGGACTACCCGCTCGGCGGCATCCCGGTGGAGTACAAGGGCGCCACCGTGCCTCCCGCGGACGAGCGGAGGAGCTACTCGTGAGCACGACGACAGATGCCTTCGGCGCATCCACCCACGACGTCGACGACGACACTCCTGTCGTCAACGCGGTCGGTGGCGACTGGGATTCGGTCGCCGAGGAGGCCTCGGCGCTGCACGAAGAGCGCATCGTGGTCAACATGGGTCCCCAGCACCCCTCGACCCACGGTGTGCTTCGACTGATCCTCGAACTGGACGGTGAGAGCGTCACCGAGGCACGTGCCGGCATCGGCTACCTGCACACCGGTATCGAGAAGAACATGGAGTTCCGCACCTGGACTCAGGGCGTGACCTTCTGCACCCGCATGGACTACGTCATGCCCTTCTTCAACGAGGCGGCCTACTGCCTCGCGGTCGAGAAGGCGCTCGGCGTCACCGACCAGATCCCGGAGCGGGCCAACACGATCCGCGTCCTGCTGATGGAGCTCAACCGCATCACCTCCCACCTGGTGTGCCTCGCCACCGGCGGCATGGAGATGGGTGCTACGACGGTCATGACGATCGGTTTCCGTGAGCGCGAGCGCATCCTGCGCATCTTCGAGGCCATCACCGGTCTGCGCATGAACCACGCCTTCATCCGTCCCGGCGGAGTGGCGCAGGACATCCCGGTCGGCACGATCGACATGGTGCGCGAGAACCTCCCGTTGCTGCGCAAGGGTGTTCGGGAGCTCGAGCTGCTGCTCATGGAGAACCCCATCCTCAAGGGCCGCACCGTCGACGTGGGTTACCTCGACCTCACCGGGTGCATCGCCCTGGGCCTGACCGGTCCGGTGCTGCGTTCGGCGGGCCTTCCGCACGACGTCCGCAAGGCCGAGCCGTACTGCGGGTACGAGACCTACGACTTCGAGGTGCCCACCTCTTCGGGCTGCGACGCGTACGCCCGCCTGAAGGTGCGCGTCGAGGAGATGCACGAGTCGCTGAAGATCGTCGAGCAGGCCATCGACCGCCTGGAGAAGAATCCCGGCCCGGTCATGGTCGCCGACAAGAAGATCGCCTGGCCGGCGCAGCTGGCCGTCGGCGCCGACGGTCAGGGCAACAGCCTCGACCACATCCGCGAGATCATGGGCGAGTCGATGGAGTCGCTCATCCACCACTTCAAGCTGGTCACCGAGGGCTTCCGGGTGCCGGCCGGACAGGCGTACGCAGCCATCGAGTCACCCAAGGGCGAGATCGGCTGCCACGTGGTCTCCACCGGCGGAACGCGTCCCTACCGGGCGCATTTCCGCGATCCTTCGTTCAACAACCTGCAGGCGGTCGCTGCGATGTGTGAAGGCGGCACCGTCGCCGACGTCATCGTGGCCGTCGCCTCGATCGACCCTGTGATGGGAGGCGTCGACCGATGAGTGACGGTCCGCTGCACCCGAAGACCCCGCTGCACGCCAGTGACGAGCCGTACACCGACGAACAGTTGGCACAGCTGCACGTCGACGCCGATGCGATCGTCGCGCGCTACCCGGTGAAGCGTTCGGCGCTGCTGCCGATGCTCCATCTCATCCAGAGCGTCGACGGCTACATCACCGGCCGTGGCGTCTCCTTCTGCGCCCAGAAGCTCGACCTCACCGACGCCGAGGTGTCGGGTGTGGCGACCTTCTACACGCAGTACAAGCGCCACCCCAATGGCGACTACACCGTCGGCGTCTGCACCAACACGCTCTGCGCGATCATGGGCGGCGACCAGATCTTCGACGAGGTCGCCCAGCACCTCGGCATCGGTCACGACGAGACCACCGCCGACGGCAAGATCACCCTTGAGCGGGTGGAGTGCAACGCTGCGTGCGATTACGCGCCGGTGGTCATGGCCAACTGGGAATTCTTCGACAACATGACGCCGGAGTCGACCAAGGGACTGGTCGACGACCTGCGCGCGGGCAAGGACGTCAAGCCCTCCCGTGGCCCGAACAAGGTGTGCACCTTCAAGCAGGTGTCGCGCACCCTCGCCGGCTTCTCCGACGGGCTCGCCGACGAGGGCGTCGGCGCCGGGCCGGCCTCGCTGGCCGGCCTGAAGGTCGCCAAGGAAAACCACTGGACCGCACCCGGCAACGCCGAGGAAGTCGGCTCCGACGACCAGGCCGTCGCCGCTGCCGGCGGTCACCAGCCGCAGCCGGGGGAGGCCCACTCGGGCGCCGAGGGCCACGGCACCGCCGAGTCCGCGAAGGGTGAGATTCGATGAGCACGACACTGACGCCGATCCTCACGAAGTTCTGGGACGCTCCGCAGTCGTGGACGCTCCAGACCTACGAGCAGAACGAGGGCTACGACGCGCTGAAGAAGGCGTTGGGCATGAGCCAGGAGGCCCTGGTCAACATGACCAAGGACTCCGGTCTGCGTGGTCGTGGTGGTGCAGGCTTCCCCACCGGCATGAAGTGGGGCTTCCTGCCCAAGCCGGACGGCGGCCCGCGTTATCTCGTGGTCAACGCCGACGAGTCCGAGCCGGGCACGTGCAAGGACATCCCGCTGATGATGGCCGCGCCGCACTTCCTCATCGAGGGTGTGGCGATCACCTCGTTCGCCATCGGGTGCAACCACGCCTTCATCTACCTGCGTGGTGAGGTCGTGCACGTCTACCGCCGCCTGCTGCGCGCGGTGGAGGAGGCCTATGCCGCCGGACACCTGGGCAAGAACATCCACGGCTCGGGATACGACCTCGATGTCACCGTCCACGCCGGAGCCGGCGCCTACATCTGTGGCGAGGAGACCGCGCTGCTCGACTCCCTCGAGGGACGTCGTGGCCAGCCTCGCCTGAAGCCGCCGTTCCCGGCCGTCGCCGGTCTCTACGCGCGTCCGACCGTCGTCAACAACGTCGAGTCGATCGCGTCGGTGCCGCCGATCCTGCTGCACGGCTCGGAATGGTTCAAGGACATGGGCACCGAGAAGTCGACCGGTTTCGGCATCTTCTCGCTCTCGGGTCACGTCACCCGTCCGGGTCAGTACGAGGCGCCGATGGGCATCACCCTCCGCGAGCTGGTCGACATGGCCGGCGGCATCCGTGGCGGCCACGAACTCAAGTTCTGGACGCCGGGTGGCTCCTCGACGCCGATCTTCACCGCCGAGCACTGGGACGTCCCGCTCGACTTCGAGTCGGTCGCAGCCGCAGGTTCGATGCTCGGCACCCGCGCCCTGCAGATCTTCGACGAGACTGTTTCCGTCGTGCGTGCGGTGAGCCGCTGGATCGACTTCTACGCCCACGAGTCCTGTGGCAAGTGCACCCCGTGCCGCGAGGGCACGTTCTGGCTGAAGCAGATCATGACCCGCCTTGAGCACGGTCAGGGCACGCAGGACGACATCGACAAGCTCGTCGACATCTGCGACAACATCCTCGGCCGCAGCTTCTGCGCCCTCGGTGATGGTGCGACCAGCCCCGTCACCTCGGCGGTGCAGTACTTCCGTGAGGAGTTCGAGGCCGGTATGCACACGCCGTGGTGGGAGATGTTCCCGCCGGAGCGCTCGGTGCTTTTCGACACGAAGGAGAGCGTCTCCGCATGACGACCGTCAGTTCTCCCTCTGCAGGCGGCAACGCCGTCGACACGGGTGGTAACGCGGCTGCACCGATCACGGTGGAGACCGTCACCCTGACGATCGACGGGGTCGAGGTCACCGCGCCCAAGGGCGCGCTGGTGATCCGCGCTGCCGAGCAGGTGGGCATCCAGATCCCGCGTTTCTGCGACCACCCGCTGCTCGACCCGGTCGGCGCCTGCCGTCAGTGCCTGGTCGAGGTGTCGACCAAGGGCCCGGACGGCTCCATGCGTCCGATGCCCAAGCCGCAGGCGTCCTGCACCCTCGAGGTCGCCGACGGCATGGAGGTCAAGACCCAGCAGACCTCCCCGGTGGCCGACAAGGCGCAGCAGGGCGTCATGGAACTCCTGCTGATCAACCACCCGCTCGACTGCCCGGTCTGCGACAAGGGCGGCGAGTGCCCCCTGCAGAACCAGGCGATGAGCAACGGCCGTCCGCGGTCACGCTTCGAGGACGTCAAGCGCACCTTCGCCAAGCCGATCAACATCTCCAGCCAGGTGTTGCTCGACCGCGAGCGCTGCGTGCTGTGTGCTCGCTGTACCCGCTTCTCCGACCAAGTGGCCGGTGACCCGTTCATCGCACTGATCGAGCGCGGCGCGCTGCAGCAGGTCGGCATCTACGAGGAGAAGCCCTTCGAGAGCTACTTCTCCGGCAACACCGTGCAGATCTGCCCGGTGGGTGCGCTGACCGGCGCGGCCTACCGCTTCCGTAGCCGTCCCTTCGACCTCGTGTCGACCCCGAGCGTGTGTGAGCACTGCGCGAGCGGTTGTTCGCTGCGCACCGACCACCGCCGTGGTGTCGTGCTGCGCCGCATGGCCCTGGAAGACATCGCCGTCAACGAGGAATGGAACTGCGACAAGGGTCGCTGGGCGTTCACCTACGCACAGCGCAGCCGCGTCCAGACCCCGATGGTGCGCGACGAGTCCGGTGAGCTCCGTGTCGCCGGCTGGCCGGAGGCGCTGGACGCAGCCGCCAAGGGCTTGGCCGCTGCCCGTGACGCGCGTGGTGTCGGAGTGCTGACCGGTGGACGCCTGTCCACCGAGGACGCCTACGCCTACAGCAAGTTCGCGCGTCTGGTGCTCGGCAGCAACGACATCGACTTCCGCTCGCGGCCGCACTCGGCCGAGGAGGCCGACTTCCTGGCCCACGCCGTCGTGGCGACGGGTCCGGACGCCGGCGCGGTGACCTTCGCCGACCTGGAGCACGCCGAGAGCGTCGTCCTGGTCGGACTGGAGCCGGAGGACGAGTCACCGATCATCTTCCTGCGACTGCGCAAGGGCTTCCGCAAGAACAAGGTCAAGGTCGTCTCGCTGGCCCCGTACGCCACCCGTGGCCTGGACAAGATGGGCGGCACCCTGGTGCCGACCGCTCCTGGCACCGAGGCCGAGGTGCTCGCCGCGATGGGCGACCCGGGCTCCGAGCTTGCTGAGATTGGCGGCCACATCGGTTCCGACAGCATTGTGCTGGTGGGCGAGCGGATGGCCACCTCGGGCGGCGCTCTCTCGGCCGCAGCAGCTTTCGCCGCCGCCAAGGGTGCGCGTCTGGGCTGGGTGCCGCGTCGAGCCGGTGAGCGTGGAGCGCTTGAGGTCGGTGCGCTGCCGACCCTGCTGCCCGGTGGCCGTGACGTCACCAACGTCGCCGCACGCGCGCAGGTCGCGACCGTCTGGGGTGCCGGCGAACTGCCGTCGCAGCCCGGCCGTGACACCGCCGCAATGCTGGCCGCGGCGGCCTCCGGGGAACTCTCCGCACTGGTCGTCGCCGGTGTCGACACCCGCGACCTCGTCGGCCAGGAGCGCGCGCAGCAGGGCCTGCGCAATGCCTTCGTGGTCTCGCTGGAGATCCGTGACAGCAGCGTCGCGCAGTACGCCGACGTGATCCTCCCCGTGGCCGCGCAGCAGGAGAAGTCCGGTTCGTACGTCAACTGGGAAGGCCGGGTGCGCACCTTCGAGCGTGCGTTCGACACCCAGACGATGAGCGACTACCGGGTGCTCGACCTGCTCGCCGCCGAAATGGGCGAGTTCCTCGGCACCCGCACCCTCGAGCAGGTGCGCAGCGAGATGGCTGAGCTCGGTCCGTGGGACGGCGACCGCGTCGTGCGTCCGCGCGCGAAGTCCGGCGGCGTTCCGCGTCCGCTGGTCGGTGAGGCGATCCTCGCCACCTGGGCGCAACTGCTCGACAAGGGCGTTCTGCAGGACGGCGAGCCCTTCCTCGCGGGAACTGCGCGTCCCTCGGTGGCCCGGATGTCGGCCGCCACCGCCGAAGGCGCCGGCCTGGTCGAAGGTGACCAGGTGCAGGTGTCGACCAAGGCCGGAGCGGTGACGCTCCCGGTCGAGGTGACCGTCATGCCCGACCACGTGGTCTGGCTGCCCACCAACTCCGCCGGCAGCGCGGTGCGTGCGACGCTCGACGTCGACGCGGGTGCCGCCGTCGCTCTGCGCAAGGCAGGTGCTTGAGGTGAGTTCACTGACCCAGTTCGCGTCGTCGGTCTCGGCCGCGACCGACAACCCGGTCGCCGACTTCAGTGACACCCCGTGGTGGTTGTCGCTGGTCAAGGCGGTGCTGATCTTCGTCTTCCTGTTGGTCAACACGCTGATCGTCATCTGGTTCGAGCGGCGCGTCATCGGCCGCATGCAGCAGCGTCCCGGCCCCAACCGCACCGGTCCGTTCGGTCTGCTGCAGACCCTTGCCGACGGTGTGAAGCTGGCGCTGAAGGAAGACGTCACTCCCAAGAACGCCGACAAGCTGATGTTCATCCTGGCGCCGGTGATCGCCGGTGCGATGGCCTTCGTGTCGTTCGCGATCATCCCGCTCAGCAATGACGTCCACCTGTTCGGCCACCGCACGCCGCTGCAGTTGACCGACACCCCGATCTCGGTGCTGCTCGTGCTCGCCGTCGCCGGTGTCGGTGTCTACGGCTTCGTGCTGGCCGGATGGTCCTCCGGTTCGACCTACCCGCTGCTGGGTGGTCTGCGCTCCTCCGCCCAGGTGATCTCCTACGAGATCGCGATGGGTCTGGCACTGGTCGCGGTCTTCCTCTACGCCGGATCGATGTCGACCAGCCAGATCGTCTACGCCCAGAAGAGCCTGTGGTACATCATCCCGGCGTTCTTCTCCTTCTTCGTCTACCTGATCACCATGGTCGGCGAGACCAACCGTCTGCCCTTCGACCTCGCCGAGGGTGAGGGTGAACTCACGGGTGGTTTCCACACCGAGTACTCCTCGCTGAAGTTCGCGATGTTCTTCCTGGGTGAGTACGTCAACATGTTCACCGTGTCGGCGCTGGCCACCACGCTGTTCCTCGGCGGCTGGCAGGCGCCCCCCGGGTTCGCCGCGCTCGGCATGAACGGTGGCTGGTGGGGCCTGATGTGGTTCACCATCAAGCTCTGGGGATTCATGTTCATGTTCGTCTGGCTGCGCGGTTCGTTGCCGCGCGTCCGGTACGACCAGTTCATGAAGCTGGGCTGGAAGGTGCTCATCCCGACCACCCTGCTGTGGGTCGTCGCGGTGGCCTTCATCCGCGCCTCGCAGCTGGGCTTCCTGGGCGACTCGAAGATCTCGTTCGCCGGCCGGGAGATCCCGCGGGCGACGCTGCTGGTCACCAGCCTGATTGCGCTCATCGTCCTGGGTGCTGCGTGGGCGTGGGACGCCCGGCAGGCCCGCAAGGAGTCCGAGCGGCCGGAGGTGCCGGACGAGGTCGACCCGTTCGCGGGTGGCCACCCCGTGCCGCCGCTACCTGGCCAACGCCTGGTGGAGCCGGCGCCGAGTCTCACCGCTGCCCGAGTGACCACGACCACCACCGATACGGAGGAGTCCCGTGGCTGAGAAGAAGAAGCCGCAAAGCGACGACCAAGGCGGAGGCGGGTTTCTCTCCGACCTGTTCGCGCCCGTGGCCGGATTCGGTGTCACGTTCGCGACGATGTTCCGCAAGATAGAGACCGAGGAATACCCGGAGCAGAAGCGTCCGACGCAGCTGCGGTTCCACGGTCGACACCAGCTCAACCGTCACCCCGACGGTCTGGAGAAGTGTGTCGGTTGCGAACTGTGCGCCTGGGCCTGCCCGGCCGACGCGATCCTGGTCGAGGGTGCGCACAACGACGACGCAGCCGGCGAGCGCTTCTCGCCGGGGGAGCGGTACGGCCGCGTCTACCAGATCAACTACCTGCGCTGCATCTTCTGCGGACTCTGCATCGAGGCGTGCCCCACGCGCGCCCTCACGATGACCAACGAGTACGAGCTGGCCGACAACAACCGCGCCGACCTGATCTTCACCAAGGATCAACTGCTGGCACCGGTGCTGTCGGGCATGCTTCCTGCCCCGCACCCGATGGTCGAGGGCATGGAGGAGCGCGACTACTACCAGGGCAAGGTGCGCATGGCCACCGACGCACAGCGTCAGTGGGTCGAAGAGCACGGTGGCGACACCGATGTCGACGCCCCCGACGAGACTCCGGTCGAGCACCACTCGGCCGGCCAACACGCAGGGGAGGGACGTCCGTGAGCAACCTCGGTGGAGCCGAGTCGACGCTGTTCTTCGTGCTGGCCCCGTTGACGGTGGTCGGTGCGTTGGGCCTGCTCTTCGCTCGCAAGGCCGTCCACGCGGCCATGGGCATGGCGCTGACCATGGTGGCGATGGGTGTCTTCTACATCACCCAGAACGCCGAGTTCCTCGGTGTCATCCAGATCTTCGTCTACTCCGGCGCCGTGATGATGCTGTTCCTCTTCGTTGTCATGCTGGTCGGTGTCGACAGTTCCGACTCGATGGTCGAGACGATCAAGGGCCAGCGCGTGGCCGGTCTGCTGCTGGCGCTGGCGCTCGCGGCACTCGGTGTGTCCGCAGTCGGTAAGGCGAAGTTCGGCAGTTTCGCCGGCCTCGACAAGGTCAACGACGAGGGCAACGTCAGCGGCATGGCTGACCTGATCTTCGGCCCCTATGTCTGGACCTTCGAAGTCACCTCGGCGCTGCTGATCACCGCAGCCATCGGAGCGATGGTGCTGGCGCACCGCGAGCGTCTGACCCCCAAGGCATCACAGGCCGACTGGTCGCGCGCCCGCATCAAGCGCGGCGAGGACGTCGCGGGTCTGCCGGTGCCGGGTGTCTACGCCCGCCACAACGCGGTCGACACTCCTGCTCTCCTGCCGGACGGCACGGTCGCCGAGAAGTCGGTGTCGCGCGTGCTCCAGGCCCGTGGCCAGGTGATGTCGACGGGCGAGCTCACCGCGGCGAGCCGTGAACTGGAAGGCGAGACCGGAGACATGACTCGTTACGAAGGAGGCACGGACCGATGAGCCCCATGGTCTACGTCTACCTGTCGGTCATTCTTTTCGCGATCGGCTCCGCGACGGTTCTGTTGCGGCGCAACGCGATCATCGTGTTCATGGGTGTGGAGTTGATGCTCAACTCCGCCAACCTCGCCTTCGTCACGTTCGCGCGCATGCACGGAACGCTCGACGGTCAGGCCATCGCGCTGTTCGTGATGGTCGTCGCAGCGGCGGAGGTCGTGGTCGGTCTGGCCATCATCATGGCGATCTTCCGAGCCCGCCGCTCGGCCTCGGTCGACGACGCGAACTTGCTGAAGTTCTAAGGGAACGGTGACTTGAGTTGAACTTCCTCACTACCTCCGCGCAAGCGGCAGGCCAGACATCGGCTGCGCAGGCGGCCGAGGGCGCAGCGGCCATGGGCTGGTTGCTCATCGCGCTGCCCCTGCTGGGTGCCGCGGTGCTGCTGCTGGGCGGCCGCAAGCTCGACAAGATCGGACCGGCGATCGCCACCGTGTTGTCGTGGGCCTCCTTCGTTGTCGGGCTGCTGATCCTGGTGCAGATGCTCGGTGCCTCGGTCGACGAGCGCGCCCAGCACCTCAAGCTCTTCTCGTGGATCCCGGCCGGCGCCCTGAACGTCGACTTCGGCCTGTTGATGGATCAGCTCTCGCTGACCTTCGTCATGCTGATCACCTTCGTCGGCTCGCTGATCCACGTCTACTCCCTGGGTTACATGGAGCACGACCCGGACAAGCGCCGGTTCTTCGCCTACCTCAACCTGTTCGTCGCCGCGATGCTGACGCTGGTGCTGGCCGACTCCTATGTCGGACTCTTCCTCGGTTGGGAAGGCGTGGGCCTGGCGTCCTACCTGCTCATCGGCTTCTGGAACTGGAACCCCGCGTACGCGACGGCCGCCAACAAGGCGTTCATCGTCAACCGTGTCGGCGACTTCGGCATGTTGCTGGCCATTTTCACGATGTTCGCCGCCTTCGGCAAGGTCGACTTCGTGGGCGTGAATGAGTCGATCGCGGGCGCCAGCAAGGGCACGGTCACCATGATCGGTCTCTTCCTGCTGGTCGCCGCCTGCGGTAAGTCGGCGCAGTTCCCGCTGCAGTCCTGGCTGGGTGACGCGATGGCCGGCCCGACCCCGGTGTCGGCGCTGATCCACGCCGCGACGATGGTCACCGCGGGCGTCTACCTGATCGTGCGCAGCAATGTCATCTACGACGCCACCCCGGACGCCCGCCTCGCGGTCTGCATCGTGGGTGCGATCACGTTGATGATGGGTGCGATCATCGGTTGCGCCAAGGACGACATGAAGAAGGCGCTGGCCGCCTCGACGATGTCGCAGATCGGCTACATGATCCTGGCCGCCGGTCTCGGCCCGGTCGGATACGCCTTCGCGATCTTCCACCTGGTCACGCACGGCTTCTTCAAGGCCGGCATGTTCCTCGGTGCGGGATCGGTGATGCACGGCATGAACGACCAGGTCGACATGCGTCGCTTCGGCGGCTTGTCGACGGTCATGAAGATCACCTGGGTGACCTTCGGCCTCGGCTTCCTGGCGATCATCGGCTTCCCCGGCCTGTCCGGCTTCTGGAGCAAGGACAAGATCATCGAAGCCGCGTTCGTCGGTGAGGGGTGGCGTCCGTGGGTCTTCGGTGGTGCGACGCTGATCGCCGCCGGAATCACCGCGTTCTACATGTCGCGGATGTTCTTCATGACCTTCCACGGCAAGCGCCGCTGGACCGAGGACGTCCACCCGCACGAGTCGCCGCTGACGATGACCGTGCCGATGATGATCCTCGCCGTCGGCTCGGCGTTCCTGGGCCTCGGTCTGGTGATCGTCGACTTCCCGCACTGGTTGGAGCCGGTCGTCGGCGCCCACCCGGAGGGGGAGCACCCCGTGCTCTCCATCCCGGTGCTGATGGCGCTCACGATGATCGTCGTCGCTGCCGGTGTGGCCCTGGCCTGGATGAGGTACTGGCGCGATGAGGTGCCGGTGACGCCGCCGGTCGGCTCGACCGCCACCCGCGCGGCCCGCCGCGACCTCTACCAGGACGACATCAATGAAGCGGTCTTTGCTCGTCCCGGTCTGCACCTGACCCGTTCGCTGGTCTTCGCCGACAACAAGGGTGTCGACGGTGCCGCAGGCGGCCTGGCCGCGCTGGTGGGCGGAAGCGCCTCGCGCTTGGCGAAATTGCAGAACGGTTATGTCCGCTCGTACGCGACGACGATGTTGGTCGGTGTCGTGGCGATCCTCGGTGTGCTGTGGGTGATCCAGTGATGTCCAACTACCCCTGGTTGACGACGATCGGCCTCGTGCCGCTGGTCGGCGCCATCGTCATTGCGGCGCTGCCCAAAGCGGCCGCTGCCTCGGCGCGGATCATCGCGCTGGTGTTCTCGCTGGTTACGCTGGGCCTCGGCATCGCCGCCGCGACCCAGTTCAAGACCGGTGGCACGGACGGTCAGTTCCAGCTCACCGAGACCCACACCTGGATCAAGCAGTTCGGGGTTTCGTACGCGCTCGGTGTCGACGGCATCTCGCTCGCGCTGATCCTGATGAGCCTGGTGCTCGTGCCGGTCTCGATCCTGGCGGCCTGGAAGGACGTCGACGACGAGAGCGCCGGTCGCCAGAAGTCGTACTACGCGCTGCTGCTGGTGCTGGCCACCTTCATGGTCGGTGTCTTCGCGGCCACGGACGTCTTCCTGTTCTACGTCTTCTTCGAGGCGATGCTGATCCCGGTCTACTTCCTGATCGGTCAGTTCGGTGGCCCGCGCCGCCAGTACGCCGCGGTGAAGTTCCTGATCTTCTCGCTGCTGGGCGGCCTGATCATGCTCGCGGCGGTGATCGGTCTCTACCAGGCCGGCCCGGGCGGCGAGCACGGCTTCCTGGTGAGCAACCTGGTGGGCGCAGACATCCCGCTGTCGACGCAGAAGTGGCTCTTCGTCGGATTCTTCATCGCCTTCGCGGTGAAGGCCCCGATGGTGCCGGTGCACACCTGGCTGCCGGACGCCGCGTCCGAGTCCAAGCCGGCCGTTGCCGTCCTGCTCGTCGGTGTGCTCGACAAGGTCGGCACCTACGGAATGATCCGCTTCTGCCTCGAGCTCTTCCCCGGTGCGTCCAAGTGGGCGACACCGGTGGTCATCACACTCGCGGTGATCTCGATCATCTACGGTGCGCTGGTCGCGATCGGCCAGACCGACATGATGCGCCTGATCGCCTACACCTCGGTCAGCCACTTCGGCTTCATCGTCATGGGCATCTTCGCGATGACCAGCACGTCCCAGATCGGCGCGAACCTCTACATGATCAACCACGGTTTCACCACCGGTGCGTTGTTCCTGTTCGCCGGCTTCCTGGTGGCGCGCGGCGGTAGCCGCAAGATCGCCGACTACGGCGGTTGGCAGCGGGTCACCCCGGTGCTCGCCGGTGTGTTCCTGATCGCGGGCCTGTCCGGTCTGGCGCTGCCGGGCCTGAACGCCTTCGTCTCGGAGTTCCTGGTGATGGTGGGTACCTTCCCCAAGTACTGGCTCGCCGCGACGATCGGTGCGCTGGCCGTCATCCTGGCTGCGATCTACATCCTGCTGATGTACAAGAACGTGATGACCGGACCCAAGCCGGAAGGGGAGCGGTTCTCCGCCATCCCTGACCTCGACGGACGCGAGAAGGTCGTCGCCGGTGTGCTGCTGGCCTTCCTGATCGGCCTCGGTGTCTACCCCAAGCCGGCACTGGACATGTTGAAGCCCGCCGTGACGCAGACCATGCAGCACGTCGGGGTGACCGACCCCGCTCCCACCGAGGGTGCGGCCGTTGACGGGAGCGCCAAGTAATGGGGCCCACTACCTTCACGCAGGCGCAGATCACGTACTCGGCCCTGCTGCCGACGTTCGTCGTCTTCGGTGCGGCGTTGGTCGGAGTGCTGATCGAGGCGTTCGCACCACGTGCGGTGCGCTACGCGAGCCAACTGGTGGTGACGCTGCTCGGTCTGGTAACCGCGCTCGTCCTGCTGGTCACGATCTCGCGCGACCACCAGGGCATCACCGCCGGTCGCGCACTGGCGATCGACGGCCCGGCGTTGATGATGCAGGGCACGATCCTGGCGCTGTCGATCCTCGCCGTGCTCGTGATGGCCGAGCGGTTCAACTCCGACGGTCCCGACACCTTCACCCAGGCGGGTGCCTCGGTGCCGGGCTCGCCGTACGAGGCCAAGGCCGAGCGTCTGGGTGCCACCACCACCGAGGTCTTCCCGCTGACGCTCTTCTCGGTCGCGGGCATGATGATGTTCCCCGCGTCCAACAACCTGCTCACGATGTTCGTCGCGCTCGAGGTGCTCTCGCTGCCGCTCTACATCCTGACCGGCCTCGCCCGCCGTCGCCGCCTGCTCTCGCAGGAAGCCGCGCTGAAGTACTTCCTGCTCGGCGCCTTCGGTTCGGCGTTCTTCCTGTTCGGTGCGGCGATGATCTTCGGCTTCGCCGGTTCGCTCGACCTCGGCGCCATCGCCGGCGCGGTCGGCACCGTCGGCGGACAAGACTCCGTCCTGGTGTTCGGCATCATCCTGATCGCGGTCGGCCTGCTGTTCAAGGTCGGTGCGGTGCCCTTCCACTCGTGGACGCCGGACGTCTACCAGGGCGCTCCGACGCCGGTCTCGGGCTTCATGGCTGCCTGCACGAAGGCTGCTGCCTTCGGCGCTCTGCTGCGCGTCTTCTACGTCGCCTTCGAGGGCATGCGCTGGACCTGGCAGCCGATCATGATCGTCGTCTCGTTGCTGACGATGGTCGTCGGCGCGGTGATGACGGTGACCCAGACCGACATCAAGCGTCTGCTGGCCTACAGCTCGATCTCGCACGCGGGCTTCTTGCTGCTGGCGCTCACGGCACTCGACCGTCAGACGGTGGCCGGGCTGCAGTTCTACGTCGCTGCCTACGGTGTCTCGACCATCACCGCCTTCGCCCTGGTGGCACTGGTGCGCAAGTCGGGAGTCGAGGCGACCCACCTGTCCGAATGGGCGGGCCTGGGCAAGACACACCCCGTCGTCGCTGGCGTGTTCGGCTTCCTGATGCTGTCGTTCGCCGGTATCCCGCTGACCGCAGGTTTCACGAGCAAGTTCGTCCTCTTCGCCCCTGTGGTGAAGTTCGGCCCGGTCTGGCTGGTCGTCGTCGCGCTGGTGGTCTCGATCATCACCGCCTTCGCGTACGCCCGCGTGATCGTGCTGATGTTCTTCTCCGAGCCGGCCGACGGCGTCCAAGTGGCGATTCCGTCGCCACTGAGCGGAGTGGCGATCGCCGTGGGCGCAGCGATGACGCTCGCGCTCGGTGTGATGCCCGCGCCGCTGCTCGACATCGCAGGCCACGCCTCGCAGTTCCTGCGCTGAGATGAGCATCGCCACCGCTGCAATCGGGGTGCCCGGCGCGTCCGAGGCACTCACCGAGCGCTTGGTCGACGGCCTGGCCGCCGTCGATGCCCGGTTGCGTGAGGTCGTCAGGCACGACGATCCGTTCATCGCCGAGGCGTCCACCCACCTGGTGGACGCCGGCGGTAAGCGGTTCCGTCCGCTGCTGACCTTGCTCGCCGCCGAGGTGGCGGGCGGCACCAACCCGCAGGTGATCGACGCCGCGGTGGGGGTCGAACTCACCCACCTGGCCTCGCTCTACCACGACGACGTGATGGACGAGGCCGACCTGCGTCGCGGCGTCACTAGCGCCAACGCGCGCTACGGCAACTCGACGGCGATCCTGGTCGGCGACCTGCTCTTCGGCAAGGCCTCGGCGATCGTGGCCGGGCTCGGCCCCGAGGCTGTCCTGATCCAGGCCGAGACCTTCGTCCGGTTGTGCACCGGTCAGATCGAGGACGACCGGCAGTCGCCGGGCGATGCCGACCCGATGGAGCACTACCTGGGTGTGCTGGCCGACAAGACCGGCTCGTTGATCGCCACCGCGGCGCGTTATGGCGCGATGTTCGGCGGTGCCCAGCCGGCGGTCGTCGAAGCGATGCGTCAGTACGGCGAACTGGTCGGCATGGTCTTCCAATTGGCCGACGACGTGCTCGACATCAGCTCCGATGTCTCCGGTAAGGAGCCGGGCACCGATCTGCGCGAAGGCGTGCGCACGCTCCCGGTGCTCTACGCCCTCGCGTCCACCGACCCGGCCGACGCGCGCTTGCAGGCGTTGATCAGCAAGCCGATCACAGATCCGGACGAACACGCGGAGGCGTTGGCGTTGCTGCGGCGGCATCCGGCGCTGGAGCGTGCTCGTCAGCGCACCCTCGCCGTTGCGGCACAGGCGCGAGCCCTGCTGGAGCCTCTGGGCGAGAGCGATGCGCTGAGCGTCCTGCGCGAATTGCCTGATTCGGTGGCATCTCGCTCACTCTGAGTATGGGTACCGTCACCCAGTATGTGGAATGACATCTGAGATAGTTCTTTGGATATTTGACAAGAACTGTACGTTTGTTCAAGTAATCCGACGGGGGAGGAGCTCATGCCACGAACTCCAGCGGCTGTACGCCGCGCTGAGCTGGTCGAGGCGGCGATTCGCGTCTCCCTCGATGAAGGATTGGAAGCCGCGACGGTCCGCCGCATTGCGGCAGAAGCCGGTGTTTCACTCGGCACGGTTCACTACTGCTTCGGCTCCAAGCGAGCGTTGCTCGAGGCAGTGGTCGAATCGGTGTCGCAGCCGCAGTTGAATGTCGACCTCACCGGAGTCGAACCGGACGACCTCTACGGAACGATCCGCGCCGCCTTCCGCGCGTACTGGACCGAGGCCGGCGGCAACCGTGACCGCCAGCGACTGATCTACGAGCTGGTCAACCACTTGGTGCGCCAGGACGACCCGGGCCCGGATCTGGCTCGCATGATGTTCCGTCGTTCGTTCGCCACGGTCGAACACTTCATCGAGGAGCACCTGCAGGGACAAGCCAGCGTCCTGCCGCTGCCGACGGAGACGATCGCCCGCATGATCGTTTCGGTGACCGACGGCGTGGCGCTGGCGTGGATTGCTGATGGTGACGACGAGAAGGCGCTCGAGGTGCTCGACGGCTACGCACTTGCTTTTGCCGCTGCGATCTCGGTGATGAGCCCGGCGCAGTCTTGACCAGCGCATTTCGCGCCCTGGTCTCCGCATCGGCGCCCACCGCCGTCGTCGATCTGGACCTGCTCGACGAGAACGCTGCTTCGATGCAGCGTCGCGCCGGCGGGCTTCCGATCCGTCTGGCGTCCAAGTCGGTGCGGGTGCGTGGCCTCCTCGAGCGGGTGCTCGCGATGCCCGGCTACCACGGCGTCCTCGGCTACTCCCTGAGCGAAGCCATCTGGCTGGTCGAGCAGGGCGTCGACGATGTCGTGATCGCTTATCCGACGGTCGACCGGGAGGGTATCGCCCGCATCGCGGCAGACCAGCGGTTGGCCGAGCAGATCACATTCATGGTCGATCTGCCCGAGCACGTCGACCTCCTCGCGTCCGTGGACGGGCCGTTCGAGCGCCGCGTGGCGATCGACGTCGACTGCTCCTTCCGCCTGGGCCCTGTGGCCATCGGCGCACACCGGTCACGGGTGAATGATGCCGAGAGTGCTACCGCTCTGGCCGCGCACATCACGCAGACTGCAGCTGTGCGCCTGGTCGGGATGATGTTCTACGAGGCGCACGTCGCGGGAGTGCCGGACGATCGGTTCGGGATGCGGCTGGTCAAGAAGCTCTCCAACGACCAGTTGGCCACTCGGCGCGGCCAGGTGCGCGCGGCGGTCGAGGAGTTCGGTCCGGTGGAGTTCGTCAACGGCGGCGGCACCGGAAGTCTGCACACCACACATCTCGATCCGACGGTCACCGAACTCGCAGCCGGCTCCGGACTCTTCGCACCCACCAGTTTCGACGGATTCGACGACCTGCGGGTCAAGCCCGCTGCGTTCTTCGCATCGCCGGTCACCCGAAAGCCGGCCGAGGACGTCGTGGTCACCTTCAGTGGGGGCTACCTCGCCTCGGGTCAAGCCGACAAGTCGCGACTCCCCGAGCCCACCCACCCGCCGCAGCTGAAGTACTTCACGCTCGAGGGCGCCGGTGAGGTGCAGAGCCCGTTGCGCGGCCCGGGCGCCCGTTCGCTCGGCCTGGGTGACCTGGTGTGGTTCCGGCATGCCAAGGCCGGCGAGATGTGCGAACGGTTCAACGAGGTGCAGTTGGTGAGCAACGGCGAGGTGGTCGATCGCATCCCCACCTATCGCGGTGAGGGGAAGAACTTTGGCTGAGTGGAGCAACTGGTCGGGCACGACTCGGGCCGACGTCGAGATCGTGACCGTGCGCGATGTCGAGCACATCCAGCAGGTCGTTGCCGAAGCGTCGCAAGCCGGCCGCAAGGTCAAGCCGATCGGTGCCTCGCACTCGTTCACCGCCATCGGTCAGCCGGTCGATGTCCAGCTGCGGATGGACCACATTTGTGGGCTCATCTCGGCTGATCCGCACACCGGTCGAGCCTGGGTGCGCGCCGGCACGCGGTTGGCCGACGGCGTGAAGCTGCTGCACGGAGCCGGGCTGGGCCTTGCCAACCAGGGCGACTACGACCGGCAGACCTTGTCGGGTGCGACGTCCACCGGCACCCACGGCACCGGCATCGGCCTGACCGGCTTCTCAGGCATGGTGCGCGGCGTCGAGCTGGTGCTGGCCGACGGTTCGCTGATGCGGGTGACCGACGGCGAGAACGCCGAACTCCTACCTGCGGTGGCCTTGTCGCTCGGCGCGCTCGGTGTGGTGACCGCGATCGAGTACCAGTGCGAGCCGCGCTATTTGCTGACCGCCGCCGAGAAGCCCGCGGCCCTGCCCGACGTCCTGGCGCACATCGACGACCACGTCGACGGCAACGACCACTTCGAGTTCTTCTGGTTTCCCGACACCGATCGCGTGTTGATGAAGACGAACGAACGGCACCGCGACGAGTCGCGCCGCGCGCCCATGCCGGCCTGGAAGGACCGTCTGGAGAACGACCTGCTCTCCAACAAGCTGTACGGCGCGCTCAACAAGTTCGTCACGCGAGTGCCCCGGGCGACCGCTGCCGTCAATCAGGTGAGTGCTCGCGCGTTGTCGGCCAAGACCTACACCGACTGGTCGCACATCGTGTTTCCCACCGACCGCGACGTACGTTTCCGCGAGTCGGAGTTTTCCGTGCCACGCGCTGATGTGGTTGAGGTCTTGGAGCGGCTGGACGCCTGGCACCGCGCCAACCCGTGCGCCACCGCCTTCCCGGTGGAGGTGCGTTTCACCGGCCCGGACGACGTGTGGATGTCGACCTCCTACGAGCGTGAGTCTGCGTACATCGCGGTGCACCAGTACGTCGATCGACCGCACGAGGAGTACTTCGCGGCGTTCTGGAACATCCTGCGCGACTATGAAGCGCGTCCGCACTGGGGCAAGATGCACGACCTCTCAGCGGATGAACTGCGCCGGGTGTACCCGAAGTTCGACGACTTCGTGGCCGTGCGTGACCGCCTCGACCCGCAGCGCACCTTCGCCAACCCCTACCTCGACAAGGTGCTCGGCGCCTGAGCCGCGTTGAGCCTGAACACCTTCCGCTGGTTGAGCCGCTCGACTCAGGAATGAAGTCGAGCGCGTCGAAACCTGGTGCCTCGGGGGCTGGGACTCAGCCGACCGACAATACGCTCAGCCGCCTGTCGAAGCGGTCGCTGCGCGGGCCAACCTGCGCGACCGTGAGCCGCTCGCGATCGAGTCGATGCTGAGCACGATCAGTGCCACCCAAACGATGCCGAAGCCGACCCACCGCGCGGCCGGTAGATGCTCATCCAAGAAGAGAACGGCACACAGCAACTGCAGCACCGGGGTGATGAACTGCAGCAGCCCGATCGTCACCAAGGGCACTCGTGCCGCAGCGGCGGCGAAGAGCAGCAACGGGATGGCGGTCGCGATGCCGGACGAAGCCAGCCACAGGGAGTGGCCGACGCCTTCGGAGCCGAAGGTGGTGTCACCGCGTCCGGCCAGGATGAAGAGCGCAACCAGTGCGATCGGCGCCAGGATCGCGGTCTCCGAGGCGAGGCTCTCGAACGCGGTGAGCGAACCGCCAAGGCGCTTCTTGGCCAGGCCGTAGGAGGCGAAGCTGCCCGCAAGCACCATCGAGATCCACGGGAAGGTGCCGCCCTCGATCGTGAGATAGACACACGCGATCGCGCCGATGCCCACGGCGATCCATTGCAACGGACGTAGCCTCTCGCGCAGCACGATGACGCCGAGGGCGATGGTGACCAGCGGGTTGAGGAAGTAGCCCAGCGAGGCCTGACTGGTGCGTCCGGTGTTGACGGCGAACACGTAGACCAGCCAGTTCGTCGCGATGAGCAGGCTGGCGATGGCGACCAGAGCAAACCGTCGCTTGTCGCGAATCAGCTTGCGGATGAACGCTGTTCGGCGCAACGCGACAACGCCGACCACGCAGACGACGAGCGTCCACAGGATGCGGTGGACGAGAATCTCCCAGGCGCCTGCCGGCAGCAGCTGGTGGAAGTAGAGCGGGAAGGCACCCCAGAGCAGATAGGCGGCGAACCCGTAGATCGTGCCCTTGCTGACCTCGTCGCGTTCCTTCCTCACCTGTGCACGGTAGGGCATCGCCTGATCCACACGCGCGGCCGGTGCAGGCTGCGAACCTGGCCCGGGGCGCGCTGTCGCCGGACGTCGTCGCCAGAGCGTTCACCCGCCAAGCCCAACTGCCTGCAATTCGGTGCGGCAGGATGACGCCATGGCCGAACTCACCCTCACCGTGCAAGATCATGTCGCGCTGATCGAGTGGAGCCGGCCGCCGGCCAACCACTTCGATCGCGACCTGTTGGTGTCGATCGCGGACGCCGGTGAGGCCGCCGCGAGCGACGGCGCCCGGGTGATTGTCCTTGCGTCCCAGGGGCGTCACTTCTGCGCCGGAGCCGACTTCTCGGCCGGGCAGATCCAGGCTGATCCGGCCGGAGCGATCGGCGCGCTGTACGAAGCGGGTAAGCGCATCTTCGCGCTGCCGGTGCCGGTCATCGCGGCGGTGCAGGGAGCCGCGGTCGGCGGCGGACTCGGTCTGGCGTGCGCTGCCGACTTCCGGGTGGCCACCCCGCGGGCGCGCTTCCAGGCCAACTTCGCCCGGCTCGGCATTCACCAGGGCTTCGCCACCTCGCTGACGCTGCCGCGCATCGTGGGTCAGCAGCATGCTGCCTCCATGCTCTACGGCGGCCACTCCGTGCGCGGCGAAGAAGCGCTGCGTATCGGACTGGTCGACCGGCTGGCGGCGGAAGGGGCGGAGCGGGACGAAGCACTGGCACTGGCGGGGGAGATTGCGGCGTCCGCGCCGTTGGCCGTCCGTTCGATCCGATCGACGTTGCGGGCTGATCTGCTCGCCGGACTGGACGATGCGTTGGCCCGCGAGGTGGCCGAGCAGGCCCGCCTGATGACGACCGCCGACGCTGCGGCAGGCATCGAGGCGTCCTTGGCGCGCGAGGTGCCCACGTTCACCGGTCGGTGAGTGCACACGTCGCGGACGCCGTGAGCAGTGTTCGCGAATCGGTCGACCCGCGGCGTCCGCGAGTTGTGCCCTGCCAGGAAGGCGCGGTTAGCGGACGTCCCAGGTGTCGGAGCCTGCGAGCAGCTGCTGCAGGTCGGCGTCGCTGACGCTCTGACCGCCGGTGGCCTGGGCGATCTGCTCGCGCACGCCGTCGTCATAGGTCGGCACGTCCACCTGGCGGAAGATGCCCATCGGCACCTGCGCGAAGGACGGGTCGTCGAGCCGGGAGAGCGCGAACGCCTGCGACAGGTCGGTCGGGTCGTGGCGCACGACGCGGTCGGCGTCCGCGGCTGATTCCAGCACGACCGCACATGCACCCGCGTCATCGCGTACTACCACGCGGGCGTCCTCGCCGGAGCCGGCTCGCACCGGCTCGCCGGGCACGAGGTGCATGATGCGTGCGGCCTGCTCGTCGCGGTCCTTCAGCAGTTCGAAGGCGCCGTCGTTGAAGATCGGGCAGTTCTGGTAGATCTCGACCAGCGACGTACCCCGATGTGCTGCAGCGGCTTTCAGGGTTTCGGTGAGGTGTTTGCGGTCGGAGTCCATCGTCCGCGCGACGAAGGTGCCTTCGGCGCCGAGGGCGAGCGAGACCGGGTTGAACGGGCGGTCGACCGAACCTGCCGGGCTCGACTTGGTGATCGCGCCGACGTCGGACGTGGGGGAGTACTGACCCTTGGTGAGGCCGTAGATCTTGTTGTTGAACAGCAAGATCGTCATGTTGACGTTGCGGCGCAGCGCGTGGATCAGGTGGTTGCCACCGATCGAGAGCGCGTCGCCGTCACCGGTGACGACCCACACCGACAGGTCACCACGGGACGACGCAAGGCCGGTCGCGATGGCCGGCGCACGTCCGTGGATGGAGTGCATGCCGTAGGTGTCGAGGTAGTAGGGGAATCGGCTGGAGCAGCCGATGCCGGAGACAAAGACGATGTTCTCGCGCTTGAGGCCGAGTTCGGGCAGGAAGCCCTGCACGGCGGCCAGGATCGCGTAGTCGCCGCAGCCGGGGCACCAGCGCACTTCCTGGTCGGAGGTGAAGTCTTTCTTGGTCTGCTTGGCGTCGGTGGTGGGCACACCCGCGGTGCCCAGGCTTGGCATGCCCAGTTCGATCGTCACGCCGAAACCTCCTCAAGGTGCTCGATGATGACGGTGGCCAATTCGCTTGCCTGGAAGGGCAATCCACGAACAGCGGTGTGCGACTTGATGTCGACGAGATACTTCGCGCGCAGCAGCATCGCGAGCTGGCCGAGGTTCATCTCCGGCACCACGACCCGGTCGTACGCCTTGAGCACCGCTTCCAGGTTGGCGGGGAACGGGTTGACGTGACGGATGTGTGCGGTGGCGACCTCGGCGCCGCCCGCACGCACCAGGCGTGCCGCGGCCTGGATGGGGCCATAGGTCGAACCCCACCCGAGCACCAACACCTTCGCCTTGCCCGATGGGTTGTTGACCTCCAGATCGGGCACCGTGATGCCGTCGATCTTGGCCTGGCGGGTGCGCACCATGTGGTCGTGGTTGGCCGGGTCATAGCTGATGTTGCCGGTGATGTCGGCCTTCTCGATACCGCCGACGCGGTGCTCCAAGCCGGCAGTGCCAGGCACAGCCCACGGCCGGGCGAGGGTCTCGGGGTCGCGCTTGTAGCCGTGGAAGACCGGCTTGCCGTCGGCGTCCACATCATTGGGCTTCGTGGTGAATTCGACTGTCAGGTCAGGCAGTTCATCGACCGAAGGCACCTGCCACGGCTCCGAGCCATTGGCCAGGTAGCCGTCGGAGAGCACGATCACCGGGGTGCGATAGGCGGTGGCCATGCGCACGGCGTCCAAGGCTGCGTCGAAGCAGTCGATGGGTGTGGACGGCGCGATCACGGCGACCGGCGATTCGCCGTTGCGACCGAACATCGCCTGCAGGAGGTCGGACTGCTCGGTCTTGGTCGGCAGGCCCGTGGAGGGTCCGCCGCGCTGGACGTCGATGATCACCAGCGGAAGCTCCAGCGAGACGGCCAAGCCGATCGTCTCCGACTTCAGTGCCAGGCCGGGGCCGCTGGTGGTGGTGACGCCGAGCGAGCCACCGAAGGCGGCACCGAGCGCGGCGCCGATGGCAGCGATCTCGTCCTCGGCCTGCAAGGTCATGACGCCGAAACGCTTGAGGCCCGACAGGGTGTGCAGCAGATCGGAGGCAGGGGTGATCGGGTAGCTGCCGAGCGTCAGGGGCAGCCCGCTGCGATGTGCGGCCGCGACCAATCCGTAGGCGAGGGCTGCATTTCCGGTGATGTTGCGGTAGGTGCCCTGCGGCATCGGTGCGGGAGCGATCTCGTAGCGCACCCCGAAGGCCTCAGTCGTTTCGCCGTAGGCGTGGCCGGCGTGCAGCGCCTTGAGGTTGGCCGCCAGGATCTCCGGCTTGTTGCCGAACTTCGCCGACAGGAACTTCTCGGTGCCCTCCAGCGGACGTGAGTACATCCACGACAGCAGCCCGAGCGAGAACATGTTCTTCGCCCGCTCCTTGTCTTTACGGGTGAGCGCCTCGAATTCGCTCAGCGCCTCGACGGTGATCGACGTCAGCGGCACGGCGTGCACCTGCCACGAGGCGAGGGTGTCGTCCTCCAGTGGGTTGGTGGCATAGCCGACCTTGGCCAGGTTGCGCTTGGTGAACTCATCGGTGTTCACGATGAGGGTCGCGCCGCGCGGCAGGTCGCCCAGGTTGGCCTTCAATGCGGCGGGGTTCATCGCGACCAGGACGTCGGGTGCGTCACCGGGCGTGAGCACGTCATGGTCGGCGAAGTGCAACTGGAAGCTGGAGACGCCGGGCAGCGTGCCCTGGGGGGCCCGGATCTCGGCCGGGAAGTTGGGCAGGGTCGAGAGGTCGTTGCCAAGTGCCGCGGTCTCGGCGGTGAACCGGTCACCGGTCAACTGCATGCCGTCGCCGGAGTCGCCGGCGAAACGAATGACCACGCGGTCGAGAACTTGCGATTGCTTGCTGCTCACAGAATCCATCTCGGGGCTGGAAGTTAGGCGGGACTTAGTGCCTAACGTTACGCCTGTCCAGCCATGCTCCGAAACTCGTCCAAGTTATGAAATGCCAAATGTGACGTTATGGATTGGTGATCGGGCTCAAACGTGTGACGCCAGAAGTCCGCCGCGCGTACGCTCCAGCCGTGAACTAGTCGGGCAAGGGGGAACGATGAGTGGTGGGTTCGGCAGTAAGGGGCAGCAGGCGAGGCCCGGCCGGTCTGGGGGCGACGGCCGCTGGCTGGCGCGGGTGGCATTCAGTGTCGCGGGCATCGCCGCAGCGCTCTTGGTGGTCTCCGTTCTCTTCGCCGGCCGGCAGGAGGGTTACGTCCACCTTCGTTGGATGGGTCACCCCGGATGGTGGGGATTGCCCTGTACCGCAGGTCTTTTCGTGGGTCTCCTGGCGATGGTCTTCGGTCGATTTGTCGGGCTCGTCGGCACGATCCTCAGCCTCGCGGCGGTAGCGGCTGCCTTCTTCGTGAGCTCCGTCTTTGGGCCGGGTGACATCGGTGACCAGACGATCGCGTCGCCGGACGGCAGGCGTGTGCTGTTCATTGACGGGCAGACGAAGATGATCGACCCCTACTGGGTGCTCTGGGTGCAAGATGCCCGCGGGCTCACCGCGAAGTACAGGTGCTTGGGAGCGCTCGACGGCGACCTCCACGGTCTCGACTCGGCGCGCTGGGTGACCGACGACGAGGTCGAACTGCGCATTGACGGTGAACCGGTGCGGATGACGCTGAGTGGAGACGCTGCCTCTCGTCCGCGCCGGCTTGCCGGCTGCTGAACCGTCCCGGGCGGGATGGAGTGGATCGCATTGATCCCCTGAGGAATGCCCACAAGCCCTCCCGCCGTGCGGTGAAGTATCAGAAGTAAGTCGACCTCGGGTCCGGCCGTGCGGACCGCAACGAATAGGCGGTGCAGCGGCGTCGTGGATCACTGGCTGCGGTGGATCGCCGTGAGGATCTTGGTCCGCTCTGCTGGACTGGGCGCCTTGTCGAGCACACCGGCCCACGCGTCCAGGATCTCGTCGCGATAGATGTGTCCGTGACCCTGCGGCGGACTGTTCCCGATCGCGAAGTCGACACCGACCATCCACATGGTCACCAGGGGCCACCAGCGTAGGTAAGGGTCGACGTCCCGGCCGGCCTTCTCGCCGATCCACGGCGGTTCGCGCCAGGCGAGCGACGGCGTCCACCACACGATCGGGTCGGACGCGTGTTGCAGGTAGACCACGCGCGGCGACTGCCAATCACCCAGCGGACGGCCATAACGATCAGCCGACAACTCTTCACGGGTGCTCGCGAAGCGAACGTGCTTGCCGTTGTCGATCACCGGCGTGATCTCGGGGCTGCCGCGCGTGCGCGATGCAGTGATCGAGCGCCAGAGCGGAGTGTCGTTCGGGGTGCCGATCCAGACCGCGCCGTCCACCGACTGCAGCATGTCCTGCTCTGAATCGAAGGCAGCTTGCATGCCGAAGCTGCCCAGTGACTCGCCGGAGACGTACAGCTTGGGTCGCTGGTCGACCGGCATCTTCGCCAGTTCGGCCTGCACGGCCTTCACCAGGGCTCGGCCGGTCTGTTGCGGCAGGGACTTGTTCGTCAAGAACTGGACGGGGCTGGGCAGGAAGGAGTACTGCACGGCAACTGAAGCGCAGTTGCCGTCAAGCAGATACTCCGCCGACTGCACCGAGTAGTGGTTCACCCAACCGCTGCCGGTCGTGCCGAACAGCGCGATCGCCGGGCGGTCGAATCCGCCCGTTCGCCGTAACTCCTTGACCGCGATCGCGGCGAGCTCTTCGGGTTCGGCGGCGCCGTCCGGAGGTGAGGCGTACACCCGGATCGGTTGCACCGCCGGACGTCCGGTGGCTGCTGAGATCTGGGCGGGGGTGGGCGTGCGGCCGGTGAAGTTCCGTCCTTGGCGGCCAAGTTCCTCCCACGTCTGGGTGGAGCCCGGACCCCCCGAGACAAGCTCGGTCGTCGGCTGCACGGCGCCTGGCGAGGTGCCCTGATCAGTCGAGAGGGCTGAGGACGACACCGACTCCAGCACCCTGCTGACGACATAGCTCTGGGTCAACCAGGTGGTCATGGCGATCACCAGCCCGGCAGCCAGCAGGCTCGCCACCGGACGCGGAAAGGTGCGACTCATGACCTGTCGGGATGCGCGGAAAGCCATGCGTATCAACCAGATCGGCATCAGCAGCAGAAGGGTCAACGCCAGTCCGCCGAGGAGCGCGCGGGTGTCGTCCCACCACGTCGGCGGCGGCAGGTCGACCAATCGCGCGGTCTGCTGGCGGCCCTGGTGTCCGGCCACCCATGCCCACAACGACAAGGTGGTCAACACCACCACCGCCACGATGGCGAACCGGCGCCGGCGCGGTGGGTCGATCGTGACTCGCACCCCGAGCCAACCTGCGACGTCGGAGGTCAACGAACCCAACAATGCGCCCATGGCGTAACCGAGAAGTGCTGAAACTGCCGCCGCGACCGCCTGGAGTGCCCAAGGTCGCGGCAGCAGGCTGGGGGAGAAGCTGATCAGGAAGGCGCCGAGCGCGAGCAGGCCACCCGTGACTGAACGTCCGGCGATCATCGCCCCCGACGCACGGGCCACCGTCCTCATGGGTGCCTAGCCTAGAGACCCCGGACGCCTTCACGGTGCCCTCTCGCGGTGGTGTCGTGGACGTCTGCGCCGTAGATCACAGGCGGCACCGGCAGCCGTGGCGTTCCCGGCGATCCCGGGCAACTTGGTTAGGCTGCACTGGTGAATTCCGGACTCAGTGGCTACCTCGTGCTCGGCGGGGTCTGTGTCGGCGGAATCCTGCTTTTCGTGGCAGCGATGGTGGCCCGCAAGCTGCTCGCGCCGCACGATCCAAACCCGGCGAAGCTGACCACCTACGAGTCGGGCGTCGACCCGGTTGGTTCCGGCTGGGCGCAGACGAAGGTGCGTTACCTGGCGTACGCCTTTCTTTATCTCGTCTTCGCGATCGACACCGTCTACCTGTTTCCGTGGGCGCTCGTGCTGCGCGACAGCCGGCTCGGCGTCGCGAGCCTGGCCGAGATGGCGATCTTCATCGCCGTCCTCCTGGTGGGCCTGGCGCACGCAGCACGACGCGGAGTGTTGTCGTGGGTGAATGATGTCGACTGATCTGCCCATGCCCCGCGTCGGCCCGCTGCAATCAGCCGCGCCGAAGCCGATGCGCATCGTCCTCAACTGGGGACGCCGTTACTCCCTGTGGGTCTTCAACTTCGGATTGGCCTGCTGCGCCATCGAATTCATTGCAGCATCGATGGCCCGGCACGATTTCATCCGGCTCGGTGTCATCCCCTTCGCGCCCGGCCCGCGGCAGGCCGACCTCATGGTTGTGAGTGGCACCGTCACCGACAAGATGGCGCCCGCGATCCGGCGTCTCTACGACCAGATGCCCGAGCCGAAGTACGTCATCTCCTTCGGGGCCTGCTCCAACTCCGGAGGGCCGTACTGGGACTCCTACTGCGTCACCAAGGGTGTCGATCAGCTGATCCCGGTCGATGTCTACGTGCCCGGCTGCCCGCCACGTCCGGAGGCGTTGTTGCAGGGAATCCTCGTGCTGCAGGAGAAGATCGCCGCCGAGCGCGTGTCGACGAAGTCGTTGCGCGCCAAGGGTGCTCGGTACGCCGACCGCCGGGCCGCAGCGGCCGCGCTGCAGCGTCCGACGATCGCGCCACCCGCAGCCGCGTCAATCGAGGCGCCCGCAGCAACGGCGGCAAAGGACGAGGCAGCCGATGACTGACGACGCATCGACGCACACCTGCGAACCGGCTGAGTGGGTGCAGGAAGCCGGACGCTTGAAGGCCGAGGGCTTCGACTTCTTCGACTTCCTCACCGCGGTCGACCATCTCGACGACACCGAGCATCCGGGTTTTGACCTCGTGCTGCACCTGTACGACATCACTCCCGGAGCGCTGCGGGAGACCATCCTGATCACGCGGCTGCCCGACGGCGAGAGCGCCGCGAGCCTCACCTGGATCTGGCCGGGCGCCGCGTGGCACGAGCGGGAGACCTTCGAGATGTTCGGCATCTCCTTCGCCGGGTTCACCGATGCGTCCGGACGCGGCCTACGTCCGCTGCTCCTGCCCGACGGTTTCGAGGGCACGCCGCTTCGTAAATCGTTCGTGCTTGCCAGCCGCGCCAGCAAGCCGTGGCCTGGCGCCAAGGAGCCCGGCGAGGGCGCAGCCGCCCACGCCGCCAAGGCGGGCCGAGCACCACGTCGCAAACTGCAGCCGCCGGGCGTGCCCGACGAGTCGTGGGGTCCACGCTGATGGCGCTCTGGATGGAGGTTGTGCTGCGCAGCGCCGCCGTACTGGCGGCGTTCCTGGTGTTGCCACTGGTCGTCGGCCAGGCCGAGCACAAGGTGATGGGCCACATGCAGGGGCGCGTCGGCCCTATGTACGCCGGTGGATTCCACGGCTGGGCACAACTCGTGGCCGACGGCGTGAAATTCGTGCAGAAGGAAGACATCGTCCCCCACGCGGCCGACAAGCGCGTCTTCCGGCTCGCGCCGGCGTTGGGCATCGTCGCCTACCTTCTGGCGCTCGCGGTCATACCGCTCGGACCTTCGACGGTTGCGGCCGGAGTGCCCGCGAGCCTGCTGGTCGTCCTGGCCGTCAGCGGCATCGGCACGGTCGGCACGCTCATGGCCGGCTGGAGCAGCGGCAACAAGTACTCACTGCTGGGCGGTCTGCGCTCCGCGGCTCAACTGGTCGCCTACGAGCTACCGCTCCTGCTGGCGAGCGCTTCCTTCGCGATCGCCGCAGGATCGTTGTCGCTCATCGGAATTGCGCAAGCTTGGTCGCCCTGGTGGCTGCTGTGGCAACTGCCCGGCGCGCTGGTCTTCCTGATCGCCGCCACGGCCGAGTTGCAGCGTCCGCCCTTCGACATGCCGGTGGCCGACGCCGAACTCGTGATGGGCCCCTACACCGAGTACACCGGCCTGCGGTTCGGGCTCTTCCTGCTCGCCGAGTACGCCGGCATCGTGGTGATGTCGCTGCTGTTCGCGGTGCTCTACCTCGGCGGCTGGGCCGGCCCGTTCGCCGGCACGCTCGGTTGGTTGTGGGTGCTGCTCAAGGGCTTCCTGGTGGCCTTCGTCGTCATCTGGATCCGCGTCGCCTGGCCCCGCATGCGCGAAGACCAACTGCAACGACTCGCGTGGCTCGGCCTGGTGCCGATCGCGCTCTTCCAGCTGGCGATCACGGCCGTCGGTGTCGTCTGGCTGGGCGGGGCCACCCCATGACCAACGAGAGGAGCACCCATGTCTGACAAGCGATCCGGCTTCGTGCCCGGGTTGGTCTCCGGCATGGTGACGACTGCCCGCACCGCACTGCGTCCGGCGCACACCCAGCACTACCCGGACGAGAAGCCGGCGCTGCCGCCGCGCAGTCGCGGCGTGATCGCGTTGCTGGCCGACAACTGCACCTCATGCATGTTGTGCGCCCGCGAATGCCCCGACTGGTGCATTTACATCGACTCGCACAAGGAGACGATCCCGCCCGCGACCGAGGGCGGACGCGCGCGCCAGCAGAATGTGCTCGACCGGTTCGCGATCGACTTCAGCCTCTGCATGTACTGCGGCATCTGTGTCGAGGTGTGTCCCTTCGACGCCCTCTACTGGAGCCCGCACTTCGAGTACGCCGAGACCGACATCCGCGAGCTGCTGCACGAGAAGGAGCGGCTGGGGGAGTGGATGGTCACCGTGCCGCCGCCGGCCGCGATCGACCCGGGCGCCATGGATGCAGGCGATGACGACGACGGCACGCCGACGGACGAGGCGGGTTCGTGACCACGCACGACGTCTTCTTCAGCATCGTCGGCCTGCTCTGCCTGGCCAGTGCGGTGCTCGCGGTCACCACCAAGCACATCCTGCACTCGGCGCTGTGGTTGGTCGTCAGCCTCGGCACCCTCGCCGGTTGTTACCTCGTGCTGGGCGCTGAGTTCGTGGCCCTCGTCCAACTGTTGGTGTACGTCGGGGCGGTGGTCATCCTGGTGCTCTTCGCGCTGATGCTCACCCGCGCTCCCATCGGACGCTCCACCGCGCACGACGCCTCGCCCGCGCAACGAGCGGCGGCGCTGGTGATCAGCGCCGCAACTGCGATGCTGATCGGCGCGGTGCTGATCGTGGGTCTGGGCCCTGGGGTGGCATCGCTGCGCCCGAGCACCACCAGTGATCTCGCCACCCAGATCTTCGCCACCTGGTCATGGCCCTTCGAGTTGTTGTCCTTGCTGTTGCTGATTGCGCTGGTGACGGCAATTTCGCTGTCGCGCATGCGGATCGATGACTCGCTGGACGATGAGGCGGGCGACTCGTGATCCATCTCTGGTTGCCGTTGGCGTTGTCCGCAGCGCTCTTCGGCGTCGGGCTCTACGGGGTGCTCGCTCGCCGCAACGCCGTGCTTGTGCTCGTGGGCGTCGAACTCATGCTCGGGGCCGTCGGACTGTTGCTGGTCACGGCCGGCGTCAAGCACGCGGACGCCTACCTCGCCGGGCAGACGCTGACGATCTTCCTCATCACCATCGCTGCAGCCGAGATCGCGGTGGCGCTCGGCCTGGTCGTCCTGGCCTTCCGGGCCCGCGGGCAGATCGACGTCACGGCGGCACGGGGTGACGACGAGTGAATCTCATCGACACCCGCACCGGCGCGCTCGACCTGGTGCTGCAACCGAGCCATCTGACGATCCTGCTCCCCTCTGTCGGGGCCGTGTTGATCGTCCTACTCGTGCGCCGTTCCAACGCGGCGGCGGCCTGGCTGGCGGGCGTGACGGCGCTGCTGGGCCTGCTCGCCCCGGCCTGGCTGGTATGGCAGGCGATGCGCGGTGGCCTGCGCGCGGTCGTCGGCACGATCGGGGTGCCGATCAGCGGTGTGCAGATGACGCTGCCCATGCAGCTGCACGTGACCCGCCTGGGAATCATGGTGGCCGTCGCGGTCGGGGTGGTCTCCCTGGTCGTCCAGCTCTTCGCGCGGTGGTACCTCTACAACGACCCGCGCTACCGCTCCTTCGCGGCCACCGTCGCACTCTTCACCGCTGCGATGCAGTTGGTGGTGCTCAGCGGTGATGTCGTGTTGACGCTCGTGGGCTGGGAGCTCATGGGTTGGTGCTCCTACGTGCTCATCGGCCACGAATCCGAACGCGCCAAGGCCAGACGGGCCGCCTTCAAGGCGTTCATGGTCACGCGCCTGGCCGATGCACCCTTCGTGGTGGGCCTGGTGATCCTGGCGACGGTCGCGCGGTCGACGTCGATCGAGCAGATCCTGCTGCACTGGAAGGCCATCGAGGTGCCCGGCCAGTTGCTGATCGGCGGACCAACCCCCGGCGCGGGCACCCTCGCGCTCGTCCTGCTGATCATCGGCGTCGCCGGCAAGTCGGCTCTCGTGCCCTTCCAGGACTGGTTGCCCGATGCCATGGAGGGGCCGACCCCGGCGTCCGCACTGATCCACGCCGCGACGATGGTTGCCGCCGGCACCTACGTCATCGCCGTGCTGCACCCACTGCTGATGATCACCCCGTACGCCGCCGTCGTGCTGGGTGCTCTTGCCGGTCTCACCACCGTCTTCGGCGCGGTGATGGCCTTCCTGCAGCACGACCTGAAGAAGTTGCTCGCGTGGTCGACCATCTCCCAGATGGGGCTCATGCTCGTGGGTCTCGCCGGGCTGCCGAACGGGGTGAGCCCGGACGTGGTGGTGCTGCACCTGCTGGCCCACGCCGGATTCAAGGCGCTGCTGTTCCTGATGATCGGCTGGTTGGCGGTGCTGGTCGGCGGCACCATCGTGGAGCGGATGTCGGGAGCCGTCACCACGCATTTCAAGACCCGCTGGTACGTCGGCACCGGGCTGCTGGCGCTGGCCGGCATTCCGCCGTTGTTCGGTTTCGTCTCCAAAGACCTCATCGTCGACGAGGTGCTGCGGGGCGCAGCGGACGGGCGCAAAGCCTCCTACATCGCCGCGGTTGCGTTGCTGCTGGTCATCCCGTTGACCGCTGCCTATGCGATGCGCGCCTGGTTGGTGCTCACCCACCGCACCGTGCTGCAGCGCAACCAGGTGCTCGACGTCATGGACGACTCGCGCACCGTCGAGGACATCGACCTGATGGACATGTTGGTCACCACCGCTGCGGTCGACGAGCGCGGACGCCCGATCGAGGTCGAACCCGAACCCGAACCGGAGCCCGAAGTCGTCCTGCCGCGCCCACCCGCGGTGACCCGCCTCGGTCTGAGCCTGCTGGCGCTCGCGAGCATCGTCGGCGGCGCGCTGGTCGTGAGTCCGTGGATGCGGGTCAACTATGAACACCCGCAATGGCTGATCGTCGTCTCCGGGTTGCTCGCGATCGCCGCCGCGGGTCTGCTGGTGCGGGCGCTCTCGGTGCGCACCACCTTCGGTGACGCCGCCTCCCGCTTGCCGTTGCGGCTGCGCCTCGGAGCCTCGCGCGGTGCAGGCTTCGACAGCCTCTACCAAGGAACGGTCGGACGCCCGGTGCTCGCGCTCGCACGCCTGGTGGCCGCTGCTGATGCGTTGATCGAGCGCGGCGTCCGCGGGCTCGGCACCCGCACCCTCGACCTCGCCGCACGCACCGACAACCGGCAAACCGGCGCACCTTCGACCGGGCTGGTCACCATCGCCGCCGGCATGTTGGTGGTCGCCGTGATCGGTGTGGCGCTGTGGTGATCGCCCTCCTCGCGGTGCCTCTCCTGCCCCTGATCGCCGGCTTCGCCCTCATCGGCGGCGGACGCTGGCCCCGAGCCGTCTCCCGCGACACCGCATGGTGGAGCGCAGCTCTGGTCGCTGCGGCGACAGTGGTCGCCACGTCCGTCGTCGCCATCCGGCGTCCCAGCCTCGACCGCGAATGGGTGCCCTCGCTCGGGCTGCGTTTCCATCTCGGCGTCGACGGCATCAGCATCCCGTTGTTACTGCTCACCGCCGCGATCGGGCTCATCGTCGTGCTGCATGCTCGGGTCGAGCCGCCCACCGGGTCGGCTGCCACCTACTACGGCTGCCTCCTGATCGTCGTCGGGGGAGCGCTGCTCACCTTCCTCGCCCGGGACGCCGTGCTCTTCTTCATCGCCTTCGAGCTCGTCCTGGTGCCGATGTGGGTGCTCATCGGAGTCTTCGGCGACAGCCACGATCGGGGCCGGACGCGGCGCGCGGCCCTGACCTTCGTCCTCTACACCGTGCTCGGATCGACGCTCATGCTCGTCGGCATCCTCGCGCTCGGCTACACCGTCGGCACCACCGATCTGGCGACGCTCGGCCGCGGCGTGAGCCTCGATCCGGCTCTGCAGACCACGATCGCGGTGGTGCTCACCGTCGGACTCGCGATCAAGGTGCCCATGTGGCCGCTGCACTCGTGGCTCCCGGCCGCGCACACCAGCGCACCCACCGGCGGATCCGTCCTGCTGGCGGCGGTGCTGCTGAAGATGGGCACCTACGGAATCGTCCGGCTCGTGATCGGTCCGCTCGCCGACGGCTGGCTGACAATCGCCCCGTACGTCGGCGTCCTGGCCGTGGTCGCCATCTTCTGGGCCGGTCTGGTCTGCCTGGTCGAACCCAGCCTGAAGCGGGTGATCGCCTTCTCCTCGATCGGTCACATGGGCGTGGTGATGCTGGGGTTGGCCACCGGCACCGAGCTCGGCATCAAGGCCGCGCTCTTCGGCAACATCAGCCACGGCTTGATCTCGGCGCTGCTCTTCGTCGTGGTCGGCGGGCTGAAGCGCCGTTGGGGCGAGGACGACCTCGCCGTCGAACGCTTCGGTCTTCGCGACATCAGCCCTCGTCTGGGCTTCGCGCTGCTGCTCGGACTCGCCGCCTCGCTCGGTCTGCCCGCCATGGCCGGCTTCTGGTCGGAGTTCCTCACCGTGCTGGCCGCGTTCGAAGCACCGCCCCATGTCGGACTGTTCCAGTGGCTGGGTGCGCTGGCCGCACTCGGAGCGGTGCTGGCGGCGGCGTACTCCTTGCGTGTGGCGCGTCTGGTTTGGGCCGGGTCGTCCGACACCCCTGAACCAGCACGACCCGACCCCGCCCCCTGGACGGACGCCGTCGGCATGGAGTGGCTGGTGGCCGCTGTGCTGGTCGTCGCCGTCGTCGTGCTCGGGGTCTGGCCCACCGGCCTGCTTGATCTGATGACTCCTGCGGTGAACGCGCTGGGGGTGCTGCGATGAACATCTCGATCGACTGGGCGGTGCTGCTGCCCACCCTGATTCCCGCGCTCGGCGCCGTGTTGGTGTTGCTCGTCGACGCTATCGTGCCGCGGCGTCGCACACCGCACTTCGGCATCGCGGTCGTGACCCTCGGCGCTGCGCTCGCCGCCACCGTCCCCGCGGTGTTGCAGGGCTTCGACCGTCCGCTGCGCTCGCTCTGTCTTCCCGAAGGCGGCTGCTTCTACGTCGTCGACGAGGTCGGCGCCGGCCTCCAGGCAGCGGCCATCGCATCCGCGCTGGTCATCGTCGTCATGGCGGCCCCGGTGCGCACCCAGAAGTCGCTCAGCGCCATCCAACTCTCGGCCATGCTCGCTGCGACGGCAGGCGCGGTCGGGGTGATCGCCGCGCGCGACCTCGCCGCCTGGTTGGTGCTGCTCGAGCTCGCGACCCTTCCGACGATTTTCCTGGTGGCGCTGCGTGCTCGGCGTACCGCGATCGACGGTGCCCTCAATCTGCTGGTCACCTCGCTGTTGTCCTTCGCGGTCACCGCCATGGGGGTGGCGATGTGGTTCGCAGCCACCGGCGAAGCCACCTTCGACGCCGACGTCGTGCTCGCGGCGGTGGAGGTGCCGGAGACCCGCCGCGTGCTCGCGGCGTCCCTCATGCTGATCCTCGCCGGTGTCGGCTTCAAGCTGTCGCTGGCGCCGTTCCATCTCTGGACGCCGGAGGCCTACGCAGGTGCGTCCGCCCCCATGACGGCCTTCCTCGCCACGGTCTCGAAGGTCGCAGCGCTCGGCGCGTTGCTGGTGGTGGCACGTCCGCTGGTGCTCGTCGGGGGAGCGACCCTGGTGGCCGTCGGCGTACTCGCGGCGTTATCGATGACGGTCGGAAACGTGATGGCGTTGCGGGCCGACGACACCCTGCGTTTCATGGGTTGGTCGACCATCGCGCAGGGCGGCTGGGTGATCCTGCCGCTGCTGACGGCGTCCAGCCGGGCCGTGCATGCAGCCGCCGCCTACCTGCTGGTCTATCTCGTCGCGACGCTGGCGGTCTTCATCGCCCTGATCTGTATCGCCCATCAGCAGGGACGCGACGCCATGGTCTCGTTCGAGGGTCTGCGCGGGCTAGGACGCCGCCAGCCCTGGACCGGCGCGGTGCTCGGTCTCGGGTTGCTGATGTTGGCCGGACTTCCGCCGGCGATCGGCGGTCTGCTGGGCAAGGTGTACGCGCTGCAGCCGGTGGCCGACCAGCGGCACTGGGTGATGCTGGTGATCGCTGCGGTCAACGTGATGCTCGGCGTCGCGGCTTATCTGCGCTGGGTGTGGCAGATCTTCAGTTCGGTGCGGGACGAGACGCCGGCGCGCGAGCTTCGTGCCCACCCGCTGCATCAGGCGATGCTCGCGATCGCGCTACCGGTGCTCGTACTCGTCAACCTCATGCCGCAGTGGTTGTTCGTCCTGCTCGATTGAACGGCTTGACTCGGTGATCGCGGATTCGCTGACGACGGGTGATCTCTCAGTGGGTTCCGCCTCTGCCAACCGCGGTGTGCACCTGTCGGATGTCTCTCTTGCCCTCCTGCCGTTGGGGAAGCGGACCGCCTCTGCGCACCGCGTCGGATGTCCCTCGGTGTGCAGAGGGGAAGCCGCCGCAATCCGTGGCTGGCAGAGCGTCCGAGGCGCTGTCCCGAATGGCGGACGCCGCCCGTAGACTGCGCTCTCGTGCATCGCTTCGACGAGAACACCCAGCAGCTCTGTGACGCCATCGCCGACTACGCGGTGCAACGACTCCGGCTGAACCCCGTGCCCCTGGATGCGCCCGCAACCCCGCAGACATTGGACGAACTCGCGGGCGGCGCCATTACCGCCGAGGGTCTCGGCGGCCTGCCCGCCCTCGAACTCTTCACCGAGAAGCTCGCGCCCACCTGCCTGTCGACCGATCACCCGCGCTACCTGTCGTTCATCCCGTCGGCCCCCACCCGTGAAGCGGCGATGTTCGATCTCATCGTCGGTGCCTCCGGTCTGTACGCCGGATCCTGGCTGGAAGGCGCTGGCGCCGTCTACGCCGAGAACCAAGCCCTGCGCTGGGTCGCCGATCTGGTCGGTCTGCCCGAGGGCGCCGGTGGTCAGTTCGTCCAGGGCGGCACCGTCGGCAACCTCTCGGCGCTGGTCGCCGCGCGCGACACCGTCCGCGCCCGCACCGGCAAGCGTCCCTACCGGGTGGCCGCCACCGTCGGCACCCACTCCTCGATCGCCTCGGCCTGCAATGTGATGGACGCCGAGCTGGTCACGGTGCCAGTCGAGAACTGGCAGATGACCGGACCCAACCTGCGAAAGGTGTTGGAGCAGAACGATCCTGACACTTTCTTCGCCGTGGTGGCGACGGCGGGCACCACCAACTTCGGCATCATCGACGACATCGAGTCGGTCGCGGACGTCTGTGATGAGTTCGGCATCTGGCTGCACGTCGACGGCGCCTACGGCGGCGCCGGCCTCGCGGCCCCGAGCGTCCGGGAAAAGTACCGCGGCATCGAACGCTGCGACTCCTTCATCGTCGACCCGCACAAGTGGTTCTTCGCGCCCTTCGACTGCTGCGCGCTGATCTACCGCGATCCGGCTCTGGGCCGCGCCGCACACACCCAGCACGCCAGCTATCTCGACATCCTGACTGAATCGTCGGAGTGGAACCCGTCCGACTTCTCCGTCGGCCTCACCCGTCGCGCCCGCGGCTTGCCGTTCTGGTTCTCGTTGGTGGTCAACGGAACTGATGCCTACACCGCCGCGATCGAGCGCACCCTGGAGGTCGCGCGCTACGCCTCGGCGCAGATCGAGGAGCGGCCGTACGTCGAACTCGTGCGCGAAGGCGCCCTCACCGTCGTCGTCTTCCGTCGTCTCGGCTGGACGCCGGCCGACTACCAGCGCTGGTCGGACGATCTGCTGGAGCGACAGCTCGGCTTCGTCGTGCCCACCTCACACGACGGCGAGACGCTCGCCCGATTCGCGATCGTCAACCCGCTCACCACTGAGCAGGACATCAGCGACATCCTCGACACGATGGCCTGACCGGCCCGACCCGCCTGAACAAACCACAAACCGGACGCAAAACGTACGGACTTCGTCGCGAAACGTGCTTTTTGCGTCCGGTTTGTGGCGGGCGGCGGTTCAGGAGGCGTGCACCTGCACGAGTTGTCCGTCCGGGTCGGTGATCTCCAGCATCGTGCCGAACGAGGTGTCGACGCGCACCTCGTGTCCGGCCTGCCGCAGCTGCCGCCAGGGCTTCGGCGTCACCGGTTAACGCGAAGGTCAGGTGTGTTCGGGCCCCGGCGTGACCGGTGAGGAATCGCTCGTACTCGACTAGCCGCGCGACGTGCACGCCAACGCTGCCGCGATCGGCGGTGAAACTGGCGAAGGCGTCATCGGCGTCGGCGGACGCGGGCAGCCCCAGCTTCTCCAAGAACTCCTTCCACGGGCCTGACGGGTCGGCGAAGACGACCGGGCAGACGCTCATGTTGTCGGCGGGATGGGCCTCGTGTTCGGCGTATCCGTAGAAGTCGGTCTGTGCTTCGTTGATCAGCAACTCTTGTCCGTCAGGGTCTGTGATCGTGACCGACCGGCCGTACGACTCGTCCAGCACGTGGGTGCCGAAGGCTTCAGCGACGGCCTGAGCGTCGGTGACCTCGAAAGTCAGATTCGTCTGCCCCTGGACGACATCGGTGTCGGCGCCGGAGTGGCTGTGCAGCAACACCTCACCACCGGCCGAGCGCATCACCGCCCAACTGTCGCTGGCGGTGACAGTTGCGGCCAGGCCGAGCAACTCGCAGAAGCGACGCATGGCAGGGACGTTGTCGGCAAAGCGGATTGCGTGTGCGGTGATCATGCGTTCGACTCCTCCAGGTAGGCGCGCAGGGCGCGTTCGACGAGCCCCGACAGGCTGGTGCCGTCGTCGATCGCCCGATGTTTGGTCGCTGTGACAAGTTCCTTGGGCAGGTACACGTTGAACTGCACCTTGCCTGCGGTTCTTTTCTGCTCGGTTCCCATACTCGAATGCTAGCAACATAGAAAGCAAGATGTCGAGAAGTTGGCGAAGCTACTGATGAGTCCGTGATTGAGTCGCCCCATGAGCACCAGCACAGGCGTCGTTTTCCCGGTCAGCAACACCGCCACCATGGGTGAGGGGCGGGAGCAGCGCAGTTCCACCGCATTCGGGCGCGGAGTTGTGCACGACGCATTGAATGAGGTCGACCCTACCGGCGCGGCGGCCGTCCAGCGCGATACCAACTGGCGACGCGGTGACCCCAGGCACTTCCGCCGCCTGGTCGAGGTGGGTGCGGGTGATCACCAGGCTGCGATGACGGTGGCGCGCGACGGCCTGGCCGGACTGCACCAGCGGATGTGCTGGCTGCCCGAGACCGGTGGCCACGACCGCGCCCTCGCCGAGGTGTTTGAGGGCGCGAGCGCCAAGGCGCCGCTGGAATCGGTGTCGATCGCCGGCGACAAGGAGCCGGAGCGCGAGCTGACCTTGCCCTACAAGGGCGCCCGTCTGGCCGGCGACCGGCTGCGTGAACGGCTGGACGCCTGGGTCGAGGCAGGCACCATCGAGCCGGGCGTGCGTGATGCTGTCGGTCTCGTGCTCGACCACCCGGAGTGGCTCGATGTGAGTGACCAGACCTTCGTCGTCCTCGGTGCAGGCGCGGAGATGGGGCCGCTGCGCTCCCTGTTGCGCTGGGGCGCCCACGTGGTCGGTGTCGACCTGCCGCGTCCGGCGTTGTGGGCGGGGCTGTTCGACATCGCCCATGACAGTGCCGGGTCGCTGACCGTGCCCGTGGAGGCAGCCGGGGTCGACGCCTCGAACCCTGAGCAGCACGCCGGCGCCGACCTGTTGCACGACCTGCGCCGGGTCGGCGACTTCGTGCAGGAGCTGGCCGGACCGCTGGTGCTCGGTAACTACGTGTACGCGGACGGCGGTGTGAACCTTCGGTTGTCGGCGGCCACTGACGCTCTTGCGTTGCAGCTGAGCCGGCGTCCGGACGTCGCGCTGGCCTATCTCGCCACCCCGACCGATGTCTTCGTGGTTCCCGAAAGCGCTGTGGCACAAGCAAATACCAACCTTGACAAGGCCTTCCTGAAGTCGGTGCGCGCACCGCTGCGAACGCTCTCGGGTGGGCGTCTGCTGCAGCGCCAGTACCCACCGCGTCACGCAGGCTCCTCAATCAGTGACACCGTCGTGCCACAGCAGGGTCCGAACTACCTGCTGGCCAAGCGAATTCATCGCTGGCGGGCGATGAGCGCCGCCGCCGACGGTCAACTGGTGTCGATGAACATCGCCCCACCCACCCGCACGGTCAGCGTCACTAAGAACCGCGCCCTCGCAGCGGCGTACGCCGGTGCCCACCGGTTCGGTGTCGAGGTCTTCGATCCGTCGACCGCCAACACCCTGATGGCCGCGATGCTGGTGCACGACCTGCGCACCGGTGGGTACGCGTCCAAGGGAGGCGTCTGGGAGGCCGAGGCGGCCGGCGCCGCTCACGGCGGCTTGTGGCGCTCGCCGTACGACCCGCGTTCGGCCCTCGGCATCGCGGCGCTGCTCGGTCTTGGCGCCCGCTGATCTCCCGCGCGGCGGGTTGCACGCGTGCGCGTCTCCTGGGGCGCCCTCGTCCCAAACGCGACCTTTGTTCGCAAACGCGACCTTTGTTCGCAAACGCGGTAGCTGCAACCGCCGCACCTGCGAGGAGGCGCCGCGTTTGGCGCTGGAACCGCCGCGTTTGTGTGTGGGCGGGAACCTCGGAGCTGTCGGCACGTGTCGTGCCGCGTTCGGCGCAAACGCGACCTTTGTTCGCAAACGCGGTAGCTGCAACCGCCGCGCCTGCGAGGAGGCGCCGCGTTTGGCGCTGGAGCCGCCGCGTTTCTGGGGGAGCGGGAACCTCGGAGCTGTCGGCACGTGTGGTGCCGCGTTCGGCGCAAACGCGACCTTTGTTCGCAAACGCGGTAGCTGCAACCGCCGCGCCTGCGAGGAGGCGCCGCGTTTGGTGCTGGAGCCGCCGCGTTTCTGGGGGAGCGGGAACCTCGGACGATCTCGTTTGTCTCAGTTTTCACACGAGTCACAGCGACGCGCGAGAGAATGACAACGATGTGATTCGACTCGTAGTATCGGACTCGGTCGGCGTCCCGCCTTGGGGTTTGCCGCGCACCGAAGCACCGAAGTTTGACGGAAGGGTCATCGATGAGCGCCGCACAGGAGGCTGCCGCACCGATCGGTGCACAGCTGTCGGAGCGGGATCAGCGCATCCTCGAGCTCGAGCGCGACTGGTTTCGCGCGCAGGGTTCCAAGGAGGACGCGATCCGCGAGCGTCTGGGGATGAGCTCAACCGCCTACTACCAGGCGCTCAACGCGCTGATCGACAATCCCGTCGCGCTTAAGGCCGACCCGCTGCTGGTCAAGCGACTTCGCCGGCTCCGCGCGAGTCGTATGCGGCAGCGCAACGCCCGCCGCTTCGGTTTCGACAACTGAGCAGACGCGGCCCTTACATCCACAAACGCGGCGGTTGTCCGCAGATGCGCTAGTTGTAACTACCGCGTCCGCGAACAACCGCCGCGTTATTGATTGGTGGCGAGGCTCGGCGAAGTGCGCTTCCGCTGCCGTCCACGCCCGACGAAGCGTCGATCAGACGATCAGATCCCACCGGCGAGCAGGACGCCGCCGTCGACGGTGATGGTCTGCCCGGTCATCCAGCTCGAGTCGTCCGAAGCGAGGAAGGCCACGACGCTGCCGATGTCGTCCGGCTCGCCCAGGCGCTTGAGCGGGTAGGGCGCCGAGACCTGTTCTTCGCGGCCGGCGTACAGCGCCTCGGCGAACTTCGTCTTCACCACGGCCGGGGCGACGGCGTTGACACGGATCTTCGGTCCGAGCTCGACGGCGAGTTCCTCGGTGAGGTGGACGACCGCCGCCTTGCTCACGCCGTACATCGCGATGCCGGGTGCCGGACGCAGGCCGGCCACCGAGGCGACGTTGACGATCGAGCCGCCGCTCTCCTTCATACCTGCGGCGTACACGAGCTTGACCCACTCCAGCGCCGAGATGATGTTGACCTCGAAGATCTTGCGCGAGACCTCGGGGTCGACGTCGATCAACTTGCCGTAGACAGGGTTGATGCCGGTGTTGTTGACCAGGATGTCGACGCTGCCGTGCTTCTCCAGCGTCGTCCGCACCACTTCTTCGCGGTGCGCGGCATCGTCGGCCTTGCCCGCTACGAAGGACGCCCGCTCACCGAGTTGGGCGACCGCTTGCTGCAAGGCTTCCTCGCCGCGCGCGGTGATGACGACGTTGGCGCCTTCATCCACCAGGCGCGCAGCGATGGCCAGGCCGATGCCGCGGCTGGCTCCGGTGACGATGGCGGTCTTGCCGGACAGACCCTTCATGGGTGTTCTCCTTCGCAGAGGTGCGTTCGTTCAGGTGGGCTCTGACCGCCAAGCTAGTCGCAGGTGCGCCAGGTGCACTCAGTGGCCTACCGGCGAGCGCCGAAGCGCCAACCGAGGCACTTCTCGCCCACGTCGCCGCCTGCCGGTACGTGCAGCGGGACGGCTTACACCCTCGCGATGTGCACTCCACTGGCGACGTCCTGGCAGTTGAGATGGTGCGGCCGCGTCGCGATGATCCGACCTCGATCGCCTCGTTGCTGTCGTATCTTGCATGCACTCGTTCCGCCACCGCGCATGACGCGTCGGTGGGCCCCGCCCGTAGACCCGAAAGGCGACCATGCCCTCAGCCCGCGGAAACCTCGACTGGCAGCCCCTCGCCGACCACTCAGACCTGGTCGCGCCGCCGGTGATCGCGGCCGGAGTGGACGGACTGCTGGTCACACCGATCGACGAGACGCTCGCCGACACCGCTGCGTTCTGCGCGGCCTACGACGTCGACCCGGCAGCGTCGGCCAACTGCGTGGTTGTCGAAGCCCGCCGCGGCGAACGCACCACCTACGCCGCGGTCATGGTGCTGGCCACCCACCGAGCCGACGTCAACAAGACGATCCGCAAGCACCTGGACGCCCGCAAGATCAGCTTCGCCGATCAGGAGCACACCCAGCAGCAGACCGGCATGACCTCGGGCGGCATCACGCCGGTCGGACTGCCGGACGACTGGCCGATCCTCATCGACACCGCCGTCGCCGCATCCGGTGAACTGGTGATCGGCGGGGGAGTGCGTGGGTCGAAGCTGCTCATCACCGGTGCGGAGCTTGCTGTACTGCCCGGCGCCGAAGTGCTCGACCTCGCGCACCCGATCGAATGAGTGCGGACGCCGCGCAGCTCGTCGCGGCCGTGCGAGCTGCTCTGGCAGATGCAGGCGATCCCGAGCGGGCTGCCGCACAACAGAAGTACATGAAGTCGTCGATGCCCTACTACGGCATCAGCGCGTCCGCGTTGCGCGCACTTCTCAAGCAGCCGCTTTCCGAGCACCGACTGGCCGAAGTAGCCGAGTGGCAACGGGCCATTCGTACGCTCTGGGACGAGGCATCGCACCGCGAGCACTGGTACGCCGCGCTCGCCGTGGCGCGGCATCGCTACTACAAGGTGTGGCGCACCGACCTGAAGTCGCTGCCGCTCTACGAACACCTCGTCCGCGCCGGATGCTGGTGGGATGTCTGCGACGAGACCGCCAGTCACCTGATCGCACCGTTGCTCGACGCGCACCGAGGCACGATCGAACCGGTGATGCGGCAGTGGTCGCGCGACCCCGAACTCTGGATCCGCCGAGTCGCCGTACAGTCACAACTGAGCCTCAAGGCTGACACCGACCCGGCGCTGCTCGGTGAGCTCATCGTCCCCAATCTGGGCGTCACCACTTTCTGGATGCGCAAGGCGATCGGATGGTCGTTGCGCGAGTACTCCAAGGTCGACCCGGAGTGGGTGCGTGATTTCGTTGCTGAGCACGAGGCACGGCTTTCGGGGCTGAGCCGGCGAGAGGCACTTCGGCTGATCGACCGCTGAGGCAGCCCCTGGCTGGTGTGCCCGAGGTCACCCTTGTAGGTGGGATGAGTTTCTGCGAATCCGTGGGCAGCCGTTCAGGTGTGGCCGTACGGCACACTGACCGTGTGCCATGTTGCAAGCGTTCAAGGGTGGAGATTGCAGCACGATTCGGCTGCGTCTCCGGGGGAAGGTACAAGGGGCATGAGCCACATCGCTATCCATTCGCGCGCCAAGAAGGTTGCGCTCGCCACACTCGCAGCAGTTGTCATCTCAACCGGTCTGTCAGCGCCCGCTCAGGCCGAAGGCGCCGCGGTCGGCGCTCACTTCACCACCACTGACCCAGTGCTGCTGGCCCAGATGGGCGCTCCGCTTGCGCACGAGCAGGAAGTCACCGCTGCCGGTCAGACCGGTTGGACGCAGACCTTCGAGAACGGCACGCTGTACGCCTCCAGCTTCGGCACCTACCCGGTGTTCAACGACGCCAAGGCCGTATTCGTCGGCCGTGGCGCCATCGCCGGAGTCGGTTGGCCCACCAGCTCGCCCGCCCTCACAAGCGGTGACGGCATCACCGGCACCACGCAGTCGTTCTCGATCTACCCGACCATGCGCGAGACCGGCCGCATCCTCGCTCATACCGGCGGCATCGCTGTGGTGAAGGGCCACCCGTACGTCGAGGTGCGTGACAAGGGTTTGAACTTCACCGGATGGCCGCTGGAGAACGAGGTGTACCACTTCGTCGGCGGTCAGGTCGGGTGGCAGCAGAAGTTCACGCGGGGCTTGGTGTCGCTCATCAAGGACACGCCTACCCCGTACCACGTGCAGGGCGACCTCTACAAGCGTTTCGTTGCCACCGGGGACGTTGCGGTCAATGGCTGGCCGACGAGCACGTATCAGTGGCTCACCAGATGTGGCTATTGGACCCAACACTTCACCAAGGCCGGACTTTTCGGGGCCGACGACCGCTGGTGCCCGGTTTCGACCAACGCGCAGCCCACCCAGGCACAGCCGGCTGCGGGCGCTGGCTACACCCTCTTTTCGGGCTACAACGGCACGGCAGTGTACTTCGCGCAGCGGGCGCTTCGGATGAGTCCGAGCGTCACCACGAAACTCGGACCTGCGACGCAGAGCGCGCTGAAATCTTTCAAGGTGCGCAAGGGGCTACCGAACACCGCGGTGATTGACACCGCCACCTGGAATGCTTTGAAAACGGGCATGCCGTTCAGTACGTCGACGTGGTCCAAGTGGTCCGACGTTCCGACCAATGCCAACGCACAGCAGCGGATCCAGGCCATGGTCAACTACGCCAAGGCTCAGATCGGCAAGCCGTACATGTGGGGCGGAACGGGCAACTCGGGCAACCCGGTCGGATTCGACTGCTCGGGCCTGATGCTCCAGGCCGCTCGCGCCGCCGGGGTGAAGTTCACCCAGGTCTCCAACTGGTACGACGTCTACGCCGCTTCGGACCTCAGCAACAAGATGTTCCACTCCACCGAACTGCAGCGGGTGAACTCCTCGGAGCTACGCGTCGGCGACTGGGTCTTCTACGGCGACACCGAGAACGGCGTCCTTCGTTCCCGCCACGTCGCCCTTTACATCGGCAACGGCCAGGCTGTGCAGGCAACGCAGGCGACCGTATTGATCAATGGCAAATCGGTCACGAAGAACATGGTGGAGGTGTACCCGGTTTCGTATACCTCGGGGTACAACAGGATCATCGGAGTACGCCGGCCCATCGCCAATACCGGAGCGTCTGCGGGTATCCCGGCACTGTCCGCCATGGCGCCGAAGATGGCTCCCAGCAACACCACCACGGTGGCGCCCGTGCAGTCGCCCACGATGTTCATCGACAACGTGCCGTGGGCGCCGGTCACGGTCAAGATCAGTGCCGGCAAGGTCAACGCAACGAGCGCACAGATCACCGGCTCGGGCGTCATCGCCGCTGTCGGCACAGGGCAGTCGTTCGCAGTGCCGGCAGGCGCCAAGGTGCTGTTCATCGGCGGCGGCTGGGTCGTGGGAGCTTCCACCGGCACGTCAGTGACGGTGCCCGCGGGCGCAACCCAGGTGCTGGTCGTCGACGCTGGCAAGGTTGCCGGTGTTGGTATCGACTCCAAGGTCGAATACCGCAAGTGATCGTCTCGGCCAGGCCGCTCATTCGCGGCCGGGCCGAACCACATCGGGCACGAATACCGAATGCCCAAGCTGCCTTTCCTGCGCGCCCCAACCCATCGACAGAGCCTTATTGGCCGAGCACCCTTTGCGGTGAGGAGAACGATTTGCCCACAACGACTGCTGTGAAGACCAAGGTGAAGCTTGCAACGCTTGCACTCACGTTCACGACCGGCATTGCGATTCTCGGCGCTGCTGCGCCCGCGTAGGCGACCGGCTTCACCGTCGGGTCGCACATCAAAGCGTGGGGTGCTCTGCTGACAGAGGTCGGTGCGCCGGTAGCCGCCGAGGTGCAGGCCACCGCGTCCGGCCGGACGGGCTGGAGTCAAGCCTTCGAGCGGGGCGCGCTCTACGCGTCCGGGCACGGCACCTGGCCGGTGGTGCTCGCTCGGGACAAGGCCGCCTTCGACGGCAGATCTGGGCTGGACGGGGTGGGCTGGCCGATGGGCATGCCGACCTCCACCACCGGTCACGGCATCACCGGCACCACACAGTCCTTCTCCGGCAACTCGGCGCTGCGCGAGACCGCGCGAATCCTGGTGCACGACAACAAGAGTGCGGTGGTGAAGGCCACCCGTACGTCGAGGTGCGCGACAAGGGACTCAACTTCACCGGCTGGCCGTTGGCGAACGAGTTCTACATCTACGAGGGCGGCAGCGTCGGCTGGCAGCAGAAGTTCACCCGCGGCTTCGTGGCGCTTCGACCCGGGGTGCACCCCGCTGACCCAGCGGTACCTGAACTGCTACGCGCTCAAACAACTCGACCTGCTGCAGGGCGCCTACCGAGCCCACTTCGGTCGGTACGCCAGGATCGATCTGACTTACCGCCCGCTGGCCGAGCAGTGGTACTGGTTCAACAAGTTCGGCTCACCTCGGGCAGCGACTCCGGGGACATCCCCGCACGGCTTCGGCATCTCGATCGACTTCCAGGAGAACCGACGGCTGGAGCACCTTCGACTGGGGTCAGCCGGGCAACCGATGGCTGCTGGCCAACTCCGAGAAGTACGGGTTCGGCAACCCGTTCCCGTACGGCACCTGGGGCGAGTCGTACCACTTCGATTTCCAGGGCTGAGTTCGTTTGCACTCTCATGGTGAGAGTGCCAATAATGGCGTTAGCACTCTCACCATGAGAGTGACAAGCAAGTGGTTGTACGACGAGGGCCCCACCACGCGGACGACGTAGGTTCGCGTGCGGTGTGGTTCGTCCGTCGCGGGCGTCGTGCGACCAACTCGAATACGCAATGTGTGGGAGGAACCACCACATGGCAAAGTTGATTGCCTTCGATGAAGAGGCCCGTCGCGGCCTCGAGCGGGGAATGAACGTCCTCGCCGACGCCGTCAAGGTCACGCTCGGCCCCAAGGGTCGCAATGTCGTCCTGGAGAAGAAGTGGGGCGCCCCCACGATCACCAACGACGGTGTGTCCATCGCCAAGGAGATCGAGCTCGAGGACCCCTACGAGAAGATCGGCGCCGAGCTGGTCAAGGAGGTCGCCAAGAAGACCGACGACGTCGCCGGTGACGGCACGACCACCGCGACCGTCCTGGCCCAGGCCATGGTGCGCGAGGGTCTGCGCAATGTCGCAGCCGGTGCCAACCCGATGGCGCTCAAGCGCGGCATCGAGACCGCTGTCGCGGCCGTGTCGGAGCAGCTGCTCAGCCACGCCAAGGAGATCGAGACCAAGGAGCAGATCGCTGCTACCGCGTCCATCTCCGCTGCTGACCCGCAGGTCGGTGAGCTGATCGCCGAGGCCATGGACAAGGTCGGCAAGGAAGGCGTCATCACCGTCGAGGAGAGCAACACCTTCGGCCTGGAGCTCGAGCTCACCGAGGGTATGCGCTTCGACAAGGGCTACATCTCCGGCTACTTCGTCACCGACACCGAGCGCATGGAGGCGGTCTTCGAAGACCCCTACATCCTCATCGTCAACTCCAAGATCTCCTCGATCAAGGACCTCCTGCCGCTGCTGGAAAAGGTCATGCAGTCGGGCAAGCCGCTGGTGATCATCGCCGAGGACGTCGAGGGCGAAGCGCTGTCGACCCTGGTGGTCAACAAGATCCGCGGCACCTTCAAGTCGGTCGCCGTCAAGGCTCCTGGCTTCGGTGACCGTCGCAAGGCCATGCTGGGCGACATCGCCATCCTCACCGGTGGCCAGGTCATCTCCGAGGAGGTCGGCCTCAAGCTGGAGACCGCCGAACTCGACATGCTGGGCCGCGCCCGCAAGGTGGTCGTCACCAAGGACGAGACCACCATCGTCGAGGGTGCCGGCGACGCCGAGCAGATCGCCGGTCGCGTCAAGCAGATCCGCGCCGAGATCGACAACTCCGACTCCGACTACGACCGCGAGAAGCTGCAGGAGCGCCTGGCCAAGCTGGCCGGCGGCGTTGCGGTCATCAAGGTCGGTGCGGCCACCGAGGTCGAGCTCAAGGAGCGCAAGCACCGCATCGAGGACGCCGTGCGCAACGCCAAGGCTGCCGTCGAGGAGGGCATCGTCGCCGGTGGTGGCGTGGCTCTGCTGCAGGCATCCAAGGACGCTTTCGACAGCCTCAAGCTGGACCTCGGCGACGAGGCCACTGGCGCCAACATCGTCAAGGTTGCTGCCGAGGCTCCGCTGAAGCAGATCGCCGCCAACGCCGGTCTCGAGCCGGGTGTCGTGGTGGAGAAGGTGCGCAGCCTGCCCGCAGGTGAGGGTCTGAACGCCGCCAACGGTGAGTACGTCGACATGGTGAAGGCCGGCATCATCGACCCGGCCAAGGTCACCCGTTCGGCGCTGCAGAATGCAGCCTCGATCGCGGCGCTCTTCCTCACCACCGAGGCCGTCATCGCCGACAAGCCGGAGAAGGCTGCGCCGGCTATGCCGGGTGGCGACGACATGGGCGGTATGGGCTTCTGACGAAGGGTCGACCGTAGGTTGGCGGTGCCGCGACGAAGGAGTGGTGCCGCCGGCCGCAGGTTGGCACGAGCAAGAAGCCAGAGGGTTTCGTTCCTGATGAAGGGTCGACCGTAGGTTGGCGGTGCCGCGACGTAGGAGTGGTGCCGCCGGCCGCAGGTTGGCACGCGGAAGAAGCCAGAGGGTTTCGTTCCTGATGAAGGGTCGACCGTAGGTTGGCGGTGCCGCGACGTAGGAGTGGTGCCGCCGGCCGCAGGTTGGCACGCGGAAGAAGCCAGAGGGTTTCGTTCCTGATGAAGGGTCGACCGTAGGTTGGCGGTGCCGCGACGTAGGAGTGGTGCCGCTGGCCGCAGGTTGGCACAAGGAAGAAGCTAGAGGGCTTCTTCTGACGAAGCGCCGAACAACAAGAGCTGGGCCCCGATCGGATCATCCGGTTGGGGCCCAGCTCTTTGAATGTGTTGCCGATCAGCCGGGGACGGTCGCCACCATCAGGAGTCGACAAGCGTTTTCGATGTGATCCATCGCAGCGTCCTCGTCTCCGGCGACGGCGGAACGCGCCGATTGCAGGAGCGTTCCTTCGAACATCAAGAAGATGGCGTCGAAAGGCAGGAACGCGGCACTCTTCTCGAGCTCGGCGTAACGCTCGAGCACCAATTCCACCCGTTCGCGAAGCGTCGGTCGCACCAGCTCGGCGTGGTCGCCCGCGCTGCGCGATGAGCTGGGCGGGCGACCACGAGCTCTAGCAGCCGCCTATTTGGGCGTGAAGGAGTTGCGGACGTCCGTCTCGGTGGTGGAGTACGCACGGCTCGCCCCATTGAGGGCGAGTCCGATCTGGGTGAGCGTGGTGCGCACTGCTCCCTGATTGCGCTGCCAGTCGGCGTGCAGGGTTGCGTACTGACCGGCGGCGGCGCCGGTCCACGTGCCCTGCAGCGCTTCGAGTTTGCGCCGCATGGTGTCCATCGAGCCCTGGATCTGTCCGGCGATGATGCGTACGTCGTTGGCGTGCTGGGCGATGTCGCCGGCATTGACGGTGTACTGACCCGGATTGGCCACTGGTCTTCCTCCCTCTCGGCCCGCCCGGACGGCGGACGATGCAGGGAGATTAGGTCAGCGAGCGCGACCGGCTCAGAAGTTATCCACAGCCGCGGAGCCGTCGCACGATCGTCGCCTGCCTCGCCCATACAGCTGTTGTTATGAATCGGCCTTGCCCAGCGAGACCATGATCTTCTTCTGCTCGCCGTCACGGACGATGGTGAGTTCGACCTTGTCGCCGACGGTCTTGGCGCGCACATATCCGACCAGTGCCTCGGAGGAGACGATGGGGCGGCCGTCCGCGGCGATGATCGCGTCGCCCACCTTCACGCCGGCCCGGGCGGCCGCTGAATTCGGGACGACTTCGGCCACCTTCGCGGCGGTCTCCGAGGCGTCGCCGATCTGCACCGAGCCGGTGCTCGCCTTCACACCGAGTTGGGCGTGGGTGACCGAGCCCTTGCTGACCAGCTGCGAGGTGATCGACTTGACGACGGACACCGGGATGGCGAAGCCGATGCCGATGTTGCCCGACTGGGACGAGCCGGACGAGCCGCCCAACGAGGCGATCGAGGAGTTGATGCCGATCAGCTGGCCGGAGGCATTGACGAGCGCCCCGCCGGAGTTGCCCGGGTTGATGGGTGCACTGGTCTGGATCGCGTTGGTGGTCGCGCTCCCGGAGCCACTGGAGGTGCCGGCCGTGACGGGCCGGTTCAGCGCGCTGATGATGCCGGTGGTCACGGTGCCTGCGTAACCCAGTGGGTTGCCTATCGCCATCACCGGTTGGCCCACCAGCAGCGCTGCGTCCTCACCAAGTGCGACCGGCTTGAGGCCGTTCGGCGGCTTCTCCAGCCGGATCACCGCGAGGTCGGTGGCGGGGTCGGCCCCGACGAGCTTGGCCTTGTAGGTGAGGTTGTTAGACAACGTGACATTGATCTGCGAGCCGGAGGCGGCCCCTGCGACGTGGTTGTTGGTCACGATGTTGCCCTTGGTGTCGAGCACGACGCCAGACCCTTCACCACCGCTGGATCCCTCTGCCGACCCCACCGTGATCGAGACGACGCTGTCGGTCACCTTGCTCGCGGTCGCGGCCCAGTTGACCCCGCTGCCGTCCTTGAAGTCGGCCGGGTTGGCCTGGACGACCTTGGTGGTGGTCGACGAACTCGGGGTCGTGTCGCGATCGGTCAACGCGTACGTCGTGCCGCTGGCAAGACCCGCGGCCAGCACGGCAGCGACGGGCACTGCAATCCACGGTGCACTTCTGTTGCGGCGCTGCGGCGAAGCGGCGGGCGGCGCGAACGACTGGTCGGCGTACATCGGGGCCGGGCCGCCGGACGGCGTCGCCCACGGGTCGTTGCGAGGCGCGTTCGGGGGCTGACCCGGGCCGGGTGCACCGGTGGCTCCGGGCATGGCAAAGGCCCGCGTCCGGTCGCCGCCGGAGGGCTGTCCAGCGCCGTACTGCGGTCGTTCTCCCGGTGCGGGGAGGGGTCCGGTGATGTCTGCGTCGGACCCCGAAGGGTTGGACGGGTCGTGCGGCCGATCTGCCGGCATCGTCGCTCCTGATCATCGAACTTGTCGTCTGCGGCCCCAACTCAAGACACCCGGCCTGGGTCGTTGCTGGCCCGAGGCTGTGAGGGAGCTATGCGTCGGGGGCAACGGTATGCGCTGCGTGGATGTTCCGCCGCCACCAGGGGAGGCATCCGAAGTCCGGAGGAGTGGCGCCCACGGGGAATATTTAGCTAATCTATTGAGTTGAGCTAACTATTGCGACCAGTGATGCCCAGGAGGCGAACCCACTCGAATGACCCCGGACGAACGCCGCACGATGGCCGAACAGCTACGCATGGTCTGCATGCGGATCAGCCGTCGCACCCGTTTCGAGAACGTCGAGGACGTTGCGCCACATCAGTTCTCGGTGCTGCGTTGGCTGCGTGAGGAGCCGTCGACGATCGGCGCGCTTGCCGATGCCGAATGTGTCAGTAGGCCGTCGATGACTCGAACGATCGATGGGTTGGCCGCCGACGGTCTGGTGCAGCGTCGTGCTGACCAGGACGATCGTCGCCGGGTGTGGGTGGAACTCACCAGCTCCGGGCGGGACGCCGTCGACCGCACCAGGGCGTCGCGGGCGGCCTGGATGAACGAGCGGATCTCGGCGCTCACCGAGCAGGAATGCGACGTGCTGGCCGAGGCGACGAGGATCCTCGACAAGGTGGTGGCGCGATGAGCCCCACCTTCGCCTCGCTCTCGATCTACAACTACCGGGTGTACGCCGCAGGTGCCCTGATCTCCAACATCGGCACCTGGATGGGGCGGGTGGCCCAGGACTGGCTGGTGCTCACCGAACTCACCGATCACGACGCGACCGCACTCGGCATCGTCACCGGTCTGCAGTTCGCGCCAGTCGTCCTGCTGGCCCCGCTGGCCGGAGCCTTCGCCGATCGCTTCGACAAGCGTCGCCTCCTGGTGCTCTCGCAGACCTCGCTGGCGCTCACGGCGGCGATCCTGGCCGCGCTGGTGATCACCGACTCGGCGCAGTTGTGGCACGTGTACGTGCTGGCCGGCCTGCAAGGAGTTGCCACCGCGCTCGACAACCCCACCCGTCAGGCCTTCGTCTCCGAGATGGTGCCGCCAGACAAGCTGTCGAACGCGGTAGGGCTCAACAGTGCGTCCTTCAACGGTGCGCGTCTCATCGGGCCGGCCGTCGCCGGTCTGCTGATCGCGGCCGTCGGCACGGGTATCACGTTGGCCGTCAACGCAATCAGCTTCGTGACCGTCCTCTTTGCGCTGGCCAGCATGCGTGGTGGCGAGCTCACCCGTCCACCGCGCGGCAAGGGTCGCGGCGGCGTGCGAGAGGGGCTGGCCTATGTGCGTGGACGCAGCGACATCAAGCTGCTGATGTTCATTGTGTTCATGCTCGGCACCTTCGGCATGAACTTCCAGATCACCATCGCGCTGATGTCGACCTCCGTCTTCCACAAGGGCGCCAGTGAGTACGGTGTTCTCGGCTCGGTGATGGCGATCGGCTCGTTGTCGGCGGCGCTGATGACCGCCCGGCGTCCGCGTCCTCGACTGCGGGTGCTGTTCACCGCGCTGATCGGCTTCACCGTCTTCTCGACCGCCGCTGCCCTCGCGCCGTCGTTCTGGGTGTTCGGCCTGATGTTGATTCCGACCGGCTGGTGCGCACTCACCGTCGTGACCACCGCCAACTCAGCGGTCCAACTCGCCGTGACCCCGCAGATGCGCGGACGCGTGATGGCGCTCTACATGGCGATCTTCCTCGGTGGCACGCCGCTGGGCGCCCCGATGATCGGGTGGATCGGTTCGGCCTACGGAGCCCGATGGACGATCCTGGTCGGGAGCCTCGCTGTGGGCCTCGCCACCGGTGCTGCGATTCTTTATGTCATGCGCACCGATGAACTCACGGTCACCCTTGAGCGGCACCCCTGGCATCTCGAGGTCGTGTCGGCTCGCCAGGCCGCCGACGCCCTGACTCCCGAGCAGGTGCGCTGATGACACCTCACTCGCGCCGCCTGCTCGTGGTCGGGGTGCTGCTCGGCATGCTGATCGTCGCGATCGTCGCGCAGTTCGTCGGCTGAGTAGCCCCGCACACTCAGAAGGAGGATCACCCGTGCAACAGCGCGGGTGATCCTCCTTCGTTCGGTTACCGGGTTTCGGCGTCCGATCAGTCCTTCTGGGCTCGCTGGGCGCGGAGCGCTCGCTGCGCTTGGTCGATCTGCTCCAGCACCACCCGGCGCAGCGCTGCCGGTGCCTGCGGGTGCTCGTCGTACCAACGCTGCACCGCGGCGAGTGCCTCGCGACCGGCCTCGTTGTCATCGATCGTCGGGAAGAGTTCGATCACCAGACGCTGGGCCATGGTTTGCGCCCGGTCGGTCCAGACGGTGTCGAGCAAGCCCAGGTAGTCGCTGCTGAATTCGACGCCCGAGCCGGTGAGCGCCCAGCCGGCCAGCAACGCGCGCTGCTCGTCGTTGGTGAGGTCGTCCTCCACCAGTCGGCGCCACGTCTGCCCGGCGTGCGCCGGTGCGGCGGCCCGTGCGGTGAGGGCATGAGTGCGTCCGATGAGGGTGTCGTCCTGCGCCAAGACTGCATCGACGTCGCTCTCGTGCCAGACGCCGCGTCGCACGAGCGCAGTGGCCAGCTGCCAGCGCAGCTCGTCGGTGAGCTCCAGGCCGTCCGGCGTGGTGCCACCAGCCAGTCCGCGCATCGACTGCGTCGTCGCGTCGGTGTGTGCACCGAGCTCGGCGGTGATCTCTGCCCAGGTGCGTTGCAGGTCCGAGCCAGCGGGCGCCGAGGACAGCGCAGCATCGGCGAGCTGCGCGACCTGCGTCCACGCCTGCGGACGCTCGTTGGCGGGCAGGTAGCGCCCGATCGCTGTCTTGAGCTGCCCGGCGAAGATGCGCAGCAGCATCGAGTTGGGTTCGGTCGGAGCCTGCGAGCTGAATGCCGCGACGAACTCCGCAGCGGGCACGATGCCATCGCGGGTGAGGTTCCACAGCGCGGTCCACACTGCGCCGCGGTCGAGGTCGTCCTCGATGGTGGACGCGTACTTCGCGGCGGTTTCGCGCGAGTGGTCGTCGAGGCGGCAGATGGCGTAGGTGAGGTCGCCGGAGTTGAGCACGACCAGGTCGGCTCGCTTGCCGAGCGCCTCGGTCAGTTCGGCCTGGGTCCCGGTGAGGGTGAGCTCCGCCGCGAAGAAGCGCGTCAGGCGGTCACCGTCCACCATGTAGCCCGCAACACGGAAGGCATGCGGCCGGACGACCTCCTCGCCGGTGATGCGATCGGTGCAGGCCTGGCGCACAACGAGTTCGGTGATGCTGCCGTCCTCTCCGCGTGACACATGCGCAGTGAGCTCGGTCGGGGTGGTGGTGCGCAGCCACAGATCGGCCCACGCGTGCAGGTCGTGCTCGGTGTGCGGCTGCAGCGCGGTGAGCAGGTCGTTGAAGGTCGCCGCACCGAAGGCGTGGTCGCGGAAGTAATCACGCGATCCCGCGAAGAAGGCGTCCGTGCCGACGATGGCCTGTAGCTGGCGCAGCACGGAGGCGCCCTTGGCGTAGGTGATGCCGTCGAAGTTCTGCCGCGCCGCTTCCAGATCGTCGATCCGGGCGATCACCGGGTGCGTCGTCGGCAACTGGTCATGGGCGTAGGCCCACAGCTTGCGGCTGGTCGCGAACTGCAACCACGCCTGGTCGAAACGGGTCTGCTCCTGGCTGACCTGGTAGCCCATGAGGTCGGCGAACGACTCCTTCAACCACAGGTCGTCCCACCACTTCGGCGTCACCAGGTCGCCGAACCACATGTGCGCCATCTCGTGCAGTATCACCTCCGACCGGGACGTGCGCTGGATGGCTGTGGCGCCGCCGCGGAAGAGATAGCTCTCCTTGAAGGTCACCAGGCCGGGGTTCTCCATGGCGCCGATGTTGTACTCCGGCACGAACACCTGGTCGTACTTCGCGACCTGGTGGCCCGCGTCGTCCTTCGGGTCAAGACCCCACGGGAAGGGATAGCCGAAGGCGCTGTCGTAGAAGCTGAACCCGGCCTTGGTGATCTCGAAGATCTCCTCGTGCTCCAGGTGCTCGCGCATGCCGCGCCGACAGAGCGCAGTCAGCGCGATCCGTTGGGTGGTGCCGTCGGCGCGTTCGACGCTCCATTCGTCCTCCACCGATGCGTACGGGCCCGCGATGAGTGCGATCAGGTAGGTCGACAGCGGAGGCGTGGGCGCGAAGGTATGCACGCTGTGCTCACCCCTCGCGCTTGCCTGCACCTCAGGCTGGTTGGAGCGCACCACCCAGCCGGTCGGCGCGGTGACCTCGAAGGTGAACTCGCCCTTGAGGTCGGGCTGCTCGAAGCAGGCGAACACCCGGCGGGCGTCGGTCGGCTCGCAGTGGGTGTAGAGATAGGTCGAGTCGTCCTCGGGGTCGGTGAACCGGTGCAGGCCCTCACCGGTGCGGCTGTAGTAGCAGTGCGCGACGACGGTCACGATGTTGGAGCCAATCGTCAAGTCGTGCAACAAGACTCGTGCACCGTCGTAGGAGAAGGGCGCAACCGTCTCGCCGTTGATCGTGATCTCTTCGACGTAGTCGGCCACAAGATCGAGCCAGGTGGAGTCGCCGGTCGAGTCGAAGACGACCGTCGTCTCCGAACGGAAGGTCTTGGCGTCATCGGGTGCGCCGGTGAGGTCGAGCGCCACGCGGTAGCTGCGCACGTCGAGTTGGTCGCCGCGAGCGGCGCATTCCTGGCGAGTGAGGTTCAGGTTGGAGGCCACGAGGCCTCAGTCAAACATGTGACTCAGAGGTATGGGCGAGCCGGGCTCAACCGATCTGCGCGTCGATGACGTAATCGATGCAGCGGGTCAGTGCGCTGACATCGTCGGGCGCGACCGCGGGGTACATGCCGATACGTAGTTGATTGCGGCCGAGCTTGCGATAGGGCTCGGTGTCGACGATTCCGTTGACGCGCAGAGACTTTGCCACCGCGGCAGCATCGACCGACTCGGTGAAGTCGATCGTGCCGACCACCTGCGAACGGTTCATCGAGTCAGTGATGAACGGTGACGCGTACGAGGACGCCTCGGCCCAGTCGTACAAGCGCGAGCTGCTGTCGCGGGTGCGCTCGTCGCACCACGCCAGGCCGCCCTGGTCAAGCATCCAGCCGAGCTGTTCGTCCAGCATGACGAGCGTCGCAAGCGCCGGAGTGTTGAGCGTCTGGTGCTTGCGCGAGTTGTCGATCGCCAACTGCAGATTGAGGGTGTCAGGCACCCAGCGTGAAGCGTCGCTGGTCACCTCGCCGGCTCGTTCGATCGCGGCGGGGGAGAGCAACGCGAGCCAGAGCCCGCCGTCCGAGGCGAACGACTTCTGCGGCGCGAAGTAGTACGCGTCGCATTGGCTGACGTCCAGTGACATGCCGCCGGCCGCCGAGGTGCCGTCGACGACCGTCAGGGCGTCGGCGTGCACGCGTTGCACCTGGATCGAGGCTCCGGTCGAGGTCTCGTTGTGCGCAGTGGCGTAGAGATCGACGCCGTCGACCGGTTCGAGATCGGCGACGCCGCCCGGTGCGACCGAGCGCACCAGCGGCTCGTCCAGGAATGGTGCGCGCTGGACGACGGCGGCGAACTTGGAGCTGAACTCGCCGAAGATCGCGTGCTGCGATTTCGCGCGCACCAGACTGCAGGCGGCGACATCCCAGAACGAGGTCGAACCGCCCAGGCCGAGCACCACCTCATACCCATCAGGCAGCGAGTAGAGAGCCGCGAGGCGTTCCTGCACGCTGCGCACCAGGTTGAGCACGGGTGCCTGGCGGTGGCTGGTGCCGATCACCGAACGACCCTGTGCCACAAGCGCATCCAACTGATCGGTGCGCACCTTGGAGGGCCCGCTGCCGAAGCGTCCGTCGGCGGGGAGCAGGTCGGTGGGGATCTTCACGGCATCGCTCACCCCACGATTGTGCACCGGCGTAGTTTGGGCTCATGGAACCGATCGAACGTTGGGACTACGCGGGCGAAAGCCTCGATGAAACAGGGTTGCCGGCTGCGCCCTGGCCGATCGTGCGGGAGTGGGTCGACCAGGCCCGCGCTCGAAATCGAGAGCAGGGTGACGTGCCCGAGCCGGACGCGATCGCCGTGGCAACCGTGGACGCCGATGCTCGCCCGAGCCTGCGCGTGGTGCTCATGCGCTACCTCGAGCCCGCCGGTCCGGGATTCTTCACCAACCTCGAGTCGCGCAAAGCCGTTGAACTGCAGTCGAATCCGCACATCGCAGCGACACTCACCTGGCAGTCGATGTTCCGCGCGATCCGCTTCGAAGGCACGGCGCGGCAACTCGATCGCGACACCGTCGAGCGCTACTTCGGGTCGCGCCCTTGGGCCAGCAGGGTGGGCGCGTGGGCGTCCGCGCAGTCGCGTCCGCTGGCCTCCCGGGCCGAACTGGAGCAACGGGTCGCCGAACTCGAACAACGGTGGCCCGACACCGGCCGCGAGGACGATGTGCCGCTGCCGGACGGATGGGGCGGCTTCGTGGTCGACTGCGAGCGGGTGGAGTTGTGGGCCGGGCGCAGATCGAGACTGCACGATCGGCTGGTCTACCGACGCACCGGCGACGGTGATCTCTCGACCGACGGCGTGTGGGCGATCGAGCGTCTCCAGCCCTGACCGAACTCGACAAATTTTAATCCGTTGCCTCGGCCGGAACGCCGTCCTAATCTCGTGGGTACACGAGAAAGGAGGTGGTCCGACTCATGATTTCTACTCGGACGCGTGAGGTGGTTGCGCGCTAGCGCAATCCGTTCGGTCCGCCGTAGTGGCAGACCATCGGACGTGGCGGCCTTTCGCCTTTGGCGGGGGTAGCGGAAACCAACGCAATCGCCGCAGCCCGTGGGAGTGTGCATCGTCCAGCACACGCCGGTGGAAGCCGGAGCCCACGGGCTGTTTCCGTGTGGGCCCTCGATGCTGTAGAAATAACCGCAGACGAAGATCTACCCCTTGGATCTTCGTCCTTGCGCCCGCTCCGCGGGCGCGACGGCCGGTGCGCACCCCTTGGCGTGCCGGCCGTCCTCATTCTCTCGGGCACGCTCTGTGGCCTGCTCGCACAAACGCGGCCCTTCCATTGACAGACGCGGCGGACGCTCGCAGACGCGGTAGCTGCAACTGCCGCGTCCGCGAAGAAGGGCCGCGTCTGCGACGAGCAGCCGCGTTCGTGCCGGCGGTGCAGCTGGGTAGCGGGTCCGGCACGAATATGCGCTGGTGCTGGAGGGCGGATGCTTGTCCGCTAGGTGGGCCGTTCCTGGCCAGTTCCGATGCCAATGGCCCAGTTGTCGGCAGCGGGTGGCAGGCTTGAGGGCGTGAGCGACCTGATCGATACCACCGAGATGTACTTGCGCACGATCTTCGACCTTGAGGAAGAAGGCATCGTGCCGTTGCGTGCGCGCATCGCCGAGCGGCTCGGTCATTCCGGTCCCACGGTGTCGCAGACGGTCGCCCGCATGGAGCGCGACGGACTGCTGACGCTCGCCGGCGATCGTCATCTCGAGCTCACCGCCGAAGGGCGTCTGCTCGCCACGCGTGTGATGCGCAAGCACCGCATCGCCGAGCGACTGCTGGTCGACGTCCTCGGGCTTGAGCTCGAATATGTCCACGACGAGGCGTGCCGCTGGGAGCACGTCATGAGCGACCGGGTAGAGCGCAAGATCCTCGGCATGTTGAGCGAGACCGAGCTGTCGCCGTTCGGCAACCCGATTCCCGGCCTTGACGAGCTCGGCCTGGAAGCCAGCAGCATCAAGTTCCGCGACGGCGTGGTTCCGTTGGCCACTGTCGTGGCCGACCAGGAGTCGGTGCACACCGTGCGGCGGATCGGCGAACCTGCGCAGGCCGAACAAGACACCCTGGCGGTGCTGACCGGCGCCGGCGTCGTGCCCGGAGCCTCCGTCACCGCCGTTCGTGAAGGTGACCGGGTGCTGGTGCACAGCGGCGACGAGGACGCCAAGATCTCCTTGCCGCTGGACATCGCGGGCCACGTCTTCGTCGACGCCTGAGCGGTCCCCACAACTCTCGCGCGGAGAGTGAGTTTGTCCACAGTCGCTGTTACCGGCTTGTGATCTTCGGGGCTCTTTTGTGTACGGTGTCTGCGGTCGTCCGACCCGGACGGCCCCGCCTGGTGTTGCCGAGTCCTGTCCGCCAGGTGGATCGATGAACACCGCCGGGCAGGAGCGGGGGACCCAATTCCGGGCGATTCCAGTGGAATCGTCCTTGGGGCTAAGTCACTGCACGTGCCGCTCGGGAGACACGCGCGCCAAGTGACCGGAGGACCTCCCTCCGAGCCCGACAGCTCACCTCGTAGGCGCAGGAGAGGTATTTCACGTGTCGTTCTTCAACCGATCCCGGGGTCGCCACCGCGCCGCCGGGAAGCTGTCCACCAGCATGACCCGCTCGATGCAGGCGACCGCCGCGATCGCAGCGGCCGGTGGAATCGCCGCCACCGCCGGTGCTTCGAGCGCCTCGGCAACGGGCACTGCCACTTTCGCCCAGCCTGCCGCTGCTGCGCAGGCAAAGGCCGCCAAGCCGGCCAACCCGGCAGCTACCGCGCTGACCTCGGTCGCTGCTCGTCCGCACCTGAATGTCGTGTTCGCCAAGTCGCTGTCGGCGCAGGCCCAGCGTCCGGCACAGGCCGAGACCCGCGCCTCGCAGGCACCCTCGCGTGCCGCTGAGCGCGCCACCTCGCGTTCCGCACAGCGTCCGGCGACCACGACCCGCAGCACCGCCACCACGAGCCAGCGCTCGGGCTTCACCGGCGGCTCGACCACCAGCACTGCGCCGCGCTCGACCACCACGACAACGCCTTCGGCGCCGTCGTCGGCCAGCGGCATCGTGGCCATCGCTCAGCGTTACCTCGGCGTGCCCTACGTCTGGGGCGGCACGACGCCCGGTGGCTTCGACTGCTCGGGCCTGACCCAGTACGTCTACGCCCAGGCCGGCATCTCCATCCCGCGCACCGCCACCGCCCAGGCGGCCGCGATGCGTCACGTCAGCAACCCGCAGCCGGGCGACCTGGTCGTCTTCGGCTCGCCGGCGACACACATCGGCATCTACGTCGGCCCCGGCCAGATGATCGCCGCTCCGCGTCCGGGCACCGTCGTTCGGCTCCAGCCGATCTACGCAACTCCCACCGCTTACCTGCGCGCCTGAGTGGCCTGACCTAGTTCCTGAACGACAAGGGCCGCCCGATCTGTTGATCGGGCGGCCCTTGTGGCATCCAGGAGTGCCGCTACTAATGTAGCCGTCCCTGACCTGCGCACAGCGGTGGTGCAGGAGCACAATGTCGCGAGTGAACGCACATCACTCAGGTGCAGGGGCCGGAAAGCGAGCCGGTGCCCTCGGGCTCGTCGTCGGAGCCCTGGGAGTGGCCTTCGGTGACATCGGCACCAGCCCGCTGTACGCCATGCAGACGGTTTTCAACATCGATCACGGAGATGTGAAGCCGACGCTGCCGCACATCCTCGGCATCATCTCGCTCATCTTCTGGTCGATCACCGGCATCGTGAGCGTCAAGTACATCGTCTTCGTGTTGCGAGCCGACAATGACGGTGAAGGCGGTGTCATGGCGTTGTCACACCTGACCCGGCGAGCGGTGAAACCCGGTGGTAGGCGCTTCCGCACCGTTGTTGTCCTTGGCGTGATCGGGGCGGCGCTCTTCTATGGCGACAGCGTCATCACTCCGGCGATCTCGGTGCTGTCGGCGGTCGAGGGTGTGCAAATCGCGGCGCCGCAGGTGCACGACTGGGTGCTGCCCATCTCGGTGGTCATCATCACCGCGCTGTTCGCCGCGCAGCGCTTCGGCACCGCGATCATCGGCCGAGCCTTCGGTCCGATCATGGTGCTCTGGTTCGTCACTCTGGCCGTGCTGGGCATCCCGCACATCGCCCAGACGCCGAGCATCCTGCGCGGACTCTCGCCGAGCTATGCAGTGGCCTTCATCGCCGACGACCCGTTCATTGCCTTCGTGGCCATGGGTGCAGTCGTCCTGGCCATCACCGGCGCCGAATCGCTCTACGCCGACATGGGCCACTTCGGACGTCCGCCGATCAGCCGGGCGTGGTTCTTCCTGGTGATGCCCTGCCTGGTCACCAACTATCTGGGGCAGGCAGCGATGCTCAGCAAAGACCCCACCAAGATCGACAGTCCCTTCTTCCATCTCGCCCCGACCTGGGCGACCCTGCCGTTGGTCGTGCTCGCCACGATGGCCACGACGATTGCCTCGCAGGCGGTCATCTCCGGTGCCTTCTCGATGTCCAGGCAGGCTGAACGACTTGGCTATCTGCCTCGATTGACGGTTCGACAGACCTCTGAACACGAGGGTGGTCAGATCTACGTGCCGGCGATCAACTGGCTGCTTTTTGGCGGAGTCGTGGTGCTGATGCTGTCCTTCAAGTCATCGGAGCGGCTGGCGGCCGCCTACGGTGTCGCGGTCACCAGCATGTTCATCATCACCACGATCATGGTGCTGCTGTTGGCAAGCACCCGCTGGAAATGGCCGCGCTGGAAGATCGTGCTCCTGGCGTTGTTGTTCGCGCCCCTCGAACTGGTCTACGTCAGCGCCAACCTCACCAAGGTCGCGCACGGCGGCTGGCTGCCGTTGCTCATCGCTTCGTGTGTCGCGGTGGTGATGTTCACCTGGCGTCGCGGGCAGCAGATCGTGACCGACCGTCGCAACGCCCTCGAAGGTCCGCTGCTGCCCTTCCTCGACCGGTTGCACACCGACCCGCTGATGCGCGTCCCGGGCACGGCTGTCTTCCTGCACCCGACCAAACAGACCGCGCCGCTGGCTTTGCGTGAGAACGCCAGCTTCAACCACGTGATCCACGAGAACGTGCTCATCGTGTCGACCGTCTCGGCGAACGTCCCGCACGTGCCGCTCGAGGAGCGCGTGACCATCGACGATCTCGGCGACCCCTACGACCATGTCACCCACCTCACGGTGAAGTTCGGCTTCCAGGACGACCAGGACGTCCCCTCGGCGCTGGAGCAGGCACGGGAGAGCGGCGTCGAGTTCGACGCCGGCGATGTCACCTACTTCCTGTCGCGCATCAGCATTCAGCAGTCGAACGACAAGTCGATGCCGAAGTGGCGCAAGCGAATCTTCATCGGGCTGGCCCACAACGCCGCCACCCCGGTGCAGTATTTCCGGCTGCCGGAGGAGCGCACCGTGATCATGGGCGCCAATGTCTCACTCTGAGCGGTCACCCGAGGAGCCCTTGGCGGGCACGAGGTAGGTGCGGCTCGAGACGATGCGCTTGGCCGACTTCTTGGGTGCGGCAGCCGGCTGATCGGGGGAGGTGTCGAAGCGTCCGGTGATGTCGACGACGAAATCGGCAGAGGCCGTCCGGTTGAAGACGGCGTAGCGGAGCCGGGTGGCGTTGTCGTTCAGCATGGTCAGCACGAGGGCGCCGTTGGCGCGGTCGTAGCCGGGTTCGACATTGGTGGTGCTGCTGTCGGTGGGCGCGGTGCCTGACCAGATCGTCTGGTAGGTGCTCTTCGTCGCGCCGGTGGCGGTGAGATTTCCGGCGAAGGCCTGCGTGCGGCTCAGGCTCACCAGCGTGCTCGGCAGCAGCAGATTGGTGGTGCTGTTGGTGCCGCGCTTGCCGCTGACACCACCGGCGCCCGTGCGGGTGTCGGCCAGCCGGGTCGGGCTGAGCGGCACGAAGACGGCCCCGACGCCGTCCGCGGCCGTGGTGTAGTAGCCGGCGATGTCGACGATGACATTCACCGAACCGTGCCCGCCCGGGGTGATCGCGTAGCGGTACCAGCTGTTGCCCAGGGCATCGGTGCGGTTGTAGACAACGGGGATCGTCGTGGTGTTGGGCGACACCTCACCCGGTGCGTAGTTGAGCGTCGAGGTGCCCGGACGCGTGCCCTCACCACTCCACGCGGTGAGATAGCCGCCGCTGCCGGACGTCGGGATCGCGGTGATGTTGGCGACCACCGCTTTCAGGCGCGAACCGCTGCCGTCGTAGAAGCTGAACTCGTTGATCGCGGTGCGTCCGACCGGGATTGCGCCGCCCCCTGCGCGGGTGTCGATCGACCGGTACGGATCCTGGGGGTTGAGCAGGGTGCCGCCCGTCGCAGTGGACGTCGCAGAGGAGTACCACCCGATGACGTCGACCAGCAGATTGGCCGAACCCCGCCCACCCCGCACTGCGATCTTGCCGTCGGCGCCGACCGGGATGGTCGCGGTCACCGCGCCGGTGCGGGCGCTGCGGAAGTTGAGCGTGGAGGTCTGCGGGACGGTGCCGCCGAACGGGTACGCGGTGAACCAACCGCTGCTGGCGGGATCAACCGCCGTGAGGTTGACGACGACGGCCTGGACGCCGCCCGCCGGGATGGCGCCCTGACCGGTCACCGGCACGGTCACCACCTGCCCGGCGTGCACCATGCCACCGGCACTTCGGGTGTCGACCACACGCTGCGGAGAGACAGGATGGAAATTGCCCGCCGGGGTGCGGGTGACGGCCGCAGGCATGAGCGCCTGGCTGGGTGCCGGAGCGGCGAGAACCACCGCGGAGAATGCCATCACGGCGCTGCTGGCAAGGAGACGCTTCATCGCGGTGTCGCTTCCTGGTGGAGGTTCGGCCCCCTGCAGAGTAGCGACACCGCGAGGCCTGCGCCGCAGCTCGATCAGCTGGGGCGCATCGACTTCCAGGGCCGGTGCATCTGGAAGCGTCGACCGGTCGTTTCGGAGGGCACGATCGCCACGACGTTGAACTTCGGTGTGTCGAGCCAAGGTCGCAGCGGCACGGTGTCGGCCACGTACGCCGCTTCGCCCTCGAGCACCTGGGCCCGGCCGCGTACGACCACGCTCGTGGCACGCTCGCCGTCCAGTTCGTCGACCTCGAACGCGACATCGTCATTCATCGTGACGGCAAGGAGTTTGCTGCCCTCGGCGGTGCGGAAGATGATGCGGCCGTCGGAGTCGAGGGCGTAATTGATCGGGACGATGTGCACCTCCCCGAGCAGGTGGAAGGCGAGGCGGCCGAGCTCCTGGCTGCGCAGGAATTCCACGCACTCCAGATCGCTGATCTCGCCCGGCTGGAACGTGTCGTCGGTCATGACAGGCCCTCTTTCACGAGTTGAGTACTACTCATCGTAGTACTCAACAGCTTCGCTGAACAGGTGTTCTTCGTGCTCGGTGCCGGGTAGTTTCAGGAGCGTGCGCGAATGTGGGCAGGTCAACCGTCGGCAGGTAGTTCTGGGTGCGCTGGGTGTTGCGGCAGTGCCGGTGCTCGGGGTGGCGAGCGCCCCTGCGGCTGAAGCGGTGACGGCCTCGCGGCTCACCTCGCAGCTGTCGGCTTATCTCAACGCCCGGGGCGGCACCGTTGGTATCGCCTTGTGGGACAACAGGTCTGGTAAGTACTACACCTACAACAACTTCCAGAACGAGACGCTCAGCACGGTCAAGGTGCTCATTCTGTGTGCATTGTTGCGGGTGTGGCGGGAGCAGCGGCGACCCATCACCGAGAGTCAGCGCTACCAGATCGGGCGCATGATGGATTACAGCGACAACGCCGCGACCGACTCGCTGCTGGCGCAGGTGGGGCTGGCGAATGTGCAGCGGGTCGCCCGCCTGATGGGGCTCACTGCGACCACGGTCCGCGGTGGGGGAGCAGCGGGCACCGCCACCTGGTGGGGCTACTCGACCACTACCGCCTGGGACTGGCTGAAGCTCGAGACCTACCTGGTCAACGGGACGCCGGTGCTCACGCCAGCCGAGCGCACCTTCGTCCGATCGTGGATGTCGCACGTCACGCAGTCGCAGATCTGGGGCGTGGTGCTGCCCGGCTACAAGGGCTTCGTAAACCTTGAACTGAAGAACGGCTGGGGTCCGCGCACGGGCGGCTACCGACTCAACTCGATCGGGCACGTGAAGGGTTTTGGTCGTGATTACCAAATGGCGATGCTCTCGCGTGCGCCGGGCGGTTTCTACTACGGACGCGACACGTTGAACGGAGCCAGCGGCATCATCTACCGCGAGCTGGCGACGCCGCTGGCCTAGCACCACTGGGCGGGCCCACGGGCGCTTCACGCTCTTCACATTCAAGTTACCCAGCAGACTGTACGAGCGTTCAAGTTCGCCTGATTTCTCTGCGGCCCCTGGAGTGCCCATGCCCTACGTACGCCGTACCGCCGCGCTCGCCGCAGCACTCGCCCTCATGGCCACTGCCACTCCGGCAGAAGCTGCCGTCTCCCGTGGTGTCGTCATCCCGGCCTTCTACGACGTCCCCGCTTCGCTGCCCGCGGCCAACGGTGCGATCGTGCGCAGCCAGCCGATGACCATCGCGTGGTGGCTGCCCGGCATCCTCTCCTCCTTGCCGGCCAAGGCCACCCGCGTCATGTACAAGACCACTGACTCGACCGGCGCTCCGGCCGGCGTGACCGGCGCCTACCTGGAGCCGAAGACCGCCTGGAGCGGGCCTGGTCCTCGTCCGCTCGTCGTGCTCTCGCCCGGCACCCAGGGTCAGGGTGACCAGTGCGCACCGAGCATGGGTCTGGAGCGCCCGATCACTGTGACCGGCGAGACGTTCACGATCGGCTACGAGAACATCGCGATGAACAAGCTGCTGTCCAAGGGGGTCGCCGTCATGGTGACCGACTACGTCGGACTCGGCGCTACCGACCGCCTGCACACCTACGTCAACAGGATCGACCAGGGTCACGCCGCACTCGACGCCGCGCGAGCTGCTCGCTCCGTGCCCGGTGCCACCGTCACGGCTCAGAGCAAGGTCGGCCTTTACGGCTACAGCCAGGGTGGCGGATCGACTGCCTCCGCAGCAGAACTGCAACCTACGTACGCACCCGATGTGCAACTGGCCGGCGCGGCAGCAGGAGCACCCCCGGCCGACCTCAAGGAGACCCTCAAGGGCATCGACGGCAGTGCCATCGCCGGTGCCGCCGGGTGGTCGCTCAACGGGTTCGTGCAGGCATACCCGCAGTTGCGTCCGTACGTCGATGCCGAGACCAATGCTGCCGGCAAGGCGGCCCTGAAGGATCTGTCGACGATGTGCACGGGCGACATCATCTTCAAGTACCCCTTCGCCAAGAGTTCTTCGTGGACCGTGAGCGGGAAGCCGATGTCCGCAGTGATTGACGCCAACCCGGCGGTGGGCGCTGTGCTCGACCAGCAGCGCCTGGGCCGTCTGCGCCCGACCGCGCCGGTGCGGGTGAGCACCGGTGTCGTCGACGACATCGTTCCGCACGCCCAGGCCCGGCAGCTCGCCGTCGACTGGTGCGCGCGTGGCGCGAATGTCACCTACGTGCCGGTTCCTGGCCTCAACCTCGGCAACAAGACCGTGCTCAACCACGTCACGCCGATGATCAAGGACCTCGACCCGGCCACGACCTGGCTGATGGACCGCTTCGCCGCAAAGCCCATCGCCACCAACTGCGGCACGGTCTGACCGGCCACGTTCGTACGCCGTTCTCGCCGCTATCCGGCGACGAAAACGGCAAGATGGGAACCGTGGAGACAGAAGCGACCACCCCGGACGACGTGTCCGCATCGTTCCGCGCCTCGGCTGCGGACCTGCTGGCGCGGGCTCCGTCCGCGGTGCGCCTCGCCACGGAATTCCCACGCGCCGCTCTCGGAGTACAGCTGATGCTGGCGTCCGTGCCCCTGCTGCCGAAAACGGCAGTAGGGGACGGGCATCCGGTGCTGGTGCTGCCGGGGCTTTCGGCGAACGACACCTCGACGCTCGCGCTGCGGCAGTTCCTACGGCTGCGTGGGTTCCGGCCGTACGCGTGGCATCTTGGCCGCAATGTCGGACCGACCGCCGCGGTACGCGCCGAACTGCCGGTCGCGCTGCAGCGCATTGCGCGTCGCAACCGGTCGAAGGTGTCGATCATCGGCTGGAGCCTGGGCGGCATCTACGCCCGCCAACTGGCCCACGAATTCCCCGACTCGGTACGGCAGGTGATCACCCTCGCCACTCCCTACCGGCTGCAGCGTTTCGACCAGTCGCGCGCCGATTCGATCTACACCCGTTTCAGGCACCTGCACGCCGTCGACGAAACGCAGACGACGGCCACCGGCCGCAGCGCCTTCCCACTGAGCGTGCCGACCACCTCCATCTACTCGCGGGAGGACGGCATCGTTGCCTGGCAGCACTGCATCGAACCTCCGACCGACCACTCCGAGAACATCAGGGTCTGTTCGAGCCATCTCTCGATCGGGTTCGACCCCCACGTCCTCTTCGCGATCGCCGATCGCCTCGCGCAACCCGAAGGAGACTGGCAGCCCTTCCGGCCCCCGAGTCTCCTGCGCCCCTTCTTCCCCCGTCCCGACAACCCACATGGAGCAGCCGATGTCGTCGCTTGACACCTCCCTTCCGCAGTTGGCGCAGAAGTGGGGTGGTGAATATCGATCGATCGATCTCGACGGTCCCGTTGCCTACATCGACTTCGGCGGACCCTCCGACGCGGTGCCCTTCGTGTTGGTGCACGGGCTCGGCGGCATGGCGCTCAACTACGTGCTCCTCGCGCCGTACCTGCGCGAGGCCGGCTACCGCGTCTACGCAGTCGATCTTGCCGGGCACGGTCTGACCCGGGCGGTCGAACGCAGTTCGTCGGTGCGCAACAACGCCAAACTCGTGCGCCAGTTCATCGAGGAGGTCCTCGGCGAGCCCGCCGTCGTTGCCGGCAACTCCATGGGCGGGCTCATCGTCTCGATGCTCGCCTCCACCCACCCGGACGCCGTGCGTGGCGTGGTGCTGCTCAACCCCGCCATGCCGGCCCCGCGGCGCTACCCCGGGCGCCAACTCGCCTCCCTCCGATCGCTCATCACGCCGGCGGCGCGCGGCGTCGTGGGCAAGGCCCGCAAGCGTCCGATCACGCCGGAGGCGGAGATCGAGCACACCATGCGCCTCTGCTTCGCCGACTGGACCATCCGCGACCAGGAGATGTTCGACGCCCATGTCGACATGGCCAAGGCGCGGCGCAGGTTTCCCGAAGCCTTGGCAGCCCTCGGCGTCGCTGCGCGCACGATGTTCCAGGAGACAATCGCTCACCGCGCCGTCATGGACCGCTACCACCGCATCAAGGCACCGGTGCTGCTGATCCACGGCACGCACGACCGGCTGGTCGACATCGAGGCGGCGCGCTGGGCGAAGAAGGGCAACCCGCGCTGGCTCTACGCCGAGTGGGACGACACAGGGCACGTGCCGATGATGGAACACCCCGAACGCACCGCCAAGACCATGCTCTCCTGGGTGGAGTCGCACGGCATACTCGCTGCATGAAGCAACTCTCGCCGATGGATTCGGCGTTCCTGGCTCTCGAGACGGCCACCATGACCGGCAACATCAGCAGCCTGTTGATTCTCGATCCCAGCGACGTCGACGGCAAGTTCGACCTGGCGCGTTTAACCTCGTTCGTGGCGACCCGGATCGAACGCGTGCCGGTCTTCCGGCAGCGGCTGGCGACCGTGCCGCTCGGGCTCGACCGGCCGTACTGGGTCGATGACGACCGGTTCGACCTGTCGTACCACGTGCGCGAGAGTGCCCTGCCGTCTCCGGGTGAGATGAGCCAACTTCTCGAACTCGTGGGACGACTGCAGGAGCGTCCCCTCGACATGAGCCGTCCGCTCTGGGAGACCTACCTGATCACCGGTCTGCCTGACGACCGCGTGGCGATCTTCACCAAGACCCACCACGTCGTCATCGACGGGATGTCAGGCATGGAGGTGCTGGGCGCCCTGATCGACCTCGACCCGGACGCTCCGGCCGGTGAGGCGGCGGTCTTCGAGCCGCGATCGGCGCCCTCCGGCGCAGGCATGGTGGCACGCTCGCTGGTGCACCTGGCCGGACGGCCCGGGGACGCGTGGACCATCGCCACCGGGCTGGCCCGCTGGCTACCGGGACTTGTTGCCCTTACCGCCGCGAAACCGCGAAATCCGTTGCAGCGCAAACCTTCCCAGCAGAGTCAGGCAGGAGACTCGTTGCCGGTTCGCACGCCGGTCACCTCTTTCAACGCGAAGATCTCGCGGCGCCGCCGCGTCGGGGTGACCGACCTGCCGCTCGCTGATATCAAGCAGGTGAAGACAGCCTTCGGCACATCGGTCAACGACGTCGTGATGGCCGTTGTCGCCGGGGCGCTGCGACGCTGGCTGCTGCACGACGGCGGAGTGTTGTCGCAGCCGTTGGTGGCGATGGTGCCGGTCGCGGTGCACTCACCCGATCGTTCGACGCAGGGCAACTACGTGACCGCGATGTTGGCGACGCTGCCCACCCATCTGGACGACCCGCTGCGCCGGCTGAAGCGCAGCAGCAAGTTCAGCAAGGCCGCCAAGCGCAGCGGGGGAGCGGTACCACCGAACGTCCTGGTGTCGGCGATGGAGTTCGCGCCGCCGATGATCCTCGGCGCGGCGAGCCGGGCTGTCTGGGACGGCGGGCTCTTCCGGGCGATGCGGCCCTTCAACCTGGTGATCTCCAACGTCCCGGGCGGCACCCAGGACGTCTACCTCGCCGGTGCCCGGTTGGAACGCATGTATCCGGTCTCCGTCGTCGCGGACGGCATGGGCATGAATGTGACCCTGCTCGGGCACAAGGACACCTTGCATCTTGGCATCACGACGTGTCCTGAACTCGTGCCTGATCCGCAGCAGATCTGCGACTGGGCCCGCGAAGAACTGCAGTTGCTGCTCGAGGCATCGACGGCGTAACCCGTAGCTCAGGTCGGCCGGTTGCCTTGTCCGGAGGGTGATGCCTGACATGCTGCACTCATGCATTTCATCGGTGTCGATCTGGCCTGGGGCGAGAAGAGCCGCACCGGCGTCGCCGTCATCGACGATCACGGTGTGCTGCAACATCTTTCGTCGGTGATCACTGACGAGGAGATCGCAGCAGCGGTCACGCCTTATCTCTCCGACTGGGCGGTTGCGGGCATCGATGCTCCTTTGGTGGTCACGAACGAGACGGGCACTCGTCGGGCAGAGAAGCTGCTCAACCACGACTTCGCGAAGTTCGACGCGGGAGCGCACCCGGCCAACCGCACCAACCCGGCATTCACCGAGCGTCCTCGAGGTGCCCGGGTCTGTGCCTTGTTGGGGTTCGCCATCGACCCGTCATCCAGCGCTCCGCGACGCGCAGTCGAGGTCTACCCACACGCCGCCACGGTGGCGTTGTTCCGCCTCGGCCGCACGCTGAAGTACAAGAACAAGCAGGGGCGCTCGGTCGACGACATGCGCACCGAATTGCTCGCCCTGACCCGGCTGGTGGAATCGCTGTCGTCCGCCCAACCCGCGGCGCACGTCGCGCTGAACACCGAGTGGCGTGAGTTGGTCGCTTCCATCGAGGGGGCGTCGCGCAAGTCGCAGTTGCGGATGGCCGAGGACCAGGTCGATGCCGTCATCTGTGCCTATGTCGTCTATTACCGCGAGCACCGCCCAACCGATGTCGTCACCTACGGGCAATATCCGGACGGCTACATCGTCACCCCGCGCCTGCCGGCTGATCTCGTGCCCTCGCCCCGACCACCGCGTGCAGCCCAACACGTCGAGGTGGTGCGTCGCGCGACCCGGCGTTACGCCGGCACCTACCCCCTCCTGCGTCGGGCGGCGGACGAGGCGAGCGCCGTGGTCGTCGGCATCCTCGACGAAGCCGGCCTGAACTATCTGAGCGTCACCGGGCGGGCCAAGTCGATCGAGTCGTTCGCCGAGAAGGCCGGACGAATGGCTGACGGAGTGCCGCTCTACGCCGACCCGATCGCACAGATCGGCGACACCATCGGGCTGCGCGTCATCACCTACGTCCACAGTGACGTTGCCGCCGTGGCGCAACTGCTGGCGTCCGAGGCCGAGGTGCTCGACGACCGCGACATGGGGCAGGAGACCGCCAGCGAAGGACGCTTCGGGTACGCCAGCCGGCACCTGCAGATCCGTTTGGCCCCGGCGGATCAGGCCGTGCACCCGGCGGTGGGTGATCGTCCGGTGCAGGTGCAGATCCGCACGGTGCTGCAGCACGCGTGGGCGGAGTTCGAGCACGACATCCGTTACAAGGGAACGGTGCCCGACGAATACCGTTCCGACTTCGACCGCCGGTTCAGCCTGGCTGCGGGTCTGCTCGAACTCGCCGATCAAGAGTTCTCCACGATCCGCGAACGCCTGCGCAGCGGGGTCCACGAGGTGCCCGAGGCGCAGCCCGAGGAAGACCCGCGGATCAGCCCGCGCGAGCTGGCAGCGTTCCTGGCCGGTCAGTACGCCGACTCCAGTTGGTCGCGTCCGGAGCACTACGCCTGGATCGCCGGGCTCGTGCTCGAGCTGGGCATCACCTCGCTGGCGGAGCTGGCGGAGTCGATCCGGGCGGTCGACATGTCGGTGATCGATCACCGCATGGGTTATCGCAGCGTGCCGGGTGCTGTACGCCGACTGGACGACGCCCTGCTGGTCGCGCACGGTGAGCGATACATTGCGCTGCACGACAATGCGCATCGGGTTGACCGGTTGAAGGCTCGACTGGTCAAGATGACCAAAGCCGCCTGATCCATCTCGTCACCGACCCGGCCCGCCGAGCGGTGATCTGTGCGTGAACCTGTGGGCCGGGCTCAGTAGGATCGGCGGTCAAGAAGTCGGTCCGCGTCGCTCGCTGTTGCGTGTGGCTCCGCGGATCGGCCATCGACAAGGGGATACTCACATCATGCGCCGTCACGCCACGCTCGCTGCCCTGGCCGCCTCCTGCCTGCTGGCCGGCTGTTCACTCGGATCCGGCGAGTCGGGTGGCTCTGCGTCCACCACCGGTGGTGGCAAGGGCTCGTCGTCCAGTTCGAGCGGTGCGGGTGGCACGACCTCCGAGGCAGGCCCGAAGGTCACCGGTAAACCTGTCACTTTGACCATTGCGGCGTCCGGCGACATCCTTCCGCACCCCGGTGTGCTGTCGACGGCCCGCGCGAACGGGACGGGCGGCAAGTACGACTTCAACCCGATGTTCGCCCAGGTGGCACCGATCCTGAAGAAGGCCGATCTCGCGATCTGCCAGCTTGAGACGCCGCTGAGCAGCAATGACACCAATCTGTCGCTGCGGGTGGCAGCCACTGCGCCGATCATCAACTCGCCGCACACTGTGGCCGACGCGGTGAAGAACGCTGGTTTCGACGGGTGCAGCACCGCGAACAACCACACCTACGACGCCAAGGAAACCGGCATCCAGCAGACCCGCAACGAGATGGACCGGGTGGGCCTGAAGGCCTCCGGGCCGGCGCCGGATCCGAAGGACCAGACGGCGGTGTACGACGTGAAGGGCGTGAAGGTCGCCCAACTCTCGTACTCGTTCACGTTGTCGAACGCGATCGGTGACCAGGTGTTCGTCCCGGCTGCCGTGCCGTGGATGAAGGACAACATGTACGAACTGCGCGGTGTCGAAGGCCTGAAAGCCGACGCCAAGCGGGCACGCGACGCCGGTGCCGACTTCGTCGTGGTGTCGATCCACTGGGGCATCGAGCAGACCCGACAGTTGTCGCCCGACCAGTTGCGCATCGCCCCTGCGCTGTTGAACTCCGGGATGGTCGACTACATCATCGGCAATCACCCGCACGTCGTGCAGCAGTGCGCCAAGATCAACGGCCGGTACGTCGTCTACTCCAACGGAAACATGCTGTCGCAGCAGGGGCCGTCCGTCGGTTTTGCTCCGATGGCGCAGGACGGCGTCCTCACCACCGTCACGTTGAGCCGAGACAAGGACGGCAAGACCTCCCAGAAGCTCACGTACAACCCGACCTATGTCGATCACAACGGCTACGTCATCACGCCGGTCAGCCAGACGAAGAACCCCGCGTCCTACCAGCGCACCGTCGAGGCGATGCGCGGTGACGGGTCGTGCGACGCGACCCCGGCCGGCTGAGTTCGGCTCGATTCATCGGCCGGGTGCAGGCCGTTTTCCCTCGTCGGATCGCGGCCATCGTCGTCGCGATTCCACAACTTCAATGATTGACCTGTCCGATCGGGTGACTCCTCCGTCTTAGTGGATGGAAGAGGTGAACTGATGAAAGCCGAAGAAGAAGAACAGTTCAGGCTGTTCGTCCTTGAAGCGGGACCCATGCTGCGCCGCATGCCGGTTGCTGTCTGCCGCGATCCGCATCGCGCGGACGACGCCGTTCAGCCCGGGCGGACGAACTGCGATCCTGGCTGAAGGCAATCAACATCGTTCGCAGCGTCGTTCCCCACCACGGTCGCCTCTGGAACCGCGCGATCGGCATGAAGCCGCAGCTCAACCGGCGCAAGGGCGATCCACTCCTCGATCACGCCCGCGCTCGCGTAGACCGCGTCTACGGCACACTCGCAGTCATCGCGTACCTGCTGCGCCACGACGACCGACACGGCCTCGTCGGCCAGCTGCGCCACACGCTAGAGCAGTTCGCCTCGATCCGAACTCAGAGTCCGGACATGATGATGCTGCCGGAAGACTGGCAAGACTTGGAGCTTTGGTCTCGCCCGGTAGCGATCAGGGAGTCGCAAGCATCAGCCGAACCCCTGTCAGGCGTTAACCGAAGACCAAAGTCAACCATCAGGCGAAGTAACTACTCGCTGGGAATGCGGCAGCGTCTCGACAAGCTTTTGGTGCCCCCGGCATGATTCGAACATGCGACACCCGCTTTAGGAGAGCGGTGCTCTATCCCCTGAGCTACGAGGGCGGGGGCCGGTGTGCACCGGCCGTAGCAGTGTAGATGCTGGCTGGGCGCTCGCTGAATCCAACCAGCGAGCGCCCCGCCAGCTCAGAGATCGGTGAGTTTGTCGGCCAGGTCGGGCTTCGTCTCCGGGTGGATGTCGTCCCGTGCCTGTTCGACGGCGTACTTACCTTCCGGGGTCAGTGGCTTGACCGATTCTGGGTCGAGATCGCCGGTGCGCAGGTCGATCTGTTCGCCGAGGTAGCGCAGCGTGACCGCGACGGTCGCCGCCACCGGCACCGCGAAGAAGGCACCTACGATGCCGAAGAGCTGACCACCCAGGGCAATACCCAGCAGGATGAGCGCGGGATGCAGCGCCATCGAACGGCTCTGCAGCAGCGGCTGCAGCACGTGTCCTTCGATCTGCTGCACGAGCACGACGATCAACAGCACCAGCAGTGCCGTCGTGACGCTCTTGGTCACCAGCGCCACCAGCACCGCCAGCGAGCCGGCGACGAAAGCACCGACGATGGGTATGAACCCACCGAAGAAGGTGATGATCGCCAGCGGGATCGCGAGCGGCACCCGCAGCGCGATCAGGCCGATACCGATGAAGGTGGCATCGACCGCGCTCACGATCGCCTGGGTGCGAATGAATCCGCACAAGGTCTGCCACACGCGGTTGAGCAACTCGGTCAGGTGTGCGCCCGCCCCCCGGCCGGCCACCGAGCGGAGCCACGGCAGGAAGTTGGGGCCGTCCTTGAGCATGAGGAAGGTCAGGATGGCCGCGACCAACAGGGTGACCAGGATTTCGCTGGCGACCGACACGCCGGAGAAGACGCCCGAGGCGATCTTGTCGCCGGAGGTCTGCAGTTTGTCGGTGACGGCCTTGACGGCGTTGTCGATCTGATCGGGCTGCACGTTGAACGGCGGACCCTGCAACCAGTCCTGCACCTTGCGGACGCCGTCGATGGAGTTCTTGGTGAGCTCAGGCACTTGGGACGACACCGACGGCGCCATGAGCGCGAAGATGCTGCTCACCACCGCAATCGAGGAGAGCAACACAGTGGCGGCGGCTGCGGCCGGACGGAAGCCGTTCTGGCGCAGCCAGCGCACCGGCGGCCACAAGACCGTCGACACGGTCAGGGCGAGGAAGACCGGGAGCAGCGCCGACCAGAAGAGCCCGATGATCTTCAACGAGACCCACAACGCCGCGAAGATCAGCAAGCCGCGCAATGCCCAGCTGGAGGTCCACCGCAGCCCGCGTCCGATGACCATGCCCCGGTCGACACCTTCGTTCGGGGTGCGGACGACGGGGTCTTCCGGCGTGGCGGGGCGCAAACGTCCCCGCAGGCGCGCAGCACCGGTCGCGGGCACCGCGTCGTCCTGGCTGGCTGCCTTGTTCGCGGCGTCGTCAGAACGCCCCATGCGCGGAATGCGCAACTTTCCCACCGTCAATCTCCTCGGTTGGCACTGCTGGATTACGTCGGCGTCATCACCCAACCAGCTTGGAGGGCTCGTCGGGGACGCCGCGCTGAACCGACAGGTAACCTTCTCATCGATGACCTCGCCCGTTGCTCCGCAGAAGCGTTCAGTGCCGCGCCGCCGCCGTGTCGCCGCCGGTGCGGGATTGCTCGCGCTTGCGCTCGGTTCCACCGCTGCGGTCGCGGGGATGACCACTGCCGCCGATTCGACCGCCTCCTGTGCCGCCCCCGCAAAGGTGAGTGTCGCCGTCGCTCCCGAGTTGTACGGCACGGTCGCCGCGCAGGCGCAGGAACTCGCCAAGAACCCCGCGGTCTGCGCGCAGTACGTCGTGACCCGCGCGTCAGGTGAATCGACCAACAAGGCGGTCAAGGCCGGCGGCACGGGCATCCCTGACGTGTGGATCCCCGACTCCTCGGTGTGGGTCGACGACGCCACCGCCACCCTGGGCGCCGGCTGGGTCAGCAGCAGCGGTTCGATCGCCAGCTCACCGATCGTGATCGGGGTGCCGGACGCACAGAAGGCACTTCCCGGCCTGGACACGGCTGCTACCTGGGGCGAGGTGATGGCCGCCGGACAGCTTCCGGTCTCGCTGCAGAACACCGGGGCTTCGGCGTCCGCGCTCGAGACGCTGGCAATGGCCAATCGCACCGCCACCAACCGGGAAGACCGCACTAACCTCTTGCGTGCAGTCATCAGGTTGAGCCGGTCCACCCTGTCGCCCGAGGGTCTGGCCCAGCGAGCAGCAGCCGGCCCCCATCAAGCGCGTGCCTACCCGCTCTCGGAGCAGCAGCTGATGGCCTTCGACAAGGCCAACCCGGGTAAACCGATGCGGGCATTGGTGCCGGACGAGGGCGCACCGAGCCTCGACTATCCCTTCGTGCGGCCGATCAAGGGCAGCGGCGCACCGACGACGGCGACGGACGCCCTCCTGGCCGCGCTGCGTTCGCCGGCCGCAAAGACCAGCCTGGAGAGCGCCGGTCTGCGCGTTCCCGGCGGACAAGCTCCGGCCGGCTCGCCTCTACCCACCGATCTGCGTGCTGCGCGCACCCCGAGCCCGACGGAGAACGTCAGCTCGGTGAAGTCGTGGAACGACCTCGCCAAGGACGCCCGCATGCTGGTGCTGGTCGACGTCTCCGGATCGATGAACATCGAGGTGAGCCCGGGGCAGACGAGGGCCGACCTGCTGGGCAACACCGCCAAGCTCGCCTTGAACGCGCTGCCCGGCACCACGCAGATCGGTGCCTGGGCCTTCAGCACCAACCTCGACGGCAGGGGGAAGGACTACCTGGCGATGGTGCCGAATGTCGCGGAGATCGGGAACACCCCTGCAGGCATCAAGCACAAGAACGAACTCATCACCAAGCTCGGTCTGCTCCCGGGCCTGGTGGCGCGCAACGGCGACACCGGTCTGTACGACTCGATCTGGGCGGCGTATCAGTCGGCGACCAAGACCTACCGCGACGGTTACGTCAACTCGATCGTCGTGCTCACCGACGGCAAGAACGACGATCCGGGCGGCGGCCTGTCATTGCAGCAACTGCTCGGCAACCTTCGCAAGGCGTACAACGCCGACAAACCGATCAAGATCGTCGCGATCTCCATGGGTGACGAAACCGACCCGGAGGCGCTGAAGCAGGTCGCGAAGTCGACCGACGGTCTTTCCTACGTCACCAAGAACCCCGCAGAGATTTCGACGGTCTTCGTCGATGCCTTCCTGCACCGAAGCTGATGGGCTCCGCACCGTTCGCGCCTGACTCCTCGGTGGGTTATATCGAGCAGTGGCGCCGTGAGCTGGCCGAACTCGGTGGCGCCAACACGTTGCTGTGGTTCGACGACCACGGGCGCGGGGTGCTCGACCTGACCGGTGCCCACCCGGCGGGCACTGCGCGCTTCTTCTCCTCCGGCAGCGCTCGCCTCTCGGAGTTGGTGCGCGAGTCGTACGCCTATTCCGAAGCAGCCCGCCGGGGTCGATTGATCCGCTCCAAATCCGTTGAGCTGCAAGAGGATCGCGGCATCGACTCCTGCTGGCTCGGCATCGGGCTCGCGCACTGGGAGGTTCGTGGTGCCGGACGCCGCCCGCTGGCTCCGGTGCTGCTGCGCAGAGTGCGCATGCGGCCGGTGGTCGGGCACACCGATGACCTTGCCCTGACGCTGGACAGTGACCCGGGCGTCAACCCCGCCTTTGTGGCTTACCTCTCGGGCGAACACGGCGTCGAACTGGACGTCGAGGCGCTCGCTGCCTTGGCCAAGGCCGGCTCCGCGTCCGACCCGCGCAAGGTCTTCGAGGAGATCGCCCGGGCGTGCGAGTCGGTGCGGGGCTTCGCGATCGATCATCGCTTCGTGATCAGCACCTTCAACGTCAGCAAGACCGATCTCGTGGCCGACCTGATGGACCCCGGTGCGCTGGCACCGATGCATCCGGTGGTGAGCGCCCTGTGCGCAGACCCGGAGGCGACCGACGCGGTGCGGGCCGTGCCGCCGCCGGTCGACCCGACCGGGGTGCAGAGCGCCCCGGCCGTCCTGCCGATCGACTCGGCCCAGCGGGCTGCACTGGACGCCGTCCTGGCCGGGGCTCATCTGACCGTCTCAGGAGCACCCGGCACCGGCAAGACGCAGACAATCGCCGCGCTCATCGCCGAACTCGCCGCGCAGGGGCGTCCGATCTTGCTGGTCAGCCACAAGCTGGCCGCCATCGAGTCGGTGCAGCATCGTCTTGCGCAGGTCGGGCTGGACGATCTGGTCATGCACCTCGGCGACGGTCGGCCGGGTCCTGAGTTCGAGGCCTTCTTCAACCGTCGCATCCAGGAGGCGGTGGCGGCGGAGGGCGCGCAGGTCGATTCGTTGCCCGAACCCGATGTGACCGCGGCGAGATTGCAGGCGCACCACGAGGCGATGCATGCTCCGCAGCGGCCCTGGGACGTGTCGCTGCGGGAGACGATCGAGAAGATCACCGAACTCGGCCACCGTCGGCCGGCGCCCCACTCACGCGCGCGTCTGTCGTCCGATGACCTGCAGGCGATGTCGCCGACCCAGCGGGACGAGGCCGGACGCCGCCTGCTCGGTGTGGCGCGGGCCGGCGCGTGGTCGACCGGTCCAGAGGGTGACCCGTGGTACGGCGCGACGATCGTGGGCGAGCAGCAGGCAGAACGCGCTCGCACCAGCGTCGCCGAACTGGCCGAAGGCCGGTTGGCTGCACACCGCGCACTCATCGAAGAACTCTTCGACCAGGTGGGTCTGCCGACTCCGTCCACGATGCGCGAGGAGGAGGACTGCCTCGACCTGATCCGTCAGGTCGAGACGACGCTGGAAGTCTTCCGACCCGAGGTTTTCAGCGCTCCTTTGGCAGACCTCGCCGCCGCCACCGGTGCACGTGGTTATCGCCGGGAGCACGGCCAGGCACTGGGAATTATGGAGCGTCGAAGGTTGGTGTCGCAGGCCCAGGGCCTCCTGCGTCCTGGCCCCCGCCCTGGTCTGCACGGTGTGCTGGTGCAGGCCGAACGTCAGCGTCGACACTGGCGCTCTCTCGCCGGTGGCGGTGCCGTTCCGGCGGTCGCCAAGGGCCTGGGTGAGGCGCTCGATGCCCACGAACGACTGCGGGAGGAACTGGAGTGGCTCACCGGCCGCTTGGAGACGACCGCCGACGGCGGTGACCTGCTCGACCGCTCCTTCGATTCCCTGCAGGCGCGCCTGTCGCGGTTGCACCGCGCGAGTGACCGTCTCGCCGTCCTTCCGCAGGTGTCCCACGATCTCGACACCCTGCGGGCACAGGGCCTCGGCCCGCTGCTGGACGACCTCGCGATGCGCCGCGTGCCTGCCGAGGAAGTGGTCGCCGAACTTGAATTCATCTGGTGGACATCGCTGTTCGACCAGTTGTCGACGCAGCTGGACGGGCAGGTGATCACCGCCAGCGACCAGATGTCGAAGCTGCTGGATGACCTCGCGGCGGAGGACGACGTCGCCCGGAGCCGCCACGTCGCGCAGGTGCGAGCCAAGGTCGATGAGCGCGTCCGCTTCGTGGTGCGCAACCTGCCCGAGCAGGTGCGCGCCGTGCAGCAGGGGTTGCATCAGGGCAGCAGTCTGCGCGAGCTGCTGCCGCATGCACCCGAGTTGCTCATGGCGTTGATGCCGTGCTGGGCGATGAGCCCGCTGCTGGTGCCGGCCCACGTGTCCGGCGGGGTGTGGTTCGACGTCCTCGCGATGGACGAGGCGAGCTCGGTGTCGACCGCGGAGGCGATCCCGGCGGTGCGACGGGCCACGCAGACGGTGCTCTTCGGTGACGAACGCCTGTTGCAGCCGCGTCCATTCGCCGTCGATGCCGGCCGCGAACCCGCCACCCGCCACGCCTCCTCAGTCTTCGAGGAACTCATGCCGCTGGTGCCCGCGGTGGAGCTTCGCACCCACTACCGCTCGCACGACGCGAGATTGTTCGAGTTCGCCAACCTGCAGGCGTACGCGGGCCGGGTGCAGGTGTTCCCTGCGAGCGACGCCGAGCGTTGCGTCCGACTGGACGTCGTGCACGGTGAGGCTCCGGCTGCTTCGGAGATCGATCAGGTGGCCGAACGGGTGGCGGCGAATGCCGCGTCGCCGACACCGCGATCGATGATGGTCGTGACGCTGACCGAGGAGCATGCCGAGCGGATCCGTTCAGAACTCGCGCGTCGCGCCCGCAGCGATGCCCCGCTCGCGCGCTTCATGGAAGCTTCCGTCGCCGAACCCTTCGTGGTGCGCACCGCCGAACGCGCCCAGGGCTTCACCCGCGATGTAGTGCTGCTCAGCACCGGGGTGCGGGTGGACGACACGGGTGCACTGGCCGGCGCTGCGGCACGAGCGTTGGAAGGGGAGGTCGGCGACCGCCAACTGCTCGTCGCCACCACTCGGGCGCGCCGGTTGCTCGTTGTCGTTGTCGGTTTCGGACCCGACGAGGTGGCCATCGGCGCGCTGCGAGCCAAGGGCACCGTGATGTTCCGCGACCTGCTGACCTATGCGCAGATGGGCGGACCGAGCCCTTCCGAGACCCCCTCCACGCGGCAGTCGGCGCCCAAGCGTCCGAGTCGCCGCCGCCGGACGGCTTCCAGTGGCAGTGTGCTCGATCGACCGGTCGCGGCAGCCGCCCCAGCCACGCTCGGGCACGTACTCGCCGAGCTCGCCGAGCGGCTCCGGGCGGACGGTCTGTCGGTACGTCCTGACCGGGTGGTCGCTCGTCCGTCGCTCGATCTGGTCGTGGGACGCGGGGACGGTTCCGATCCGGCCCAGGTGGCGATCGACACCGACGGTGTCGCGCTCCAGGCGATGCACAATGTGCGCGACCGCGATCTGGTGCGGCCCGGGCAGCTGCGCCGACGGGGTTGGACCTACGAGCGGGTGCTGCTGCACGAGGTGTTCAGCGATCCGGCCCAGCAATTGGCCCGGCTGGCATCTGTCGTCGATGCACCTGGTGAAATGGCCGACCTGAACGGCGCGGGCGGCACGGACGACGGCGATGCCGACTGAGCCTCGCGGGCATCGACGGCCTCGCAGGGTGGTGCGGCCTGCCACCGGGGGAGTAGCCGGCCCCGAGCCCCGCGCCACCGAGGACGACTCGGAGCAGGAGTCGCAGGCAACGCGGGAACGCGAACACGAGCGCTGGCTGCGCGAACAGCGCCCTCCCCACTGGGAATGAGTGATTGATTGCAAGGAACGACGAAGCGGCCGCCCCGGTGGGGACGGCCGCTTCGGTGTTGCTCAGCGTGCTGAAATCAGCGGCGGGCGCGCAGCTCGTCGCGGATCTCGGCGAGCAGGTCGAGCTCGGTCGGGTCGGCAGCAATCTCGACGCCGGACTTACGACGCTCCTGCAGCTTCTTGGCCGGCAGGACGAAGACGAAGTAGACGACCGCAGCGGTGATCACGAAGACGATCAGCGCGTTGATGATGGTCGAGAAGTTGATGAAGGTGTTCTTCTGATCGCTGACGAGCCTGAAGCCGAGGCCCTCGGAGGTCTTGCCGCCGGCAGCGTTGACTACGGGGGTGATGATGGCGGAGACAAAGCTCTCGACGACCTTGGCGAACGCCGAGCCGATGACGACCGCGACGGCCAGCTCGAGCACGTTGCCCTGGAACAGGAATTCCTTGAAGCCCTTCACGGCTTTTTCCTTACTTTCGGGGATTTTTCCAACAAACGTCGGTCACAGTAGTGGAGCAAGTGAAAACCAGAAAACCTGAAACGCCTGCTGTCTCCGAGTTGTTGTGCTAGCGGTGTGGACGAATCACCGCCACCAGACCCGTTCCCAGGCTGCCGGCAGAGGCCACGGACGCGGCCAATTGGGCGGAATCACGGGCAGGAACGGCCACCATGACGGTGTTGTTGGACGTCCGATCAGGAGTGCTTGGTCTGACCACTGAGGTGTTCGACATCACCACGCGCACCGCGCGGCCCACGAGTCGGGCGCCGTCCGGAGAGTAGATGTCGACACGGTCACCGCTTTGCAGCAACGCCCCGAGTTCGGCGTCGAGCAGTGGAATTGCCATGACCTGTTCGTCGCCCGCCACACCGGACCACCCCGACTTCGGTAGCCGGGTGCTGGTCAGTGGTTCGCCCGCAGCGATGTCGCCGATCGTCCGGCGTCCGGTTGCTTCGGCGGTGGTGACGACGTGGGGGATACGTACGTCCTCGGGCCACTGGACGATGCGCAGATCGGCTGCGGTGATCGTGTGCCCCGGCGGAATGTTCCTGGACGCCACGACGACCGATTGGGTGGGCACCTTCGCCGGACGCAGCGCACCGGTCAGGCTCCAGACCGCGAGCAGTGCCAGGGCCGCTGCGATCGCTCGCCGCAGCCGCGTGCGCCGTAGCCGAGCGTTACGTCCTGGTCCGCGGAATGCGTGCAGGAAGCCCGGCGACGGCGAGGGCGTGCCCGAGGTCATGGCAGCTCGAACGGTAGGCGGAGTCCGTCGAGGGTGCGGCGACATGCGCAGCTGGCTGACTCGTCTGCTTCGTGCGCCGGCAAGGAGGTGATGACCTCGCGCACGAGGCGCTTGAGGTGCTCGATCTTGGTGCCGAAGACGGCCAGCACCTCCTCGTGGGTGACGCCGCTGTCACCCTCGACGCCGGCGTCGGAGTCGGTGACCAGGCAGAGACTGGTGAAGCACATGGCCAATTCGCGAGCGATTGCTGCTTCGGGCATGCCGGTCATGCCGACCACCGACCAGCCTGCGCTGCGATGCCACTGGGATTCGGCGCGACTGGAGAAGCGGGGTCCGTTGATCACCACGAGCGTGCCCGAGTCGACGACCGGTAGGTCGTCCTGACCGTGGCCGGCCGTGATGACGGCGTTGCGTCCGCGGGCGCAGTAAGGATCGGCAAAGCCGACGTGCACGACCGCGCCTGGTTCGTCGTAGACCGTGTGGGCGCGGCCCCGCGTGCGGTCGACCACTTGATCGGGCACGACCAACGTGCCCGGCACGAAGCTCGGATCGAGACCGCCCACGGCGCACGGGGCGAGCACCTGTCGCACCCCGACGGAGCGAAGTGCCCACAGGTTGGCGCGGTAGTTGACCTGGTGGGGCGGGAAGCGGTGATCACGGCCGTGGCGAGCCAGGAACGCCACCGAGCGTCCGGCGACCTCGCCGATGACGACGTCGTCGCTGGGAGCACCGAACGGGGTGTCGATCGACAGCGTTCGCGCGTCGTCGAGGAAGGAGTAGAAGCCGGAGCCGCCGATGACGCCGATCTCGGCACGAGGGGTGGAGTTCATGCGGCGAGGCTAGTCGCGGGTGCCACCGAGGACGACTGCACGAAGGCGCCTGTGCACCACCCAGCCGTTGGGCCGACCTGTGGAGAAGTCAGCCCGAAGGGCTCAGTCGGAGCTGGACGAGGACGACGTCGAGGACGATGCGCTCGATGACGCAGGCTTGTCGACCTTGGGTGCGGAGGAGCCGCTGCTCGAGCTGTCGGAACCGCTCTTGCTGGCCGAGTCGGACGACCCGGACGAGGCAGCGCTCGACTTCTCGCTGCTGGTGCCGCCCGTCGAGGACGACTTGTCGCGGCTGTCGGTGCGGTAGAAGCCGGAGCCCTTGAAGACGACGCCGACTGAGTTGAACACCTTGCGCAGCTGACCGCCGCACTCGGGGCAGTCGGTCAGGGCGTTGTCGCTGAACGCCTGGTGGATGTCGAACTGGTGGCCGCAGTTCTTGCAGGCATAGGAGTAGGTGGGCACGAGGTCAGATTCTAGGAGGTGTGCCGGTCATGACTTCGGTCGGCGCCATCCGGCGAGCCGGCCGTCGGCGCTGACCGCCCGGATACGGCGCACCGTCGCACCGCGCAGTGCGCTCGGGGTGACGATGAGCAGTTGGTCGCCGCGATGCAGCACGGAGCGGTCTCCGGGCACGAACGATCCCGAATCTCGTTTCACCAGAGTGACATTGGCGCCCTTGGGCAGGCGTAGCTCGTGCACCTCGACCCCGCTGAGTTGGGATTCATCACCGATCCGCACATGCAGCACCTCGGCGTTGAGCTCGTCCAAAGGCGTCGCTTCGAGTTCGACGTCGACCACGTGCGAGTGGTTCACCAGGCCGAGGCGGCGGGCCACCCAGGGCAGCGTGGGCGCCTGCACCAAGGTGAAGACGACGACGAGCACGAAGACCAGGTCGAAGATCCATTCGGTGCCGCGCGTGCCGAAGGTCAACGGCACGGTGGCCAGCACGACCGGCACGGCGCCACGGAGCCCGGCCCAGCTGAGGAACAACTTCTCGCGCACGGTGATCCCGAATCCGGGCATCGATCCGAAGACCGACAGTGGTCGCGCCACCAACAGCAGCACGAGGCCGACGACCATCGCCGGCCACAACTGGTCCGGCAGGCGGGAAGGCGCCGCCAGCATGCCGAGCAGGACGAAGAGACCGATCTGCGCCAGCCAGCCGAACGACTGCGCGAAGCCGCGCACCGCCTGCCGGTGCGGCAGGTGCAGGTTGCCCAGGACCAACGCGCACAGGTAGGTGGCCAGGAAGCCGCTGGTGTGCAGGATGTCGGCCACAGAGAAGGCCAGGACGCACGCCGCGAGCACGCCGATCGAGAACAAGCCGGACGACCCAGGGGCGGAGTTCTTCATCACCCATCCGAGCACGTAACCCAAGGAGAGGCCGATGACGGCGCCGACGGTGAGCTCGAACACGGCAGCGACCGCAATCGCTCCCCAGTTGGGTGCATCGCCGGCATTCGCGCCGGCGGCGGCGAGTGCGGTGACCAGCAGCACCACCGGTGCATCGTTGAAACCGGATTCGGCTTCGAGCACACCGTTGAGCCGGTCAGGCAGCGGCACCTTGCGCAGTACCGAGAAGACAGCCGCGGCATCGGTCGAAGAGACGATCGCGCCCAGCATCAGCGAGGTGGTCCAGTCCAGACCCAGCATGAAATGCACGGCCACACCGACGACACCCACCGAGATGAGGACTCCGACCGTCGACAGCAGCGCCGCCGGCACGACACTGTCCTTGATGCTCGACCATTCAGTGGTGAGTCCACCTTCGGCCAGGATCAGTACGAGTGCGGCGTAGCCGAGCACCTCGGTCATCAGCGGATCGCTGAACTGCAGGCCGAAGCCTGCGTCGCCGAGCACCGTGCCCATCGCGAGGTAGATCAGCAGGGTGGGCAGACCCGATCGGTTTGCGAAGCGCACGGCGGCGATCGCGACCAGCAGCACCGCACTGCCGATGAGCAGAGTGCGGGTGAGGTCGTTCAGGTCGTAGGCACCGGACTTGGGAACCAGCGCGACCAGGTCCGTCAGGGGCAACGCGGGCTCCTTCCGGCTCCGAATCGGTCAGGGCCGCTGCGGGTCGTCCGCCCCCCTGATGGTTACGGCGTGATTGTTCCAGTCGGTGGGGCGGGGGTGATCAAGGCGTCCGCAGTGAGAACGGCGTCCACCCGGCAGTCGTGCGGCTCGCGGGGCACGCTGTCGACGAGTTCGTGATCAAAGATCATCGCGATGACCGGCGCCCCGGGTCGTGCCCGCAGGAGCGCGCGGTCGTAACAGCCGCCGCCCTGCCCGAGCCGGTAGCCATCGTGATCGACCGACAGTCCAGGGATCAGCAGCACATCGGCCTGCGCGATGGCTTCGACACCCAGGTCGACCTTCGGACGGCCAGCTTCGTGCCATGACAGATCCAGGTCGGGGAGGGTGTCGGGCACCAGCACCCGCCAGCCCTGGTCGATGAGCCCCGCGATGAGCGCCTCGGTGGGCGGCTCCGTGGCCCACGACTCGTAGGCGGTGATCGTGCCGGGTTGGTGGGTGGCCAGGTGGCTGATCAGCGTGTTTGCGTAGCGCGCAGCCAGGGCGGGGCGTTCGGCGCGCCCGACATCGCGCAATTCCCGTCGACGCATACGTACCTGCTCGCGGACGGTTGCTTTGGCTTGGGCGACCGCCCAATTGGTCATGGTCACCAGTGTGCCGTCGGGTGGCTGGGCGCGCTCGCACCGGTAGCACCGCTGATGAGTGAGAGTTCTCCACTAACCTGACCGTCATGAGCGTCGCGTCCAACGAGCCCGTGTTGAAGGCTGTCATCCCGGCAGCCGGACTCGGCACCCGTTTCCTGCCTGCGTCCAAAGCCATCCCCAAGGAGATGCTGCCGGTGGTCGACAAGCCGGCCATCCAGTACGTCGTGGAAGAAGCAGCGCGCGCCGGTATCGACGACGTCCTGATGATCACCGGACGCAACAAGGCGGCCCTGGAGGACCACTTCGACCGCCACTGGGAACTCGAAGCCGCCCTCGAGCGCAAGCTGGACGACGAGAAGCTGCGTCGGGTGCGTAAGTCGGCCGACCTGGGCAATGTGCATTTCGTGCGTCAGGGAGAGCCGCTCGGTCTTGGCCACGCGGTGCTCTGCGCCAAGGCGCACGTGGGCAACGCGCCCTTCGCAGTGTTGCTCGGCGACGACCTCATCGACGAAACTGACTCGCTCCTGCAGGACATGATCGCCGCCCGCATGCGGCACGGTGGCTCGGTCGTGGCCCTCATGGAAGTGCCGCAGGACCAGATCCACCTGTACGGCTGCGCCGCGGTCGAGCCGATCGACGGCGAAACGGACGTGGTGCGGGTGACCTCGATGGTCGAGAAGCCGGCTGCCGCGGACGCGCCGTCCAACCTCGCCGTCATCGGACGTTACGTGCTCGACCCGTCGATCTTCGACGTGCTGGAGACCACCGCGCCCGGCCGCGGCGGCGAGATCCAGCTGACCGACGCACTGCTCACCCAGGCCACGAGCGACCAGCCCGGCGGTGGCGTGCTCGGCGTGATCTTCCGTGGCAACCGGTACGACACCGGTGATCGGCTCGACTACATGAAGGCCGTCGTCCGGCTCGCAGTGCGTCACGGCGAGATCGGATCCGACTTCCGCGAGTGGTTGCTCGAATGGGCCGGCTCCGACGAGTGCAACGGTCTGGAACAGCATCAGTTGACGCACTGATGACGATGCTGACCCCGCAGCAGTACGCCGACCGGCTCGCCGCCGCGATGCGGAGGCTGCCGACGCAGCAGGTACCGGTGCAGCGGGCGCGAGGGTTGGTGCTGGCGGCGCCGGTTCGGGCCCAACATCGCCTCCCCGGTTTCGACAACTCGGCGATGGACGGTTATGCCGTGCGGGCGCAGGACGTCACCGCCGCCGACGTCGTGTTGCCAGTGGCCGGTTGCATTCCGGCCGGCCGCACCGATCGGCTCCAGCTCGAACCGGGCACCGCCTGGCAGATCATGACCGGGGCGCCCATGCCCGACGGGGCCGATTCGATCGTCCAGGTCGAACTCACCGACGGTGGCACCGAGCAGGTGCGCTTCGACGCGGCGGCGGTGCCCGGCGCCTCCGTGCGCCGTGCCGGTGAGGACGTCGAGGCTGGTCAGGTGGTGTTGCAGGCCGACACCCGCATCGGCGCTCGACACATGGGAGCGCTGGTCGGCAGCGGCGCGACAAGCGTGGAAGTGACTCCGCGGCCGCGAGTGGCGGTGATCAGCACGGGCGACGAACTGCAAGCGCCCGGAATCCCGCTGCAGCACGGGCAGATCACCGACTCCAACGCCCCGATGCTGTCGGCACTGGTTGAGCAGGCTGGGTTCGAGGTGGCCTTCGTCGGGCACAGTGATGACACCGCTGAGGCCCTCCTGGCAGTCGTACAGGAAGCCGCGCCCCTCGCTGACGCGATCATCACCACCGGCGGAGTCAGCGCAGGCGAGTTCGAGCCGCTCAAAGCAGCCTTCGAGGGCGGCCGTGCCGTGACCTTCGAACGCATCGCGATGCAGCCCGGCAAGCCCCAGGGTTTCGGATTTGTCGACGAGACGACCCCGCTCTTCGCGCTGCCGGGTAACCCCGTGTCGGCCTTGGTGTCGTTCGTGATGTTCGTGGCTCCGGCCCTGCGGACGATGGCCGGACGTCCGACGAGCGCACGCTGGGGCACGGCGACCGCGGTCGAAGGGTGGCGCACCTCGCCGGGTCGCGCACAGATCGCCCGTGTCTGGATCGAGGCGGACGGGCCGTATCTCAACGCCAGGGTGAGCGGTGGTCCCGGATCACACCTGATGGGCGGTCTCGCGGCAGCCAATGGCTTGGCGTGGATCGACGCCGAGGTCGACGAAGTGCGGGCGGGCGACTCGCTGCGTGTCCTCTCCTTGGACGGTGAATTCGATTGACTGACAACGCATCCGGTCTGACTCACGTGCGCGACGACGGTTCGGCGCACATGGTCGACGTGAGCCAGAAGGCCGTGACCGCCCGGCAGGCGAGTGCTCGCGGAAGCGTCCTGCTCTCGACTGCGGCGATCGAAGCGCTGCGCTCGGGCGAGGTGCCCAAGGGCGACGCGCTCGCGGTCGCCCGCATCGCCGGTATCCAGGCGGCCAAGCGCACGCCCGAGCTGGTGCCGCTGGCGCACCCGGTGGCGATCCATGCTGTTTCTGTCGACCTGAGGGTGCTCGACGACCGCGTCGACATCGAGGCGACCGTGCGCACCGCCGACCGCACCGGCATCGAGATGGAGGCCCTGACGTCGGTCACCGTGGCTGCGCTGGCGCTGGTCGACATGGTCAAGGCGGTCGACAAGCACGCACGCATCACCGACGTGCGGGTCACGGCCAAATCCGGGGGGCGCTCCGGCGATTGGGTGGAGCCGGGTGCGTAGCGCCGTCGTCATCACCTGCTCGACCCGCGCAGCGTCCGGCGTCTACTCCGACCGGTCGGGGCCGATCCTGGTGGAGGCCCTGCGGGAATGGGGCTTCGCCACGGGCGACCCCGTGCTCGTCGCCGATGGTGATGCCGTGGGTCACGCTCTCCGTACCGCACTGCAGGCGGAGCCAGCGCTCATCCTCACCACCGGCGGCACGGGCCTCAACCCCACCGATTCCACGCCTGAGCAGACTGCGCCGCTGCTCGATCGGCAGATCCCCGGCATCCCCGAAGCGCTGCGTGCCCCGGGTGTTGCCGCAGGCATCCCGGGGGCGATGCTCTCGCGCGGGCTCGCCGGCGTCGCCGGCACGACGCTGGTGATCAACCTGCCCGGTTCGACCGGGGGAGTGCGCGACGCTCTGGACGTCCTGCGTCCCGTGCTCGACCACGCGATCGATCAGCTGCACGGCGGAGACCACCGGGCATGAGGGCTGCCCATGAGTGATCGCCCCTGGCCGGTCGCCCTCGAAGCCGAACACCGCGGACGACGGATCAAGCTGCGTCCGTTGCGGGTTCGCGCCGACCGGGCCGAATTCCTGACGCTTCGGCGCGACAACGCCGACTGGAACCGTCCGTGGGACTCCTCGTCACCGCATCCGGTCGGCGGCACGATCTCCTTCGCCCAACTCGTGCGCCAGCAGGATCACGAAGCCAAGGCCGGACGCATGTTCCCCTTCGCGCTGGAGGTGGACGGCCGCCTCGCCGGACAGGTGCATCTCTTCGGTATTGCGCGCGGCGCGCTGTTGTCGGCGGCGGCGGGCTATTGGATCGCGAAGCCGCTTGCCGGACAAGGCATCACGCCGTTCGCGCTGGCGATGGCCATGGACCACGCTCTCGGCCGGGAAGGCCTTCACCGGGTGGAGGTCAACATTCGTCCGGACAACGCTCGCAGCTTGCGCGTCGTGGCCAAATTGGGGATGCGGGACGAAGGCGTGCGCCGGGCTTACCTGCACATCGACGGCGCCTGGCATGACCACCGCACCTTCGCGCTCACTGTCGAAGACCTCCTCGGCGAGACCGTCGTCGATCGCCTGGAGCGACTGGGCTGAGCCTTGATCCGGCACAGCCGGCGATCACGCAGGCGCTGTCCAAGTGCCTTGGTGTGGCGTGGTGGAGTGGGTGGGTTGAGTTTCATCCGGCACGGCCGTGGGCCCGTCTGGTCACTCCTGGGATCATCGGTGAGCCCGTGTCCGACCGAGTTGGAGCATCTTCGCTGACACCGCGGAGCCCCGAACGCGAAAAGGCTTGCGGGAAAACGGTGTCGGTTGTCGCGACACGCGCCGGACCTCCCGGGAACCAGCCCCGACCGCAACTACCGTCGGGTTCGTGCCGACCACCAGCTTGTTGATTCTCCTCGTCGTCGCGATCTGGGCTGCCTACTTGCTTCAGCATTGGATCCGTCGCCGGGAGGCGATGGCGACCGCTCGCTCGGTCGACCGCTTCTCCGAGGCGATGCGCGTGCTCGCCAAGCGCGATCCGCTTCCGCAGGGCATTGCACCCATGGTTCGTGCACGAAGTGCGCAGCGTCAGCAGGCACCCGAGGTCAGCGTCAAGGCACCGCGCACGTCCTTGCGTGCCGGTCAGCACATCGTGGGAGACGACATGAGCAGCGACCACCTCGAGCACGAGACCACCCCGTCCTTCGTCGACCGCGTGCGCGGCGGCGCCGGCGGTGCGGTGGCGAAGGTGTCGAGCCTCAACGGACGTCAGGTGCGCGGCATCTCGCTCCTTGCAGCTCTCGGTTTCACCGTGCTGACCCTCCTGCTGGCGCCCTTCGGCGTCGTGTCGTGGTTGCTGCCGCTGGCCGGTCTGCTGATCACTGCCGGCGTCGTGGTGTGGCTGCGTAACAGTGCCATCGCCCAGCAGCGCGCTCGTGCGGCTGCTCGTCCGTCGCGCGCGCCGCGCCGCACCGTGCGCACCGAGACCGTTGCGGCTCCGGCGCAGGTCGCACCGGTCACCGAGGTGTTCGGCTTCGAGGAGCCCGCCGAGGTCACCGTTGCTTCCTCCACCACCGAAGTCGTCGAGACCGTCGAGGTCGCCGAGCCGGTCGAAGGCGGTTGGCAGCCCACCGCTGTTCCGCGTCCGA